>NZ_JBFFMS010000020.1:0-43710 GCF_041554015.1 Psychrobacter sp. | reverse complement strand
CCTTCTTGGCATGAGCGGAACTCTTCTAAGTCATCAGGTGTTGCCATACCAGTAACGTTAAAGAAATCTTCATATTGACGGATACGGCGTGCACGTGACTCATCGCTTTCGCCTTTTGGTGCGATACACCAGATGCTAACTTCAGTTTTGTCAACCGCGATAGGGCGGAGCATACGAATTTGTGAGCCGAACTGATCCATGATGTAGACGTTTGGATATAGGCATAAGTTACGTGAGCGTTCAATCATCCAGTCCGCCATGGCTTCACCGTAGCTGGCGACATACTCATCGCGATAAGCGTAGTTTGGACGGTCTTGTGGGTTTTCCCACTGTGTCCATAACAGCATGTGACCGTTTTCAAAAGAATAAAACCCACCGCCTTGTCGACCCCATTTGCCAGCGTTCATGGCTTTGATATTGTCTTCTTTGACAGCTTCAGCTTCTTTGCGGCGCGCAGTTGTCGCAGCGTAGTTCCAATGGACGGCTGATACGTGATAGCCGTCGGCACCGTTTTCAGCTTGTAGTTTCCAGTTACCATCAAAGGTATAGGTTGAGGTGCCG
This sequence comes from Psychrobacter sp., assembly GCF_041554015.1. GTDB lineage: Bacteria > Pseudomonadota > Gammaproteobacteria > Pseudomonadales > Moraxellaceae > Psychrobacter. The sequence continues at coordinate 43,149 of NZ_JBFFMS010000020.1, read as the reverse complement.
CGTAACACTTCTAGACCTTCTGGCGACTGATTGACAATCATGTCAAGAATTTTGGTAGAGCCACCAAGCCAATCTTCGATTGGCTGCACATCATCATTTAAGCTGGCAAAGATAAAGCCTTTATAATTGGCCATCTTCACTTGTTTTAGGTCGTGCGAGCCCTCTTTATTAAAGCATTCTGGATAGCCTGCATGTCTTGGGTCTTTAACTTTAAGCAGCTTACCTGAGTTGTTAAAGGTCCAACCATGAAACGGGCAAGTGTAAGTGGCTTTATTGCCTTTTTTATGTCGGCATAGCTGCGCGCCGCGGTGGGAGCATGAGTTAATCATGCAGTGCAGCTCGCCTTCTTTATTGCGGGCAAGAATGACGGGCTGACGACCAATGTATGAAGTGTAGTAGTCATTGTTATCAGGAACTTGAGACTCATGAGCCAAATATACCCAATTGCTCTCAAAGATGTACTTCATCTCAAGCTCGAACAACTCTTCGTTAGTGAAGGCGCTACGATGCAGGCGATAAATCCCTTTTTCACTGTTCTCTTCTAAAAAATCATCAATAGTGATGTCTGATCCTTCAGGTACTAGATTGATACGCTCGCTCATGGCTGCCTTCCTTGTATAATGACGGTGTAAAATGAGATTAGAAGCTGACGTTTGATACGGCAATTGAGGACATATCAAACGTAAGTGGCTAATAGTTATTAATGATTGCTATTTAATATGAGTGCTCATTAACCTTGAGCACGGCGGCGTTCTACTTCGCTGCCTTGTATAGCTTGGTCAATGTCTTTTACTAAATGAAAGTCAAAGTCGATACTTGCGTAAGGCTTATCAAGCGCTTTTTCTTTTAGTTTGTCCGCATCTTCAACCATCGTTACCTCTGGTACCAAACCTTCGCGGCTTGCAAAAGCAAAGTCATCCCACAGGTATTCATCGCCATCGATGTTAATCTGCGTGGTCAGTTTGCGATGACCGTCAGCACTGGCAAAGAAATGAATGTGAGCTGGGCGATGACCATGACGTCCTAGCGCGCCCAATACTTTTTGCGTCATTCCTTCTGGTGGTACCGAGTAACCAAGCGGCACGATGCTGCGGAATGCATAATTTCCGTTTTCATCGGTAATGATGCTACGACGCAAGTTGAAATGAGACTGTGATTCATCAAAGAAAGAGTAGTTACCTAAGCTATTGGCATGCCATACTTCAACTTTAGCGTTTGAAAGCGGTTTTCCATCTTCGCTATAGACAATGCCTTGCATAAATAGTACCGTGCCATTGTCAGTGCCGTCATCAAGACGCGCAAAGCCTTTTTCTTCTGGTGCCCCAGCGACATAGAGTGGACCTTCAATAGTACGTACAGTCCCGCCATCAAGACCTGCTGCTTTTAAATCTTCTTCAATCATCAAGTCCATGAAGTGATCAAAACCAAGACCCGGTGATAACAAACCAGCTTCTTTACCCAAATCACTGATAAATTCAACGCCAGACCAATATTCATCGGCAGTGATTTTTAAGTCGTTAATGGTTTGCATAAGGTCGGTCACGATACGCAAGACAATCTCTTGTACGCGTGGATTGACTTGCTCAGGGAAGTCGATTTTGCCTTTGATGAACTGAGTGGCTAATGCTTCAATTTGGCTGCGTTCCATGTCTCTCTCCTTGTTGAGGACTATTTAAATAATTAAATATTAGTGATTAAAAAAGTGTATCAAGCCACCTTGTTCAATATCTTGATCTCTTTAAAAGTAATCTTATGCGCTTAGCTTCTTAGCTGTCATCACTACGAACAGATGATGGGTGACGTAATAATGGCGTGACTTCAACCTTCATGTACGGATAGAGCGGTAATGAAATCATAATGTCGTGTAGCTCTTCATTACTGTCAACATCAAAGATGCTGAAGTTAGAATACTGACCGGCTATGCGCCAAATATGACGCCATTTACCTTGCTCTTGCAGCTTTTGTGATAATGCTTTTTCGGTGGCTTTAAGCTCGTTGACCTTATCGGCATCCATATCTGTTGGGATTAAGACATCCATTCTGACGTGGTATAACATAATTATTTCCTTATACGTGATGAAAGGTAATTTGGCTGACTTTTACAGCGCTTCTACTTGAGCGTCAGGAGCAAATACCGGCTTTGACGATTTAGGTGATGCTGGCAGTGCTTGTTTGGCGTAGTGATAGACTCTATCACTATCTACTTCGATGCCAAGACCTGCGCCCGTAGGTACATTTAAACCAAAATCTTGATAATCAAGAGGCTGTACTAAAACGTCTTCGGTTAATAGTAAAGGACCAAACAGTTCAGTGTCGAAGTTGAGACTTGGGTATGTCGAGAACACATGGGCAGACGCTGCCGTACCGATAGGACCTTCAAGCATCGTGCCACCATAAAGCTCGATACCTGCTAGATGTGCCATTTGCCCAATTAGACAAGCAGCTTTTAATCCGCCTGCTTGATTGATTTTCACGGCAAAGACGTCGGCACAATGATCTGCTGCTAAGGTAAAAGCATTTTGAGGGTCTTGGACAATTTCATCCGCCATGATAGCTACATCAAAATGTTCAGTTAAACGTTTTAGTGCGGCTTTATTGCGCATTGAGATAGGTTGTTCTATTAACTCAACGCCGCCAGCTTGTAATAAGCTAATACCTTGCATTGCCTCAAGTTCTGTCCATGCTTGGTTAACATCAACTGTGATACGGCAATCAGGTAGCGCTTTTTTGATAGCCAATACGTGGGCAACATCATCAATAATCGGATTGCTACCGATTTTTAATTTAAAAATGCGATGGCGCTTTTGCTCAATCATGCGCTCAGCTTCTGCGATATCGGTCGCTGTATTGCCGCTAGCAAGCGTCCATGCTACTTCGATGCGATCGCGGACACGGCCACCAATCAGCTCACTTACTGGTAGGTTTAGGCGTTTGCCTTCAATGTCGAGTAGGGCAGTTTCGATGGCACACTTTGCAAAGCGATTGCCATTGATATGAAGATTTAGCAGCTGCATGGCTTTTGCTGTGCTCGCTGGCTGTTCTTTTAATAAAAGAGGCGTAAAGTAGGTGTCGATATTGGTTTTGATGCTATGAGGACTTTCTTCAGCGTAGCTTAGACCACCAATGGTGGTCGCTTCGCCCCAACCTTCATAGCCATCTTCTGTTTGAATATGCACTAAAACTAGTACTTGCTCTCTCATGACCGTACAAGCGAGCTTGTGCTCTCTAATAGTCGGTATCGGTACTAGCAGGGTGTTAATTGAGCGAATCATATCTGTCCTTAATTTATCAGTCTTACTTCCTTATGCTTAATAAGAACTATAATTGCTAGATAACATCATGTCTAAGACCTATTTAGTCTGTTATTAATACTTTTTAGGTATTTTGATAACTAACCTGCCTCATGTTATGTTCTTTAGGTATCGATAACCTTATAGGTCACTCAAGGAATAATATTCAATGGAATTGAGACATTTACGCTATTTTGTAGCGGTAGCAGAAGAGAAAAGTTTTAATAAGGCCGCCGAGCGTTTATTTATTTCACAACCACCACTGAGCCGTCAGATAAGGCAATTGGAGGAAGAGATAGGCGTCACGCTGATTGATAGGGATAACCGGCCTCTAAAACTTACTGAAGCTGGTGAGTTCTTTTATGATCATGCGCTTCAGATCATAAAAAAATCAGATGATCTTCGTGCGATGACCTTTCGTAAGGGGAGTTTTGACAACTCACTATCGATAGGTTTTGTATCGTCGATATTATATGGCATATTGCCAAAAGTGATTGCGCGCTTCAGAGAGGTCTATCCAAATATAGAGATTAAATTATATGAGTTAAACTCTTGGCAGCAAACGCAAGGATTGGTAGATGGTAAAATAGACGTAGGATTTGGAAGGTTGTTATTTGAAGATGCTTCTATTAGAAGAATGGTCCTTAGAGAAGAGAGTTTGATTGTTGCAGTTCCTATCAATCACGCTCTTGTAAAGGAGAATCGTACTAGTATCAATCTGATGGATTTAACCAATGAAAATCTATTGCTATATCCAACAGCGCCGCGCCCCAGCTTTATTGATTATGTTTTGGAGTTGTTTGAAGCCCGTAACTTAAAAGCCAATTATCTGACTGAAGTACGTGAGTTACATATTGCGTTAGGGTTAGTAGCAGCAGGTGAAGGCTTGACCATCGTGCCAAAAACGCTTGAGCATCTGCGTAGTCAAGAAGTGTCTTATATTCCATTTGAGGATGGTCATTTAACCTCGCCAATTGTAATGAGTATCAGGCATTTTGACAAATCAGAGCTGCTAAAAACATTGCTGGACGTAACTTATCAGATTTATGATGAAGAAGGGTTTGATTATAAGCGTGAGAAAATATGAATACACTATGGTTTCAATTAAAATATAAATCTATGCGTGAGCATTGACGAGTGCTAGTTTAATAAACGCGTCATTACCGTTAAGCCTAATAAAAGCTAAGGTATAGATTCGTCCCAGTACGGCAGCGACCCATAATATCCCTCCATAAAATCAATAAAGCACCTCATCTTATGTGGCAGTAGTTTTCTGTGGGCATAGACTGCATATAAGCCCAAAGCCTCAGGTTCAAGTTCTGGTAACACGACGACTAGTTTGCCACTGCTAATTGCTTTACTGATAATAAACGTCGGCTGTAATACCATACCTGCGCCTGCAATAGCTGCTTCCACCAATACATCCCCATTATTACTACGAAACTCGCTACCTTGCTTGAGGTATTTTGCTTTTAATAATTGGTGAATAGTATCCTTGCTGTCCATATTCATATAGCTATAATGCAAATAGCGATGATGCTCTAAGTCTGTAGGTTGAGTAGGCGTGCCATGCTTTTTGAGATACTCAGGCGCGGCGCATAAAACCACGCGAATGGGTGCGATCTTCTTAGCAATCAGTGATGAGTTTTTTAATTGTCCAATACGAAGAGCCACATCGAAACCCTCTTCGACAATATCGACTTTACGATCCGTCAATTGTAAATCGACAGTGACCAATGGATAACGCATCTGAAAGTCAGTGATTAACTTGGCCATATGTTTTAAAGCAAAGGATACTGGTGCACTGATTCTTAAGACGCCTTTGGGATTCTGCTGTAAGCCACCTAATTGTGACTCCATGTCATCAATACTAAGTAAAATCTGCTGCGCATGAGCAAAGTAATGATTACCAGCTTCGGTAAGGCTGACTTTACGAGTAGTACGATTAAGCAGGCGACTATTTAGCTGTTCTTCCAGCTTAGACACATACTTACTCACCAGTTGCGGTGATGTCTGCAAGGTATTTGCTGCATTGCTAAAGCTGCCTTCGGTCACCACTGCCACAAAGGCACGCATCGCATCGATTCTATCCATATATTGCTCTACCTTTATTTCACCATCAAAATTAAATACCAAAACTAAATATCAAAGCCATTATCAATAATATGTTGTTAATTACTCAATATTATCTATCTTACTCTTTTGCTGTGTTGATAGTAAAGTACGGGTATCGAAAGAGATTAAACATCCTTTTTAAAATGTACCTAATGGAGTAGTAACAATGAAAACATCAATATTAAATAAAATATTGCTATCTAGAGCAGGCGCTGCCGCTTTAATCCTTCGTGTACCGGTCGGTTTTATTTTGGCAGCGCATGGTGCTCAAAAGCTATTTGGTTGGTTTGGCGGTAATGGGCTGGCTGGCACGGCTGGGTGGCTAAGCAGTATAGGCATAGAGCCTGGTTTATTGATGGCAATCTTGGCAGGGGGTGCTGAGTTTTTTGGTGGTCTTGCCTTGGTATTAGGATTGCTGACACAACCAGCTGCACTAGTCGCTGCATTTACTATGCTCGTTGCTATCTTTTCTGTTCATATAAGTAATGGGTTGTTTGTCGCTGATGGTGGCTATGAATATGCCTTAGTATTGATGGTCGCTTTGATTGCTCTGGCAATACAAGGTGGCGGTTATCTCAGTATGGATAATGCGTTATCAGAAAAACTAGATGGTGTTTAATAATCGCTACTAGTAAGTCTCCCTATGAATTAATGGTAATTAGGCTAAAAGTAGGTAACCTGTATAAGACAAGGAAGCGATGCTCACTTGCTTGTGACTTTGATCTGCTTCGATACGTTTGAGCATTTTGTAAAACTATCAAATTCCAATGGAAGTGTGCCCGTTCATCTTGGTAGTTTTAATAAAAATAATGGAGTAAAGCTAATGAATAACGAGGCTATCTCAGCCACGCAGCCAGTATTGTTTATACCTCATGGTGCCGGTCCTTGTTTTTTTATGACGTGGCAGCCAGCTGATACTTGGCATCAAATGGCAGATTTTTTAAAAGGTATCTCAACTCGCTTGCCACAGCGCCCTAAAGCGGTCTTGATCATTAGTGCTCATTGGCAAACAGCTGAGTTTAGTATTACCACGAGCGAGCAACCTGAACTGATTTATGATTATTATGGGTTCCCTGAGCATACTTATCAGCTGACTTATCCGGCAGCGGGCGAGCCAGTATTGGCTGAACATATAGGTAATCTGCTCACTAAAGCAGGTTTAACCAATAAACAAGATGCTGCAAGAGGCTTTGATCATGGAGTATTTATCCCGTTAAAACTTATGTTCCCTAATGCGGATATCCCAGTAGTACAGTTATCGTTACGTCATGATCTCGATCCTAAAGCGCATCTAATCGCAGGCAAGGCAATCTCATCATTACGCGATGAAGGGGTATTGATCGTAGGCAGTGGCATGAGTTTTCATAATATGGGCGGCTATGGCGATAGCAACTTTACCGCGCCATCAGAGAGTTTTGATGAATGGCTGACTAACACTGTCGAAGCAGATTCAGATGAGCGCTTCGCAGCACTGACTCATTGGGCTCAAGCTCCTCATGCATTGGATGCTCACTTATTAGGAGCAGAAGAGCATTTGCTACCCTTAATGGTTGTCGTAGGCGCAGCAGGGAGCGATAAGGGTCATAAAGTATATTCTGAGCAAGTGATGAAGACTCAGATATCAGCCTTTCAGTTTGGCTAAGCTTAGATTCTTGTATCGAACCTCAATAATGCGTCAGTAGATGCTTAGTGGGTTTTTTATACAGAACGCAGCTATGGTTATCTATAGATAGTTGAGGCATAAAAAAGCCCTATAGCATAAATGCTATAGGGCTTTTTAACAGTGTATTGGATTGGTGCGCCCACCAAGACTCGAACTCGGATCGATCGCTTAGGAGGCAACTGCTCTATCCTGTTGAGCTATAGGCGCATAATAGAGTGCTATTGTAGAAAAAAGCCTTTATAAAATCAATACTGCCAAGAAAATAGAGCGTTTTGTCGTTATTTGGCAATGCTGATAGCATCAGCGACATCTACTGAAAGCTCGCCTGTTGCTTTTTTGCCTTGTGTATTTGACTTAAATAGGTCTGCCATATCGTTTTGATAACCATCGATATTTTCGTAGTCATGTCGTTTTAAGATGTCTTGCCCTGTACTTGAGAGTAAAAAGTTTCGAAAGTTAAGAGCAATAGGATTTTGAGTCAGGATGACACCGTCTACCTTTTTCGTGTCTTTTAAGGCATAGCTAAACGATATAAGACTGCGAGTATTGGTATTATCAGTCTCACCTTTAGCAGCGATTTCATCAGCATCGCTATCTGCATCGATGGTATCTTCTACCATGCCATTTTTTGCCTTGCTCAAATTTTGCTTTTCTTGTGCTATTTTTAATTTTTCTTGTAGTGGTGCCAAGCGCGCTGCTGATAAATTGCCATCAGCAATAATAATGTCGGTATCAACAATAAATGAAGATGACTCATGATCGGCTACTTTGTTATCTGACAGTGTCAAAAGGCCAGCAGATGCGACATAGCTTGTCATAATTTCTACATTGGGGTAGCGAGATTGAAAGCTTGAAATCACAGCGTCTAAAGGCGCTTTCAGCTTTTCTTCTGCTTGTATGTGCAAAGTGCTTTTGGCAACTGTCTCTCCCTCTTCTTCCGCTGCAGCAGTAGATTCACTCTCATTTGACATAATGGGCAGAGGGTCTATGTTTTTACGATTGCTGGTCCATAACCAAGTAAAGATGGCGATAAAAATAATCAGCAGCAGTAAAATGAGCCCAGCCAGTAGCAGCTTATAGTCTTTCATATAGTACCGATCTTCTTATTGTTGGTTTAAAAGTGGTTTAGCGCGGTTGATGCAGCACTTCATCTGCTAAATCCGCCAGCATATCCGAAAAAACATCAGTTGTCTCTTGTGTGATAGCGATGGTTTCTTGCTCTTGATGCGCATTGGTATCGTTACTTACCAGAGCAGAGAGGTAGTTTGAAGGCGAAGAGGGTTGATTGTCAATCGTTTTTGTGGCGGCTTGATGTGCTGCTAACGGTGATTGCCCTGCTTTTAGTTTGTCTTTAAGCCATTCAAAGCCATGAACTTCCCACCATGCCTCAAAGCGTGATAAGGTGCTACCACGTACCGCTATAGGTAGATTCAGGGTTCGTAGTTTCTGCGCCAAAATAGGGTCGCTTATGGCCTGATGAATACTCAGATAGAGTCCGCGGCTGTCATCTTTATATGGCTGTCTATTTTGCCAAGATTGATCATCTATTTTCATACGGGGCAATTGCCAAAGCGCACCGCGGTAGTAGACGACGTATAAACGTCGTTTAGGGTGAACGAAAATGGCATCAATGGGACGCAAGGGCATAATATTAAATTGTCTCATTACTAAAAATGGAGGTAAAACGCACGACACCTGTTGTCGCAGTGTGTTTTCATCGCTGGTTTATATGCTAGTAAACAATCGCGAACAATGGCAAACTGATAGCCAGATTATCACCCGCTTTATCAGAGAATCTATAGCGGATATACATGAGTGTTTACCCATTCAGTTTGACTCAGCGGCATCATGCTAGCAGAAATGTTATGCATTAACGACTGCTAATGATGGATTGACGAGTATTGTCTATAATATTTTTATAAGACTCAGCACTTTACTGTGAATGTTTGCGTGCTATCTTGAGCACATATTATCCATCCTATTATTCTATCATCTCAATCAGACTATCCTCTATGTTTACCATTATCCAGTCGCACCGTACCGAAAATCTTGTTGATCAACTGCTTAAACAATATCAGTCTAAGAATCAGCCTGTGTTTGAGCCTTTTATTGTCATTGTGCCATCAATGGTATTGGGTGATTGGTTGGACAAAACCATTGCTAGTCGTGCGGGCATTAGTACCTTGGTGCGCACTCAGTTTTGGGGTCAGTATCAGTGGACACTTATGCAGGATGTGTTAACTCGCCATAACGCATATTTATTAGCGCAGAATCCTGAAGCAGTCACCCTAAATGTACCAGAAGTGGCAGTATTATCCCCAACAGTGATGCAATGGCGGTTGTTTGGCTATCTAACTTATTACCAAGAGTCGATTGTTAAAGACGAAAATCATCCAGTTCATCCCTTATTAGCGTCTTTGATTGATGAGACGCCAGCAGCTGCGCAAGACAATGTAGGGCAAGACATTGTAAAGGACAAGGCACAACAAGACGCCCGCATTTGGCAGCTGGCAAGTGATTTGGCAAGAGTGTTTAATCGCTACTTGACCCACCGTGAGGACTGGTTAGCGCTGTGGTCGCATAATAAGCCGCTTAATGTAGATGTATTGATAGCAGAGAAAGATGCTTTATCATTGCGCTTTGATAAATATGCGCGCGGCACGCCTGAATGGCTTGTGGAGCATTATGTTGAGTTAGAAGCTGCGCAGCGCTTCTTGTGGTCGCATTTGTTTGCTGACGTTCATCTACACCGTGTGGCACTAGAGCGTGCTTTTTGGTTAGCGTTAAAAGACAACAAAGCAGATGAGCGTGCTCAGTTGCCCAAAGTACTGCGTATCTTTACCATACAGCAATTGCCGCAGACTGAGCTTGATTTTTTACAGCGTTTGTCAAAGTACATGAACATCACCTTATTACATTACAACCCATCTAAGCTGTTTTGGGCAGATATCGTTGATAAATCGTGGCTACAGCGCCAACGGATTATTAACCCTGAAAGCGTATTTTTACGTGATTATGGTCATAGTTTGCTGTCACGTTTGGGCAAACAGTCACGCGATACTTTTGCCATGCTTGCTAATTTGTCGGGTAACGAGCAATACCAAGAAGAAACAGTAGAGTGGCAAGATAATTTTGATAGTGGTACAGATAAGAGGGTTTATGATGATGTCATTGTCCAAGATGCCCAAGATGTGCAGCGGAGTCCAAGCTTATTAAGGCGTTTGCAAAACGATGTGTTGATGCTGGATGAGCAATCTACCCAGCACGCAGCAGCTGCTACCGTCTCACAAGCGGTGGGTGAGCAAATAGCGCTAAGCTTTGATGAGGATAAACAAGCAACAGCTTGGTATGACGATGAGGTGCTGGAGAATAAGCGCTTTGAGAAAGAGCGTTTTTGGGCAATCTCTTCTCAAGATAATAGCCTAAGCATTCATTCATGTCATAGTTTACAGCGTCAGCTTGAAGTACTACGTATTATGATTGGAAGCTGGCTAAATGAACCTGTCAAATCTGGCGAGAAAAAGCGCCATATCTCCGATATTGTTGTGCTGCTACCCGATGTTGAGCGTCATCATGCGCTGATTGGCTCTATTTTTGTCAATGGTAAAGGTCAAGACGGTTTGACATTACCTGCTAAAGTCACTGGTGTTGTCGATGCCGACATTCGCCAATTATGGGAGGCTATTATTGGTTTTTACAAGCTGTTGGGTAGCCAAAGTGCTCGTTTTGAAGCAGCTGAGGTCTTAGATTGGTTGATGCTGCCGCCATTATTTGAAAGCTTTGGACTGACTCATGAGCAAATGAGCCGTGGTTGTGACTTATTGATAGAGGCGGGCTTTATCCGTGGGTTTGATGAGCGGCATCTTAAGCAAACCTTGGATGTTAATGACTATGACTACCGTTTTAGCTTCGCGCAAGCATTAGACAGATTGACACTGGGTCTGGTGATGCCAGAGGCTGAGTTAAGCAACTGCTTATATGCTCTGCATGACGATGAATGGCCACGTACCGCATTACCAGAAATGAGTTTGCCACTGCCACAAGTGAGCTTAAACGATGCATTAATTGTTGAAGCGCTTTGCCGCATTTATAGTGGTTTGGTTGCAAGACGTGATGACCATACACAAAAAATGAAAGCAGAAGAGTGGCTTGATCAGATTGAGACGCAAGTTATCCATCGCTACTTTGGCGATGTTGATCAAACGCGTACCATGCGCGCCATCTATAACGCCATGAATGGCTTTAAATCAGGTTTGCGAGCCAATCGTCACTATAGACAGTACTCCAGTGGCGATAGCGCCAATAGAGAAGTAGAGCAACGGCTGGCAGGTGTGGAGCAGCTGCCTCTTAAGCTTAGCTTTATGCTAGATAGTATCGAAGCGGAGCTTGAAAGTCAGCAAGTCAGTGCCGAGCCTACCGGTGTGATTACCTTTGGTAAATTTGGTGCATTAAGAAACGTGCCGTTTGAGTTGGTGGTTATGCTCAATATGGATCTCTCTGAGTTTCCTGGGCGTGACCGTGATAATCGATATGATTTGATGAAAGCGACCAATGCCCGCCGCGGTGATAGAGTCAGTGAAGACGATGATAATGGGGCATTTTTAGATGCACTGCTGTGTGCGCGCAGTGCTTGCTGGATGTTCTACAACGGTCAGAGCCTAACGGACACGCATGAGCATCTGCCAGCCAACCCAGTGAGTGAGCTATTACAGTTCTTACAGGGTGAGGTGCAGTGGCAGGTGAACTCGTTTGAAGACTTAGCAACATTACCTGAAAATATTGACCCAACCACCGAGAGTCTCAAACGCTATCTGCCTAAATTGATTAAACAATGGCTAGTAACTGAGCATCCTGCGTTGCCTTTTCATGAGAGTCTGTTTGAGACAGACATTGAAGACGTAGATATTTTTGAGCAAGGTGACCAGAGTGCAGCTGCTGGTACGGAAGATAATGTTCAGAATAATAGCTCTATCAATATGAGTGATGAGCTGGATGTTTTATTAAATACAGCCATGCGTAAAACCAAATTGGCGCAAAAAAAGCAATTCCCGCCTGCGCCGCTGTGGCAAGCGGTATTTCATACCCTAAAGAGCAGAGCATCGAGTGAGCAGATACAGCTGGTTGGCTTGCCTACAAAAGCACAGTATGAGTCAATCGCTCAGGTGTTTGGTAATGGCTCAGGTCACGGTTTGGGTCAGCTCGGTCAAGTAAGCAATGAAGCCTTGTCTGCATTGGTTGATATACTGGCGCTAGAGGCTGTTGTCGATTCTAATGATGCCAGTAGCATGACAGCGGCATTCACCCAAGCTTTAACCGATAGCGTATTTAACATTGGAGAAATAGATATTGAAGGGGCATTAGCTTATCAAGTGCGCCATCCTGCCAAGGCATTTTTGCGGTCTCAAAAGGTACATGTGGTGCAAGGTGAAGAAGCACTGTCGCATCAAGAGCCATTGTTTCTAGATAGCCTGACTACTTATCAAATCAAAGATCATCTGATTAAACAGTTAGGCACTGATACAGCTGAAACGAAGGATGCTAATACAGAGGCTAAAACTACGACGCCCATTTTAATGTATCAAAAAATCATGCCAGCAGGTGTCACTCGTCAAACGGCATTGCCCAATCAGCAACAAAAATTGCAACAGCAATGTTTGGAATTCAAAGAGCAGTTAATGGCTAATGGTTTTGATGAGGTAGGAGAAGATAGCGCAAGTGGTTTGCAGCTACTAACGCCAACCGCCGAGTACCCTGTTCAGATAGAACTGGCGGCTGTATTAAATTGTACTGACAATGAGTCATTGCTCAAGCTACTACCTAATATTATTAAGATAAAAGGATTAGTACCGATATCAGCAGCCGCACCAACATCAGTCCCGACAAATGAGCGGAACAGCCACTCTCATATTCAGGCGGGCGTGCCCTATGCTAAGCAATCACCCAAGCAGTGGTTAAATATATTGCCCAATTCTGCCAATCCTAGGCATTTACTCAAGTTTTGGTTGTCACATCTATATTGGCAAGTTGCCAGACGTACCACTGTTGAGCAAGTGGCACTCAATGATGGCGTGAGTATTTGGCGTTTTAATAAGTCTAGCTCACATGTTAAAAAATATGATAAAGCAATTGCCTTTAAACTAAGCCCAATTGCCTATGAAGACGCAGTGGTTGAGATCATTAAGTGGGCGATTTTTGCCAATCTATCGGGTCAAGTACCTATTACATTACTCCCAGAATATGCCCTTAATTACCTGGATAAGTGTCTAAAATCTGAAGGAGGTGACGGTGGCAGCTATTGGCCAAAACGTGCGGATTTCTCGGACTGGTTAAGACCTAACTATAACTCAGGCGCGGTATATGATACTTGCTCGCAGCATGCCATTTGGCAATATGTACTACGTGACCAAGATGCGTTTAAAGCGTTATCAGCGGCGTTGACGACATTAGCCCAGCCACTGTATGAGCCGATGTTTAATGCGTTAACTAACTTAGATAGCCCATGATTTAGAATGGTTTCTTTTTTGATCTTTTGCTCTAATAAATAATAATGAAAAGTATCCGCCCATATGACAGATTTTACTGACCAAACCGCTATCATTGACCACTCTGCACAGCTGAATTTATTGGAGGAATATTCAGATGAGATGCTTTCGTCTGCTGTGCCTGAACGTAAGAATGATGTCATACCGGCAGTTGACGTCGATCTAACGGGCAAGCATCTGATTGAAGCTTCAGCTGGTACAGGGAAAACTTGGACGCTGACAGGTATTGTATTGCGCCTGCTCATTGAAGCACGGCGCGCGCCAGAGCAAATCATTGCCACGACTTTTACTCGAGCTGCTGCCGCTGAGATGCGTCAGCGTATTCATGATCGTTTGGTGGATTTTTATCAGCTATTACAATGGGTCAATAGCCTAAGTGCCGAACCTAATAATAAGGAGGCTTTGTATCCCAATATATTACAGGTGACGCCTAAAAGTGATAAGGATAAACAAGAGGGCAAAAGATTAAGTACAGATTTAAATACTGATGAGTTCAATCAAGACCTTGCCTCTGATAAGCAAGCTGCTGCTGCAAAGCGTACACAGGCAAAAAAAGAGCGTGAAGACTGGTTGGTAGCACAGGCCAAATATGTGCGTTTAGATAGCATCATGCAAGATCCGATTAACCTGCATCTCGTCGGGTATTTGCTGGATCATGTACACAGCTATCCAATGGCGGAAGCTATCAGACGGACCGCGTTGGTATTAACGACCTTAGATAAATTGTTTGTGGGTACGCTCGATAGCTTGGCGCAAAAATGGCTAAAGGAGTACAGCAGCGAAACCGGTCATCAGCAAGGCATGGCTATTATTGAAGACAGTAGTATTGAGCAGGTGACTGACAGTATCATTCATGATGAGCTGCGTCAGTTTCAAAGCCGCTTGCATCATGAGCAGCCCAAACTCTATGCGCTAATGGAGCAACAAGGCAAGCTGACTGCGATGAGTGATCATAAAAAGTATGTGACGCGCTCGCTTAACTTTATCTCTGCGCCGATTGATGAGATAGAGCTGGAGCAATATTTTGACTTTAGCTTGTATGAGCGACTACTTAATGAGTTTTCTCAGTTGGATTTAGCAGATATTCAGCCGTATTTAAACCCCGATTATCGAAAGTCTCAAGGGTTTAATGGGCGCTCTAATTTAATGAATCATTTTGATGCCATTATTGAGGTGCATCAGAAGATAGCTGAATATCAGCGCTCATTTAATAGCTATTTAAATGAGCGTCAAAACAAAATACTGACATCGCTACAAGATGCCAGATATCCAGGTGAAGATGGCAAAATCAAGAATTTCAATAAGAATAAAGAAAAAGAGCATCAGACGCTTTTTGCGCTAGAGACTATTAGCAGGTTAATGGCTATCTTAGATATGCTTGACAGTTTAAATCAGCATATTTTGTTGGTGTCAGCTGCTCTTAATCGCCAAATAGTGCTGGCAGTTCGTGACAGGCTGCCAGTCATCTTAGAAGAGCGCGGTGAGACGACCTTTAGTCTGCAAATGGTGCGCTTAAATCAAGCGTTAACAGGTCGGCAAGGAGAGAAGCTGGCACGTTATATTCGTCACCACTATCCGGTCGCTCTGATTGATGAGTCGCAAGATATCAATGGCGAGCAAGCCATTATGATTGAAAGTATTTACTTGCCAAAGAAAAAGGGCAAGGTTGCTGATAATGACGCAAATTCAGCTACCAAGAAGACAAGCCATGAATTTTTACTATTGGTTGGAGATCCTAAGCAGGCTATTTATGGGTTTCGTGGCGGCGATGTAGCCAACTATAACTATATGAAAGCTCAGTTTGATAAAAGTGCCCTTTGGACGCTCGGTATCAATCGCCGCTCGAATGCGGGCGTGATTAATGCCCTAAATTGCTGGTTCGGTATGGCTGATGCAACGACTGCTGAGAATAAACTGTCGCAGCTGGGTACTGGTATTTATTATCAGCACATCAAAGCACATAAAGAAGAAAATCAGCTATCTTGGTTTAATGAGCCAGACATACTAACCAGTGACCTAAATAGCGATTTAGTGAGTGAATTGGTGAGTGACTTAGTAAATGACGTGCTCTCTGCTCAGCCAGTAAGCCTATTGCACCTGCCTTATGATAGAGACAAAGAGCTTGAGTACGATGAGCATGAAATCACAGCGCGTCATATAGCGACATTGCTTAGCAGCGGTCAGACCTTAAAAGGTAAGCCGATTCAGCCTAGTGATATTGGTGTGCTGGCACGAGCCAAAAAGGACTTAAAACAGGTTGAGGATGAACTGGTTAAGCTTAATGTACCAACCTTGACCACCAGTGATGTCAGTATCTTTGAAACCATTATGGCAGAGGATGTGGCAGCGCTGCTCAGTGCCATGTTATATCCATATCGTCATGACATGATCAATCGGGTATTGACCAGTCATTTATATGGCTTAAGTATCAAAGACGTCAAAGCTATGATGATTGACCATGAGTCAGGAGTGACAGAGGATAGTCATTTAAGTAGTGCTAGTAGCAAAGCCGTCAATTATAAAAAAAGCTATCAAGACTTTATTAGCTATCTAAAAGAAGGTACGCAGCGTTGGCAGCACTTTGGGATCTTGTCAGCACTGCATTACTTATTAGATAGTAATCCCGTGCAGCCACAAGGTGTTTGGCAAGCGCTTGCCGCTCATCCAGAAGGCGATCGTCACATCATGGATTTGCGCCATATGATGGATGTCTTGGCGCAGTATGGCGTTGGTATGGGTGAGCATGAACTATTGGCTTGGTTTAGACAAAACATAGATGCTGCGCCTAATAGCGATTGGGCTAAGCAGTATCCATTACCGACAGAGTCTGGTGTGCAGCTGATGACCATTCACAAGTCAAAAGGGCTTGAGTTTCCTATTGTTTATGTGCTCGGTATGGGAGATGCCAGTAGGAAATCAGGTAATAAGGAAGACTATGGATTGTATTTATACAACGCTCAACAAGCGCCTTCAATGCTAGTAAGGCAATCAACAGAAAGCCAAGCAATGGGAAATCAGCGCCGTTTCTCACCATTGCAGGGCTCTGCCACCACAGAAGATTATTATACTGATATCGAGACACAAGAAGGTTTTGATGAGATACGGCGTCTTGGCTATGTGGCATTTACGAGAGCCAGTGAACAGCTTTATGTTGTGCTACGAGATCCTAGCAGCACAAGAGATATGGAGCGTAAACCAGTATTTTATTGGTTTGAATCATTAGAAGCAACGTTTGAATTACCTGATAGGCTTAAAGGCACGATAGGCATGCTCAGAGCGCAGAAAATTAATGAGTTTTATGACAATAACTATGCAAGTAATTCTATTAAATCCGCAGGCTTAAATGACAATATTCAACTGGTCGTCACCAAGTCACACGCTCATAAGTCTGCAATAGAAACTATCGAGTACGCGCCTTTTTCAGAGGTGATGAAAACCAGTTATTTTTATGGTTGGGCCAAGACCAGCTTTACCGCTTTAGCCCGTCAGTTAGACGAATCAGCGCAGACAATGGCGATAATAGATGAGCGTATCGACGATGCTATAGATATTGATATAACAGAAACTTTAGGCTCGGTTGAGCTATTACCTAATAGTCAGACATATCTCAAAAAGATCGATGAAACAGCTCTAAAACCAGAGGATGATATCCGCTTTACCTTTATAAAAGGCGCCAATGCCGGTACGTTTTTGCATGAAATATTTGAAAAAATTGATTTTAATAATAAATCGCAATGGTCTCAGGTGATTGATCGAGCGATCAGCAGCTATCAATTGCCACTGGTATATAGCAGTGCTGAAAATCAAAGCCGCCGATCACAAGGGCAGAAGGAGGATAGCAGCTCACTAGATGCTACCAAGCATGAGGCGTTGATTGCTTGGATTGAAGAGGTATTACATGCGCCACTCTTGGCATCCAATCAACCCTTGATTGCGCTTGATAAAAATCAGCGATTTGCTGAATTAGCGTTTAATATGGGATTGTCAGAGAACTTTAAAGCACAGGATATCAGTGAGCTTTTTCAGCGGTATTTGCCTGATGAGACAGACAAGCATGTCACTCTCGTGCCACAAAACAAGGCGCATTTGTATCGTTATCTGCGAGGTGAGATTGACTTAGTATATGAGCACGCGGGCAAGTATTATGTTGTCGATTATAAGAGTAATTTTCTAGGAAATAGCCTAAGTGACTATGATGAAAACACCCTTAAACAAGCGATGTCTAAGGCAGGATATTGGCTACAAGCCGCAATTTATCAAGTGGCATTACATCGATTCCTTACGATGAGAATTCCTGATTATGTAGGCAATGAAGATAAATACTTAGGCGCCGTAGAGTATGTTTTTTTACGCGGTGTATATGCTCCTAGTTCGCAAGCAGCTGCTACCATATCACAAGATGCTAATAAGCCTAACAGTCGCGAATCGATGCCCAGTGACCGCTATGGATTAGTGACTTGGGATATTCCAATCGATTTTACCAAAGGTTTGGACGCGTTATTTGGCATACCAGAGTAATTAGTAGGCTATAAATGACGATTAAATGCTCAAACCATGTATATCGATGAAACATTTCAATATAGAGACAAGCATACTATGAATACCAATAATAAAAAGAGCAAGGTAGCAATTGGCGGACAACAAAGCTGGGCGAGCAACGTCAGCGATTATATATTGCTGCGCCGCGAGCAAACGCGTTCAGCCTATAACGTGACCGATGCCGAACCTAATGTTAATAGTATAAAAATAGATAAAACACCAGATAGTGGTTTGTTTACGGCCTTATTCACTATGTTGGCGATGCATTTAGAAGAGGGGCATACTGTCTTAACCATTGAAGCCGCTGAGCATGAGTATCCAATGCAAGGTCATATCAGTGGTGAATCAGTTGCGCTATATGCGTGGCAACAGCAATTATTAGAGATGTTAGCGGCGCCACTCTTTGCATTGATAGAGGTTCAGCCAAATATGCAATCAGAAGACGACTCTACAGATGAAAGGTCGCTATTTGTATTGCTAGATATTTTATCTGCTAAAAGAAATCAGCTGTGGCTGCCGCTGTTACTTAGTAACCATGAAAAACAGAGGTTAGCCAAGTGTTTCGATACGATAACTAGGTTATATCAATTATTGAAAAATACCGACTTAACTTCTTTTATAGATTTAATTGATGAACATGCCTTGTTCGCCGAGATTCAACCTAATAGTAATAATGATAATGATATAAATAGCCTAAGTAAATTTAATCAACCTATCATTTATAAACAAACAGATAAGCAAAACACACAGGATCAAGCCATATCCATAACCTTTTGGCTACATCGTTCTTGGCAGGCAGAATACAACTTAGCAACGCATATTAATACTATTTTAGATCAGAGGATCACACCCTTAGATATATCCATACCCAAAAATCTTCACGAACATCAGATAAAGGCAATTAATGTCGCCAATAACAATGCCTTTAGCATTATTACTGGTGGTCCAGGCACTGGTAAAACCTATACGGTTGCTCAGCTAGTAATTGCGCTGCAACAGGCGACAGAGAGTGGGGGAGATGCGCATCAAAGCATCAGATTTAGTACGGATAGCGCAAGTTTGGCATTAGCAGCGCCGACCGGTAAGGCCGCTCAGCGAATGCAGGAGTCTTTGCAAGCAGCTCTTGATGCAGCCGGAATACAATTACAGCTGCAAGAAGCTAAAACCATCCATCGCCTTTTAGGTATTGGTCGAACGGGCACGCCGCGATACCATGTTAAAAATCCACTCGGTGAAGATATCATTATCGTCGATGAGGCATCGATGCTCGGAGTGGAGTTGGCAAACCATCTGGTTAGTGCAGTGAAACCAGGCGCTAGGCTCATACTGTTGGGAGATGCCAATCAGCTGGCAGCGGTCGATGCAGGGGCAGTGTTGGCTGACCTATGCCGCATTCCATTATTGCAGCCTATACATGCAGAGCTAACAGAGAGTCGCCGATTTCATGCAGATTCAGGGATTGGTAAGCTAGCCAATCAAATTAATATGACAGAGGCAGATACTCAAGCCATCTGGCAGTTGTTACGGCAGGATAAGGTACTGAGCTTTCAATATATAAATACGCTGCAAACAGAGATAGTTATTGATAATAAGATAAAAAATAGCCTAAGCAATAATAAAATAATTTCAAATCTATCTAAAAATTACCATTCATACTTAATTAAAGTTAAATCATTACTGGAAAATCCAATAGAAAAATCCGTGCCAGAATCAGTAAAAACTATCGTTACTACACTAATGCAAACTTTTAATCATTTTAGAGTGTTAACTGCTGGTCATAATGGTGAATGGGGTGATCATTACATCAATAACTATCTCACTCAATGGCACCTTACTGAGCTAAAGCTGCCACTAGGACAAAATACATGGTTTCATGGTCGCCCGGTGATGATCCTACAAAACAATTATGAACTGGGACTATTTAATGGTGATATCGGTTTTTGTTTACAAACAGGAGATGAAAGAGGTCGACTTGAAGTGTTTTTTGAGAATAAAGCGCAGGGTATTGCTGTCAATCTGCTAAATGAAGAGGTAATCGCCACAGCATATGCTATGACTATTCATAAGTCGCAAGGGTCTGAGTTTGACCATGTGGCCATTACTTTTGATAATAATCATGCACGGCTTTTGAGCAAAGAGCTTATTTATACGGCGGTAACCCGTGCCAAAAAACGGGTTTCTATATACAGCACAAAACAGGCTTTTGAAAAGGCGGTTCAGACACCAACTGAGCGCCATACAGGTTTGGAACTGCATTTTGAGTAAGTATATATCATCAAAAAAATACGTAACTACGTATAGCTATATTTATTATTGAGCATTAAAAAAGCACCCAGTGGGCGCTTTTTTAATGTGCTATTAAGTTAACCAAAAACTGATTAAATCTTGTCTTCTTTAATAGCGTAGATACCGGGCAGGTGACGTAAGTAACCATGGAAGTCCATACCACAGCCATATACATAACGATCGGCGACATTGATACCAATGAAATCTACATCAAAACCTTCAACTTTACGATCATGCTCTTTGTTCAGCAAAACACAACATTCAAGTGATAAAGGTTTCTCTTTGCTCAATTCTTCTACAACTGTTTTTAGCGTGATCCCTTCATCAAAAATATCGTCAATCAGCAATACATGCTCACCTTCGATACTAACATCAGGTTTGAACTTCCAATCTAACTCATTGGTTCCTGAATTATCACGATAGCGTGATGCATGGATATAGTGCATACGATGATAAAAGGTCAGGTGAGTCAGCAATTGACCGGCTGGGATAAGCCCACCATTCATAACGACCATAACAATCGGGTTTAGACCAGCGTAATGCAGGTTAAGCTGAGCGGCCAAGCGCTCATATGCGGCAGCAACTTCTATACTGCTGATTAAGCATTCTGAGTTACGTAATGTTTTTTCGATTTCTTGATTGCTGATTTGGGTCATCGGATGCGCCTTCGGTAAAAAGTGCCGCTTATTTTAGCAAATTTTAGCGAATTTGCCCAATACCATCTCACTTTTAGGACAAAATTAATCAAATAATGGCAGTTATTCTGGCTTTTCTACAATAAAAGGGCGGTAATAATTCGCCAAGCGATTCAATGAGCTGTCGGGTAGGTCAGGCAACAGTTTATTAAGTGCCATATTCATACCTTTATCGATAGCAGCTTTGGCAACGGGTACAGATTTTCGTTTAATCATACCCAGTTTTAAGGTTTCAGCAAAACGACTGATAAAATGGGTCAAGGTTTCTTCATTCATGGTTTCAAGCGCAGTCTTAAAAATCTCAGTATCCACATGTTCAGGAGTAATGGCGGCAAAACCTTTAGCAATAATATCCGCATGTGTCTCTGACAATTTAAAACCCACACGTTTGATACCGTCATTATCAATAAACGTGGCGCGATCTCTTAAAAAATGAAAGCTTGGCAGTACTTCGTCGTTGTTTTCTTTACCCAATAAAATATTAAGCAAGGTATCGGTCGCGCGCTCAACGGTAACGACCACTTTACGCATAGAAGCTTGGCGCTCAGGGTTTGGAATAATCTCAACCAAACCAATCAGCAGATTATCAATCAGATCACGTGCTGTTTGGTGCGTCAGAGCGTCACGATATGGGTAGTAATCCACCTTCTCATTTGATTCAACGACTTGCTCAGCCTCAACAATTAATGCTTTTAATTTGTCTGAAGGTACGAACCCAAAATAATGCGCCATGATGTTTCCTTTATTTGTTGTTTTTCATGTTGAACCAGCGTTACATTCATCGTTAAATCGGTTAGTATTTGAATGGGTTTAAACCAAAGATTCACCATATCATATACTAATTAGTGAGAGTGCTAACTATGGACTGTAACGCCTCAATGGATAATATGACCAAATTCCTTTGATGCACAGCCTATGGAAAAGTACACTAAGTCACTAAGCTAATAAGTCACTAAGTCACTAACCGCCGACTAATTTAACATATTTTTTAAACTCTACATTAAAAAGCTTGAACTTGTAAGGCTACCCATTACTTGTCTAGGGAGAGATAAGATGAATAGTGCGATCGTGCTCGTGTTCGCTGTTGCCGCGATGCTTTGCGGTTATCTGTTTTACTCAAAATTTATCGCCACTAAAATCTTGGCATTGGATAACAGTATCCCCACGCCAGCGCATACCATGAAAGACGGGGTGGATTATATCCCCACCAATAAATACGTATTATGGGGTCACCATTTTACTTCAGTCGCAGGAGCAGCTCCGATTATTGGTCCTGCCATTGCAGTTATTTGGGGCTGGGTACCTGCCATCATATGGGTGGTATTGGGTACGATTTTTATGGCGGGTGTCCACGACATGTCCGCCATTTGGGCAAGTATGCGCAATCGAGGTCAGTCAATTGGCTCGATTGCCGGTACCGTCATGGGTACGCGTGTACGTAGCTTGATGATGATTGTCATCTTTTTATTATTACTCATGGTAAATGCGGTATTCGGCGTCGCGATTGCCAATATGATGATAAAAACCCCATCCGCGGTACTGCCAGTGTGGGGCGCTTTGATAGTCGCCTTTATCATCGGTCAGTGTATTTATCGCTATAAGATGAATCTGGTTTGGGTCTCAATCATTGGGGTCGCCGCTCTATACGGACTTATCTATCTTGGCCCTATGTTCCCTGTGGTATTGCCTGAGACTTTTTTAGGGTTACCTGACAATGCCGTTTGGATTATTATTTTATTTGTTTATGCGGCAATCGCATCTTTGTTACCGGTTTGGATGCTCTTACAGCCGCGTGATTATATCAATGGCTTACAATTATTTGTCGGTCTTATTTTATTATACGCCGCTATCTTTATCGCCACACCAAATATTGTCGCGCCAGCGGTAAATACCGCACTGCCAATAGGCACGCCGTCTATGCTGCCTTTATTGTTTGTGACCATTGCTTGTGGTGCAATTTCAGGCTTTCATGGTTTGGTAGCAACGGGTACGACGTCTAAGCAGATTGATAAAGAAGAAGATGTACGTTTCGTTGGTTACTTCGGTGCCATGGGTGAGGGTATGCTGGCACTTGGCGCGATACTTGCGGCAACAGCAGGCTTTGCAACCCTTGGTGACTGGGAAGCGGTTTATCAAAAATTTGGCGATGGCTCTATTGGTGCCTTTATCGATGGCGGTGCGACCATACTAAATGCAGGTGTTGGCATAGATATGGTTTTATCACAGACGATGTTGACGGTAATGGCAGCATTGTTCGCTGGTACTACGATGGATACTGGGGTACGTCTGCAACGTTATATCTTCCAAGAATTTGGTGAGATTTATAAACTGCCCGTTTTAAATAAAAGTGTGGTAGCAACATTGCTTGCCGTTGGTAGCTGTTTGTTATTAGCCTTTGGTGCTGGTGGCATCGATGGTGCTGGCGGTATGATTATTTGGCCGTTATTCGGTACGACAAATCAGCTCATGGCTGCATTAACCTTGATGATTGTCACCGTCATCTTGTTACGTAAAGGCAGACCAGTATGGTATACCTTAGGACCATTATCGTTCTTGCTGGTTATGACCGTTTTTGCGTTATTGATTCAGCTAAAAACCTTCTTTAATGATGGTAATTGGCTGCTTATTATTATGGATATCATTATCTTGATAGCCACGATTTTAGTGACGTTTGAGAGTCTATCTGTATTACGCAAAGAATGGTCAATACATAAAGGCAAAAGTAATCTCTAATTTCTATTAAATACTGAGTTAACCAAGTATCTAAAAAAACGCTAGCAGCAATTGCTGGCGTTTTTTGTCTCATATAGGCATGATGGTTAATAAGCATCCGAAAAAGAAGAATGATATGGAAAACACGGATATAACAAAACCCATAAAAAATATTGAGCCATGGTGGCAAAGATTTGCGGCAGGGTTAAATGAGTTTTATCATGCGCCTTATCGTCAAACGATGGCACGCGCCGCACGTGATGAGGAAGATTTTTTCATGCTACTCATGTTTGCGGAAAGCTTAGGTATCGATAATCCAGCCAGCTTTTATACGTTAGAGTTACAACCGCTATTTTTAGAAAACTTCCATGAATGGCATACACGTATGGGTATGGATAGATGCCCTTTTGACCATGTAGGTTGTTGCTAGTTTACCTAAACTAACTAACCTGAATTAACTAAAATGAGATACAAGTATGGCATTACACCCTTTACCCGCATTGGTAGAGCAACTGGCAAAGCAGCCGATTATATTTATCGGTGGCAAGGGCGGTGTCGGTAAAACCACCACTGCCGCCGCACTTGCCAGCTATTATGCCAATCAAGGCAAAAAGACACTGATTGTCTCGACGGATCCAGCACACAGCTTGGGCGATGTGCTAAACGTCCCGCTCAAAAATCAAAAAACAGTCGTAACTTCTTGTCTAGATGCTATTGAACTAAACCCTGATATCATCGTTGATGAGCATTTTGCCCAAGTTGAACGCACCATCACCTCTTATGCCAATCCAGACATGATGCCAAAAATTCGCGAGCATCTACGGCTATCAAAATCAGCACCTGGCGCACAAGAAGCTGCCATGCTCGAATCCATGTGTCAGCACTTGGTTGCGGCAGCAGATGCAGGCTATGAGCATATTATTTTTGATACGGCACCGACAGGGCATACACTGCGCTTGTTAGTGTTGCCTGAGATGATGGGAGCATGGACAGATGGATTGCTCGCGCAGCAGCGAAGGCAAGCAAAACTGCGCTCTGTAGTTGATCATTTAGGCAGTCACAATATAAAAAGCAGTCAAAACGACGATAATAAAAAGGATTTAGCCAATCCATTTGCCGCAAAAAAAACCGACCGCTGGGAGCAGGCAGTATCCGTACTCGAAAAGCGCAAACAGCTGTTTCGTCAGGCAGGGTTACTACTGCATGACCGTACACAAACCGCCATAGTATTGATTATGACAGCTGATGTATTGCCACTGGCTGAAACCAAGCGAGCGATAGAGCAGCTAGAAGACAGTAAGCTTATACCAGCCGCAATCGTTATCAATCAGTTGATAGCACCGAACCAGTCTGATGTGTTTTGGCGTCATCGAGCTGAGCGCCAACAGCAACTCATGCAAGATATTGAGCAAAGCTTTCCCAAGTATCCGCTATATCCAATATATCTGCAACAAACCGACGTACGCGGTACAAAAGCATTAAGTGCATTGTTACACTCATCTCCTTAAGTAACCACATCTACCACTTTGAAGCTTGGCTATTATTTATTATTGCTCAGGTTTATATGACTGTAGCTTACTTGCCAGCGACCACGCCATATCTGCTCGTGATAGCTGTGCTTGTTCAGATTTACCACTACTGAGTGATGACCACTGCGGTTTACCGCGGGCTTTTTTGAGCTCGCTTGGCAATTTGTGTGTTGCCCATGGCGTTATGACATTACTACTCTCATCATCAGTATCACCAATTGATGTCTCGCCATTATATATTAGCTGCGTAGCATCTGTTGCCGCGTGCCCACGGTGACGTAGGGCAGTGAGCAAATCAAGCGCTCGCGTTGCAAGCAAAGTCAATGTTGCAGGGTCGATATATAACCGCTTAACCCCTGATATTTTATCGGCGATACTGCCAGTATTGGAGAGCAATCCACCTGCGATACCACCGATAGCAGCGCCTAACCCCAAGGTTGTGCCAAGAGCGGCCGCATCAATACCCAGTCCTAGTAACGCGCCAGCCGCAGCACCAGATGTGGTGCGAATACCATAGCTTTTGAGAAGCTCGGGGTCGAATGGGTCTTGCTGATAAGCCTGTAATTCAAGTGGCGTTGCCGCTACGTCATTATCATAAAACTTATATAAATTGAGCAGGTTATGCTGCATGGCACGTTCGCTCTGTCTGACCGCTTCTTGCATTTGCTGTAATACCGGCATGGGGTCATCATCTTCGCCAATCTCTCGTACAAAAGCCGCAACGTTTAACAAAAAGTCGGCAATGATAATATTGGCTTCATCATATAACTGTGCCCAATTCTCCGTGCGGCGAGCCATTAATTGCTCAAGCATCTCTGAGTGGGTGAGCATAGTGGCAAGATTCTGCCATAAGCGCATTTCATCTTCAAACTCAAAGGCCACAGAGTCAAAGCGTGTCGAGATGTGCAAATTACGACGTGCCAGCATGGTCTGCCACTCATCTATATTGGCATCTTGGCTATCAGTGAAGTTAAATACCGGCATAACAGGAATCGCAGCCCAAGATAAAATAGCCAGCTCGTCTCTATACTTACCGAGTACCGGCTCGCGTGCATCGACGACATAGATAGCCATATCACTTGCTAACAGCTGACGGATAACTTTTGCTTCTTGACTATAATTTTCATTGCTATTATTGTCACTTGACCCATCATCAGCTTGGGCAATATCTGCTGCCAAAAATTGCTGTAAGCGCTCAATACCATCCCGGCGACTGGCAGTATTGTCCTCGAGCCAATCCATCAGCCCAGACGCGTCTTCCAAACCTGGGGTATCATATAGGGCAACCAGTACTTCACCGGTTTGGCTATCTGTTAGCTGGGCACGCTCCACATGACGGGTGGTCGCCGCTTCGTTTTTTACTTCACCGAAATAAACATCACGTAATAGGGTACGCAATATAGAGGTCTTACCCGTATTGGTATGACCGACGACCGCAAGCTTTAGTGCCTCACCACTAGCAATGGTTTTTTTAGCTACCCTGTGGCTGACTTCCGGTTCATTTAATGCCTGAGGATCGACTTCGTACGCTTTATCAGCAAAAACCCCTGCCGAATCATCATTTTTTTGCAGGCTGTTTTGCGTGTGATTGCCCTGATTATTATTGTCATTATTCATAATAGATTCTTATATTGATTGGTAGTATCCAAAACATCATAGCTATTTATTGTAGAACAAATTGAGCGTTATTTCGGTATAAGTTCAATAAGCTATCATCTAAAAAACAGATTTCAGGCAACATTGCTGAACCTCAGTTATTAATTAAACCAATTTTTCGAGCAGATAGGGCGGTTTGCCACTGCTGATAACGAACGTTCTGTGTTTCTAAATGCTGGTTTTCATCTAACGGGTCTAATGAGCTGCTATCGTTTAAAAGTTGTACAATCAGCCCGTGTTTGGCATGACTGGCGATTTGATCAAGTTTACGCAATGTACCGCGGTCAGGCAGCGCTTTAAAATGAATACCAAGTAATACCTGTACCGGATTTGCCTCTAAGTAAGATTTTAGCCGTGCCATATCATCACGGTCATCAACGATACCAAAATCTTCAACGTCGGTCGTTTCAGTATCGAGACCCAATTGCCACCAGTTATCCTGCTCTGCTGGATATTCAAGTAAGGCAACCAGTTTCTTGCCAGCACTGACAGTAGCTTTGGGCGCAATAGGCGCAGGCGCTTCTTTGAAATCATCAGCATCAACCACATGGCGCTGCCAAAAGTTCAAAATCTTTTGGTAATAAGGCTGCTTGATGTCCAAACGCATTTTTTTACGGCGGAACATCAGTGCGCAAAACGCCCAAGCAATCGCTCTTGGTACGATACCGTACATCAATAAACTACCGACTAACAATCCCGCCCATTGCCGCGCGACCGATAGCGGCATGGCATCAGTCACCAAGCGGCTCTCAACGATAGCCGTACTGTCTGGCACATCAAAACCTACCATACTTGGTAACCAGCCAAGTACCTGAGTCAAAGTAATCAGCGCCTGATCCGATAGCAGCGTTGACTCCCAGCTAAAACTATACTGACGCACAATTAACAGAAAAATAATCGCAAGCAGCATACCAGTCAAGGTAGCAAGCCATAGTTGATGGCTAAAGCGCCCCAAATACCAGCGCATACCGCTATGTTGCAACTGTCTCTCGTATAGCTCAACTGCCGCCTTAGTCACATCATCTTTACCGCGAATAAGATAGCTGGGACTGACAAAGCTGGCAAACCAATTCGAGGACTGCTTACCTTGATTCATCAAAGTCATGACTAGCCAGCCAAGCAGCATAAGGCTATGAAAACCAAGCAAACAGACCAGCACATAAAAGAAATTAACCACATTAGTCTGCAGCAGCGTAAACAATCCCAAAAATCCAGAGATACACCACACCACACTCATGATCACCATGATGCTCTTTATGCGACTATCAATCTTACCAAGTACACGCGCCAGCGCACCGTTACTATCAATACGTGAGGCGCGGCGGTGCAGTTTTTGCATGGGCTTTCCATCCTCACCCTGTAGTTTTTCGGTGATCAGTAGCGGATCAGTAGCAAAGACATGCTGCTGGGTTTCAAGTGTCCGTACCAGCTCAGTCAATTGGTCTTGGGGTGATAGCATGGTCTGATGTCCGTTTAATCAATGTGAAATGATAGGTGAAATATTTTGGGAATTTTAATCATTAAACCGTGTTTGTTGATGCCATTATGGCTTTATCTCTGATGGTTATAGGTATCAATTTTGGCTATATTTGTCCTGCTAACAAAAAACCTGACCATTTGGTCAATAATCGCTAGCAGTTATGATAAATAAGCGGTATGCTAAAAACACATTAGAATCCTGATTTAAATATTTTATGCAGTATTCATCCCTATTCTAATGTCAAATTCAGATTATACACAGCGCTATCTGTCGCTATAGCCAAAAGTGGCGTTATCGCTGATAAAGAATAAGGATTGATGAATAAAGGGGCGTATTGCCTTTTTAGCGATGAATAACAATCTTGAGTCCCATTCTAGGAATTGTCGAAGAACGAGCCTAGAACATATCACCAACAGAAACAACAGAACACGAAGGACGGCTATTTAATATGGATATTAAATCTACTTCTCAATCGGCAGTTGCCCGCCCAGAAGATGAAAATTTGGGCATTGGTGCCAATATTGCTTATGGTTTTCAACATGTACTGACCATGTACGGCGGGATTATTGCGGTTCCCTTGATTGTAGGGCAGGCAGCTGGGTTATTGCCCGCTGAAATCGGTTTGTTGATAGCAGCTTCACTATTTGTCGGTGGACTTGCGACTTTATTGCAAACGATTGGTGTGCCCTTCTTTGGCTGTCAGCTGCCACTGGTACAAGGTGTGTCGTTTGCAAGCGTTGCAACTGTGGTTGCGATTGTGACAACGGGCGGCGGACTGCCTTCTGTATTCGGTGCGGTTATTGCCGCTTCTGCTTTGGGCTTTTTGATCACGCCCATTTTCTCTCAAATCATCAAATTCTTCCCGCCATTAGTGACGGGCACTGTGATTACCACCATTGGTTTGACTTTGATGCCAGTTGCTGCGCGCTGGGCAATGGGCGGCAACAGTAACTTACCTACCTTTGGAAGTATGACCAATATTGGTCTTGCCGGCTTCACGCTAGCGATGGTGTTATTGCTCAGTAAGCTTGGTAATGCGGCTATCAGCCGTCTATCCATTTTGCTTGCGATGGTCATTGGTACCTTTGTCGCTTGGGCGTTAGGCTTGGTTGATTTTTCTGGTATCACCACAGGGGCTATTTTTGCTTTCCCATCACCGTTCCATTTTGGTATGCCGACTTTTGAGATTGCGGCAATTATCTCTATGTTTATCGTAGTATTGGTGATTTTAGTCGAAACCTCAGCAGATATTTTGGCAGTTGGTGATATTATTGAGACAGATATCGATTCAAAACGTCTGGGCAATGGCCTACGGGCTGATATGGCAGCCAGTATGATTGCCCCTATATTTGGCTCATTTACCCAAAGTGCTTTTGCGCAAAACGTAGGCTTGGTCGCCGTAACGGGTGTTAAAAGCCGTTTTGTCGTCGCTTATGCCGGTATTATTCTGGTTGTTTTGGGCTTAATGCCAATCATGGGTCGTGTTATCGCAACCGTTCCTACCGCGGTACTAGGCGGCGCCGGTATCGTATTGTTTGGTACGGTTGCTGCCAGTGGCATACGTACACTTGCACAGGTCAGCTACACCAATAATATGAACCTTATCATTGTGGCGACTTCTATCGGTTTTGGTATGTTACCGATTGCCGCCCCAGCATTTTATGATCAATTCCCAGATTGGTTTGCAACGATTTTCCATTCTGGTATCAGCTCTGCTGCCATTATGGCCATCGCTCTAAACTTATTGTTCAACCACCTAAAAGTAGGCAATTCAGACCAACAGTCGGTATTCGTTGCTGGTACAGAAGACCGCTCAGTGCGTCCTGTGGTAATGATTGACCTCTATGAAGGCGATTATTTTACGGAAGGCAAATTGTTTGATTGCGATGGTAAAGAGATTCCTATATCAAAGGAACCCGCGCATCACTAGCAGCTAAAATCAGAAGCTAAGAAAGTCAGGACAATTAAAGCAAACCTATAAGAAGCTGTCATAACTGGCAGCTTTTTTCTTGTATATATCATTTTTTATCAAAATAATACGGCAAAAATTCATCCTATTATTAGTGCTTAATATCAGTGACACATTTACTCTATGGTAAATGTGCTTGAATTGAATCAAGATATTAAAAGCATGGTCTTAAATCTTGCATCATAGACGCTAAAAATAATCACAAGGATAAACGCCTTATGCATACTAAAAATTATTTTATCATCGGTGGTACAGGTGGTATCGGCAAAGCCATGGTTGAGCAGCTGCTACAAACTACTACGAATAAACTTGCCATTACCAATGCTGACGTTCGTGTTTTTGCCACGTACCATAAAAGTATCCCTGATTTTGAAGCAGACAATCTGTATTGGATAGCGATGGATATCTGTGACGAGCAAAGTATCAAGCATGCAGCTGATACGATCAAGCAGCAAACTGCTCATATAGATTGGGTGATTAACTGTGCTGGACTGCTGCATACCAAGATACGTCAGCCTGAAAAAGCACTACAGCAGATTGAAAGTGAGTTTTTTTTACAGAATATGCAAGTCAATGCTTTGGCAAGCTTGCTCATTGCCAAACATATCAAGCCGCTATTGGCAAAATCTGAACGTAGCATGGATAAGCCGGCGATTTTTGCAACGATATCAGCGCGGGTGGGTAGTATCAGTGACAATCAGCTTGGCGGTTGGTACAGCTACCGCATGAGTAAAGCGGCGCTTAATATGGGCATGAAAAACTTGAGTATTGAATGGGGGCGCTCACTTAAAAACGTTTGCGTGGTAGTCATGCAGCCGGGCACTGTCAATACCCAGCTATCAGCACCGTTCCAAGGAAATGTGGCTGACGGACAGTTGTTCTCGCCAGCCTACAGTGCTGAATGCTTGCTTGAGGTACTTAGCAAGATGAGTGCCGCCCAATCAGGAAGTTTTGTAGATTGGGCAGGAGAGTCGATACCTTGGTAGGTTATTAGTAGGCGACAAATAAATCCATAAACTCGTTTACGGGTGTATGCTCTAACCGCTGCTGGTCGCTACAGAGTGCAAAAATCTCTGTACAACGACTGTCAATAAAACGCGTGGCCAGACTGGCACGGAACTTAGCCTCCAACACAGGGATGCCTTCAGCGCGGCGGCGTTTATGCCCGATAGGGTATTCAATTGCTACTTTATCGGTGCTGCTACCATCTTTAAAAAACACCTGTATCGCATTGGCAATCGAGCGCTTACTGGGATCATGGTAGTCTTTTGAATACCCCGCATCTTCTTCAACGATCATCTTACGGCGCAGACCATCAATCAAAATATGATGCTCGGCATGATAGTCGTCTTCATAGTTTTCTGCCATCAAATCACCAGTGAGTAACGCCACTGCAACCATATACTGTAAACAATGATCTCGATCGGCAGGGTTGGCCAGCATTCCTTCTTTGGAGATAATCCGAATGGCTGAATCATGAGTGGTTAAGACGATTTTTTCAATCTCATCCATTTTATCATCGATGCGCGGATGCAAAATAACAGCCGCCTCGCAAGCGGTTTGCGCATGAAACTCGGCAGGGAAGCTTATCTTAAATAAGATGTTTTCCATCACATAGCTGCCAAACTCGCGCTGAAAGGTAAAGCGCCGCTCGTTTTCAGGCTTAAGCGCCAAATCCTTATTGGTATGGCTAAAGAGTACATCATAAAAACCCCACTGCGGTGCTGTCAGTGCAGAAGGAATGCCCATTTCACCGCGGCGCGTTATATCAACCAACCGTACGGCGCGACTGGTAGCATCGCCTGCGGCCCATGACTTACGGCTACCGGCATTGGGTGCATGACGATAGGTACGTAATGCTTGACCATCCACGATAGCTTGCGAGATAGCAGCCATGATGCGCTCATGTGGTAGTTTATACAGCTTGGCAACGACAGCGGTCGATGCTAACTTGACTAAAAACACATGATCAAGACCCACACGATTAAAGGAGTTATCTAATGCCAATACCCCTTGAATCTCATGCGCCATAATCATGGCTTCTAACACGTCTTTCATGATAAGCGGCGGATGACCCTGACTGACGTTTTGCTGGCTGATATAATCCGCCACTGCCAAAATCGCCCCTAAATTATCAGAAGGGTGACCCCATTCGGCAGCGAGCCAAGTATCATTATAATCAAGCCAGCGTACGATACAGCCGATATCAAAGGCGGCTTTGATAGGGTCTAGGCGGTAAGAGGTGCCAGGCACACGCGCGCCATTAGGGGTGATTTGATCGACGCAATCAGGACCTAAATGCTTGGTACATTCAGGGAAGCGCAGTGCCAGTAATCCACAGCCGATGGTATCCATCAGGCAGTAGCGAGCGGTATTCCAAGCATCAGCGCTATTAGGGGAGTCACTATCTATAGAATAATTGCGCACATAATCGGCAATTTTTTCAATCTCACTGTCATACTCTGGTCGGACATTGCTTTCGACATTGGACATAATCGTTACCTCTTCCTTGAGTCAGATATGATGATAGCCTATCAATTCTATGATGAACTGATAAGCCTGCTATCAAAAATAGCATACTCACAACTGAACCACAGTGAAGTAGTGTAAGACTTGCCTTGGGAGAAACAATGGTTTAAACCATTAAATATAGTAAGCCAATGATAAACAATACCGCTAGTATCAATAATAAGAAGCTAAGAATGCTGCTTGCCGTACCTGAGCTTTCTTTTTTTACTTTTACCTTTTTAATAACAGGTAGCACCATGACGACATGCTCAATACCGTCTTCGAGATAATACTCACCTTCAGCGATAAACCCAAGCGATTGGTAAAAGTTTAGTAAATAAGTCTGAGCTGAGATGATGATAGGTTTCTTACCGTACTTTTTACGGCAATACTTGATAGCCTCTAGCATCATTTGGCGGGCGATACCGTCACCGCGGTGCGCTGCCAATACCAGCACTCTACCAATTGAGGGAATAGGGCCTGATGGGGTGACGGCGGATTTTTTGGTATTGAACACAGGCGGGATGATGCGGCAATAGCCAATCAGCTGCTCGTTTTGGTGTGCGACCAGATGTAAGCAATCAAAGTCCACTTCGTCCATATCTTGATAGGGGCAGTTCTGCTCGACGACAAATACTTGCGAGCGTGCTTTTAAAATGTGATACAGATCAACGGAGGTTAATTCATCAAAGGTTTTTATCGAAAATTCACAGGTCATAGTCAAATAGCTTTTAACAATTTAGAGGGTAGTAGTAGCACTTAAAGATAAATCATGCATTAAAGAATGAGCATTATAACGATTTAGCCCCACATTAACTATTTAAGGTTTGACTGATTTTATCTAAGTTTAGGCTATCTGACATGGCGCTGAATATCTCAAAGTACTTGCCGCGCTGCTCATATAGCGCTTCGTGCGTGCCGGTCTCAACCACACGACCATTTTCTATCACCACCAAGTCATCAGCATCGATGATCTGAGCGATATTGTGCGACACCATAATGACGGTACGGTCTTTTTTAATCAAATCAAGGCTCTTTTTGACCTGTTGACTGGCAATCGCATCAAGGCTAGCGGTTGGCTCATCCAAAAACACAATCGGCGGATCCTTTAAAAACATACGTGCCAACGCGATACGTTGCTGCTGTCCGCCAGATAGGGATTTTGCGGTACTCTCATAGCCTTTTGCTAGCGACATGATTTGCTCATGAATCGAGGCTTTTTTTGCGGCAATGATAATATCTTCATCAGTTGCATTCATATCACCATAGCGGATATTTTCGCCAATCGTACCCGAAAAAATGTGATTGCTTTGTAGTACTAAACCGATATTTTGCCGCAATTCATGGGTATCGCAGTCGGCTAAGTCATGCCCATCGAGATAGATGCTGCCGCTATCTGGCGCATAAAACTTTACTAATAAGCTAATAATGGTGCTCTTGCCAGCACCGGAGAGGCCCACTAAGGCAGTAATACGATTGGGCTTGATGGTAAAGCTGACATCTTTTAGCGCTTGGGTGCCATTAGGATAAGTAAAGTCGACGTTTTTAAGCTTAATATGTCCTTTTAAATCTTTACTGCTCCTACCAGTGATATTTTCAACTTGGCTTTCGTCCTCTAATATCTCAAAAAAGCCTTCGGCATAGGTCAGAGCATTATTAATTTGATCATAAATACGGTGTAACTGGCGGATAGGAGCGGCGACGTTCTGAAACAGCATTACATGGAATAAAATCATGCCAATGGTCATCTGACCCTTTAATACAAAGTAGGCGGTCAGTAAAATAATCACCACCACGCCGATTTGCTCGATAAAGGTTTTTATCGCATCATAAATAAAACCAATACTACGAATGCGCAGCTGATTGTCGGTCATGTCTTTTTGAATCTGTAGATGCTTTTCCGCTTCGATAGACTCACGTACAAAGGACTTTACCACACTGATAGAGTTAATCAGCGAGATAACCAAACCGCTTTTGGCCTCTCTAAAGCCACGCATCTGCCGCCGAAAACCTTGCAAACGCTTTGCTTGTTTTTGACTGATAAAAAAGTAAATCGGGATGATAACCAGACCAACCAAGCCTATCCAAAAGTTGGTCGAAAACATAATGATAAGCGAGACGATTGCACTGGCAAACAGCGGCAACATATCGATAAAGAAGTTTTGCACCAAGCTGGTTAAGCTGCTAACGCCATAATCAATACGGGTTTGCAGCTTACCGCTATCGTTTTCGCTACTGGTATAAAACGCCATGCGATAGGTTAGGATGCGCTCAATGATTTTTTGTGATAAATCACGCGACAGATTAATACGAATCTTTTCACCGAAAAAGCGTTGCCCAAAAGAGATAAATATCGATAAAATCTCTTTGGTTAAAAGTACTGCACTGATAATGCCTAGCATACGTAGACCTGCTTCCCATGGCTCGGCAAGGGTAGCTATTTCGGTCAAAGTATCCACGGCATAGCGCAGCACAAAGGCATTAACTTGCGCGGTAAAGGAGCCAAACACCGTTAGTATCAGCGTGGCGATAATTAGTAAGCGATAAGGTTTTGCAAATACAGCAAGCTTTTTAAGGATATCCCACAGTAGCGCCCGCCGCTCTTTTTTTTCGACCGGCGGCTTTTTATCTAACTGCACATGGCGTGATTGGGGACGGGTTGGCATAAAAACCTATTTGAAGTTTAAAAGGTATCCGCTGGTACAAACACTTCACCAACCATGATACGACGGGCTGAGCGACTCATCGAGACTTTTTTGGCTTGCCAGCGTCCATTTACCAGTTCGGTTTTTCCACCAACTAAAAGCGTTCCTGATGGATGACCGAAACGTACTTCACCTAACTCGCCAGCACCTGCCGCTTGGTTAACCAGTGTACCTTGCGTCGTCGCTGCTGCGGCAATCGCGACCGCTGCCGTACCCATCATCGCATGATGCAATTGCCCCATACTCATGGCGCGTACCACTAAGTCAATATCTGCTGCATCAACGGCTTTACCACTTGAGGCGCTATAACTTTGCGCAGGAGCAACCCAAGCAATTTTTGGAATATGTTGACTGCTTTGTGCCTCGCTGACATCTTTAAATAAACCCATCGCCACACCGCCTTTAGCACGGGTTGCCTCTAACTTAGCCAAAGTTCCACTGTCGCTGTTGATATCGCCTTGTAGCTCAGTACCGGTAAAGCCCAAATCTTCTGCTTTCATAAAAATAGTTGGGATGCCTGCACTGATAAAAGTTGCTTTGACGCTATCAGTATCTAAACCACAGCCTGAGACATCAAAATCATCGACTAGATTATTGGTCGGGAACATATCACTAGAGGAGTCAACCGGGTCGATAAATTCAATCTTAACCTCAGCAGCAGGGAAGGTCACACCATCTAGTTCAAAATCACCGGTTTCTTGCACTTGCACCTTGCTTTGTTCGTCTAGATAGACAGGAACGTGGGCAATAATGGTTTTGCCGATATTCTCTTGCCAAATACGTACTTCGCAAATGCCGTTAGCCGTACTGTCATTAATACTATTAGCTATTTTATCGGCATCGACCAAACCCATATTAATCGCACAAGCACCTACCGCAGCGGTTAAATTACCACAGTTCCCCGCCCAATCAATCATGGGCTTGGCGATATTAACTTGTCCAAAAAGATAGTTCACATCGTGGCTATCATCATCTGCTGGAGATAGAATCACTGTCTTAGAAGTGCTAGAGCTGCCATTGCCTAAGCCGTCAATTTGCTTACCATAAGGATCAGGGCTACCGATGACACGTAGCAGAAAATTATCGCGCGCCTTGCCAGCAATTTGGCAGCGCTCAGGCAAGTCAGAGAGCTTAAAGAACGTGCCTTTTGACGTACCACCACGCATATAAGTAGCAGGAACGGAGATTTGTGGGGCGAATCTTGGTTCTGATTTAGAATGGGTTTGGGCCACTGTATTAAGTCCTTTTTGTATTGTTATAAAATTAGGTTGAGATAGTATTATTGATAAATAAATATGAACGACTAAAAATGCTTATTAATAATGATAACGACACGAGATAATTGTCAGATAATTATCATCGACGGCATATACCAACCGATTGGTGTCATCGATGCGTCTTGACCAAAATCCAGATAGGTTTTCTTTTAGGGGTTCAGGTTTACCAATGCCTTCGAACGGATTACGCTTACATTCGGTGATAAGTTTGTTAATACGTTTGAGGGTTTTTTTGTCTTGTGTTTGCCAGTATAGATAGTCTTTCCACGCCGCATCTGTCCATGCTAGTTGCTCACTCATTATTAAACCTTTTGGATTGATTAAAGCCTTTGAGTTCAAGCATTCTCAATGTCGCTATCGGTATGCTCATTGTCATCGCTGCTACGATCACTTTTATCACTGTCTTCTGCTGTATCCATTAGCTCACGCGTCACAGTCTTGCCAGCTTTATATTGGGCAATAGATTCCGCTAAGTGTGCTGCATTGGCAGGAGATTTCAGTAGATAGACGGTTTCCATCAGGCTATTGTAATAATCAAGTGACATCACTACCGCATCATCAGCGTCACGGCGGGTTACGATAGTGGCGTTGGCATCATCGTTCACCGTATCTAGGACGGATTTCAAATGCTTTCTGGCTTCTGAAAAACTAACGACTCTCATGACTTACTCCTTTTATGATGTGTTTGATAACTTGTACAATATATAGTACATATTACGCCATTGGTTAAGGAAGCTCAATATTTAGCTACTATTATCCAACACTTAGATGTAAGCAAAAAAAAGTCAATGTATAGAATACAAAAGCAAATAAAAACCGATGCCGTATAATTTATACAACATCGGCTCTTCTTTTTATTTACTCAAAACTTTTAAGCCCTAAGCAATATCAAGCGTGCCATCGATAAATTCTTTGGCAAAGCGTTGTAGCATACCGCCAGCGTTATACATTTTGACCTCATCAGCGGTATCTAAACGGCAGATAACAGGCGCTTTATCGACTGTGCCGTCTTTACGGTTAATGACCAATGTCATCTCACCACGAGCGGATACTTCGCCTTCGATATCGAATATTTCAGTACCATCTATATTTAAGGTATTACGATTGACCCCTTCTTTAAACTGCAAAGGTAGCGCGCCCATACCGACCAAGTTTTGACGATGGATACGTTCAAAATCTTCAGCGACGACGACTTCAACCCCTGCTAGGCGCACACCTTTGGCAGCCCAATCACGGCTTGAGCCTTGACCATAACCATCGCCGGCGATAATAATAAGCGGTTGCTCGCGGTTCATATAGGTTTCAATCGCTTCCCACATGCGCATGACCTGACCTTGTGGCTCGACGCGAGCCAATGACCCTTGAATAACGTCACCGTTCTCGTCGCGTACCATCTCATTTAATAACTTAGGATTGGCAAAGGTTGCGCGCTGCGCAGTTAAATGGTCGCCGCGATGGGTTGCATAAGAATTATAATCTTCGCTAGGTAAACCCATGGTATCAAGGTACTCGCCAGCTGCTGAATCGCCCAAAATCGCGTTAGACGGTGATAAATGGTCAGTGGTGATGTTATCACCAAGTACCGCCAGTGGACGCATACCTTTGAGCTTATTCATCGCCGCCATCTTGCCTTCCCAATACGGCGGACGACGGATATAAGTGGTCATCTCGCGCCAGTCATAGAGGGGGCTTAAGGCTTTTCCAGTGTCTTTTTTGGCTTCATCAAACATTGGGATATAAACAGCGTTAAATTGCTCAGGCTTCACCGCAGCCGCTACGATAGCATCAACTTCATCATCATCGAACCAGATGTCTTTTAGATAAACGTCATTGCCGTTTTGATCCTTACCTAACGAGTCTTTTTCGATATCAAAGCGAATGTTACCGGCGATAGCATAGGCAATAACCAGTGGCGGTGATGCTAAAAACGCTTGCTTGGCATATGGGTGGATACGACCATCAAAGTTACGGTTGCCAGATAGTACAGCTGTGGTAAATAAGTCACGCTCGATGATTTCTTGCTCAATCTCAGGATCAAGCGCGCCACTCATGCCGTACAGGTGGTACAAGCAAAGCCAACCACATCAAAGCCGATTTCTTGTAGCTCAGGCATCAGTCCTGCTTCTTCTAGGTACATTTTTACCGTTTTTGAGCCGGGTGCTAATGATGATTTCACCCAAGGCTTACGCAATAAGCCTTTCTTATTAGCATTACGGGCAACAAGACCAGCAGCAACCATATTGCGTGGGTTAGAGGTATTGGTACAGCTGGTAATCGCGGCGATAATTACCGCGCCATCTGGCATTAAGCCATCTTTTGGTTCAGGTAATTTATCACCCTCACCGTGAGCAATGCCTTTCGCAACCAAATCCGTGGTTGACACGCGCGCATGCGGACGTGAAGGACCTGCCATATTACGGACAACTTTTGATAAATCAAACTCAAGCACACGCGCGTATTCAGCATGTTCCATGCCATCAGCCCATAGACCAGTTTGCTTGGCATACTGCTCAACCAGTTTGATTTGAGCCTCAGAACGACCCGTTAGGCGTAGATAATCGATGGTTTGCTCATCGATATAGAACATCGCTGCGGTTGCGCCATATTCTGGGGTCATGTTTGAGATAGACGCACGGTCACCAACGCTTAGCTGGCGCGCACCTTCACCGAAGAATTCGATATAAGTTGAAACGACACCTGCATCACGTAGGAACTCGGTCATCGCGAGTACCAAATCGGTGCCGGTAATGCCTTTTTGCAATTTTCCGGTTAACTTAACGCCGACGTAATCAGGCAGGCGCATATAAGACGGGTTACCTAGCATGACGCTCTCAGCTTCAAGCCCGCCAACACCAATTGAGATAACACCTAAGGCATCAACCATTGGCGTATGGCTATCAGTACCGACCAAAGTATCAGCAAACGCGACTTCTTCACCAGCTTTGTTTTTGACGACTTGCACAACCGGTGACATTTTTTCTAGGTTAATTTGGTGCATGATGCCGTTACCAGGTGGTACGACGTTGACGTTATCAAAGGCATACTGACACCAGTTGAT
The DNA here is from genome assembly GCF_041554015.1 of Psychrobacter sp. Classification (GTDB taxonomy): domain Bacteria; phylum Pseudomonadota; class Gammaproteobacteria; order Pseudomonadales; family Moraxellaceae; genus Psychrobacter. The sequence goes on along the minus strand of NZ_JBFFMS010000020.1, from coordinate 3,125 downwards.
AAAATGAAAACGATCATCGTTACGGCGCTCTTCAATAGCACGGTTTTTCTCAAAGGCGTTTTCTTCAAAGCCTGCATGCTCAACGGCTAGTGAATGGTCGACAATCAATTGCGTTGGTACAATTGGATTTACTTTTGATGGGTCGCCGCCTTGTTCAGCGATGGCATCACGTAGACCTGCCAAATCAACAAACGCGGTCTGACCTAAAATATCGTGGCAGACGACGCGGGCAGGGTACCAAGGAAAATCTAAATCTTGTTTGCCTTCGATATGCTGCTTAAGCGCTGCGGTTAAATCTTCTGGTGGACAGCGGCGTACCAAGTTTTCACACAATACTTTTGAGCAGAATGGTAGCTTGTCATACGCGCCAGCTTCGATGTTTTCGATGGCTTCACGGGTATCAAAGTAATACAAGTCTGTGCCAGGTAATGATTTTTTAAATTGTTCATTCATCGGTTGTACAAGGGCGTTATCCATAAGTCACCTTTAGCGGTTGGCTGATTTAAATCTAAAAATAGTCATTCTTTTAGCAAAGTCATCAATCGAATTAGAAGAAGGCTTTGCTAAAAAAACATGGCTAAAAAGATAGTGAGGTTATTAAGAAAAGGTTTAACTGCTAAATTGTGAATATATTTAGCAGTTAAACGGGTTATCTCGCATAAGCACTTATACGAGATGGTAAATATATAGATTAACGCGCACTCATCTCTGGTACAGGGCGCAGCTCTTCACCGGTATATTCGGCACTTGGGCGAATGATACGGTTGTTAGCACGTTGCTCAAACACGTGTGCCGCCCAGCCGGTTAGACGCGAGCAGACAAATATTGGCGTGAACAGTTTGGTTGGAATGCCCATAAAGTGATAGGCAGACGCATGGAAAAAGTCAGCATTACAGAACAGCTTTTTCTCACGCCACATGACTTCTTCACAGCGTACTGATACTGGATATAACACTTCATCACCAACGTCAGCAGCAAGTTTCTCAGCCCAACCTTTAATAACGACGTTTCGTGGATCTGATTCGCTATAGATAGCATGTCCAAAACCCATGATTTTATCTTTACGCGCCAGCATTGCCATCATCTCAGACTCTGCTTGATCAGGAGAGGTAAAGCCTTCAATCATATCCATCGCCGCTTCATTGGCACCGCCATGCAAATGACCACGTAATGAGCCAATCGCGCCAGTGATACAAGAATGAATGTCAGACAAGGTAGAGGCACAAACACGAGCGGTAAAGGTGGAAGCATTAAACTCATGCTCAGCATAAAGAATGAGTGATACGTTCATTACCTTAGTATGTAGCTCATTTGGTTTCTCGCCTTTGAGCAGATGTAGGAAATGACCGCCAATGGTATCGTCGTCGGTCTCGGTTTCGATACGCACGTTATCATGAGTAAAGCGATACCAGTAATTGATGATAGATGGGAAGACGGCGAGCATACGGTCGGTTTTATCATTCTCTTGTGAGAAATCAGTTTCCATCTCAAGGTTGCCAAGCATCGAGCAACCGGTACGTAATACATCCATAGGATGGGCGTCTGCAGGGATACGCTCAAGGACGTCTTTTAATGCTTGTGGTAAACCGCGCATTTTTTTGAGCTTGGCTTGATAAGTATCAAGCTCACTTTGGGTAGGCAAGTTGCCGTATAGAAGCAAGTAAGCCACTTCTTCAAAGATGCATTTGTCCGCCAATTCTGAGACGTCATAGCCGCGATAGGTCAGACCCGAGCCTGATTTACCAACGGTCGATAAAGCGGTCTTGCCAGCGACTTGACCACGTAGACCTGCGCCTGAAAGTTCTTTCTGTGCTGCCATGATAAATTCCTTTTGTTGGTAGCTTATGTAAGATACATAATAAAAATATAAAATACGGCGCTGGCATGTTTTTTAGTAAAAAACACCAACGCTTTCAACCGCTTAAATTACTTATTGTCCGCAAATAACTTGTCTAGCGTTTGCTCAAACTCATGATAGTTTAAGAAGTCATAGAGCTCCATACGGGTTTGCATGGTATCGACAACGTTTTCTTGGGTGCCATCATCAAGTAGATGCTGATAAACGTTTAATGCGGCTTTGTTCATCGCACGAAACGCTGATAAGGGGTAAAGCACCATATCAACACCTACCGCATATAACTGCTCGGTGGTATATAAGTCGGTCTGACCGAACTCAGTCATATTGGCAAGGACTGGGATATCAAGTACATCGGTAAACTTACGGTACATCTCGATATCAGTGAGTGCTTCTGCAAAAATCATATCCGCGCCGGCTTCTTGAAAGGCAACGGCGCGCTCAACTGCTGCATCAAGACCTTCAACAGACAAAGCATCGGTACGCGCCATGACCACAAAATCATTATCTGTTTTGGCATCAAGGGCGGCTTTTAAGCGATCAACCATCTCAGAGATACTCACGATTTCTTTATTCGGACGATGACCACAGCGCTTTTGCGCCACTTGGTCTTCGATATGCACCGCTGCAACGCCTGCTTTTTCCATTTTTCTAATAGTTTGGGCGATATTAAATGCGCCCCCAAAACCGGTGTCGATATCAACCAATAACGGCGTATCAACCGCATCGGTGATACGGCGTGCGTCTTCTAAGACGTTATCAAGGCTGGTCATACCCAAATCTGGCAGACCAAATGAGGCATTTGCCACGCCAGCACCAGAGAGGTACAAGGCTTGATGACCGACTTGGGTTGCCATCATCGCCGTATAGGCGTTAATTGCGCCCGCAATCTGTAGCGGTTGGTTATTATCGTTTTTTTGTTTCATTGCACTGCGAAAGCGAGCGCCAGCTAATAGGGTCATGTCGTGGTCCTTACGTGGAGGGGTAATCTTATCGTTGTGCTTGATTATACCTAATTCTACTTGTATGCAAAGCAGGGTTTAGGTTAAATTAATAATAATAATTAAACTATAATATTAAAAATAATAATAGTATTTGTTTATTGAATAATACTATCTATTAAATCAAGATTTATCGATTGTAGTATTCATAACCTACAAAAATCCCTTTCTTTTGCAGATGATTAATTACATTTAGTTACAATTACCTTTTTTATTAGCATTTATCTTTGTCCATAAAAAAGCCCTCTTAGTTCACCTAAAAGGGCTTG
>NZ_JBFFMS010000019.1:0-47231 GCF_041554015.1 Psychrobacter sp. | reverse complement strand
TTTGCAAAACCTTATAAGCTGGTCACAGCTTATAAGGTTTTTTTATACCTGACAGTTTTACAAGCAGGGACCATTATAAACGCCCAACTGCCATATCGCACAGCTTTGCCGCTAAATCATCCTTGCAAAGTCAAGCTTACTGCCCCATCATAATCATAATTTTTCATTACTAGTATTAGCCTTATGAAAGCGCCCGAACAATACGATCCTAGCAAACCTGCCCAAAAGAGCAGCATGCCATCAGCAAGTATACAGCCGTCTGCTAAGTCTCCGGCTCTGCCTGTTGGCACACCGACGATTACCCAAACTCATAAACGAACCGCTCAGGCAGAAAAAAAGCCTTTTGAGTGGCAGTTTTTAATGCCGAAGTACTGGGGTATCTGGCTGTTATTTACTATTTTTTTACCGCTGATTTTTTTACCGCTGCGGTGGCAATTTTGGCTCGGTCGCAAGCTGGGCATTTTAATTTATAGCGTCGTAGGCTCACGCCGCCGTGATACGTTAATCAATCTCAAGCTGGCATTTCCAGAAAAGCCCGACGTTGAGCGTGAATTAATGGCAAAGCAAGTTTTTGTCAATCAAGGGATTGGGGTGTTTGAAACTTTATGCGCATGGTTTCGTCCCAATGTTTTTACACGTACCGTATCTATCTCGGGGTTACAGCACCTAGTCACGGCTCAAAACGAAGGTCGTCCTGTGATTTTACTGGGTGCGCATTATACGATGCTTGATTTGGGCGGATTATTTTGCGCGCAGTTTTTTGCTCTTGACTGCATGTACCGTACTCAAAACAATCCGCTGCTTGACTGGTTTATCTACAACGGTCGCACGTCTATCTTTGGTAAGCAGATATCCAGTCGCGACATGCGCAGCTTAGTGACGTCTATCAAAGCAGGTCATGTCATCTGGTATTCGCCCGATCAAGATTATGGTTTAAGCCAAGGCGTTATGGCACCATTTTTTGGTGTGCCCGCCGCTACGATTACCGCAGCACGGCGGATGGCAAAGTTGGGTGATAAAGCGCATCCACCGGTCTTTATGGCATTGCATACTTATCGGCAAACGCCAGATAGCCTGCCAAAAGGTAAGCGTCCTCACTATCATCTAACCATTACTCAAGCACTAGACAACTATCCTAGTAACGATGAGATTGCTGATGCCACCCGCGTCAACGAGCTGTTAGAGGGCTTAATTCGCATTGACCCTACTCAGTGGATGTGGTTCCATCGCCGCTTCAAAAACAGCCCTGAAGGTCGTAGAGATATCTATAAGTAAGCGTTTATTCGCACAAAAATCATTGGCAAAATTTGCTATACTTTGTAGCCAGTATTTTTTGCTATTATCAGCATATAAATAATAATGAATTTATAATAATTTGATCAATAAATAACGGATTTTTCATGAGTAATAATACTATATCTAATCAGCAAGCTTCAGACACACCGGCGACTATTAAGCGTGTGTTGACGGGTATCAAACCCACTGGTACCTTGCATTTAGGTAACTATGTTGGCGCGATTCGTCCAGCGATTCAGTCTATTCAAAACAGTGATGATGAAGCCTTTTTCTTTTTGGCAGATTATCATGGCATTATCGGCTGTTATGACCCTGCTATTATTCATGAATCGACCAAAGCCATTGCAGCGACTTGGATTGCCTGTGGACTTGACCCAGAGCGCGTGACTTTTTATCGTCAATCAGATGTGCCCGAAATACCAGAGCTTGCCTGGGTATTAAACTGCTCATGTGCCAAAGGTTTGATGAATCGTGCCCACGCTTATAAAGCGGCAGTCGATATCAATACGAAAAAAGAAGCTGTCGATCCTGACCAAGGTATCAATATGGGGCTGTTTGGCTATCCGGTACTGATGGCAGCCGATATCTTGATGTTTAATGCCACTCATGTGCCAGTTGGTCGCGACCAGATTCAGCATGTCGAGATGGCACGTGATATTGCCGGCACCTTTAACCATCGCTACAAGCCCCTATTTACCCTGCCATCAGCGGTTGTAGATGACGATATCCCGCTACTGACGGGTCTTGATGGACGTAAAATGAGTAAGAGCTATAGCAACACCATTCCATTATTTGGTGATGCTAATCCGCAAGTCAGCGCCGAAAAGCAGATGCATAAAGCCATTATGAAAATCGTCACCAACTCGCAACTGCCCACTGAGCCAAAAGACCCTGATGATTCTGCTATTTTTGAGATTTATAAAGCTTTTGCCACGCCTGCTGAGATTGCTGATATGCGCGAGCAGTTTGCTGCTGGTATCGGCTGGGGTGATGCCAAGCAAGCGTTATTTGAGAAAATAAATGCAGAAATAGCTCCATTTCGGGCGCGTTACGAAGAGCTCATGGCAAATCCAAAGGAGCTAGAGGAAATCTTACAGATGGGCGCAGAAAAAGCCCGTCGTCATAGCCGTAAGCAGCTTGATAAGACGCGCCGAGCTATTGGTATTCGTCCCCTTGCCAAACTTAAATAACGCTTTAATCCGTATAGTAGACTGCTGTCATGCAAAATAAGCGGTTAATGACGTCTAGCGTAGAGACTCAAGATATGTCGCTGCGTATTTATCAGACGCCTGTGCAGCACCTGCCAGAAGACCTTTATGTGCCGCCGCAAGCGTTTGCTATATGGCTTGAGCAGTTTGCTGGACCATTAGACTTTTTATTGTACTTGGTCAAAAAAAACAATGTCGATCTGACCCAAATGCCGATACTGCCCATTACTGAGCAGTATTTGGCGTATATCAGTGAGCTGGATACCAATCATTTTGAGTTGGCCGGTGACTATCTATTGATGGCGTCAACTTTGATTGCCATCAAAACTGAGCTGCTACTGCCTAAGCCAGAAACCCCAACTGACGAACGTGACCCAAAAGCTGAACTGATTGAGCGCCTTGAAGCCTATGCGCAAATCAAAGTAGCCAGTCAGCGCTTGGACAATCTTGTACGTCTTGAGCGTGATGTGTTTTTGGCCATGGTCAGTATGCCCAATCAAGATATTATGAATGCGGAATTACCTAGCTATTCGCCAAACCTTTTGATTGATAGCTTATTTAAAATGCAGCTACAACCTGACTATCAGATGCATAGCGTGAAGATCGATGCTGTACCGCTTGCTGATCGTATAGCAAGTATCAGCCGCCAACTTAGTACAAATGGCGCTCACTGCTTTTATGAGCTATTAGACAAGGCTCAAGGTAAGATCGGTGTGGTGGTTAGCTTTGTTGCCGTACTTGAACTGATGAAACGGCAATTGGTTGGTGTTATAAACGCTGACGTAAAAGATGATGATAGTGCTACTGACGATGAATTTGTAGCAAACAGCCAAATAAGACAATTAACATTACAGTGGCTGGCTTAATGGTTTTTAATAAAGATGATGGGCAATGACAGATACGCAGCACCACTTAGAAGAGATAAGCAAACATATCGAAGTGCTACTGCATGCATCAGAGGCACCCTTGACGGCTGCGAGCTTAAAAAAACATCTGTCATTGACAACCAGTACCTTTAATCAAGCAGTAGAAGTATTAGAGCAACGCTTAGAGGCCAGTGTCCTAAGATTATATAAAACTGCCAGTGGCTATCGTTTGCAGATTGCGGACGATTATAGCGCTTTGATTCAGCAAGTGTTTCCACAGCGTCAAGAACGTCTAAGCCAAGCCTTGCTAGAGACTTTAAGTGTCATTGCTTACAAGCAACCAGTAAGCCGTAGTGACATCGAGCATGTGCGCGGTGTGACTTTATCGAGCACCATACTGCGCCAACTGTTTGATAAAGGCTGGATTGAAGAAAAGGGTTATAAGGACACTTTAGGGCGTCCAGCATTGCTGCACACCACCTCGCAATTCTTAGATGCATTTGGATTGACCAATCTAGATGAGCTACCTGCACTGCCAGATATGGAAGCCATCAAAGCACTTTCTTAATAGTATAAGCAAAGATCCAATACCCTTGCAGCAATAAAAAAGGACATACCTGATAGGGTATGTCCTTTTTTTATACATTCACTCAATAACCTGTTAATCACGGTTTATTGGTTGATGATATCTACACCCTTTGGAGGGGTAAATTTAAATTGGCTACTACTGATATTTGGGTTCATTTTGATACCACTAAACTTAATGGTGGTGGTTTGTCCCAAACTGTCATTTAGTACCATCATTACAGGCTTACCGCCGCTAAAGCTCATTGATAAGCTTTTAAAACTCGCATTGTCAGACTTTGGATACAGCACATAGTAGTTTTTATTGGCATAAGGCTGAGTAATTTTAAAATTCTTATCAATTTTGCTTGGGTCACCTGACAGTAGTAGCGCTGGGGTATTACCTACTTGGCTATCGACATTTTGTTTGGTCGCTTGCTCCAAATCCTTATCATAAACCCACATTGAGTTGCCATTCGCCACAATCAGCTGCTCTGACGGTGACTTGGTTTCCCAGCGGAAATTGTTTGGGCGCTGTACACTCATGGCACCGCTAAACGTCCCACTGTTAGCACCCTTAGTCGTTTGGCTAAAGTTAGCTGTCATGCTCTTGGTATTGGTCAAAAGCTTATTTAGACGCTTAGCCGCTGTTATGTTGTCCGCTGGTGCCGCTGTCGCTGATTGCGTCAGTGCCATCATGGGTGCTGCAACGCCAAGTGTCGTCATTAAAACGCCAGCCAGTGCGCCGCCCATCATTTTTTGTTTTAAAGTGGTGGTTTGCTTAGTTGATTGATCGATTAATAAAGTCATTATAAATCCTCTCTTAAAATGCAAAATAGCATAAAAATAAAACGTTTTATCAAATTTTTGTTTTCAGTAAATGTCTATCATACGAGTACAAAACTGGTGTGATAAAACAATGAGGACAGTGTGCCAGTTTTTTTATTACGCGCCTAGACATGATTTGCAATCTTTACTACTGCTGGCATACAGGCTTGTAAATACAACAGTTACAAAGTAATAAATAGCTTTTATTGTATGGTTTATTCTAAATAAAACGGATGCGTTATGTTGCAATGCAGAGGGGCAAAATTTCTAACGTACTGTGCCTACGCCGTTAGAAGCTGCGCAATATTCATCCCAGTCTTGATGTATTACTTTGACCCATTGTTTTAATACCTATCGTTTTAATATTGAATTCATTATATAGTTTTAATCAGTGCTTAACCGAAGCTTATAAGCAAAAAAAAGCCCCTACTACCAAACGGTAATAAGGGCTTTTTTACATCGAGTTATGGTATCAAAAAGATAAATAACTCAAATGGGCAACTAGGCGCTTTCAACCATCACATAACGACGGTTAAATTTACCTTTGGTCGCAAACTTTACCACACCGTCATTCAGTGCAAATAAAGTATGGTCACGACCCATACCAACGCCTTCGCCTGCGTGGAATTCTGTACCACGTTGACGAACGATGATGTTACCAGCTGTGATAGCTTGGCCACCAAAGATTTTTACGCCCAGCATTTTTGGGTTTGAATCACGACCGTTACGGCTCGAACCGGCAGCTTTTTTATGTGCCATGAGAAAATCTCCTTGTTAATGTGACTTATCGCTAATGCGATAACTCTTAAGCTTTTAGTGCATTATTAATGATCAATAAACTGACAATCGTTAATTAAGCATTAATCGCTTTGATTTTTAACAAGGTGTACCATTGGCGGTGACCTTGCTCTTTGTGATAATGCTTACGACGGTTGTGCTTGACGATACGGATTTTTTCGCCGCGGCCATGCTCAACAACTTCAACTTCAACGCTAGCACCTTCAACGATAGGCTGACCGATCTTGACAGTTTCACCGTCAACCACCATCAACACATCTTCAAATTTGATCGTTGCGCCTGTTTCTGCTTTAAGTAGTTCAACTTTAAGCAACTCATTGACAACTACACGGTGCTGTTTACCACCAGTTTTGATTACTGCGTACATTGTATGACTCCGTTTAACCCGTGTGCCGTGGCTGATATCATACCAACGCTTCGACGACGAACACGACAGGGAAAAATTAAAGGCAAGATTTTACGGCTTTTTGCTGATAAAAGCAAGCCGCTCCTCTTGTTTTATATGGTGGTAATACCAAAAGACTATACTCGTATCGGGCACAATGTTATTGATTAATCAGCGTCATATATATCGCCGTTAATACAGAGCACCTAATAATAAGCAGGAATAGTGGTGAAAATCCAACAGCGGCTATTATAGCGTATCTAATCAGAGACTTACAGTTTTTTGTCAATAGTCAGCGAATAGTAAGAGATTAGTTATCCATTATAAATAAATGATGGTTAATCAGATAGTTTTCTTAATGATACCTTATCAGTTTTAGCTTCATTTTTGGTACATAATCACCCTATGATGTACATAAATAGTAAGCTGAACCGTGCTATTTGCTATACTGAAAGCCACAATTTATCCAAACAGCTATGCTATTATGATAGTAAACTTAAAACCAGCTCTAACGTATATAGCGGTTTACCTATTCTTAAATTCCATTTCTTAAATTCCATTGGTATGATTATTCATTATGACTTGTACTCCTTTATCTAACGTCGCCGCCCCATTGTCCACTGCGCCATCGGTCGATTTATCAGCCATCCCAACCTATGCTGATATCCAAAGCATCGTTGCTGATGATTTTGAGATTATGGACAAACAGGTCTTTGGCAGTCTCAACTCCAAAGTTCAGCTGGTAATGAGCGTCTCACAGCATGTGATTAATGCAGGCGGCAAACGTATGCGCCCCTTGATTACCCTGCTATGTGCGCGGATGCTTAATGATGAGCCATCGAAGCAAGCGATGCATCTAGCGGCGATTACTGAGATGCTGCATACGGCAACCTTGGTACATGATGATGTGATTGATGAGTCAGGGCAGCGCCGTGGTAAGCCTACTGCCAACGCCACTTGGGACAATGCTACCGCGGTATTAGTCGGTGACTACCTGATTGCCCGCGCCTTTAACTTATTGGTAGGCTTTCAAAGCTTACCACTCTTGCAAGTGTTTTCAGACGGCACCTGTGATATCGCTGAAGGGGAAGTATTACAGCTGCAACATCAGCATAATCCTCAGGCAACTGAAGAAGATTATCTAAATATCATCGATGGTAAAACATCACGGCTATTTATGATGGCCACTCAAGGCGCGGCGATTTTGCAAGGTCAAACCCAGTACTTACAAGCATTGGCTGATTTTGGTCAGCATTTTGGCAATGCTTTTCAGATTGTCGATGATGTGCTCGATTACAGTGGCGATAGCGAGTTGATGGGTAAAAACCTTGGCGATGATTTAGCTGAAGGTAAACCTACCCTACCAACGATTAAAGCATTAGCGCTATTAAAAGACAGTGATAAAGAAGGCTATGAGCAGCTGCGGGTTGCGGTACAGACCGGCAAAACAGCAAATGCAGAACATCTGATCGCCTTGGTACGTCGTTCAGGTTCGCTTGAGTATTGTAAACAGCGGGCTTTAGAAGAAACCAAACTTGCTCAACAAGCGCTTAGCAGCTTACCGGATAACCGTTATCGTCAGGGACTTTACCAGCTGACTGAACTTGCCAGCGCTCGCTTATTGTAGTTATTCAATAGCAGCGCTCTGTTTCTGCTATATTGTTAAGAATCAAATTGATACTGCTTATATCGATATAAGCAGTCATATATTTAAATGACTGCATTTTTACTTAATTATTGCTAAAGTAGGGTTTTTCTGAGCAGCGCGCTCATTTTTATTTATAAGTACCATATTATCGATGGCACACTTTTACATCCCTCAAATAAACAAAATTTAACAATATTATCACTGCCTCTCCATTGCCTACTTTGCCCTTCACTTTTAGCTTAATGCTTGATTTTTAAACAGGTTTTACTCGCTTAGTATCCTAAAAGCCCATTTTACTCGCTAAAAACGGCTTTTTTCGCCTTGACTGTGGGGTATACCCTATAGTTTATAATCTCCTATTAAATTTACTTATCCGATTATTGAGCAGGCGTTATACTTTGATAACGATAGACGCCTGTTAATTTTTTATTTTTTCTACGTTAAGATGTATCCATAAACTTTTTATACTGTCACTATTTATTATATGATATTTATATTGCCGAGGACATTGATGAAGCACTCTTATCTTGCGCTTGTAATAGCAACTGTACTATCTGGAGCTGTACTGGTTGGCTGTGACAAAAAAGAGGATGCCGCTGGCGACGCGGCGGCGGCACAGCAACAAATGCCGCCTGCCGTCGTCAACGTTCAGACGGTTACTTTTGATACTGTGCCACAAGTACAAACTTTTGCTGGACGTACCGCAGCTTACCAAACCGCTGATGTCCGCCCTCAGGTGAACGGAATTATCGACGAAGTGTTGTTCCGTGAGGGCAGCAACGTCAAAAAAGGTCAACCTTTATATCGCATCAATACAGACAACTACGCAACGTCTATTACCAGTGGTCAGGCGGCGATAGCCCAAGCAGAAGCCAACTATCAGACGGCTTTGGCTAATAACGCCAATGCCAAAGCGGATTTAGCCAGCCGTCAAGCGTCATTAGCACAAGCACAAAATGATTTGCAGCGTTTGCAAGGTTTGGTTGCTATTGATGCCATCTCAAAGCAGCAGTATGACCAAGCACAAACTGCCGTGCGTACTGCACAAGCTGCGGTACAAAGCGCCAATGCTGCCATCGGTCAATCACAAGCCGGTATTGAAAGCGCAAAAGCGGGCATTCAAACTGCTAAAGCTGGCTTACAAGCGAGCACCTTGGATCTAAACCGTACCATTGTACGCGCCCCTATCTCAGGTCGTACAGATCGCTCAAGCGTGACTGCAGGTACCTTGGTCAGCTCAGGTCAACCAACTCCTTTAGTTACCATCTCACGCCTAGATCCTATCTATGTCGATATCAGCCAATCATCGTCTGAGCTGCTTAAATTACGCCAGCAAATCTCTGCAGGTAAAGCAAAGACTGGTATGAACTCAGTTGAATTGGTATTAGAAGACGGCTCAACCTATCCTGTACGTGGTGAGCTTGCATTATCAGAGGCGAAAGTCGATGAATCTACAGGGGCAGTGACATTACGAGCAGTCTTCCCGAATAATAGCAATATCCTACTACCCGGTATGTATGTCAGTGCCCGCTTGACGCAAAGTGTGATTACCAACGCAGCACTCGTCCCACAAAGCGCTGTGATGCGTTCGACCAAAAGCGAGACGCAGGTTTATATCGTTGATGAAAACAACAAAATCCAAGTTCGTCCGGTTACGATTAATGGTACTTATCAAGGGCAATGGGTCGTCACTGACGGTCTGCAAGCTGGCGATAAAGTCGTGATTATCGGTGGTGCAAAAGTGAAGCCTGAACAAGAGGTTATTGCAAAGCCATTAGAAAATCCAAACCCTGCACCTGCTGCAAAAGCGGCGGCTGTCAAAACACCGCAGCAAGCTGCACAATCCGTTGCCAAATAATTCCATTCAAAGCTAGGAAGACTTAGGGATTTACTATGTCACGTTTTTTTATTGATCGCCCTATTTTTGCATGGGTGATGGCTATTTTAGTCATGCTTATCGGGATAATATCGGTTATCAACTTACCGATTGAGCAGTATCCGGCGATTGCGCCGCCGACCGTTACAGTCAGTGCCAGCTATCCTGGCGCAAACGCTGAGACCGTTGAAAACTCAGTAGTACAGATTATTGAGCAGCGCATGAAAGGGCTTGATGGCTTGATGTATATGAAGTCATCAAGCTCATCAAATGGCAGTGCCTCTGTACAGCTGTTTTTTGAAAACGGTACCGATTCTGATACCGCACAGGTTCAGGTTCAGAACAAATTACAAGCCGCCATGAGCTCGTTGCCTGAGCAAGTGCAGCGTCAAGGTGTTAACGTTAATAAAGCCTCTGAAGGGTTCTTAGCCGTATTTGGCTTTGTCTCTGAAGACGGCAGTATGGATCCTGCTGATATCGGCGATTACATCAACTCTAACGTCGTCGATCAGCTCAGCCGTGTTGAAGGCGTTGGGCAAGTTCAAGCGTTTGGTGCCTCTTATGCCATGCGTATCTGGCTCGACCCTGAACGCTTACGCGGTTATAGTCTGGTGCCATCCGATGTGGTCAATGCGGTACGGGCGCAAAACGCGCAAGTATCCGCAGGTCAATTAGGTCAAGCCCCTGCTGACGTCGATGAGCAAGTGATTAATGCGACTGTCACCGTACAGAGCTATCTAAAAACGCCTGATGAGTTTAAAAACATCCTACTAAAGACGGATACCTCAGGCGCGCAAGTACGCTTAGGTGATGTTGCTAAAGTTGAAATCGGTAGTGAAAGCTACAGTACGATTGCCTTATTTAATGGTAAGGAAGCTGCTGGTCTTGCCGTTTCACTTGCAAGTGGTGCTAACGCCCTTGAAACGCGTGAATTGGTCGGTAACCGAGTTGCTGAACTAGAAGCAAACTTCCCTACCGGCCTAAAATCCGTTATTCCTTATGATACAACCCCATTTGTACGCTTATCTATCGAACAAGTGGTCAAAACCTTAATTGAAGCCATCGTTTTGGTCTTTATCGTTATGTTCCTGTTCTTACAGAACTGGCGCGCAACTATCATTCCAACCCTTGCCGTTCCTGTGGTTCTATTAGGTACGTTTGCCGTACTATATATTGCCGGGTTTAGTATTAACGTCTTAACCATGTTTGCCATGGTACTGTCTATCGGTCTACTGGTCGATGATGCGATTGTCGTGGTAGAAAACGTCGAGCGGCTGTTGGAAGAAGACCCGCATATTTCTATTAAAGACGCTACGATACAATCGATGGGCGAGATTAGTAAAATCGTCGTCGGTATCGCGCTTATCTTATCAGCGGTATTCGTGCCGATGGCCTTCTTCGGTGGCTCAACTGGGGTTATTTATCGTCAGTTCGCCATCACCTTGATTACCAGTATGGTACTGTCAGCACTGGTAGCACTTATCTTTACCCCTGCCCTTTGTGTGACGTTACTAAAACGTAGTAAAAGTCATGAAAAAGGCAATTCTGAGAATCAAAAAGGCTTCTTTGGTTGGTTTAACCGCTCTTTTACCAAAGCCAGCCGCTCTTATGAAAATTTTGTCGGTAAAAGCTTCCGTTTAAAATGGTTATACCTCATCGCCTATGCCGCTATTATCGGTATTATGGCAGTGGTATTCTTACGTATTCCCGGTTCATTCTTACCAGAAGAAGATCAGGGTATTATGTTTACCGCCGTGCAGCTGCCTGCTGGTTCGACTCTAAATGAGACGCAAGCGGTACTCGATAAAGTGAGCGCTTATTATAGTAGCCAAGAGCCAGATAATGTGGCGTCAGCGTTTACCATCGCAGGCTTTAGTTTTGTTGGACAAGGACAAAACGTTGGGCTTGCCTTCGTCAAATTAAATGACTGGGCAGATCGTAAGGGCGAAGAAAATACCGCGCGAGCCGTCTCTGATCGCGCACAAGGATATTTCTTTACCCAAATCAACGAAGCAACTGTGTTTAATATCATCCCGCCTGCGATTAGTGGGCTTGGTAACTCTAGTGGCTTTGATTTGATGCTGCAAGATTCAGGTAGCGTCGGACACGAAGGTCTGTTAGAAGCACGCAATATGCTCCTTGGCATGGCCGCTCAAAGCGATAAAGTAGCTGGCGTACGTCCAAACGGACAAGAAGATGCGCCGCAGCTTAAAATTGATATCAACCAAGAACAAGCCGCCGCTTATGGTTTGTCGATGGCAAATATCAATAGCGTCATCTCAACTGCATGGGGTTCAAGCTATATCAATGACTTTGTTGACCGTGGTCGTGTGAAGCGCGTGTTTGTACAAGGTGAGCCTAGTAGCCGTACCAATCCTGATGATATCGGTAAATGGTATGTCCGTAACGATAGCGGTGAGATGATCTCATTTGATGCGTTCTCTAGTAGTAAATGGGAAACCGGTTCACCGGGTCTTACGCGCTATAACAGTCTGGCGTCAATGAATATCCAAGGTAGCGCTGCTCCTGGTCTTAGCACCGGTGAAGCGATGGAGGCCATGGAAGCCATGGTTGAGAAGCTACCAGACGGCATCAGTTATGAATGGACAGGTCTATCATTAGAGGAGCAAAAGTCAGGTGCTCAAGCGCCGATGCTGTATGCTATCTCAATCTTAGTGGTATTCTTATGTCTTGCAGCCTTATATGAAAGCTGGTCAATTCCCTTCTCAGTACTGCTGGTGATCCCACTTGGTGTCCTCGGTGCGGTGATATTTACGTGGCTGCGTGGTTTGTCCAATGATGTTTACTTACAGGTCGGTCTACTGACGGTGGTCGGGCTCTCAGCCAAGAACGCCATCTTAATTATCGAGTTTGCAAGGGACCATCAAGCTGAAGGTTATACCCTAAAAGAGGCGGTCATGACTGCTGCGCGTCAGCGTTTGCGCCCTATTATCATGACCTCACTTGCCTTTGGTCTCGGTGTTGTGCCATTATTTATCGCGACAGGTGCTGGCTCTGGTAGTCAGAACGCCATTGGTACCAGTGTGGTTGGTGGTGTTGTCACTGCGACACTACTGGGCATTTTCTTTATCCCGATGTTCTACATCTGGGTACGTAGTATGTTCCCGCACAAATATGAGAACAACAAGCCAAATGATGGTGGAAACACGCCTGGCCCCTCTAATCCAAATAATCCAGACAGTCCAATTGGACCAACGGAGTATAATGATAATGAGCCTACGATCATAGCTGTTGACGATGATATGCAAAACATGAAGCTCTCTAAGAGCGCTCAGCCTGCAAGCTTTGGAGATAATTCACAATGAGTTTATGTTATTTTGTTACCCCCAACTCAGTAACTAAGGCAGTCTCTTTGACTGCCCGCGTTCGCCAAAATAGCGGTCGTCTGCTTGGCTTAACGGCTTTGGCATTCAGCATGGCGGCTTGTAACACCATTCCAAAGGCCGATACGCGTCCTGTGCTTGCGGTACCCAATATTCCTATCGAACAATCCTATGGTGCGTTTGATAAAGAAACTGTTAGTAGCGCTGAGCAAGCCAGTCTGGCGAGCCAGCGCTGGCAAAGCTTTTATAGCGATGAGCGTTTAAAAGGGCTGATTGCTTTAGGTCTGCAAAACAATAAAGACTTTGAAAGTGCACGTTTGGCCATTGAAAAAGCTCGCGCTCAATATCAAATTACGGATATCAACGACCTACCACGCATTGATGGCAGTGGTGGCTATACTCGCTCAGCACAAAATAACCGTGATAGAAACTCTAGCGGTGCTTATAGCGTAAACTTAGGTCTTGCTAATTATGAGCTCGACTTTTGGGGTAAGATTGCCAGCTTAAAAGATCAAGCGCTGCAAAACTTTTTATCAACGACAGCGGCAAAAGATGCGACTCAAATCAGTTTGATTAGTAACATTGCTCAAAGCTATGCCAATCTAAGCTATAGCCTAGCGCAGCTACAATTGGCTGAGGCGACCGTTGAAAGTCGTGAGAAATCGCTATTTATTGCCAACAAACGTTTTGAAGCAGGTATTGATCCCAAGCTGCCTTCATTACAGTCTAGTGCCTCACTTGAAAATGCCCGACTTGCCGTTTTACGTGCCCAAAGCAGTATCCTAAAATCACGTAATGCATTGCAGTTTTTGGTAGGGGGACCGATTCCGACCAATCTAATACCAACGCCTGCGGTCAGTAACATCACAAGCCAGCAAGTATTTAGTGCTGGCTTGCCAAGTGAGCTACTACGTTATCGTCCTGATGTGTTGCAAGCTGAATATAATCTAAAAGCAGCTGGTGCAAATATCGAAGTAGCACGTGCGTCTTACTACCCTTCTATCAGCTTAGCCAGTAATGTGGGCTTGAGCAGCGGCAGTTTGAATGATCTATTCAAAAGTGGTTCTGTTGGTTGGTCGTTTGGTCCAAGCGTGAGTGTGCCCATCTTTGATGCTGGGCGTTTAGATGCCAACTATGAAGTGGCACAAATCGAGCGTAAGCAAACACTTGCAGGCTATGAGCGCTCGATTCAAACCGCGTTCCGTGAAGTGTCTGACGTGTTAGCGACCCGTGCAACCTTAGGTGAGCAGTTAGAGGCGCAGTATCGCTTGCAAGATAACTTTGAGCAAACCTATCAGATTGCTGATGCGCGCTTTAAGGCGGGTATCGCAAACTATCTAGACGTCCTTGATGCGCAGCGTTCGTTATTTTCAACGCAGCAGGGAATTTTGGATTTAGAGCTACAAAAAATCATCAGCCAAATCGAGCTTTATCAAGTGCTAGGCGGCGGTGCCAATCTAGATGTACCCACCGTGATTCCTGTACCGCAACATAGAAATCTGGTACAAGTAATCAATGCAGCTGCCAATAGCAACAAGGCAAAAGCCACTGACGCTATCGATGCGGCAAGCTCGGCGCGTGTGGTCTCTGCCACAGAAGCACTGGCGATCAAACAAGCAGAACCAGTAGAACAATCGACTTTTAAGCCAACGGCTGTCGTCGATGTTAATAACGATGGCAAGACTGATGCCGCTATCGGTGTCATCACCGAAGAGACTACGCTTAAAGAGCAGAGTGTCGAGCAAGTGCCCGTTACGCAGATTGTTGAGCCGTAAGCCAGCAAGTATGAAAGGTTAAGCCTCTATAATCTCATGAAGCGTATGTATTACGTAGATAGTCGATAATTACAATCTGCCCTACCGACTCGTTATAGCCAGTCGGTGGGGCTTTTTGCTTTTGATAGTATTTTTGATAGTGCATTTGATAGTAGTTTTGCTGCCTTTTATAGTGCCTATTGGATATAGTATGGACATACTACAACATAGCTTTTTAAAGCCTCAGTAGAAAACTGACCAATTAAAACACAACCTTGATTTCTATTTAGATAAGGAAACCGTATGACTTATACCTTTAACCGCCAATTCCCTGAAACACGTATGCGTCGTCTTCGGTACAACGACAATGTACGCGCGATGATTCGTGAAGTTGAGCTCCATCCTAAGCATTTTATCGCCCCTGTTTTTGTCTTAGAAGGCAAAAACGAGCGTCAACCAATCGCTAGTATGCCAGGTGTTGAGCGCCTGTCGATTGACCTTTTGATTGAGTATGCCAAAGAGCTGCTAGCAGAAGGCGTCACGACTATCGATATTTTCCCAGTAATTGATAACGCCCTAAAAACACCAGATGGTAAATCTGCTTATGACGAAAATGCGCTTACTGCGCGTGCGGTAAAAGCTGTCAAAGATGTCGTGCCAGAGATGGTCGTGATGACCGATGTTGCATTGGACCCTTATACCTCACACGGTCAAGATGGCTTGTTGGATGACTCAGGCTATGTCGTTAACGATGCAACGGTCGAAGTACTGGTCAAGCAAGCACTGGTCCATGCGCGCGCCGGTGCCGATATCATCTCCCCTAGTGACATGATGGATGGTCGTATCAAAGCCATGCGTGATGCCTTTGAAGCAGAAGGGTTTGTCAATACTGCCATCATGGCGTATTCGGCAAAATATGCTTCTGCTTATTACGGGCCATTCCGTGACGCGGTTGGTAGTGCTGGCAACTTAAAAGGTGGGCATAAAAAGCAATATCAGATGGATTTTGGCAATCGCGCTGAAGCACTGCATGAAGTGGCGATGGACATCAATGAAGGCGCTGACATGGTGATGATTAAACCAGGTCAACCGTATTTGGATTTAATCAGAGAGGTCAAAAATACCTTTGGCGTACCAACGTTTGCATACCAAGTATCAGGCGAATATGCCATGCACATGGCGGCCATTCAAAACGGCTGGCTCACTGATGCAGTCATTTTAGAGTCACTTATTGGCTTTCGCCGTGCGGGCGCCGATGGTATCTTGACCTATTTTGCTTTAGAAGCTGCAAGACAGTTGAATAACGCTTAATCTCGGCATACTTTTGCTAAATAAAAAACCGTACTCGCTACTTTTATGCAGCAAGTACGGTTTTTGCATTTCTTCAGCGCAAAAAATCAGCCAAATATTTAGATTGCTGCCCGTCCATGTGGTTCATGAAAGCCAATAATAGGACCAACGGGTATCACACCCGTGGGATTGATAGCTGCATGACTGGTGTAATAATGCGCTTTGATATGCTGCATATTTATCGTCTCTTTAACCCCAGCGACCTGATACAAATCACGCAGATAGCCCCAGAGATTGGGATAATCGATAATACGTTGAATATTACACTTAAAATGCCCAACATAAACAGCGTCAAAACGTACTAAGGTGGTAAACAAACGCCAATCTGCCTCAGTTATCGTACTGCCTACTAAGTAACGCTGCCCTGTCAAACGTGCTTCCAACGTATCTAAGGCATCAAATAATGCGATGACTGCCTCTTCATACGCTGCTTGCGTGGTTGCAAAACCGGCTTTATAAACACCATTATTAACAGCATCGTATACAAACGCATTCATATTATCGATTTCTACTACTGATTCTGCTGGCAAAAAATTAACTGCTGTTGCTCCTACATCATCAAAGGCTGAATTCAACATACGAATAATCTCAGAGGATTCATTGCTAACGATGCTATTGGTTTTTTTATCCCATAGTATAGGTACTGTTACCCGTCCGGTATAATCAGCCTTCGCCGCAGTATAAATTTCATACAAATACTTTGCATGAAAAATAGGGTCAGCAATAACCCCTGCTCCTTCTGCAAACGTCCAACCTTTCTCACCCATAAATGGATGTACCACAGAGACCGAAATCATGCCCTCTAAGCCTTTAAGCTTACGGAAAATCATCGTACGATGTGCCCAAGGACATGCCAATGACACATATAAATGATAGCGATTGGCTTCGGCTTTAAAACCGCCTTGTCCGGAGGGACCAGCGCTACCGTCTGCTGTCACCCAGTTTCTAAAGCCCGCATCTTCACGCTTAAAGCGTCCACCGCTAGACGCTGTATCATACCAACTATCTTGCCATTGCCCGTCAACCAATAGACCCATGTCATTCTCCTTAATACTCTATTGTGCTATTTTTTAAAACCGAGAGCGATTAAATCACTAACGTGACAGCCATACAGTCACTCTGACACTCTTATTTGGGAATCATGATAACAGTTATGTATTGCCTGACCATTAGGCTTTAAGACCCTATTAACAATAAAACATAAACCAGCTTTACTTATTGTTTAGTCAAATTATCAAAAAAAACAGGTTAAATGATTTAAAATAGCGCGTAATAATCAGGGTTATTTGAATAAATAGTTTTTATTAAAAAAAAGGCTTGCAAAGTTCTAAAAACTTGCTAAAATGCAGGACCTAAATAGGCGTATAGCTCAGTTGGTTAGAGCGCTACCTTGACATGGTAGAGGTCAGCAGTTCGAATCTGCTTATGCCTACCAAATATTTAGAAAGCCCCAGTTTAACGACTGGGGCTTTTTTTGTCCGTAAAATATGGGCTGTAGCGGAAAATATTTACTCGTAGCACTTTTTGATCGCCACTACTTAAGCTCTTTTAAGCTACTTAAGAAAATAGCGATGACTGAACTGAACTGAACTGAACTGAACTGAACTGAACTGAACTAATAGTATCAGAGACGAACTTATTCGAGCAAAGTAGTTTTAAATGCCACGGCTGATCATATAATAGGATAATCGCTTAATGCTTAATATTAAGACCATAACAATCTTAAAGCTATTCAGAAGTTAGGCACATTAGCCCTGAGGACTCTGCGCCATCTGACGACAATAAGTAGATAAGTTATCCGGTAGATCATCTGGGCATACACCGCATTGTTGATTGCCAGGGACAGCATAGTCAATAAATTTTGGATATGGTAGGTTTAGGTTGCTCATAATGACCTTGAACTCCTCGAGTGTTATATCACCCCCAAGTCGCGGATTACGCTTTTTTTCCTGTGCAATTGAAGATACGAAACGGTCCTTATAGTCATGCGCAGGATAGACGAGTGTGTCGTCTGGCAAAGAAAACAGCTTCTCCCGCACAGATTTATACAACGCTTCAGCATCGCCGTTTTGAAAGTCGGTGCGACCACATCCATCAATAAGTAACGCATCACCAGTAAACACCTGATTGTTAAAGAGATATGCAAAGTGACCATCGGTGTGCCCTGGTGTATGCAATGGTTGCAATGTAATACCAGCAACTTGTAAAGGTATGCCTTCTTCTAACCCAACATCCACACACGACAAACGGTCAAAGGCAGGCGCTGCGATTTTACTACCAACAGAACGCTTCATCTCTAATGCTGCGGTAATGTGATCGGCGTGGATATGCGTGTCGACTGTGTAGACCAGATTGAGCCCTAATTTATGTACTTCGGCCAAATCACGATCCATGGTCGCGATTACCGGATCAATAAGGATAGCCTGACCTGTATTTTCATCCCCTAGCAAATATGTATAGGTGCTAGAAAGGGGTTCATACAATTGACGAAATATCATAATGACTCCTTGTCTAATGTAAAACGATGTCCAGATTTTTAATTATTTAACTACATTCTATGACAATTCATAAAGGCTCTACAAGCGGGACTGGGATGCATTTTACGCAGCCTCTGTCGGCGTCGGCACAGTAAGCCAGAAAAATTTATCCTAGTTCCGCGTTACAATATGGCGTATCTATTTTTATTTAGAATCGACTATAGCTTGATGTTGATAGCAAAAAACCACCTTGATAAGTGATTTTTTGTCCAGACATGGTGTAGCCGACTTTTAGAAAATCCTAATTAAAAAATCATATGAGCACACAAGGCAATGATAGGCAATGAAATAATGGTTCTTAGTAGAAAAATCACTAATAACTGAAAGAAGCTCACTGGTATTTTTGTCCCTAAAATCAGCCCGCCTACTTCCGACATATAAATCAACTGAGACACTGATAAGCAAGCGATAACAAATCGAGTTAACTCTGACTCTATCGAAGAACCGATAATCGCAGGTAAAAACATATCTGCAAAACCTACCATAATGGTTTTTGACATTTCTGCTGCAAAAGGTATGTTCAGTAGCTCTAAAAATGGTATAAATGGCAGACCTAGATAATCAAATACAGGTGTTTCTTCTGCGACTATTAAACCCATAGTGCCGATTGCCATAACGACAGGCAATATTCCGATCCACATATCTAAGATATTTTTTGATCCATCCTTTAAAAAAGTAGAAAAACTTGGGCTTTTATCTGCTTTTTGAACGGCTTTATGTAAACTATGGGCAAATAATGTTTGTCCTTCAGGAATGGTTTCATGATCTCTATCACTGTTTTCTGTGATATACGTATTTTCAATTTTAGATAAAGGGAATAACCTTGGTACTACTAGAGCACAAACAATTCCGCATAAAGCAACGACCCCAATCATATTAATAAAATAGCTTTCGAGCTTAACCTGAGAGATGACAACCAAACAAAAGGTAATCGAAACTGCTGAAAAGCTAGTAGCGATAACTGCTGCTTCTTTTTTGGTATAAAACCCACCTTCCAATTGTTTATCTGTTAATAAGACACCGATGGTTCCATCGCCCAACCATGATGTTAAACAGTCTACAGATGACCTACCGGGCAAACCAAACAAAGGTCTCATTACTTTACTTAGCAGAACGCCAAAAAATTCCAATAAGCCAAAATCAAGCAATAATGGCAGCAGCAATCCAGCCAAAAAAAATACGATAAAAAGTATCGGCATTAATTCATATAATATTAAGCCGCCAATATTTTCTGAATATATTGCCTCAAACCCAAATTTAAAATAGGTAACAACCACAAAGAACGCACCTAGCATTCTAATGATAAGCCAAGGCGTTGTAACGTTTAATAAATTATTTAGAAATGCATTATTCAGAATAAATGCAGGTTTTATGATTTTAGTATATAACGTACAACATAAGGTAATCAGGATTGAGGTGACAACCAATAACGGCAAAAAGTCACCGATATAACCCTGTATATAATCTTTTAATACAGATATAGGAATGGTAAACCCTTCTGCATAGCTGACAAACTTACCATCTACATAGGGAATGGGAAATACGAAAAGCATCAAACCTATGATAGATGGGATAAAGAACTTTAAAAATTGTCTGATATTGATCCCGCTAACATCTCGACTTGCAGCGCTGGCTTTAATAATGTCCATATTATTTTTACTCGCAGTCCCTTTTTAGCTAACCTAAAGATTTTTAACCAATTCCTTTATGCTAGATTCCTTTACTCATTTTCAATATTTAATACTAATAGTTACTCAAAAGTGTGTGCGTCACTTTTTCTAAAATTTTAAATATTCGGGTCGAGTCATCTTTTGAATTGTTATATAAAGGATTGATTTCGGCCATCTCCCAGCAGCATACTTTCTTATTCTTAATTAGCTCTATGTTAAGTTGCATCGCTTGCTCGTACGACAAACCATTCATGGCAGGTGTGCCGGTTCCTGGTACATATAAAGGATCGACACTATCAACATCGAATGACACATAGATATGATCGCAATATTCCAGTTTTTTAAAGATTTCCTCTACGGTAGAGCTGATGCCTTTTTGGGCGATCTCAGCCACGCTATATAAAGGGATTTTATGTCTTCTAATTAAATCCATCTCTTCTTCTTGATAATCTCTAACGGCACAAAAAACCACATTTTCTGGCTTAATTGATGGCTCGCTTGATGCCATAAATTTCAATTTTTCCCAATACTCTTTTTCTTTTTCAGAAAGCTCGTTACGTTGACATTCCAAATTATCAATGGCACAAGCCATTGCCAAAGGCATACCATGCATATTTCCTGATCCACTGGTATAGGGTGAATGAAAGTCAGCATGTGCATCTATATAAACTACGCCGATTTCAGCATCGGGATGTGCCATTTTTAGGCCATGCATGGTACCCGCGCAGCTAGAATGGTCGCCTGCAATAACAATCGGAAATTGATTCTCCTCTCTTATCTCCTTAATTTTGTGCGCCAATTTAGAAATAACAGGTTCAATCACATCGGCATATTTTGCATGCTTAAATGACGACTCTTCTTCATGTATATATTCATTTTTTATACTATCAAGTTGCAATTTTTCATAGTAGTCTGCATTCATCTCTTGTGATGACGCGCGCAACGCATCAATACCTAGAGACGCCCCTTTCTTATACCCTGCAATATCTGAATAAACTTCTACTATTCGCACGTTTTTCATTAAATCATTCATGATTTTGTCTCTATTAAATAAAACAATTTATTCATCATTTGAGTCCAAATCTGAAGTTGAACTCCTATTTTTCTATATTCAAATTACTTATGAGGCCGCCATAGCATCATTCGTCTCTATGCTAAAATCCTTGCTATGAGCTTTTACTACCGAGTAGAGATTCTTAGGATCAGCTTGCTGAGGTATCAAATCCAAAATATCATATCCTTCTTGCTCTCTAAGCAAGTTTCTTAAAAAGACCAACGCTGTAAAGTCTTCTGAGGCAAAACCAACACCATCAAATACAACCAAAGTATCTTCATTGGCGCGTATTTCTTTTTCACCGTTTACGAGGCGGTGAAACTCTGTCACAGGGAAATCTTGAGAGAGCTGCTGAATATCACCTTCAATACGAGTTTGTGGCTCAAACTCTACGATGACATGATCAGCTCTTAACAAGATATTAGCATCCAGCTCCGTTTTGCCAGGACAGTCACCACCGATGGCATTGATATAGACGCCTTTTTTGACCATATCATCACGAAGAATGGTGGCGTTTTTCTTATCTGCGGTACAGGTAGTGATGATATCTGCCCCTTCAAGCGCCTCTTCTACCGTTTTACAGATAGTAATTTCTAGGCCTGTATCAGCAAGGTTGCGCGCGATTTTTTCAGACGCGGCTGGGTCGACATCATATAAACGCACTTTTGAGATACCAACGACTGCCTTCATACCCATTGCTTGGAACTCACCTTGCGCACCATTACCGATGAGCGCTAAAGTCTGGGCGTTTTTAGGCGCACAATATTTGGCAACCAGTGCAGAGGTCGCCGCCGTACGTAGTGCCGTTAAAATACACATTTCTGTTAATAAGATCGGATAGCCGGTATCGACATCAGACAATAAGCCGAAAGCGGCTACCGTCTGCAAATCTCGCTTGGTGTTGATAGGATGGCCATTGACATACTTACAAGCAAACATCTCACCATCGCTGACAGGCATCAACTCTATGACCCCGTCTTTTGAATGAGAGGCAAAACGACTGGATTTTTCGAACTTATCCCAACGAGAAAAATCTTGTTCTAAAGCATCCACTAAATCTGTCATACATTGCTCAACGCCATAATCATGAATGATTTCAGCCATCGCTTGTACACTAACAAATGGAACCCCTTCCTTAGGTGATACGATAAAATTCGACATTCTTCTCTCCTAGATAGTTTTTGTAATCGATATGAAATATCTTAGCAAGGTGAAGTGTTAGTTAAAATGCAAAAAATTCGCCAAATAAGTATAATTATTTTGCATTTTGCTAATACTTTCTATACATTTTGTTAAATACAATTATTAATAGGTAAGAGCGCCAATGAGAAGATATATCTACGATAGTTTAGATAGTGAGCTTATCTCAGAGTTAAGAGGAGATGGTCGAGCCACTGTGTCGCATCTTGCTGATAGACTAAAGGTATCTCGTGCAACGATACAAAATCGGCTCGATAGACTGATCTCTAACGGGGCAATTCTTGGCTTTACTATTCGTGTGCATGAAGCTTTAGATCAAGAAACGGTAAAAGCTCTCATGATGATTGAGATATCTGGACATTCTACATCCCAAGTTATAAGGAAACTGCGTGGTATCACAGAACTGGTGAAGTTGCATACAACAAACGGTGCTTGGGATCTTATTGCTGAGATAAATACTCCTACTCTGAGCGAGTTTGATGAGGTACTTCGTCAAGTGCGCGAGATTGATGGTATTTTGAACAGTGAAACAAGTTTATTACTTTCGAGTTTTTAATTGAATTTACAATCAAAGTAGCTGTGTTAACTATTCCGTAGATATTGACTTGGGATCCTTGGATTAAGCTGTCTAAAGGCACATATCAAAAAAATATTTGCGCGCCTTAAGGTAGCCTCCAAAACGCATTCTAGAGGCTGCTTTTTTATATTTCAGATTGTCAGATTGAAAACAGCCTTACTCTCCAGTCTTGATTTTCATAAATATGAGCAATATATGCTATATTTTTTTTAATGTTGTGCAGAGAAAAAAATAAGACAACGTACATGAATCTCAAATATAAGCAAATAACTAAGATAATAATACGAAAGACTGCGACCATATAAAAATAAACATGCGTTTTAAATATCTATTTTTATAGCAGCATAATTAAAAGTAAAATCGTTACAATTACTTATCTATAACCTCTAACCCCAGCTTCATCCAGCGAATAGCTTGTTCTCGATGTTCTGCTAATGCATTCCATAAAGCATCTTCACTCGTTATCGCATGTATATCATTCGCACAGTTTATCGCAAGATTACTCTCATGATCCTTCATCCATTGTTCGCTTTGATAATACTCTTGTAGCTCTAACAATAGTGCATTAGCTTCTAGCCATTTTTCCTGGGTGTTTTGTATTTGTTCGTGTAGCTCATGCCAGCGCTCATATTTTTCTTGCAACGCTTGTACATCATAGTTTTTCATATATTGCTCCGATTTATGGTTATTGCCTCAAGCTGATTGTTTTTTAGACTGTTCTAGTTTTGTTTTATATGATTCAAAAAAACCGCTATAAACACATTATAGCGGTTTCACTGGTTATACAGTTTTTAGCGTTAAAGATGATTAGCCAAATACTTTCATACGCTCTTCAACAGGCTTAAATTCTTTATCGCCTGCTGGCTGCTCAATCGCACCAAATACCATTTGGGCATTCAGCTCCCAATCTTCAGCAATATTCCACTCTTTAGCAATTTTTTGATCAATGACTGGATTATAATGCTGTAAGTTTGCACCGATATCTAAACTTGCCAATGCTGTCCAAATCACATACTGATGCATTGCGCTGGTCTGATGCGACCAAATGGGGAATTTATCAGCATACAAAGGCGCTGCTTCTTGCATATCTCTTACAACGCTTTGGTCTTCAAAAAATAACACCGTTCCGGCACCTGCTCTAAAGCCAGCAATTTTGTCTTTTGTGCCTTTAAATTTCTCTTCATCACCAACGATAGCTTTTAGTGTCTCTTCGGTTATGTCCCAAAGCTTGTTATGATCGTCACCAAATAACACCACAATACGAGTGGATTGTGAATTGAACGCTGATGGTGTGTGCAAGATCGCATGCTCAACCAGTTTTACTACTTCATCATTTGATACTGGCAATTGCTTACTTAGTGCATAGATTGAACGGCGTTTTTCTGCCAATTGCTGTAGTACTTGTAAATTTGACATAATTTTCTCCAGTGGTTTTGTATGAGTTAATATTAAAAGTTTAATCTTAAAAATAAGGTATCAAATCAAATCTTAATCAGCCTTTAAAACCTTTAGGTAGTTCAGGCGCAGGTAAACGCTTCATATCAGAGTCGACATCCCCGAAACGCTCATGACCATTATTCCAATCAATAATCGATTGCTCAATTTCAGCTTTGTTATCAGCAACGAAGTTCCACCACAGTAGCACTTGGTTATTAAGCGGTTCGCCGCCGATAAACATGATACGTGTGCCCTTGTTGGCAGCCAACTTGATGCTTTTGTTATTGGCCACATCGCTATCATGAAAGCGAAACAACTGATCTTGCTGACAGACCTTGCCCTCAGACTCTACCTCCCCTTCTGAAACCAAGATACCGTATTCAAAACCTGGCTCTAAGTTCAATGTTACTTCGCCATCTTCTTTAAAGTACACATCGATACCGACCAGTTTTGAATACTGGATGGTAGGCGCTTCAAATGTCTCACCGGATATGTTGGTATAACGGCCTGTCGTCAATATCATCTCTACGTTGCCCTCGCTCCACGTCGGTAGCTCAGGATAGTGATGAAAGCTGCGCTCAATCTGCTGATCAGTAGGAAGCGCAATCCATAACTGCACCATACTGAGACCACGTGCGGCCTCTTCTGAACCACCTGTATCCGGAAAGACACTTTGCTCTGTATGACTGATGCCTTGGTTCAGACCTGTGCCTGCAGTCATGACATTGACTTGGTTTTTGGTAATGACTTGCTTATTGCCTAAACTGTCTTTGTGTAGCACTTCGCCATTCAACATCCAGCTAAAGGTTTGCAAGTTAGTATGCGGATGGCGACCGACCTGCATGCCTGCGTCATCTGCATCGAAGTCAGCAGGACCTGCATGATCTAAAAAGCACCACGCACCGATTGGTTTTTTTCCTTTATTAGGTAATAAGCGTGCAATGGGAATACCGCCCACATCAGCCAATCTTGGCTGCAACGTTTGAATACTCATGTACCGACTCCTTTTTTGATATTTGATATATTACAAATAACGAGCGTAAAAAGTATTAAAAACTCATAGGTACTTCCATTATTAATACTTTTGCGTTCTCTGTGACATCCATAGTCATGCTATTAGTATCCCAAACACCTAGACCGTCACGCGTACTTAATATGTTACCGTTAATGGTCACACTACCTTCGATCACAAAGACGTAAACGCCGTTATCAGGATCGTTTAAGGTATAGGTTTGAGTGACGCCTTGTTCAAAATCACCCATACTGAACCAGGCATGTTGATGAATCCAGACACCAGCATCGTCAGCGTTTGGCGATAGTACTTGATTAAACATGTTTGGCTCCATAAGGTCATCCATGCGCATTTGCTGATAGCGTGGCGCCACCCCCATTTTGTTAGGGATCACCCATATTTGCAAAAACTGCACCGCTTCATCCACACTGCCATTCATCTCACTATGAGTGATGCCTGAACCAGCTGACATGACTTGTATTTCACCTGTTTCGATAATGCCTTCATTACCGATGTTATCACCATGACCAAGCTTGCCTGATAATGGTATGCTGATGATTTCCATATCACGGTGTGAGTGCTTACCAAACCCTTGACCACCGATAACAAAATCATCGTTAATAACGCGTAGCGCACCAAAACCCATGCGTTCTGGATTGTGATAGTTAGCAAAGCTAAAAGTATGATTGCTTTTTAGCCAGCCATGGTCGGCATTGCCACGAGAGTTTGCTGCATGATAGATGGTTTTCATAATTTATCCTTAGTTATTAATAAGTTAAATAATGATAGATAGTTATTAGTTAACTTGTTTAAGTAATGGAGCTATTATAATTGTTGTCTGACTATAGATAAACATTGATAAATACAAATAACTATTCTTATTTTTAGAACAATAATACTCTCAATATGGCGTACTATATTTATGGTATGGCTTTATATACTTGATAGCTTAAATGGATCTAGTAGCAGAAATAACTACTTTATATCACGTCTTAAAAGTAACTATAGAACAATTCTTATCACACTTATCATAGAAGGAGTTTTGATCATGTCAGAGAAACCGTCATTAAATTATGATGTAATAGATAACCTAGAGAAGAAACGTTTTGAGATTCACCTTGAGGGGCATATTGCCTTTGAAGATTATGAATTCTTTACCACCAGTCAGGGCGAAGACGGTATTGCCTATACACATACTGAGGTGCCAGAAGCGCTTAGCGGACGAGGTATTGCAGGCTATCTGGCAAAATCGATACTAGACGATGCGGCAGCTAAACACCTAAGGGTCAAACCGATTTGCCCATATATCAAAGCCTACATAGACAAGCATCCAGAATACCAAGACAATTCGGTATTTCACAAGGCAACGCCTTGAATAATGCTCAACAGTGACAAACTTATAGATGACAATAAAAATGCCATATCCGTCAAGATATGGCATTTTTATTGTCAAAGATTTAGATAACAAGATATCGGTTTTGAGAATACATACTGCTAAATAATTATGTAAGGCTCTACTGCGTTAAAAATACTAAGCAATACTTTGTAAGAACGCTTTATCACGTGCCATTACTGATAAATACAGTACGGGCAATACGAACAATCCGACTGCCCAAAAATTTAACTGAATATATAAAAAGGCACCCAATAACGCGCCAACCAGAAAGCTAAAAACCAATGCTGAGCTATGTGTCAGTTTTTTACCATTATCTTTTGTACGATTGATCAGATAATCGGTCAGATGAATACCCAATTGTGTGGTATTACCCGTCATCAACACAGTCGGACTCATATGCTTAATCACCGTTTTGCTGGCTGTATTACGAATGGCTAGCGCTATCAGACCCAGACCACCTGTTAATGCCACCGTTATATTCCCTGCGTCTACAAAAGGCTGATAGTAGAGACCGGCAATCATAAAGGCCATCAAAAACACCGCTTCCGCTAAAAATAAACGGCTCAGCGTGAGCTGCTTGTTTTTACTATGATCAATAAAAACCTTGGTCACCATAACTGTTAGGATAAATAATGGCAGGGCAGCAAGCTTAATCCATAGCCCCTGCTCACCTTTGACCAAGCCACTACCTGCCATCACCAAGTTACCGGTGACATGTGCGGTAAAAAAACCAAACAAGGTGATAAAGCCAATGGTATCGATGGCCCCGCCAACCACAGTCAATAATATGGGCGTTTGATAACGTTGCCAAAAACTTGGCGGTTTTGCATCTGATGGCACTGCCTTATCATCATTAAGGGTATGAATGGCATGATTGTCAGGATCATTAAAGATTGGTTTAGTCACCCGATTTCCCTGCAAAGTTTATAAAATCTGACACGAAGCCTTGTAAGAATTTTTGTGTACGTTCAGTGACTGTGCCATCTTCATTTAAACTGTCAGTTGCTCGGCTTAAATGGATTTCGGGATCAATCATCATTTGCGCCGAAAGCATTTGCATACTTTTTCGCACATCAAGCCCACTATTGATACCGCCAAAGCTACCGGGTGAAGCCGTCACGACGGCAACTTTTTTATGCGTCCAGACACTTTCTTTATAAGGACGCGAGGCAATATCTATGATATTTTTTAAAGCTGCAGGCATGGTACGATTGTGCTCTGGGGTGACAATCAACACCGCATCAGCGTCTTTTAGCTGCTGACGGACACGCTCATAGCTATCGATACTGGTATCGTCATAGTCTTGATTGTAAA
Source organism: Psychrobacter sp. (assembly GCF_041554015.1). Lineage (GTDB taxonomy): Bacteria > Pseudomonadota > Gammaproteobacteria > Pseudomonadales > Moraxellaceae > Psychrobacter. The sequence goes on along the minus strand of NZ_JBFFMS010000019.1, from coordinate 19,117 downwards.
GGGGTAAATCTGCAATCCTGACCTCTTTTATATTCACATGGTCAGGCATCTGCGACACGATAAATTCGGCAAATTTACGATTGATTGACTGTTTGCGTAAACTACCAATAATCAGTGCAATATCAATTGATGCGCTCATAGCAACTCCTTAATAAGGATAAAACCTGATAAGTTAAGTTTTTACTATACTAAATTTTACGCGCATTACTATCATCAATTGAGTAGGCACCGGCACCATGGGCAAAAATCATTAAGAAACCACCGGCAATGGCGATGTTTTTCATAAAGGGGTTCATTTGGGATTCATCAACCCAGAACTGATGGAAAAGGAGTGCTGACACGATATTAAAACCCACGAACAACAACGCAATCAGGCGAGCTTTAAAACCAAGCAAAATAGCAATACCGCCAAATAACTCAAGGGCAATCACCAAGGGTAGTAGCATCCCCGGTACGCCCATTGTTTCCATATAACCTTGCGTAGCAGCATAACCTGTGATTTTAGTAAAACCTGAAAAGATAAAGATCATTGATAAAAATAGGCGACCAATTGGGGCGCTAAGCGGTTGTAGTTTGTCCATGATGATTCTCCAGTAGTATAAGACCTCTAAACACAAGGTATGTATTTAAAAGACTTTTGTTTGATAAGTAACGACATTATTGTAATCGTTGCTTATCAATAGATAAACCGTGATAATCACAAATATGAGTTCTTATTTAAAGAACAGTTAAGGAGCACTGTTATGGGACAGTTAGAAGATATGGCAATGTTTGTGCGCATTGTCGAAGCCGGTAGCATCACCAAAGCCGCTGAGCAATTGAACATTGCTAAATCAGCCGTCAGTCGCCGCCTTAAAGAGTTAGAGACACGTTTGGGTAGCCAGTTAATCAGCCGAACCACACGCCAATCGAACTTAACGCAGGCAGGTGAGCAGTATTACCAAAAGGTATGTCACATATTAAGCGAAGTCGACGCACTCAATGAAGAAACAAGTGATGCGCCAACGCGTATCGAGGGGACTTTAAAGATGACTGCGCCCTTATCGTTTGGCTTGATGCACTTGGACGACGTCATTCATGAATATGCCAATCAGCATCCTGATTTAAATTTTGAGTTGGATTTTTCTGATCGCCATGTGGATTTAGTCGAAGAAGGATTTGAGCTGGCGATTCGTATTAGAGAGATGCAAGACTCAAGCTATCAAGCCAAACGCCTCGCTCTCATTCGCTATACATTATGCGCCAGCCCGCAGTATCTAGACAAAATGGGCACCCCCAAAACCGTAGAAGAGTTGGCAAAACATGAAATTTTGCAGTATGGTCTCAGTAAATCTAGCACGATAGCGTTGATAGATCAGCAAGGTAAGAAACACAAAATAGACGTTCACTCAAAAATCAAAGTCAATAACGGTGATTTTTTGCGTGAGATGGCTGTAAAAGGTCATGGCATTGCGTTTTTACCAACATTCATCACTTATCAGACCTTGGCCCGTGGTGAGTTAGTCCCTCTTTTACCACAGTATCAACTGCCTACCCTAAATGCTTATGCCGTCTATCCAAAAAATAGATTTTTGTCGCAGCGTTGCCGTTATTTAATCGATTTTATCGCTGAGCGTTTTGGCGATGATCCTTATTGGGATAAGGTTTAATAAGACTTATTTTGGCATACTCTGCGGCCTTAGAAACATGCTGTTCATCTGAATATAAATTGCTATGATGAGGAACAGAGATATCCATTAGTCATAAGGAGATGCATTATGGATCTGACATTACTCGGAATGAAAGCGATTCACGACTTTGATGACGTTCGCAAAAGCCCCTTACCACAGGAGCGCTTAAATGCGGCAAGGAAAAAAGCGCAAGCATTTAGAGAATGGTTTATGGACGAGCCGCAAGTAGCGTTTTATCAAAGTGCGGACATGGTTCGTGTTCCCTACCCTACATGGTATGCCTATAGCGGCGTATATACTCAGAGCACTTATAAGTTCCCCTACCTACATATATTGAACCGAATTTTTATCATTCAATATCATGATTTTTTAGGTGAGCTAAAAACCTTGCTATTCTCGCCATCAGATATCGAAGCCGATCGTGAGACGCCTTTTTTTAAACGTTTGACGCATAAACTGCCAGATTGGTCACCGCTTGAAAACCTCGTTGCTCCGATTACCCGTGATGTCACTCAAGCCTTAGCGGATCTTGGGCTAAAACCAGCCGACATTGATTATATCAGTTACGATCATCTACATACTCAAGATCTGCGTCGATGGCTTGGGAGCACGGATAGAGAGGCTTTCTTTCCTAATGCCAAACTCTTGGTACATGAAAAAGAGTGGCAAAGCGCACAAGGGTTATTGCCCGTCCAAGCAGAATGGTATTGTCCTGATGGGATTAAAGGAGTCCATCCAAACAAGGTGATCACCTTTACGAGCAGCCTGCATTTAGGTAGAGGTTTAGCACTGATTCATACCCCAGGTCATACTGAAGGCAATCACTCTTTAGTAGCCAGAGTACCCGATGGCATCCGTGTAACGTCAGAAAATGGGGTCGGCGCTGATGCTTATGCGCCTATCAATTCAAAAGTGAATGCGATTCGACGCTATGCTAAAGATACCGATATGGAGGTGATACTAAATGGCAATACATTGGAAGACAGCACTGATCAGTATATCTCTATGGTCGTTGAAAAGACCATCGCTGGCCCATCGACAAATCCTGATTTTCCTAACTGCGCTCCGAGTAGCGAGGCCACCCCATTCTGGTTAATTCCTGGTTTTAAAGTTAGCCATCTAATCGGTGAAGCAAAGTTTGGTAGCTTACAGAACAAATCGGCAATAACTCGTACATTGCAAAAGGACAGCGCATGATGAGTTACTTTACTAATAAAACCGTTTATATCACAGGGGCGGCCTCTGGTATTGGTTTTGAAACTGCCAAGCAGCTGCTTAAATTGGGCTCAAACTTGGTACTCTTTGATGTAAAGCCTCTTGATGACGCCTTAACCACTTTGCACCGCCTAAATATGCATGAGGTATCAATTAGCACCTACAAGCTCGATGTCACCGATGCAGACATGACCACTCAGCAAATCATTGCAGCCGCAAATGATAGCCCTCCTGATATTCTCATGCATTTTGCTGGCGTCACGGGCCCATGGACGTTTGATGATATGAGTCAAGAGCAGTTTGAACGTGTCATAAGTATCAACCTATTTGGTACGCGCAATGTCCTTGCAGCTATCCGCCCCTTCCTATCGCGTGGCAACCAAGTCATGGTCACCGCTTCGATGGCATCCTTTATAGGCAGCTATGGTTATAGTTCTTATAGCGCATCAAAATTTGCTATCTGGGGTATGATGCAGTCGATCAGTTATGAGTGGAAACCTGTAGGTATAGATATTACGGTATTTTCGCCCCCTGCAATTGATACTCCTCTTACTCAGGCTGAGGTAGGTACAATGGCAAAAGCCGGTGTCGGAATGAAAAAGCTGGCAGGTGAGCTAAAAATTGAAGATGCGGTCAAATCGATGCTAAAAGGCGTAGAAAATAGAGAGTTCCTTGTTGTGCCTGGTGTTATGGCGAATATAATCCGCCTACAACTACGGTTTTTTCCAGTCAGCTGGGTCAATTGGATAGGTCACAAAACCGTGGCTTTTTCACTCAAGTAACCCTACTATTGCGTTTTTTAGCTAAGCGAAAGACAAACCATGATCATGATGCCTGCTATTCGTAAGATTTATGCCCGCGATCCTGATGAGCAACATCGAGCCTCCAGCACGCTTGAGTTATTGTTTGATTTGGTCTACGTCATTGCTGTTGCAGCCGCAGCAAGCGGGCTTCATCACCGCTTACTTGAGCATGATTTTTCTGGATTTTTAACTTTTATCGTGGCATTTTTTATATTGTGGAATGCTTGGACAAGCTTTACGTGGTTTGCCTCAGAGTATGACCCCAATGATTGGTATTACCGCCTGTCAGTTATGTTGCAAATGTTTGGCTCATTGATGATTGCCGCCAATATCAACCAGTTTTTTGAGCAAGGATTAACATGGATAGGCGTCACTGGTTATGCGATCATGCGATTGGCCAGCTGTAGTCAATGGTGGCGTGTTTATCAACACGTAGAAGGCCACCAGCAGGTGGCTGGTCGCAGTATTATCGGGCTACTCACGTTACAAAGTATTTGGATTATTTGGCTTTTTCTGCCCACATCCATACAAATGCCTGCTTTGCTCTTATTTATTGCCGCTGAATTACTGATGCCCGTGTGGGCACGGGTGGCACAGAGTAATAACTGGCACCCCAAGCATATTGCCGAACGTTATGGTCTTTTGACTATTATCGTTTTGGGCGAAGGTGTGTTAGGGGTCAGTAACAGCATACAGTACTTTTTAGTCAATTCTGACGCTGCTACCAGCACTATGATATTGCTGGGCTCTAGCTTAGTCGCTCTGGTATTTTCATTATGGTGGCTCTATTTCACCATCCCTTTTGATATCATTTTAGATAAAGAGCGCCGTCGTTATGACTTATTTTTATTCGGCTATGGTCACTTTTTCGTATTTGCCTCATTAGCGGCACTAGGCAGTGCGCTTAATTTGGTTACCGATGCTAGAGCAGATACTATGACACATAGCATCTCAGAAATTTATGCCATGAACCTATTAATGATCATGCTTTTGACTTTTTTAATGATACTAACGCTATTACGTGCCCTTATGTGCCGCAAATCGAGTCACAATAGCTTAGCCATCATCATTGCAGCAATCATTATTGGGATAAGCGGTCTTGCCGTATATCAAGGTTTGCCCATTACTTACGGCATTTGGTTAAGCGTCCTTGCTCCTATATCGATGACGTGGTATTTCAGTCAAGACAACAAAAAATGGCAAAATAAAATATAGTCGATTCCAAATAAAATAGATACGCCATACTGTAACGCGGAACTGGGATAAATTTTTCTGGCTTGGTGTGCCTACGCCGACAGAGGCTGCGTAAAATTTATCCCAGTCCTGCTGTATCGTTTTAATACTGAATTCACTACACACGCTTCGTTACTATAATGAAAAACAACAATACAAGTAATGTTTTACGTTAATATATTGTGCTTAATAGCTACCTTCATCGTAGTTATAAAAATTATCTTATAATCGATAGAGAAAACACATGAAAAAAATCCTAGTAGTGACACCTGTTATTTTGTTATTAGCCGCTTGTGCCTCTAACCCTGCTGTGAATAACAACCAAAAAAGCACCTTTACTTGTGAAGATAATGGACAAGTAACGGCAGCATATTCGAGCAATGGGCAAGTTGCCAACTTGAATGTTCATTTACCAAAGATTGGTGTGAGTAATAAAAGCGTGACGCTTAACCAAGCCGTTTCAGGCTCAGGGGCTCGCTACACTAATAACTCTGACCCAAAAATGCGTTATGACTGGCATACGAAGGCTGATTATGGAATTATGAAAGTAAGTATGCAAAATGGTCAAGAATATAGCGTCAACTGTAAGCTATAGTCGATTCTCAATAAAGCATCTAACTAAAACAGATACGTGATATTGCAGGGCAAAACTGGTATCAATTTTCTGGTGTGGTGTGCTGTGGCTAAGACGACAGAGCCAGCAGAAGCTGCGTAATATTCATTCCAGTCCCGCTGTATCGTTTTAATATTGAACTTACTATATAAATATTAACGCGACTTACGTAAAAGACCTTGCTACCAATGAACACAGTAGCAAGGTCTTTTTAATAACCTGTATTTGATGTTTAAGCCATAGGATCAAAAGGGTTTTTACGCAGGCTGTCCAAATTTCCCATTATGAAAGTCAGCAACAGCTTGACGTATTTCTGTCTGAGTATTCATTACAAAAGGTCCCATACGCGCCACTGGCTCATTGAGCGGTTGTCCAGCAATCAATAAAAACCGTGAACCATCTACATGACTGGTGACGCTAAGATTATCACCCTTGCTTAAAACCGCTAAGTTTTTAGCTTGGATAGTAGTACCGACTGGGCTTTGATTGCTATCAGCAGATTCCTGAACCGAAACCTCACCATCTATCACGTAAATAAATGCATTATGCTCACTTACTATTGCCTGCTCAAAAGTAGCCTTAGCAGGCAAGCTCACATCCATATAGATAGGATAAGTATGTAGATTAATGACTGGACCAACAGTACCTTGATTGGTTGTACCAGCAATTACTCGGATTTCAGTACCATTATCATGGCGTTCAAGCGGTGTTGATTCAGGTAAAAATTCTTGATACTTAGGCTCGCTCATTTTGGCTTTAGCAGGTAAATTGACCCATAGCTGAAAACCCTTCAATAAGCCTTCTGCTTGCTCTGGCATCTCTGAATGCAAAATTCCCTTCCCTGCTGTCATCCACTGTACACCGCCCGGCTCAATCACACCTTCGTTACCCGCATTATCCTTGTGACGCATACGACCATTTAGCAGATAAGTGACTGTCTCAAAACCACGATGTGGATGTGTGGGAAAGCCAGCGACATAATCATCAGCATCATCACTCTCAAAGCAATCAAGCATCAAAAAAGGATCTAGCATATCGAGCTGAGCAGTTCCAATAATACGAGTTAATTTTACCCCAGCGCCGTCAGAGGTCGGCATACCAGTCAACTGCTGTACGATTGTACGATTTTGTTTAGATATAGTACTCATAATGATATTCCTATGTTTTTAGTCAATATTTTCAATCCATATGGGATTTTTTCTATATGAATACTATATGGGGTAATCCATGACGGTATAAACAGGGGAAATCGCAAAACACAATTCTTGATTTGAGAACTGCTGAGCATAATTTATATATTTTAGTCAGATTGTACTCTAATAGGAAATCAGCTTATCACTACTCAATAGCTCATATGACGCCTCGAAGCTTCAGATAGTCTTATCCTATCCTTCTCTGTCAAATCATTGAATCGCATAATGATTAATCTTCTCATTACTTAGACATGACTTAAGAGCCAATAATCGAGCAAGCTAGCAAGCTAGCAAGCTAGCAACGATAATAAAGCCAACTCTCATCTTTATACTTTCTTTATACCTTGCCTGTTTATCTTAATAACACTTTTATACCTCTCTTAGCATACTAACGACATTATTAAATGAGCAGCAAGGTTTTAAAAACCTTACTGTAATTGAGCGACTGATATTGATTGTAGGAGAGTGCTATGGAAATACTTGCAGGGTTTATTGCCCTAGGGTTGTTTGTCTATTTGTTGTACGTATTGATTAAGCCGGAGGCGTTCTAATGACCATCCACGCCTTCTCTCAGCTGATTATTTATCTTCTTATCTTATTTACTTTGGGCTATTTTTTATCCGGTTACATTATACAGCGTATGCAAGCGCCGATATCCCGTCTTGAATCACGCGTTTTTACTGCGCTTGGTATGCTTGGACGAGATGCCAAAGGCAATATGGTGTCTGGGATGAACTGGAAACAGTACGCGCTCGCTATCGTGTTATTTAACGTCATTGGTTTTTTGGCGCTATTCGTCTTGCAACTGGTACAAGGCAAGCTGCCGCTTAATCCGCAAGCGATGACCGGCGTCACTTGGGACTTGGCCATGAATACAGCAATCAGTTTTATGACCAATACCAATTGGCAAGCTTATGGCGGCGAAAGCACCATGAGCTACCTCACCCAAATGCTAGGTATGTCGCTACAAAACTTTTTATCTGCAGCAACAGGCATTGCCGTCGCTTTTGCTTTGATGCGTGGTTTGGTGCTTAAGAAAAGCGCGCACCTTGGTAACGCGTGGGTCGATTTATGGCGCTGTAATATTTATATCCTATTGCCGATAGCAGCCATCATCGCGCTGTTATTAATGAGCCAAGGCGTTGTACAAACCTTATCGACCTACATGGACGTACAGACTCTACAAGGCGACACCCAAGCCATCGCCCTAGGTCCAGTTGCCTCACAAGAAGCGATTAAAATGTTAGGGACTAACGGCGGTGGCTTCTTTAATGCCAACTCTGCCCATCCATTTGAGAATCCGACGCCCTTTTCTAATTTAATTCAGATGCTCGCTATTTTTCTTATTCCTACTTCACTGTGTTTTTGTCTGGGTAAGATGAGCGGCAATCTAAAGCAAGGGCTGGCGATATTAGCAGCCATGACCCTATTGTTTATCGGTATGTATTCATTAACGGTAAGTAGTGAGCTTGCTGGCAACCCTTGGTTGACGTCACAAGTGTCAGGGCTAACCGCTGCTGATGTCAGTGGCAATATGGAAGGTAAAGAAGTGCGCTTTGGTATTGTGGCCTCATCGTTATTTGCCACTATTACTACGGCGGCATCATGTGGTGCGGTAAATGCGATGCATGACTCATTTACGCCGATGGGCGGCTTTGGTTTAATGCTACAGATGCAGTTAGGTGAAGTAGTATTTGGCGGTGTTGGAGCCGGACTGTACGGCATGTTGCTCTTTGCAATATTGGCGGTATTCGTATCAGGACTCATGATAGGACGGACACCAGAATATCTCGGTAAAAAGATTGAACCCTTTGAGATGAAAATGGTGGTATTAGCATTACTTGCAGCGCCCACTATGGTGCTCATGGGGACGGCGATTAGTGTGATGACTACGAGTGGTCAAGCAGGAATCTTTAATCCTAGCGCCCATGGTTTTAGTGAAGTGCTGTATGCCTTTAGCTCTGCTGCTAATAATAATGGCTCTGCTTTTGCAGGATTGGGGGCCAATTCGGTCTTTTATAACGCTATGCTTGGGCTTGCGATGGTGGTTGGGCGTTTCGGGGTCATTATTCCAGTGCTGGCTTTGGCAGGATCATTGGCAAAAAAACCAAGACTTGAAGTCAATAGCGGGACTTTACCGACGACCACGCCATTATTTGTGGGTCTATTAGTCGGAACCGTACTGATGATTGGCGCCTTGACTTTCATTCCTGCTTTAGCGCTTGGACCTATTATAGAGCATATATGGATGATGAAAGGTTAACCGCTGCCTACTTGTCTAGGCTTTAGCAACGCTGCCAAAGTTGACAAATTTGCTAAATAGGCATTTACCTTTTTAGTGGTGAACCGCTCCCTTTTTATGATTATGTTAGGAATACAGACCATGAATGTTTCAATAGATGCTAATAATAAAGCCTTAGATGTGCCGCCTCACCAAGAACCTGAACACTCTGATTTACCTGAAAAACCTTCTCAAGGCCTCCTAGATCCAGCGCTGATTAAACCGGCTCTAAAAGAGGCGCTACTCAAGCTTGATCCTCGCGTCCAGTGGCGCAATCCGGTGATGTTCGTCGTTTATATCGGCTCATGGTTGACGACCATATTGGCCATCAATATGTTAATCCAAGGCCAAACTGGACTGCTCTTTACTTTAGCTATTACGTTTTGGCTATGGTTTACCTTATTATTTGCCAACTTTGCTGAAGCCTTAGCAGAAGGTCGCAGTAAAGCGCAAGCATCGAGTCTTAAGCAGGCACGTCAAGATGTACAAGCGCGTAAGCTTGCTGGTAGCGACCGACTGTCTGCCGCTACCATGGTGCAGGCGACTGAGCTTAATCAGAATGATATTGTCTTAGTACAAATGGGAGAAATTATTCCAGCCGATGGTGAGGTGATAGAAGGTCTTGCCTCAGTTGATGAGTCGGCCATCACCGGTGAATCTGCTCCTGTAATCCGTGAAAGTGGCGGTGATTTTAACGCAGTCACTGGCGGTACTAAGGTCTTGTCTGACTGGCTGATTATTCGTATCACCCAAGCGCCGGGGCAAGGATTTTTAGATCGTATGATTGCCTTAGTAGAAGGTGCCAAACGTACCAAAACGCCCAATGAGATTGCCCTGACTATTTTGCTGATTGCATTAACCCTGATATTTCTGATGGTGTGCGTCACCCTGTTGCCATTCTCTCAGTTTGCGGTACTTGCATCAGGTCAAGGCGAACCTATCTCAATTGTGATTTTAGTGGCTTTACTGGTCTGCCTGATCCCGACAACGATTGGCGGCTTATTATCGGCTATTGGCGTAGCAGGCATGAGCCGCATGATGCAAGCCAATGTCATTGCGACCTCTGGACGAGCAGTAGAAGCTGCTGGCGATGTCGATGTGCTATTGCTCGATAAGACCGGCACTATTACTTATGGTAACCGTCAAGCATCATTATTCCTGCCATCGAATGGTATCAACGAGAAATTATTGGCTGAAGTGGCATTGATCAGCTCGCTAACCGTTGAGACGCCAGAAGGTCGCAGTATCGTCAAACTCGCACAAAGTCGTTTTGATATCGATGAAAACATGTGGAAATCAAAGCCATTTGAAACCATCGAATTTACCGCACAAACTCGCATGAGTGGTACCGATACTGAGCAACGCCTTATCCGTAAGGGCGCTTATGACGCCATTGTAAATTGGGTAACAGAACAAGGTGGCACACTACCAAGTAATTTGGAGCAACAAGTAGCAGAAGTGGCGCGCCGTGGCAGTACGCCATTGTTAGTGGCAGAAGGTCAGCAGATATTAGGCGTTATTGAACTTAAAGATGTGGTCAAATCTGGTATCAAAGAGCGCTTTGCTGAACTGCGCAAAATCGGTATTACTACCGTGATGATTACGGGTGATAACCCTTTAACGGCTGCTGCTATCGCTGCTGAAGCGGGAGTTGATGACTTTATGGCGGAGGCCACCCCAGAACAAAAACTTGAGCTGATTCGCAGCTATCAGCGCCAAGGTAAGCTGGTGGCGATGACGGGTGACGGTACCAATGACGCGCCAGCCCTTGCCCAAGCTGATGTTGCCGTCGCTATGAATAGTGGTACTCAAGCGGCCAAAGAAGCAGCAAACATGGTAGATTTGGACTCAAATCCGACCAAGCTTATTGAAGTGGTGCAAACCGGTAAGCAGATGCTGATGACCCGCGGGGCGCTGACGACTTTTAGTTTGGCCAATGATGTTGCGAAATACTTTGCGATTATTCCAGCAGCTTTTGCGGGTACTTATCCTGCTCTAAACGTCTTAAATATAATGCATTTGGGCAGCCCAAAGAGCGCTATTTTATCAGCGGTTATTTTTAATGCCTTAATCATTGTATTTCTCATTCCACTCGCGCTGCGAGGGGTTAAGTATCGTCCAAACTCTGCTATTAACTTATTGCGCCGCAACCTGTTGATATATGGTTTAGGCGGACTACTGCTACCGTTTGTGGGAATAAAGGTTATCGATATGCTCATTAACGTACTGCAATTGGTCTAATTATCCTTAAGGAACATTACTATGTACACTCATTCTCATCCAGATACCAACCCTAAGCCATTACTGCCAGATGCAACTGCTCGCCATGCATTGGAGAGCACTGCTACCCATATGCCGATGCTTAAACCTGCTATATTGTTATTTATATTATTAAGTATCATTTTAGGGTTATGCTACCCATTAATGATGACAGCTATCGGGCAAGCGACCATGCCCAATCAAGTAAATGGTAGCTTAGTAGAAAAAGAGGGACAGCTGGTTGGCTCTGCGCTTATCGGTCAGCCGTTTGACCAACCACAATATCTATGGACGCGACCTTCTGCTGCGGGTGATGGTTATGATGCCACCCAATCTTCAGGTAGTAATTTGGGACCTTTAAATCCTAAACTTGCCAGCAATGTTGAGGCGCAAGTGCAAAAGCTTAAGGCTGCTGATCCACAGAATAAAGCGCCGATACCGATTGATTTGGTAACCATGTCGGGAAGCGGCTTGGATCCACATATCTCACCTGCAGCCGCCAAGTGGCAAGCAAATAGAGTGGCAAGCATACGCGGAATAAGCGTTGAACAAGTACAAAAAGCGATCAACGATAATACTGACAGTAAGCAGTTTAATATCTTTGGCGAGCCGCGTGTTAACGTGCTAGCAGTAAACCTAGCATTAGATGAAATCACTACCAGAGCAGCTAAATAGCGCGCCAATATTACTTAAAACTACCCGCTTAACCAAACGCCGCCTGAATTTACTTTTATCTAAGAGCTCTCGAGGGTCTTTATGAATGTTAACCGCCCCAGCCCAGATGCGTTATTGCAGCAGATCAAGCAGCAAGCGTATACGGTCAATAGAGGTAAGCTAAAAATATTTTTTGGGGCGTCGGCTGGGGTTGGTAAGACTTATGACATGCTGACCTCGGCGCATCAAGCACAGGCGCAGGGACTAAATGTATTGGTTGGCATTGTAGAAACGCATGGTCGCAGTGAGACGGCAGCGCTGCTACAAGGGCTGTCCGTTCTGCCGCTACGCGAGATTGAATATCGTGGACAGATACTATATGAGTTTGATATTGATGCTGCCCTCGCCCATCATCCAGATATTTTGCTGGTTGATGAGCTCGCGCATAGTAACATCGCAGGGTCTCGCCACCCCAAACGTTGGCATGATGTTGAAGAGCTACTAAAAGCAGGTATCAATGTTTACACGACGCTAAACGTTCAGCATTTAGAAAGTTTAAACGATGTCGTCAACCAAATTACGGGAGTGGCAGTTCAAGAAACCTTACCCGACTGGTTTTTTGATCAGGCAAATGAGGTGATATTGGTTGATTTACCAGCAGATGAATTATTGGCCCGTCTGCATGAAGGTAAAGTATATATTCCAAGCCAAGCCAAACATGCTATTAATAACTTCTTTCGTAAAGGCAATCTGATTGCACTGCGGGAGCTGGCATTACGCCGAACCGCAGACTTGGTCGATGCTGACATGCAAGATTATCGCAACCAAGCTCGAATCGCACCCATTTGGAATACCGCCGATCAGTTATTGGTAGGTATTAGTACAGGAGCGCACAGCGAACGCCTCATTCGCCATGCTGCTAGGCTGGCCAGTAGTCTTCATTCACAGTGGTATGTGGTGCATGTCGATACACCGCGCGGTTTGAATCGTTCGGCTAATAATAAGCAAAAAGTGTTGGAGGCATTGCGTTTAGCGGATGATCTGGGTGCAAAAACGGAAGTGATTAGTGCCATTACTGTGGCAGAGGGTTTGACCAGCTATGCCCATCAATTCAATATTGGTCGTATCATTATTGGACAAAACCAGTCAAAACCATACCACTTGGGTCAGTCGCTGGTAAAGCGCATCTCACAACAGGATGTAAATTTAGATTTAATCTTGGTCAATCAAACTAAGCAATTATGCAAAACCACTAATGAGCGTCAAACCCTGTCTTGGAATATGGCAGAATTATCATCGGTAGATAACCGCAATGGCTATCTTATGGCAGTTTTGGGATGCGGATTAGTCACCGTTACCTTAATTGCTCTCACACGCTGGTTTGATTTAGCCAACGTTGTCATGCTGTACTTATTAGTGATTGTCTTTATCTCAGTACGCTTTGGGCGCGCGCCTGGCATACTGGCTGCATTTTTGAGCGTATTAAGCTTTGATTTATTTTTTGTGGAACCTAAGCTGTCTTTTAACGTCAGCGATGTGCAATATTTAGTCACCTTTGCCGTTATGCTTATTGTTTCTTTAATCATTAATAACCTAGCAGTTGGACTGCGGTTTCAGGCACAAGCGGCGCGTAAACGTGAACAGCAAGCCATCTCCATGAGCTATCTTGCTCAAAGCCTGAGCGCCGCGCGTAAAAATAATGACATTATCAGCCAAGCGGCAGCATGGCTCACGCAGCATCTTGCTAGCACTGCAATCATAGTCATGCCAGACGCGGACAATAAGCTTGTGGTTATGACAGATTGTACGATACCAGCAGCATTCAACTGGGTTGTGACCAGATGGGTGTTTGATCATAATGAAAGCGCAGGCTTAGGTACTCATACTCTCACCGCTAATACGATGCACTATCGAGCGCTTGCGACCTCAACTCAGGTGCTAGGAGTCTTAGCACTGATGCCGACAGATAGTGAGAGCTTCAATCAACCCGAGCAACAGCGCGCGCTCGATGTGGCTATTGCCCAAATAACGCTAGCGTTAGAACGGGTATATTACGCAAAAATTGCTCAAAACGCGCTCATAAAAGTAGAGTCAGAGAGACTTCGCGGAACGCTACTATCAGCACTGTCCCATGATATTCGAACACCAATAACGGTCTTATCTGGTTTAGCATCTTCTCTTGCCACCCAGACTTTAACGATGAGTGAGCAAAAACAACTGGCAGTCGATATTGAGCAGCAAGCAAACGTTATTCAGCGTTTAGTGATTAATATTTTAGATTATGTCTCACTACAATCTGGCGGTATGCAGTTAAACAAACAATGGGTGAGCTTAGAAGAAATCGTCGGCAGTAATATCCGTCAGCTTGAGCACTATTTAAAAGAGCGGCAGATAGAAATCGACATCCCGCATCATATTGACTTTATTTATACCGACGAATTGATTTTGTCACGTGTTCTAAATAATTTATTCACCAATGCGATCAATTACACCCCAGACGACGCCTGCATTTGCATCAAAGCAATGCTTGATGACAATCAGCAGTGCCGCATAACGGTGACAGATACCGGAGACGGACTCCCTGTAGGTTTGGAGGCGCAAATATTTGAGCGCTTTACTCGAGGAAATTTGGAAAGTAGCACAACAGGATTGGGATTAGGTTTGGCTTTGAGTCGAGACTTGGTTGAGCATCTAGGTGGTACGTTAAGCGCTGCCAATATACAACCTCATGGTGCTCAATTTATCATCACCCTACCTTGGCAACCTTTGCCCGAACAAGATTTATTGAGTGATGACTTAACAGCAAGCAGCCCAACTATTGATTCAGCAAACTTAGCACGATAAGTGCTATATCATAAGGTCAATATTAATAGCGAATAATCTACTTATGAAAACCATACTAATCATCGAAGATGAAGCCCATATTGCACGATTTATCAAAACAGCAATGGAGCAAGAAGGCTGTCAAGTTTATACCGCTGATAACTCGCATAGAGGTTTAATCGAAGCGGCGACGCGGCGCCCTGACTTACTTATATTAGATCTTGGTTTTCCTGATGGCGATGGCTGCGACGTCATTGCCGATATTAGAACATGGTCCTCATTGCCTATTTTAGTATTATCAGCTCGCAGTGATGAGCAAGATAAAATAAAAGCGCTCAATTTAGGGGCAGATGATTATTTAGTAAAACCTTTTAGCATGGGCGAATTAATTGCTCGTGTTCATGCCCATATGCGCCGCTGGCAGGTTGGCTATGAGGCACCCAATCAGATAGAGCTTGGCAATGTCAGCATTGACCTTACGCAGAGGCAAGTCAAGAAAAATGGTAAAGATGTCCATTTAACCCCTATTGAGTATCGCTTGCTTACAGTCTTGATCCGTTACGCAGAAAAAGTACTGACCCATAAACAACTGCTTAATGAAGTTTGGGGTAAAGGTCACAATCATCAAGAACACTATGTTCGTATATTTATGTCAAATTTACGACAAAAACTCGAAGACAACCCTTCTCGCCCTGACCATTTCTTAACCGAAATCGGTGTTGGCTATAAACTGCATATTCCTAAAGACTGACCATACACTACAATACTTAGTCTCTAAAACAGAACCTTAATCTGATGGTAAGAGGCAAAAAAAAGAGGGCAATATCATGAACAAGCTCACTATGTCCGCCATAGCCATTGCGATATTGGTGCTGTTATCAGGTTGTGATAACTCAATCAAAGATCCCAATATAATATTTTCAAGAAATAATAAAGATCCGATTAAAGAGCTTGAAATAACCTCCGCCGTCGACCACCGCCAGTTAAACTACAAACAAACCTTTTATGTGCCCATTTATTCAGACATTTATATCGATAGGTACAATCAAAAAGTATTGCTATCAGCGACATTGAGCATTCGTAATACCACATTAAAAAAATCGCTTTATATCAATAAAATTGATTATTATGGTACTAATGGCGAGCTTATAAAGTCCTATATCACGCACTCAATTAAACTGCCCCCCATGGCAACCCTCAACTATATCGTTGAAAAAGAAGAAAACAAAGGAGGTCCTGGTGCAGACTTTATTATTGAGGTTGAGGGTTTAGATGATACGGTGAGACCAGTGGTTGAGGCGGTGATGATTGGTAATTTCAGTAATAAAGCTTTTGCTTTCAATACGCAAGGGACACCAGTTATACACTGACAAACAATCATTTCATATAAAATATGTATCATTGTTTATTTTATACACCTGCGTAGTAACCCCCTTTTTAAGCCAACTTTAGCGACGCTGAAGTAACAGCATTAATAGCCCCTGTCGTCACATCCGTACAGTTAAGCTTCAACGCATACCAGTTTTTTAGATAAATAATATCTATAAGCCAATAAAATCACGACTTCTATGAGAATAAACGAGAAGCTCTATAATGAAAAAATCTATTAAAACCCCGCCAAATCAGATCGGACTTGCTGCTTTAGTGGCAGCAGCATCATTGCTATCTGTAACCGTACAGGCAGCTGACAGTGATGTTCTTCTAAAAAATGCCGTTGATCAGCAAGCCAGAGTGTTAATGAACGAGCATGATATCCCAGGGATGGCCTTTGGCGTCATTATCGATGGCCAGTCACACCTTTATCAATGTGCCTAATGACAAGATGGCTGATTATGCGTTTGGCTATAACCCAGCTGGAGAGCCGGTGCGGGTCAATCCTGGTATGTTAGACGCTGAAACCTATGGCATCAAATCCACCATTAAAGATATGACACATTTTATGGCTGCAAATATGGGGCTGATGCCACTAGCTAACAATATCCAGCAAGTATTAGACAATAATAGAAAAGGTTACTATCAGGCAAGCACTTTCACCCAAGGGTTAGGTGCCTTTGAGCTAGATACCTTGCTCAAAGGCAATTCGATAGATGTGGTACTAAAGACTCAACCCATTCAGATAAATAATCAGCCGACCCCCGTTTCAGATAACATCTGGGTCAACAAAACAGGTGCTACCAACGGGTTTGGTGGCTATATAGCTTATATCCCTGCCAAAAAATCAGGTGTTGTCATTTTGGCAAATAAAAATCACCCCAATACAGAGAGAGTCAAGGCAGCGTATAAGATTTTGGAGAGTACGATGACTCATTAATTGAGATGAATCATAAAGCAATCTTATAAAAAAGAGCCTGAAAAATCATCCAGCATCCAGCTCGTACTGGATGCTTGCGTTCAGTTTTTAAGAGCACCCTTCGACCAAATAAATCGCTTCTGGTATACCGATATCAATACTTTCCACTTCACCCTTTAAGAGGTTTTTATTGTCTACTGTCCACTCAGTAGTCTTAATCATAGAGTCATTTAGCGTCTGACCACCCTTGATATGATATTCAATTTGTAGAGGCAAGCTGCCTTTATTATTAAGCTCAATATTGTCAGCCTTCAATAACTCTTTGGGTGAGCTTTCTTTTATCACTTTAAAATTGATATTAGCAATCAAGCTATAGTAGTCACCATCAACTGCATATTTATCGACCTCGTAAGTGAGCTGGTCATTATGTGCTTTCATAACCGCTGTGACTGGGTCACCAACGTTGATGTTTTTATAGAAAGCTATGTTTGGATCTTGGATACTAATCAGGGCAACTGTATCATCGATGATTTGATATAGCACAGAAGCACGCGCCCCGTATGCTTTATCGGTATAGCTTAGTTTTGGGTCATGGATATAATAGCACTGCTCGTTATCACCACTGGCTTTGGTCATTCCTAAGCTCGTTATCAGCTCAGGGGTAATAACCTGACCAAAGCTCAGGTGCCCATATCCTAACGGGCTAACGGCTTGCGCATCGGATAGATCTGCGGCGTCGTTAGCTGCTGTTTTATCTGTAGCCCAAGAATCTGTAGACGCTGGACTAACCGTCAGCTCAGCACGCGCAGCTATGTCTTTATCTTTATTATTCGTTTGTGCAGTACTGTCATTATTTGAAGTTGAGGGCTGTGAGTCACAACCTACTATCAACTGGGCAGTCGCCATTAATACAGTAGCAGCCATTGCTATTTTAATGAGTGGAATGGACAATTTCAAATGCAAAAATGACATGGCTTAACTCTCAAATTTGGTTTATTCCAGACTGTAGTCAATGCTAGATACTGATAGAGGCTACAAACCTTTATGCCTGCTTTACTGTACCTTCTTTATAGCAAAATGACTGTAATAAAAATTTGACGTAATCTCATAACATGCATAAGCAACTGATATCTTGATAGCAGTAGTACTCCATAAGCACGCGGCTGTCGCCATCCTTTTTACACTATTATTACCCTTAAAAATAGCATCATAGCTGATAAAACCCATACCTGTAACAATCGCGTATATGCTCCACATTTAGGAGCTATTACGCTCTTTAAAAGTTGGATCATGCTAGCAAACCACAGCCCAGTACAGCCCAGTACAGCACTAAAACGTCTGCTTAATGCTTTTTGGTATCACCGACGATCTTGTCCATCAAGGCAAATAACAAGCCAGATAATACAAACGTCATATGAATAATCACCTTCCACATCAATCTATCTGCATCACCATCGCTCATCTCTTTTGGTATATCCATAAATGACTTGAGAAGATCAATGGCAGAAATAGCGACAATGGCGCCGATGACTTTAAGCTTTAGGCCAGAGAAGTCAATTTTCCCCATCCATTCAGGACGATCTTCATGCTCACCGGTATCAATCTTTGAGACAAAAATCTCATAGCCACTAAATATGATGATGAGCAATAAGCTTGCGACCAGTGACATATCAATAAGAGCCAGTGTACCGACGATAACATCGGCTTCAGAAGCGATGAAAACATGGGTCGTCATATGCCACAGCTCTTGGACAAATTTGATAAATAACAAAATAATACCAAGCACTAAGCCCAAATAAAATGGGGCTAACAGCCAACGACTGTTAAATATGGTTTTCTCTAATGTATGTTCAGCTTTCTTCAACATGGATATCTCTTGTTTCTGGCAATATGCATCATAGAATGCACGGCCTATCTTCGGTAATATAAAATAATACATGGCAAAAAACAGGCCATACCAACTGCGTGATATAACCTGTTATTAATAAACTTTAAAGCAAAATAGGTTTACTTCAAGCGATCTACACCCTAAGTCATCGACTTTGCCTGTTGCTTACGATACTTAAGTGACGCCAGTAACGCC
>NZ_JBFFMS010000018.1:0-48859 GCF_041554015.1 Psychrobacter sp. | reverse complement strand
GGTCATGAAGGTCGGTCAAATCGCCTCGCAATATAAAGATGTGTTTCCGCCTGAAGTTGCAACTGCCCTAGAGAAGCTGCAAAAAGATGCGCCGGCAATGCCCTATGCACAGATACGCACACAAGTTGAACGTGAGCTAAAAGCGCCTATTACTGACTTGTTTACTGAATTTGAAGAAATGCCGTTTGCAGCGGCGTCCATCGGACAGGTACATCGAGCGGTATTACCATCCGGACAAAGGGTGGTCGTTAAGGTGCAATACCCTGATGTCGACAAAAATTGTGATAGCGATCTAAAACAAGTCCGTATGGCACTAAAAATCGCTGGCGTGCTCAATATGAGTAAGCAATTGCAGGAGCAGTTATTTCACGAAATTCGCCAAAGCTTACATGATGAGCTTGATTATATTAAAGAGGCGTATAATCTGCGGGTATTTGGTGCTTTTCATGCTGATGATACGGGGCTTATTATCCCAAAAGTGATCAGCAGTCACTCTTCTAAAAGAATCTTGACCTTGACAGAAGAGAGCGGTGAAACCTTGACTGTGGCAGCAACGTGGGATAATGACATCAAGCAGAAAATCGCCGTACGCTTGTTTCATTTTACCGCAGGGCAGCTGTTTGGGTTGTATCGCATGCACTGCGACCCTCATCCGGGTAATTTTGCTTTTCGTGCTGATGGCAGTGTGATTGCCTATGATTTTGGCGGGATTCGCAGCTATAGCGACAGCGAAGTTCAGTTATTTCGCCGCTTTGCCAAGCATGCTTTAAAGGGTGATGTCACGGCTCTTGAGCAGGATTTGGTCGCTCTTGATATACGCCGTGAAGACGATAAAATCGTGCCGGGCGAGTTTTATGGCAAATGGCTGGAGATTGGACTAAAACCCTTATCTATCAAACCTTATCAAGACGGTGCTTTTGATTTTGCAAGTAGTCAAATCCATCATGATGTCATTGCACAGATGCGTACGTCTTTGAAATACTTTGGACAGTTTCAACCATCAGCCTCTACGATGATGCTCGACCGTACTATATCAGGACAATACTGGAACCTCGTTAATTTAGGAGTGACGATAGATTTATCGCCACTGGTGCATGACTATATAGAGTTTTAAGGCATTGAATTTTAGAACGTTGCATAGCTACAAATATACTGAATTCAGTAGTAAAACCATACAAAAGCTTCCGTATCGACTATACATGCAAGGCATGCCCGCAGCGGTCACAAAACTCTGCGCCGACTGCATGACCAAATTTACCACAGTTCGGACAGGTAACAGGATTGAGCTGCGGGCGCATATTACGTGCAAGCTCTGAGGTAAAAATCCCTGTCGGCACCGCAATGATTGAATAACCTGTGATCATGACCATGGTTGCAATGGCTTGCCCTAGTGGCGTTTTTGGTGACATGTCACCGTAACCAACCGTCGTCATAGTAACAACTGCCCAGTAGATAGACAGCGGAATACTGGTAAAGCCGTTTTCTGGTCCTTCTACGACATAGATAATCGAGCCGAAAATGGTCACCAGTAACACCAGTGATAAGAAAAATACCGTGATTTTTTGCTGACTGGTTCTAAGCGCAGACGCCAAAAATCCTGCTTGCTGCATATAGGCTTCAAGCTTAAGTACCCGAAAGATACGCAAAATACGCAAAATACGAATGACAAGTAAGTACTGTACGCCGCCAAACACCAAGCTCAAGTAGCTTGGCAGTACAGACAATAAATCCACTATGCCAAAAAAGCTAAACATATAACGAAAGCGATTGGGCGCTGAGAACAACCTGAGCATATACTCAATCGTAAACAAAATAGTAAAAAACCATTCTGCATACAAAAACAGCGTGCCGTACTGCAAGCGCATATAGAGCACACTATCGAGCATCACGACTGCCACACTGGTCAAAATCGCAATCAACAATACAATATCAAACAGCTTACCCAAACGAGTATCTGTACCTTCAACAATAATATGGATGCGGTTACGCAAATGGGTAACGGCTTCGGTATTCGGCTGCTTCATAAAGTCAATCAAATCATAGGATCAATGGATATCTAAAACCGGACAACTTAGGCTCATATGCGTAAGCTAAGATTGGTCAAAATACGTAAAAGTGGTTTATAATATTGAAAGTAATGTGGCTATCGGCTGCTATCTATCACTACGAGAATAATCACTAGTGGATCAAAAGCCAGAACATAGCAGTGTAGCAAAAAAGCGCTATTAACAACATACAAATCGTTAACTTAGCGACAGATCACTTACTGGCGTTTAACCGCGTAGTCAGGTAATAAAAACGCTAGTAGCTATCGTTTTTTACCAAAAAATATTTTATCTGTACAATACATCACTCGTAATACTTAAGGACGTCATATGGCAGGCCATTCAAAATGGGCAAATATCAAACACCGTAAAGCCCGTCAGGATGCGGTAAAAGGTAAGATATTCACCAAAATTATTCGTGAAATTGTTTCTGCTGCCAAGCAAGGTGACCCTGACCCTGATAAGAATCCACGCCTGCGTGCGGTCATCGAAAAAGCACTATCTGTCAACATGACACGAGACACCATCAACCGTGCGGTAGCTCGTGGTACTGGTGGCGATGATAATGACAATATGGACGAAGTGAGCTACGAAGGGTATGGCATTGGCGGCGTCGCGGTATTGGTCGAAACCATGACTGACAATCTCAATCGAACCGTCAGTGAAGTACGTCATGCCTTTACCAAAAACGATGGCAATCTTGGGACTTCAGGTTCAGTTGCTTATCTCTTTAATAAACGCGGTGAAATTAGCTTTAATGACACAAGCTTAGAAGATGACGTCATGTTGGTGGCATTGGATGCAGGCGCGCTTGATATCGAAAATGATGGCGAAAGCTTACTTGTCATCACTGAGTGGGAGAATTTTGGTCATGTTAAAGACGCGCTAAATGCTGCAGGTCTGGTTTCTGATAATGCTGAAGTCACCATGTCGCCATCGACCAGTGCTGAAATTGACAACATTGAAGATGCCGAAAAAGTTATGAAGATGATTGATATGTTAGAAGATATCGATGATGTGCAAGAGGTTTATAGCAACGTCACTTTTTCAGACGAAGTCATGGCACAGCTTGAGCAATAACTCCTTTGCTTTATATCAAAAAGGCCAAACGTTTTTAGCGTTTGGCCTTTTTTATCTGTTTGTATCTTGACTAATGATATTTTGACTAAATAGTACCAAAAGCACTTACTTCATATTAAGCTTTGCACGTGACACCTTCAAGTGCTAATAAGTGTGTCTTCTTATCTAAGCCGCCTGTATAACCGCCAAGCTTACCATCGCTTGCAATGACACGATGACAGGGAACGATGATACTAAAAGGGTTTTTACTATTGGCGTTCGCTACCGCACGAAAGCCTTTGGGACTATCGACATTTTGTGCCAGCGTCGCATAGCTAATCGTCTCACCGTAAGCAATATCTTGTAGTGCTTGCCAGACTCGTTGCTGAAACTTGGTTCCCAAACTTGTATCTAGTGGCAAGTCGAACGCGTGGCGATCACCAGCAAAATACTCTGTTAATTGCGCTATAGCTTCTATTAATAATGCTTGAGCAGGCTCGTTTTTGCTTAGGCTATCTTTATCTATAAACGTAAAGCTCTGATCGTCACTACCATAATACTTCTTAAGTTTGGGAATAGATTTTGAGTGATGCCAAGAGTCACCTGCCAGCAGCCAGTTGACCTCAACCAGTTTAGGAGCGCCATATTCATTGACATTTGCAATTAATGTGAGCGGATAAGATCCAAAAACGGCGGTGGTGACTATCATGACGACTCCTTTTAAATTGCTATCTCGTTAAGACTTACGTAGAGACTAAAATAAACTGCTGAGCACTATTCTTTATCATCAGTTTCAAACAAGGCTGCGACAAATTGCTTGGGGCTAAAGGCACGCAGATCATCAATCGACTCACCGACGCCAATATAACGAATAGGCACATCTGTGGTTTCGGCGATATTAAAGACCACGCCACCTTTTGCTGTACCGTCTAGCTTGGTAATGGTGATACCTGTTAATGGTACCACTTTATTAAACAATTCCACTTGATTAATCGCATTTTGACCGGTGCCAGCATCGAGGACAATCATGCCTTCATGCGGCGCACTTGGGTCGGCTTTGCGCATGACACGCACGACCTTTTCAAGCTCAGCCATTAGATGGGTTTTATTCTGTAAACGCCCAGCCGTATCGGCAATCAACACATCGATGTTTTTGGCTTTAGCAGATTGCATGGCATCAAAGATAACTGATGCACTATCAGAGCCATGACCTTGCGCCACTACTGGAATATGATTGCGCTCACCCCAGATTTGTAGCTGTTCGGTCGCTGCCGCACGGAAAGTATCGCCAGCTGCTAGCATCACAGACTTACCCTCACCTTGCAAACGCTTGGCAAGCTTACCGATGGTGGTGGTTTTACCTACGCCATTTACCCCGACTACCAAGATAACAAAGGGTTTTTTGCTAGTATCAATGATAAGTGGTGCAACTTTTGGCGACAAGATATCGACCAGCTCCGCTTGCAACGCTTTATATAATGAATGCGCATAAATCAAGTCGCCACGATCGGTCTGCTCAGTAAGACTTTTGATAATACGATTGGTCGCATTGACACCGATATCAGCGACCAGCAGTTGATCCTCGACTTCTTCTAACAGCTCATCATCAATCTCTTTACCACCGATAAGGATACTGACCATCCCTTCAGCTAAGTTCTTACGCGACTTACTTAGGCCGGTTTTCATCCGGTTAAACCAGCTGCCCTTTTTGCTATTTTCTGGCTCCTCTTGTAGCGCATTATTTGCTTGCGACTGTACTGAAGGCGCAAGCTGTGGCTCAGAAGGCGCTTGATCATTATTAGTTGTGATACTAGCACTGCTAGCAGTGACGCTTGGCCGTTCTCCTAACTGTGCTTGTAAAGGCATGGTAGGGATTTTTGATGTAGCGGTAGCTGGTATCGTCTTATCTGTTTCAGTGGCATTGGCATTTGCAAAGCTCTCTGAGGCATTCTCTGTACCGCTATGCTTTTGGGTCGTGAGAATAGGCGCGCCCAAAGCAATACTCTTGGCGGCATCGGTACTTGATACTTGCTTATTGACAGTAGGCGTTACTGGCTCATCGCTATCAATTGCCTCATTTCTATTAGCTGCATCAATAATGGGGACAGATTGCACTGGCAGACTGGGTAAGGTAATATCATCGTCATCTAATTCGTCAAGTCCGCTGTCAAGATTAATGACCACACGATTGCTATTATTGGGGTTATTCATAAGTTTGCCCTAAAATTTATCAGTATCAGTAATATGTTTATGGTAAAACCGGATCTATATATTGTCGTATTGTCCGTTTGCTATGATTCAATGCAGAGATTATTTTTAGCCTAGTTTAGCATAATTCAAGTTGAGCTCAGCCTTTCACACCCGAGATTGCTTGTAAATGCTCAAAATCATCCAGTTAACTAAGCGCGATATTAAGACTTTTACATAAATGCTCAGCAAGATCGCTGGCAGAGCAAGTTTCTCTTAAGGTTTTGACACATAAATCTGACCTTTTTCATGTCAAACTTCGCCTACTCTTAGCAAGACTTCTATCCTACGCATTTATATGCTTTATTTAAGCCTTTTATATTAGGAATTATCCATGTTATCTGTCTCTAACTCTAATTATGTCCAAAAAACAATTTTTCTCGCTTCTGGTTTACTATTGGCAGTCTTGGCGCTGTCAGCCACAGGCTGTAGTACGACGCCCACCTTTAAACCGACGGCAAGTGTGATGGTTGGCGCTCACAAATCTTTATAAAACCTGCTATCAGTCATTTGCATTAATGGTTCAATACTTTATTTATTGAGTCGTCATCATACGTCATTATTTTTTATAAGTAGAAAACATCATGCCATCCTCTCTAAGTTTGCGTATCGCCTGTAGCCTAGCTCTTGCCACTAGCCTTGCTGCTTGTCAGACCAGTCAGATGAATCCAAGTCATCCAGACTACCCAATCATTCATCAAAAAGTTGCACCGCCAAATGGTGATGAGCAAAAAGTACTGAGCGAAGCATTGACCACAGATATGTCTGGTCGCCATGAATATCAGTTAGAAAACAGTCTAAAAATAATCGTCAAAGAAGACCATCGTGCGCCCGTGGTGATGACTCAAATTTGGTATAACGTGGGTTCAACCGATGAGCCGCTGGACAAAGGCGGTATCTCACATGTACTTGAGCATATGATGTTTAAAGGCACCCGTAATGTATCAAGCGCTGATTATGAACGCTTGATTGCTAAGTTTGGCGGCATCAATAATGCCTTTACCAGCTATGATTATACGGGCTATTACGAGCTGTTCCCCGCTAACCGCTTTCCTTTAGCGCTAGAGCTTGAAGCGGATCGCATGAAAAACTTAGTCTTCGATGAAAAGGAATTTGCCAAAGAGCATCAAGTCGTGATGGAGGAGCGCCGCCAGCGTACTGATGACAATCCCCTTGCCAAGGCTTATGAGTCATTTCGCCTGCTCGCCCTACCCAATAGTCCAAAAGGTGAGTCGATCATCGGACCTATGAGCGAGCTTGAATCGATTACGCTGGCAGATTTAAAAGATTGGTATAAAACATGGTATGCGCCAAATAATGCCACCTTAGTAATCGTTGGTGACGTTGAACCAAGCGACGTATTAACCCAAGTAAAGCGTTATTTTGATGGGCTAAAACCAAGTAAGCTACCAAAACGCCCTGAAGTGAGTCAAAAAGGCTTTCGCGGTTATCAGCAAGTAGAGTCTGAGCAAGCGGTACAAGTGCCTGTATTGCTAATGGGTTATAACGTCCCAAGCCTTGTGACAGCAGGTGCGAGCAATGAAAAGCAAGCTTATGCATTATCGCTTGCGCAAGACGTATTGGACGGCGGTTTATCAGCACGTCTTGAGAGCCGATTAGTACGTGAGCAAGGGCTGCTGACCACAGTGGGTACCTCATATGACTTATTAGATCGCGGCGATGGGCTATTTTTGATACAAGCGACGCCGCGCGAAGGCGTGAGCTTAGATCAAGCACAGCAAGCTATTATCTCTGAAATAGAGAAGCTTAAAACCGATCCGATTGCGGCCGATGAAATCGAGCGCGCCAAAACCAATACGGTGACCGGTCTGGTATATGCTCAAGACAGTATGGAGGGTCAAGCGCGTATGATTGGCTCGTTACAGTCTATCGGGCTTGATGACAGGCTGCTGGCTAAGCTACCTGCTAAGCTTGATAAGGTAACGATTACTGATATACAAGCTGCAAGTAAAAAGTATTTGGTCAAAGACAATCTAACCGTGATGCATATCGTGCCACCGAAAGACGAAACGAAGACATCCAATAAAGCGCCTGTCAAAACAACAGCCAAAACACCAGTCAAAAGCAAATAAAGGCGACGTTAAGTCAGATTGTCTCATCAAAAACTACCGCGTAAGACGCTATGAATAAGAAGAAAGCCATGACTCAAAACACTACATTTTATGCCAAAAACAATATTGTTCCGGCATCGTTGATAAAACCAAAATCCAAACCACTGCAAAGTTTAAGAATATGCATATTGCTGGGGCTGTCAACTTTGACTTTGACCGCACAGGCAGATATGAGCTCTGGTGAGGAATATCGCGCTCAAGCCTCTACAGTTGATATCAGCGCGCCAATTGCGGCGTTAGATAAATTGTCCAGCCTTAATAATGCCAAGCCTTTAAAGGTAACGGTCCCAACCATTCAATCCTTTAAGACCAAAGCCGGTGTACCGGTACTGTTTGTGGCAACAAGCACTTTACCAATCGTCGATATCGATTTGCGCTTTAATGCTGGTAGCGCGCGTGATGGCAGCATCAGCAGCACAGGATTTGGTATCGCCAATATGACAGCGACGATGCTAGAACAAGGCTCTAAGCGCTTGGATGAAAACGAATTTACCCGTGCGGTTGAGACGTTAGGTATTCAGCTAGGCAGTAGTGCTTATAAAGATATGTTTACGGTGTCCTTACGCAGCTTGTCCGATGATAAACATTTATTACCTGCTATTGATTTGATGACGCAAATGCTCACTGAACCGAGATTTGATGAGCAAATTTTGGCTCGCAATAAAGCCCGCCTATTGGTGGGCTTACAGCAGCAAAAACAAGACCCTAACAGCCTTGCCAGCCTTGCCTTTAGCAAAGCCCTTTATGGCAATCACCCTTACGCCAATCCGACTGTGGGTACGCTTGAGACCGTACCTAATATCACAAGACAACAGCTGGTAGATTTCAAAAATCGCTATTTGGTTGCTGCCAATGCCAGCCTCTCTATGACAGGCAATCTAACATTGCCACAAGCGCAGAAATTGGCTGAAGACATCACCGCCAATTTACCACTGGGTCAGGCAGCGCCTATCTTACCTGAGCCAAAGCCACTCACCAAATCACAGCATATTCACATCCCTTTTCCTAGTAGCCAAACCACCGTTTTGATGGGGCAATTGGGCGACAAGCGCGCAACAGATGCAAAAGCGCAGCAAAAGCAAACCAACTTTGTGGTAGGCAACGAAGTGCTAGCGGGTGGCGATTTTAATGCACGATTGATGACTGAAATCAGGAAAAACCTTGGCTATACTTATGGTATCTCAGGCTCGATGAATCCGATGCTGGCACGTGGTCCTTATCAGATTGGCTTTTCAACCCGTAATGACAAAGCACGCGCGGCGATTGATGCCAGCTTAAAGGTGATTAATGATACTTTAACAGACGGTATTACCAGTGCGGAGATGACACTGACTACCGACAATCTAAAACACAGTTTCCCGATGGGCTTTGCCAGTAATGCTGGTATTAATGGCTTACTTGGCATGATGAACTTCTATCAGCTGCCAACAGGCTACCTCACCAATTATGTGAATCGTATCGAACAAGTCAAACTGGCAGACGTTAATCAAACCCTACGTGATACCTTAAAGCCTGAGGATTTTTTAATTGTCACGGTTGGCGAGGTTGATCCTTGGGATAAGAAAGCAGCTAAATAGCTCGTTTTGTCTTTTATACTGCACATAAAATAAGCCCAGCTTGTTACCTTACAAGCTGGGCTTATTTTTTATCTTATAAATAGGTCATTATAAAAAGTTACAGCGGGACGGGTGCTGTGTATCCACTTTATTGAGTAGTGACTAAATATGTCCTTTATCGCCATGACCTTTAATAACGGCAAGGAGAACCACTACTGGCATGGTTAAAGCCCCACTTACGATAGCCATCAGTATCAAGATGAATAGCGCCGGTAGCATATAGCCCTAATCCAAAATTATGCGCCTGACCCTGATATTGCCAAAACTCGCACAAGCTGTCTTGCATATTGCTTAGCTGCCATGGATTACCTTCATATTGGGGTACCCAAATATCCATAGCGCCAGCAGTCATGTGCTTACTGCTACTTGCGCCGCCTGCACAATCATTGAGTCCAGGGCTGCGATAGACTGAGCGTATCTCAGTGTTCGCCGGCAGGATACCTTGGCTTTTTAACTGACTATAGAGCTGTAAGGTGGGTACGATGTTTGCCCACAGCTCTTGCGGTGGTAGCTGATAAGGCTCATAGCCACATTTGTCCCAACTGCGAGCGGTGGTCAGTAGCTGTGATAAAGGTGGAACATTCCTAGCGCCGACACGCGCGCTCAGATAACGCTGATAATTTGCCACTTGCCCAGCACGGTAACTGTTACTATGTAACCAAGTATTAAAATCCATGCTGATAAAATCATTGTAATTGTTATTACCCGTGCTATAGGTGGTGTTATAACGCGGCGTGCTTCTATTAGTAATGACACGCTTGTTCTCTTCTATCGACAAGCTGGCATCAAATTCAAACTCACGCTGCTTTTGCTGGATCAGTCCTTGCATACTATCGCCGCCTGACCCACTTAAGATAGTGACACCTGCATTATAAGGCGTCGCTTGCGTAGACGGCGTGATATAGGCATTGCCGCTATTACTAATACCATTATTGATACTATTGCCCTGACGGACTTGGATACGGCGCTCACTATTATCACTAATGATGGCAGCATAGCTACTCATCGTGCTGGCACAAAGACAGAGTGCAATAATAGGCTTGTGAATTTGCCTATAAACTTGTTTTTTTATTTTGAACATTGCAACAAACACCGCTAAAAACGTTTTATCGATACTATCAAATTTTAGGCAAGCAAGCTAAACTATCGTCACCAATTGGCAGCGACTTATTCGTTATTAACACTTATCCTCATTATTTTTATATTGACGTTACTTTATTGCCGATAAGTTACTTTTTTTATTGTCAGCTTGCGTAAACGTTCTATAATTATCGATTTTTTAAGTTTTCTGCTAAATCCCACCCTTATTCTACGCCAACTGCCAGTCACACTTTGCCTATGTCTTCTAATCCGCAATATCGTTTTTCCCGACAAAGCCACCATTTCGGTCAAGGTCAGACATCGACCTTTTGGCAACGTAGTCATATTGACCCTTGGTTGACCCTTTTATTATTGACTGTCTGCTGTATTGGGCTGACGATTTTATATAGTGCCGCTGCTCAAGATACGAGCATGGTGCTACGACAGATGGTCAGCTACGGTGTCGCATTTACAGTCATGTTTACTATGGCGCAGATACCGCCGAGTATCTATCGCACCTTTACGCCCATCTTTTATGTACTGGGTTTAATATTATTGGTATTGGTTGATATTATTGGTGAAGTACGCATGGGCGCCCAGCGCTGGATCAATCTACCAGGATTTGGCAGTGTGCAGCCGTCAGAGTTTATGAAGCTTGGCATGCCCATGATGTGCGCATGGTTTTTATCCAAGCGTGATTTACCGCCTTCACTGGCCAGTATCGGCATTACCTTAGCGCTAATTGTGGTACCCGTATTATTAATCGCTAAAGAACCTGATCTTGGTACCTCATTACTGGTCGCGGCCAGTGGTATCTTTGTGCTGTTTTTGGCAGGGCTATCATGGCAACTGATTGCTGGTGCGGTGGCTTTATCTGTCCCACTGGTTGCGTTTGCTTGGAATTTTTTGCTACACGACTATCAGCGTACGCGAGTACTGACGCTATTTAATCCTGAGGCGGACGTACAAGGCGCTGGCTGGAATATCATTCAGTCCAAGACAGCCATCGGCGCTGGCGGTTTGACGGGCAAAGGCTATTTAGAGGGCACGCAGTCGCACCTACATTTTTTACCAGAAGGTCATACTGATTTTATTATCGCCGCATTCTCTGAAGAGTTTGGTTTGCTTGGCGTCATACTATTGATGTTTATTTATGCTTGCTTATTGACCCGTGCTCTCTATATCGCCTTTTCTCATCCTGATACTTATAGCCGACTACTAGCAGGCGCGATTGCGATGTCGTTTTTTGTCTATGTCTTTGTCAATGTCGGTATGGTCGGTGGCATTCTGCCAGTCGTTGGTGTCCCTCTACCTTTTATCAGCTACGGCGGCACCGCTATTGTTACTTTGATGGCAGGTTTTGGCTTACTCATGTCGATTCACACTCACAAATCCAGCTAACGTTTTTCAATAGTTATAATAACCAAGAGACCTTATGTTCGTAGCAAAGGTCTCTTTTTATATACTCTTTTATATACCCCACATTAATACAATGCCAACTTATGATGCTTTAATAATGAAGTTGAACCAATGGTCTTATTAACAAATAAGCGCGTCAATCCCCCTTAAAATCTATTTACTAAGTAACTATAGGTAAATGTAGAATGAGCAAAAATTGTAGTAGATCGGCTCACCTATCCCTATCTTATTTGTAATCAATGCTACATAAAATGTCATAAAAATCATAATTTTCTTGCGCGTTATTCAATACTAAATATATGATTTTATTAATAATTAAACTGAATAATACTCGTATAAATCATGCTTAATATTCAGCATTTAACATGCAATAACAGCCAGTTTTATTCCTTGTTTTTTACAATTATTTGCGTTAATCTCGTCTTAGTATCATTTATACATAACCCGTACATAGCTACTAAGAAAGTTAGCATTTAATTATATTGTCGTTATAGCTCATCCGTATAGTTAGCAACTTGTAGATTTTAGGCTTTCAAAGTCACTACTTAATTAACGGTTTAATAACAAACTCATACGTAAGTCTCTCTAAACCCTTTATTAAATTAGCAATGTTAAAAAGGTTGTTTATCGAATATTAGTATCAGATTTTAGTTGTTGATAAATGTTTTAATTAAAGTTGTTAACCATCATTTGAGCGTGTCATCGCTGGGCTATCAAAATCTGCTATCCGGTGATGATCATGAATTAAAAATTACCATACATTGATATTTATTGAAGCCGAACTATAACGTCGGTCATTATGAGAAAGATGATTGATATCGGTTTTAGAGTTTGCGGCACTGTTAGAGTGGTCTAATATTGCCTCGCTCCATCTAAGAGGTTTTTAGTGTTAAGTTTTGATGTATAAGTTATAGAGGTATTTATGAATAAGCGTTTATCTGGTTTACTTACTATGTCAGCAGTATTATTCGCTGGCTCTACCATTGCTCTAAATGCAAATGCTGTAGAATCAAGAACCTCCCTTGCGATGATTTCGCAAGATAACGCCTCCCATATCGACCGTGTACTCGGTGAACTTAGTCGTCAACATGACGGCGCATCAAGCTTAGTTAAGTCTGCACGCCAACCAACTTCATTAGCACTTAGTAGCTCATTGTTAGCCAGTGATACCGCCCAAGTCAGTAATGATGAAGATGTACTGGAGCGCTTAACCGCTGTTGCCTCTAACTCTGTAAGCAAATTTAAACAAACTGGTTTAGCCTCTTGGTATGGTCGTCAGTTCCATGGTCGCAAAACCGCCAGTGGTGAAACCTTTGATATGAATGGTCTAACTGCAGCTCATCGCTCACTACCCTTAAACTGCTATGTTAAAGTCACCAATAAAACCAATGGTAAAAGCGTCATCGTTAAAGTAAACGATCGCGGCCCATTCCATGGTAATCGTGTGATGGATTTATCTTATGGCGCTGCCAAAAAACTTGGTATTACGGCTAAAGGTGTCGGTAACGTCGCAATCGAGCGTGTTTCAGGACCTTCTTCTTAAACCATTAACGTTTTAGACCACTCGCGGTTTAAGCCTTTAACGGTTTTGTACAAATACTATTTTAAATAAAAGCGCCTAACTCATTGATAGTTAGGCGCTTTTTTATGTCTTAAATTTATAAAATCTATTTTTTAAATATTAGCCCAATAAACCAGAGCAAATTACAACTCAAACGCACTAGCAATGGCATCGTCTAGACGTTCGACTGCGATCACATTTATGCCTTTAAACTGTGGCGCATCTTTGGCAGGAGCATTGGCTTTAGGAATAATGGCATGCTTAAAACCATGCTTCATTGCTTCTTTTAAACGCTCTTGTCCATTGGGTACAGGACGAATCTCACCTGATAAGCCAACTTCACCAAAGACTGCCAACGAGGAGGGTAAAGCTTTTTCTCTAATACTTGAAGCACAGGCTAATAATACCGCTAAGTCTGATCCTGTTTCTATGACCTTGACGCCCCCAACGACATTGACATAGACATCTTGTCCGCTGGTATGGATACCACCATGGCGATGCATAACAGCAAGTAACATGGATAAACGCTGAAAATCCAATCCTAACGCCATACGTCTTGGTGAGCCTTGCGAGTCATCAACCAAGGCTTGGACTTCTACCAAAAGCGGTCTGGTGCCTTCTCGGCTGACCATGACCACAGAACCAGCAACAGGCTTGTCATAGCGGCTCAAAAATATCGCTGATGGATTGGCAACTTCTTTTAGCCCCATATCGGTCATGCCAAAGATACCCAGCTCATTGACTGCGCCAAAACGGTTTTTGACAGCCCGAATCATCCGAAAACGTGAATCAGACTGCCCCTCAAAATACAATACAGTATCCACCATATGTTCAAGAACGCGCGGACCGGCAAGCGTGCCCTCTTTAGTAACGTGCCCTACCAAAAACAGCGCTGTCCCTGTTTGCTTTGCGTAGCGGGTTAAGATAGCCGCTGACTCTCGAATTTGACTCACCCCGCCTGGCGCCGAATTGATCGCATCGGTATAAATGGTTTGAATAGAATCAATGATAGCAATCGCGGGCTGCTCTTGGGTTAACGCGGCGCAAATAGTCTCTACATTGGTTTCCGCAAGTACCCGAAGTCTATCCGCAGGCAAATCTAAGCGCTTCGCTCGCATAGCAACCTGCGCCAATGACTCCTCGCCCGTCACATAAAGCGCACTACCTGCCAGCGAATCTGCCTTTGCCATATTGGTTGCAGTTTGCAATAGAATAGTTGATTTACCGATACCCGGGTCACCACCAATCAGCACGACTGAGCCTGCGACCAAGCCCCCGCCTAATACACGATCAAATTCACTAATGCCCGTCGGCAAACGGGTATCTAAACCGACACTGACGGCATTGAGCGGCATGACCGCACTGTGTGTTCCAGCATAGTTGCCAGCTGTCACACCAGTCGCATGAGACGCTGCACGGCTAGCAGCAGGTTTGGCGTTACTTTTATTATGATGTGGCATGCTAACGTTGGGCGCTTCAATCAAAGTGTTCCATTCGCCACAATCGCTACACTGACCTGCCCACTTACCAAAATGAGCGCCGCAAGCTTGACAGACATAGCTGGTTTTATTTTTTGCCATAATATAGAAGCCTTTTGCAGATGTTCACATCAAAAGAGGATAACGCTTATAGGCGTTTAAAAAATAACTAAGATATGTAAGACGTGGATATTAAGATAAACAAAGAGTTGCTGTCAGCGGCAATGTTTTATAGGGGATGTAAAGATAAGCTGAAGTAATATTCATAAACGCTGACTAAGATCCGATAGAGACAAACCTTAAATCAGCGTCAATAGATTTTGTAGTTGCTGCGGCGATAAGCTTATACCTGAAAGTCTTTACCAAGATAGACAGATTTTACCAGCTCATTTTCTAGAACTTCTTCTGAGGTTCCCTCAGCGATGATAGCGCCTTCTGAGACAATATAAGCCTTTTCGCAAATTGCTAGCGTCTCACGAACATTGTGGTCAGTGATTAATACCCCAATCCCACGCTTTTTGAGCGCCAAAATAACGTCTTTAATATCCCCAACAGAAATAGGATCTACCCCAGCAAAAGGCTCATCTAGCAAGATAAATTTGGGATCCGCAGCCAACGCTCGAGCAATCTCACAACGACGACGCTCGCCGCCTGATACGCTCATACCTAACGATTTTCGCACATGTTCTAAATGAAAGTCACCAATGAGTTTTTCAAGCTCTTGGCGCTGCTGATTGCTATTTAAGTCTTTACGTGTTTGCAATATAGCCAATATATTGTCTTCAATAGACAATTTACGAAAAATAGAGGCTTCTTGCGGTAAATAGCCAATGCCAGCGCGCGCCCGCTCATGCATGGCATATTTAGATAAATCCATTTTACCTAAGGTAACGCGCCCTTTATCCATATTAACCAGTCCAACAACCATATAAAAACTGGTCGTTTTACCCGCCCCATTTGGGCCTAACAAGCCAACGACTTGTCCTTGCTCAACAGAGAACGAGACGTCTTTGACAACCCAGCGTTTGCCGTAACGCTTACCTAAGTTTTGCATCGATAAACGAGCGACCGGCTCGACAGCATCATTCGCTGTTATGGTTTGGCTTTGCACTAAACTGGCATTATTTTTATTATCATTCATAACTTACTCATAAGGCGATCATCTCTAACTATATAGCAATCACTAAAATATTTAGACGTTTATCTATATCACGGTAAATATTGCGACTTAGCTCACTATACCGCTTAACGTATACCGCTTTGACTATTACTATTATTGGGCGGAAACACCAACTCTACGCGCTGATTACTGCCAGCTGTGGCTTCTACATCACCAGCTTTTAGGCTATAACGAATGACGTTACCGGCGAAGCTTGCACCATTTTGTACCAATTTTGCATTACCCGTTAGGGTCACGATGCCAGTTACGGCATTATAATCAATCTTATTTGCCTGACCTTTTGCCAAACCTTTTTCTTGCGTGACAACTTGCTGCATCGTCGCTGGACGCCCTGTTGCTACTGCTGAATTGATACTGCGACCTTGTGATAAATTGACGGTGATATTATCAGCGGTCATTTTGAAGGTACCTTGAGTGATCACTACCGTACCAGAATAGCTGGTCACGCCCGTACGCTCACTATAAGTTGCTTTGTCCGCTAACAGTTTGATAGGCTGATTGGCATCTGATGGCAAAGCATGGCTATATAAAGGTAGCGCTAGCAGCATAACGACTGGCAATGTACGTAAGCCATGTGCCACGTGCATAGATCGCGTTGACAGCAAGTGTAAAGTAGGCAAAAAATTAGATTTCATGAAAATTACTCGTTTTATAATGGGTAGTAGAGTTTGCAAACTTCCTGCTAGATGCTTTACTAAATGATAGGCTAATTAAAACAAGGCCTTGTCTTGACGGTCAGCAGGCGTAAATGACACCGCTACTTGACCAAATTCATAGTCGCCTGTTTCAAGATTGGCCTTCATACTTGATGCCTCAAAGCGATTCATACCTTGTTCGA
Source organism: Psychrobacter sp. (assembly GCF_041554015.1). GTDB lineage: Bacteria > Pseudomonadota > Gammaproteobacteria > Pseudomonadales > Moraxellaceae > Psychrobacter. The sequence continues at coordinate 32,204 of NZ_JBFFMS010000018.1, read as the reverse complement.
CCTTGACCGGCTCATCACTATAGACTTGACCTGACTTGGTATTGCCTTTTAATGTGGTGCCAGTCACTTTAATGGGCTCAACATTGGCATTGGCGGTCTTGCCTTCACTGATTAAAGAAAAACCCCCTGATAAGCTCAGCTCGCCGGTCTGCTGGCTGATAGCCGCTGTACCCGCTTCAATACGATAACGCTGCTCATCTGACGGTTCCCAATTCATGGTGATGCCTTTCATCTCATCTTTATTGGTAACCGGATTGTGCGTCAATGACTCAGCGCTCAGCTCATACTCTGTTTCACCTTGCTCATTTGTTTGTACCGCCTTGATATCTGTCGCTTTATAGTCAACATCAGAGGTTTCAATATTGACTGGCGGCGCCATCTCTCCTTGCTGCTTAAAAAACCAACCTGCAAGGCCTGCGATAATCAAGGTAATGACTATTAAAACACGGGTATTCACGATAAGTCATCCTGATTTTTTACTTCATCAAGCGTATAGTGCGCGATAAAGTCTTGATAGTGTCCATGACCCCTTAAAATCAGGTCACATACTTCACGTACGGCGCCGCTACCGCCGGCACGTGTGGTCACCATATGACTGCGATTGATCACCTCTGCATGAGCATTTGGCACGGTCGCGGCAAAACCGACGGTTTGCATGGCTTTAATATCTGGCAAATCATCACCCATATAGCCGCAATCGGCAGCGGTGATATTAAGCGCAGGATCAAGGCTTGCAAGTAGCTCGTTTAATGCCACAAGCTTATCATCACGACCTTGGACAATATAGTCCACGCCAATCTCGGCGGCGCGCTTATCAACCATAGGGCTGCTACGACCAGTAATAATCGCAGTCAAGATGCCATAGCGAGCTAACGATTTTACGCCGACGCCATCATGGACAAAAAACGCCTTGGTCTCGGCGCCATTGGCATCATAGATAATTTGACCGTTTGATAAAATACCATCAACGTCCATGACCAACAGTTTTACTTGTCCGGCTTTTTTGATTAAGTCTTGCATCAATCATCTCTTTTATTAATAGGCAATCTACAATAGCGCTTACTTTACACCGGCTTGTAGTAAATCATGCACCGTAATAATGGCTTCTAAACGCTGCTCATCATCGATAATAAGTAACTGGCTGATCGCATTCTCATTCATCACGCTAAGCGCATCGGACGCGCGCATAGATTTATTGATCCGGCGAGGGTTGCGTACCATCAGTTCACGCATCGGCGTTTGTAAGTCAACACCTTTTTCTAAGCCTCGCCTTAAGTCGCCATCGGTAAAGATACCCACAACCCTTTTATCGTCATCTGTCACCACCGTCATGCCCAAACGCCCAGCAGACATAATAAATAACGCTTCTTGCAACGGCGCTTGTTGATTGATGAGCGGTAAATTCTCTGATTTGCCATGCATCAAATCTTCCACACGTGTCAGTAATTGACGGCCCAAGGCACCGGCAGGATGTGATAGTGCAAAATCTTCTGAGGTAAAGTTGCGCGCATGGACCAATGCCACCGCTAGCGCATCGCCTAAAGCCAATGTCGCAGTGGTACTTGAGGTCGGCGCAAGATTAAGCGGACACGCTTCTTGCGACTTACCAAGCGTCAAGACAATATCGGCAGCATGAGGCAGCATACCGCGCTTGTCTCGACTGATACTAATCAGCGGAATCGTTAAGTGCTTCACCACAGGCAAGAGCATCTTTATCTCATCTGACTCACCAGAGTTAGAGATGGCAAGTAGCACATCTCCTTTGACTAACATCCCTAAGTCGCCATGCCCTGCTTCACCAGGATGCATGAAGAACGATGGCGTACCAGTAGAGGCAAATGTCGCCGCTATCTTACGACCAATCAGGCCCGACTTACCCATCCCTGTCACCACCACACGACCCTGACACGCCAAAATAATATCACAAGCCTGAGCAAACCTATCATCTATTTGTTCAGTGAGTAATGCCAGTGCCGCCTTTTCAGTATTGATGGCATCAATAGCGGTACTAATAAACTGCTCATGGGTCAGATTGCGTTCAGGACTATTCATACAAGGGCTCTATATTTCATTAATTTTTTGTTTTTGATGCTGCTGTGGCATTAATTTTATCTTTTTATAATCTAATACCTCATTTTACTATACTATGAACCATATTAATAATTCTGGTCAATATTAATATGATACGGTAGGAATACAGCCATAAGCACATCACGAGCAGACTAAGCGGTTATCGCTACAAAGCTATCCATATAAAGTTATCAAAACAAAGCCATCAAAACAAAAAAACCCACTAAAATAGCAGGTCTCAATATGATATTTCATGTCTTAATACAGTAGCTTAGGAATTGCTATCAGATTCATCATTGGGTTTATTGTCATAACCCCCATTGTCTGATGGCGCTTCAAAACCACGATCTTGACCAAAGCCGCCGCGCTCAAAACCCCGTTCTTGCCCTTGACCAAAGCTACCGCGCTCAAAACCACGCTCTTGGCCTTGGCTTCCTTGACTAAAACCACCACGATTGAAGCCACTACGGTTGGCAAAGCCGCGCTCTTCAAAGCCGCCAGTAGCTGGATTGCTACCACGCTCAAAACCGCTGCTCATGCCGCCACCTTGACTCGGATAGCCCATCGGCGATGCGCCTTGGCTTTGAGCCGCCGCACCTGGTGTGGTACTGCTGCGAGGATTACGTGCTGGAACAACCGTTGAGATGGCATGCTTATATACCATCTGACTGACGGTATTTTTTAGCAACACCACGTACTGATCGAATGACTCTATTTGACCTTGTAGCTTGATACCATTGACTAAGAAAATAGAAACAGGAATGCGGTCTTTGCGTAGTGAGTTCAAGAACGGATCTTGTAAAGTTTGTCCTTTTGACATGAAATCTCTCCTAAATATTATATAATTATTGTTAGCGTCAATTATTCTAAGGATTGCTGCAATTATAATGGCTAAGGGCAGATACAATAATGAGTTTTATTTGTAAAACGTATCTAAATAAACACTAAAGCTGATTAAGTTATTCTACTTTATATTGAATATGTCATTATTGTCATAAATTAAGTAACTAAGTGTTACATAACTGACCTTTATGACAGAATCTGGATGAATAATCTCTAATTAGCCGTTGTCACTTAAATTGGCACTTAAAAAATGGCACTTAAAACAGTTAATACTTTCATATAATCAAATTATAACAGTTATCTACATTATACTTTGAAACTAATTGTCATTACTTTCGTATCTTTATATGTATGTTGTACAGTTATCCTGCATCACTATTACTACAACCATAACTTGCCTTTTATATTGTAGAACACTGATGGTGTGACAAATATAGATGGGACAAACATAGATATGGATAACCGATTGATATCGCGTATTAAATCAAATACGCTCTCGCCTGTTCCATCGTGCTAAATGAGTGCAGTATCAATTTATTCTGCTGAAGAGCGGTCACATTATCAGAGCCGATAGTAGATGTGGACGGCTCTGTCGATGGTACGGTTGCAGGCACTTCTACCGTATCACATAATTGCATCACTTTTCGCAGCCACGTATATTGACGCTTTGCCAGCTGCCTTGTGGCATATAATGCCTTATTTTGCATTTGCTGACAAGCAAGTGCCTCAGCTTGGTGAGTTGACATGGATATAGGTGTCTGATTCCTAATACTAGGAGTGGTGGACTCTTGCTCGTTACTTGGGAGCGGCGGCTGAGCAAAAGCATCATAAAACTGTGCTTTATCTAAATGCGGCTGATCAAAGATAGGGTGCTGAATCTGTACCAGATATTCCAATACTTGCCGATAACCAACACAGCGCATCGAAGGCAAATTCGGCGTCAAAGGATAATTCTCAAGCAAGCTTATCACTTCAGCTACTAGGCCATCACGCCACATGATATCTAATCGCTGCTCAATCCGTGTATGCAGCCAGGGACGATCTGGTATCACCGCCAAAGCATGCCACTGCTGATCCGGATTATTTGCCAATGCTTGCTTTGGCTGGCGCTGCCAGTCACTGATCGGTATATTGGTTTGTAAATATACCTCAAGTGCACGGGTGATACGCTGGGTATCGGTCGCATGCAGGCGCTCATGGCTGATAGCATCGACGCTACCAAGATAATCATAGAGTGCACTGATCCCCTCCTCGTGGCGCCACTGCTCAACGCGCGCGCGAACACTGTCATCACTATCAGGAACAGGTGAAAGTCCCTCGAGTAATGCCATGTAATACATCATGGTACCGCCAACCAATAAGGGTATTTTGCCACGCTGATGACAGCTATCAATCAGTCTTGCAACGTCACTGACAAACTCAGCGACACTATAGCTTTGCATAGGATCGATGATATCGACTAGGTGATGAGGACAACGTGCCAGCTCAGCAGCGTTTGGTTTTGCGGTACCGACCGTCATGTCACGATATACCAATGCCGAATCTACCGAAATCAGCTCATAGCGACCACTGTCATAAAGTTCGTAAGCCAAAGCAGTCTTACCACTCGCGGTTGGTGCCATCAAGCACACCACGCTATTGTCCGCCAAACTGGGACTTAAATAAGAAGATAGGCTGTCAGACGAAAGTCGCATATACTTGCCTTTGATAATAATATTTGTGAGCACGATAAGGTAAATGCTGGATAGCTCAGCGCAATGTATAAACCATAGAAAAGGCTATTTGGGCGCAGATGATAACATTAATGTGACCAATTGATGACTATCTATAGAACGGATAGCATGTTTATTCAGTATAGCGTCAATATCTGTGACAAAAGCTTGGGCATCTTGTACAGACATTTGTATCGCAATCTTTGTCAATTGCTGATTGATGGTAGTGCTATTTAACCTTTTAATATTGTGAGACGTAGCGCTATTAAAGACAGTGGCGTCAAACAACACTTTTAATGTTAACTGCCACCTCTTAGCGCTTATCAACACGCAGCAACCTTGATGATAAAATAGTAGCCAAGGCAGCGCTTTATCGTCAGTGCTATATGTAGCTGGCAACTTTACCAAATCAGTCATACTATCGATAACATCTAAGCATATGGGCAAAAGCAGCGCGTTTATCGAGTCAGGATTGACAGCAGGAAGACTGTTTTTTATATGTGCATCAGTATGAACGTCTTTAACGCTTTTGGACAACGGCTCACGTTCTGACAATTGATAGGTTTGCTTAGGGGCTTGAACATGCTGACTTGCCTTTGCACTACTGGTAGAGCGGACTATCGGGTTTGACGCCTCAAAAGACTGGCTCGTTGAGATATTGCTATCTGATAATACATTTCTATTAGCAATAATGTTTGCATGGCCAAGGTTTTTGAGCTTCGCTCGCAGTGCATGGTTTAGATGCGCCATGATATTATTAAGCGGACCAATCTTGATACGCTGTTTGGAGGGATGAACATTGATATTGAGCCACTCAGTGGGTAATTCAAAATATAGCGCATAACCCAAACCTGCGAGCTGTGCGCTTTGGGCCATTTGACGAAGCTGGTTGCTGATTATCACCTCTTTTACCAACCTGCCATTCACATAAATAAGCTTAGGCAAACTATGATTTGTATTATGACTCACCCACAACCAACCACCGATCCTTGCTGCTTGCATAGCTCTTGCATTATCCGCACATCCACCACCATGAACATGAGCAACAGGAGATGTACTGGATTGCTGCTGTATTAGGCTAGATAAATCAACCGCGATCTCAAGCGCCTGCTCTGTCAATGGCAATCCAGTTGCCTGCTCCAGCCGCGATAATGGCAGACAGCTCTTGTGATTGTTATTATTGTTATTGACGGTATTTATCGATAGCGACAGCCTCTTTTTATTATCATGAAAAAGAGTCAATGCCACATCAGCACGTGCTAAAGCCACCTCCCGAACGATGGTTTCAATATGACCAAACTCGGTTGCGATAGATTTTAAATTGCTACGGCGGGCTGGCACATTGAAATATAAATCCTTAACCGTAATAGTGGTGCCGCGCTGATGCACAACCGGTGTCAATTTTGGCATATCACCCAATATACCAGCAACCTGCAACTGTCGACCAACACCGCTGTCATCATGGCTACTGGTTAAGCTTAAACGAGAAACCGCTGCCGTCGCTGCCAGCGCTTCCCCGCGAAAACCCAATGTCGTAATGCCGTGCAAGTGTGCCACATCAGCGACTTTGCTAGTAGCATGACGCGTGACTGCCATGACCATATCATCAGGATGAATACCTACGCCATTATCAATCACCTCTATCATACCCATGCCGCCTTGGGTAATACGCACCTCAATATCTGTAGCATACGCATCAATCGCATTTTCAAGTAGCTCTTTGACCACTGCTGCTGGACGTGTCACTACCTCACCCGCTGCCAATTGATTAATGAGCAGCGGCGATAGTTTTTTGATACGAGTACGAGAATGATTGTCTGGTATTTGTGGCATTAAAAGGTATCGTTGTTTTGCATGGTGATAAGTAGTGCTAGCGGATATTGATGATTTATATTGAATGCAAATTAAATCTTAAGAGAGGTTAAATCCAAACCTTGTGCTTGTCCTGACTTTGACAATCGTATTACAACATGGCGAGATTTTTTATCATCATCGCTATTGCTTTGGGTCATATCTATAAACATAGCTGGCGATGGCAAATAGCTGTCTGCACGGCTCGCCCATTCAATAATGACCAGAGCGTTATCTTCGTCCAAGTACTCATCAAAGCCTATAAAAGACAGCTCTTCTGGATCTTGCAAACGATACAAATCCGCATGATAAACTGGCTTGATTGACCCATCTTTTTGCTCAATGCTATAAGGCTCAACCAAAGTATAAGTTGGGCTTTTGACAGCACCTATATGTCCAAGCGCTTGCAACCAATAACGGGTTAGCGTGGTTTTACCTGCGCCCAAATCACCCGCCAACCAAACACTACCGGATAAGGGTAATGCTGCCAATCTCTGAGCCAATGCTTGTGTCTCAGCTTCTGAGTGTAGCGTCAAAGTTTGCAAATTCTTACCATCATTTACAGCTGCGCCTTCAATCGTTTGATTATTCATTACGCTCAATCTACCTGTACTTGCATCGTGACGGCTGGATTAGCAAAACTCTCACCACGTATCAGTTTGGCATACAACTCAGGGTCATGCCACTCGGCACTAACTTGGTCGCTAAATTCAAATTCTTCTAAGCTAAGCTTACCCATCTGCTCATTAGCCACATCATCAGCAAAACACTGCGCGTACCCTGTAGCGGTCTCGTGAGCAATTACCGAATACACACTGACATCAGATTCACCGTTTTGCATTTGGGTTTGTTTTAAAATTTCCTGCGCCCAAAAAAATATCACCCGTGAAAATTGCTCTGCTGATGGCGATACTGGCAGACTGATCCAGCGCGCACTGAATTTTTTACAGGCAGCGATATATTCAGGATCATCCTTGTTCCAAAAGCAAATCGCATGATCGAAGCTGTCAATAATGTCTTTAATAGAAGATTTTAATAAGCCAAAATCATAAACCATCTGCCCGTGGTCTAAACGCTTGGCCTCAAGTATCAGCTCAATCTGATAGCTATGACCGTGAATCGAGTGCTTGCAGCGCTCAGAGCTACAATTGCGCACAATATGAGCGTTTTCGAATTTAAACAGTTTGCGGATACGCATAATAATCAACCAAGACAGTAAATAGCATTGTGCTAAATAATAAGATAAAGGTGTGCCGCGAGTTATCGGCTTGCTGCTCATTATAGCAAATCGTGATGTATTCGTAAGTAAGCACTTATTAATAGCCATATTGACTAAATAAATCTTTAAACAGTGTTTTAAAAGTCGTATTAGAGAAGAGATGGTTGGACCGATGCGTAGGTGAATTGTGCTCACGCTATCTATTGCGATCCCTTAAGCCTATACTCATTGCAGTACGCACTATTTGCGTCATCAGCATTAATCTAAGCTTTAAGCCTGTTTAGGCTGGCTTTAAAGGCATTAGGCTTACTCCAACAGGAAAAAAACCATGAGTAAAGGTCAAGACAGTAAAAAGAACGTAAAAAAGAAACCGCTATTAACGGCAAAAGAGAAAAAAGCCGCTAAACAATCTAAGAAAGATGATAATGGTAGTATCTTAGGTAAACATTAATATTCACTGTATCAGTGTGCCAACTGAGCCTATATTAATCTGAACCATACTAATTAAAGCTATTCCAATTGAACCTCACGGTTTAATTGGCATTTTTTATGCTAAGCACTTTTTTATAGTAGCGCCTGCTTTTATGCTAAGTACTACGCGGCGCAAACATAATGATTGCCATGCCCAGCAAGGCAACTGCCGAGCCTACTATATCCCACGTAGTAGGTCTGATGCCATTCACTGTCCACAGCCAGATAATTGCCATCGAAATATAAACACCGCCATAGGCAGCATAAACCCGTCCAGCAGCAGTAGGATGTAATGATAGTAGCCAAACAAAAGCGACTAAGCTTAGTGCACCCGGAACAAGCAGCCAAATGGACTTACCTTCTCGCAGCCACAGGTAAGGCAAATAACAGCCTGCAATCTCTGCCAATGCAGTCAGCGCAAATAGACCAACGGTTTTTAATTCAGTCAAACTAACGACTCCTCGACGGTGATAAATCCTGTCATATACTGTACGGCATGACCAGAAATCATTACTCTGTCACCAGCGACGACACAGTCTAAAATACCGCCTCGTTTTGAGGCTTGATAATATGCAGCGGACTTAGCCTGACAAGTGACCCCCACATATATTATGGTTTTATAGATTTATGAGTTTACCGCCATCAATCAACAATAAAGAGCTTAGCGCCGGTCTTCGTTGACGAACGATGGGCAATCGTATTGTCCGCTACTTGATAAGTCATACCCGCTGTTAAAGTAAAAGTGCGCCCATCCTTTAATTCGGTGTTTAGCTCACCCTCAATACAAAATAAAATGTGACCTTTATCGCACCAGTGATCGGCAAGGTAGCCGGCAGAATACTCAACCATATGCACATTAATAGTATCAAATTCACGCGTCTTCCAATAGCCCGTGCCCGTTTCGCCTTTGATTTCTACCGCTGCTACTGTCGTCCAGTCGGTAGTCGCAAAAGGTATGTTTTTCATTTCCATGACGTCATCTCCCTGATTTAATCGTTAACTAATTATGGAGTTTTTTACTTACTATACCTCGAATTTAAACAGCGAACCTAAACCATTTATTATCTATTATAACTGCTAACTATTTGTGTTTATTTTTCTACTTGCGCCTATATCTAGCAATTGCACATCTCACACCGCTATCATTGGTATTTTTGATATTATAAAACTTTATTCATACTAGAATTGGCGCCCTTATTATTTCTAGAAGGTTATAATTGTCCTCTGTTTAATTTTTAGTCTTTATTGCAATAAAGAGATTACTCCTAATGCTGTCGTTGAATTTAATGAGGAAGTTAGCGTCATGATGCGTATCGGATTGTTTTTATTAACCAACTTAGCGGTGATTGTGGCATTTAGCATCGTGTTTGGTATTTTATCCAGATTTTTTGGGATTGGTGGCGTACATGGCGCAGGCGGGCTAAATTACACCAGCCTTGCCATTATGTGCGGTATATACGGCATGGTTGGCTCAATGGTTTCGCTATTTATCTCAAAGTGGATGGCCAAAAGATCAACGGGAACGGTGGTTATTGAAACGCCAAGCAACGCCACTGAACAATGGCTAGTAGATACCGTCGCTAAACAAGCACGAGCAGTGAATATTGGCATGCCAGAAGTGGGGATATTTAATAATTCACAGCCAAATGCCTTTGCCACAGGCTGGAATAAAAACAAAGCATTAGTCGCTGTTTCATCTGGCTTACTGCAAAGCATGACACCCGATGAAGTAGAAGCGGTGCTTGCTCATGAGATCGGTCATGTGGCAAACGGCGATATGGTAACTCTTGCGCTTATCCAAGGCGTGGTAAACGCCTTTGTGATGTTCTTTGCGCGTATTATCGGCAGCTTCGTTGACCGGACTGTCTTTAAAAACACCAGTGATAGCCCTGGTATTGGTTACTTTATCACAAGTATCGTAATGGATATTTTGCTTGGATTTTTGGCGTCTGCCATCGTTATGTGGTTCTCACGTCTACGTGAATTCCGTGCTGATGAGATGGGTGCAAAGCTTGCCAGCCGTGACAAAATGATAAGTGCGCTTGATGCCTTGCGTCCTTCTGAGCAGCGTCCAGACCAGATGCCAGAGAGTATGAAAGCATTTGCGATTTCGTCAGGGCAGTCTACAGGCTTTAGTATCGCTAACCTTTTTCGTTCACATCCAACGCTGGATGATCGTATTGCAGCGCTGAAGAAGTATAATCCTCGGGAAGCTTAGTGAAAATTGTGATAGCTTGTTCGACTTTCTAAGCGGTTACAGGCATAATTTTTAGATTGAATCGATTAACTATCAATTATGCCGTAGCTTAAGTCAATGCAGTAAAAGACTTAGTCAGGGAGTTATAGGTTGACTATAATTGAGAAACTTATCTAGAGAGTAGAACGCACATTACTAGACTTATTAGCTGCTCTAGTTAGTCCTTACTAATTTTTAGTATAATACGTGCTTACTCCAATCCACTCTAATGATACTGTCTATCTGATTTTTATATTTTGGCTCAATATAAATAGGCAAATATTCTTCCCCTATCTCTTTAGCAATAGCATATCGATGATGCCCACCTTGCAACATAATCTCATTTTCGATATGCGGTTTTAATATAGGTGGGGATATAGGTCTTTGTTCAGATAAATAGATAATTAAATATGCCAAGCTACTTTTACACCCTACCTGCCAAAGCTCACCTTCATCCCTACGGCTAAAATGACATAGTTTTTTATCGAGAGCATTTAACTTAACTCTCCCTAATATAAAACTTTCTGGATAGTGAGTTTCAAAACTCAATTCATTTTCACCATCTAAAGAAAAGCGCTGACTCTCTTTTGATAAGTCCCAATTAAATGTAATGGGTGGCCAACCTGAAGAGTGTGTTTCGATATATTGATTTGCCTTAGCTGATATTTTTGAACGTAGTATTTTATTAGCACGATAGACTTCTAAATTTTCACCTGAGTTATCGGCAAGAATTTTATCCATAACTCCATCCATGTCCATATTATTTTTTCCTTGTGAAAATTAGTACCGTAGGATGAGCCCCGCGCACAGATAAAAATTGCTCAAACCACAATAAATCTTAGCAAGAATGCGATGTTACCGCTAGCCTTGACTGTAGCGGCTCCCCTATTATCTGTATGGTTTAATCACGACCAGCGGCTTAACTCTTACCGGTTGTCCCCACTGACGTCAACGCGCTGTCCAAACCAGTATGAGTGTCTGCTGGGCTGCTAATAAAGGTCAGGTAAGCCTCGTATTGCTCAAGGACATCATCGATAACTTGCTGCTTGGTCAGTCCCATTAGATCATAACCGCCAGAACCCGTTTGGGTCGTCACTTCCAATCGGTAATAAACATCACTGACCGGCGACATCTTGCCACTAAAAGTCGGTGACGGCGTCTCAACCATAGAGACTTGATAATAAAAGTTATTCAGAGCATCGGTAGATACTTTTAATAATGGCCCACCAATATCAATATCACCAGCTATGTGAGGGATATTATCGCGCTCGATATCATAACCTTGACGCTCAAACTCATTAGCGACATCATCTAGCGCTGGGCGGACGACGCGCTCAAGGAATTGGACAGTCTCCCGCTTAGATGGATACGCAAGCATTTGTCCCAGTCGCTGCTTCCATGAACGCTCTGGGATGTAGCCGCCGCTTGGCGTCACAGAAGGTCGGCGCAGCACGGTGCCTTCGCGCTCGGCGCGTTCTATTTTTAACGCCTTAGAAAAAGAGAACATCACCAGATAAACGATGATGGTCACAGGAAGCGCGAAGATAAGCGTGGCGTATTCCATGGTAATGACGCCGCCTGCGATCAACATCGAGATGGTCAACATCGCCGTCAATACCGCCCAAAAAATACGTAGCCACTTTGGACCATCCTCGCTTGGATCAGGTATCGACGTTGAGAAATTTGACATGACCATCGCTCCTGAGTTGGCACTGGTGATATAGAACAGCAATCCTGATAGTGTCGCTAAAGCTACCAAGATAGTTGCCCCTGGGAACAGCTCGAGCAGCGCATACCATCCACGCTCTGGGCTTTGAACCGCAAGTTCAGCGAAGGCTATATTGCCTTGTAGTACCTGATAAAGGGCTGAGTTCCCAAAAAAAGATACAATGATAAAGTCGCATAATACCGGTACGGTAATCGCAGCAATGACAAACTCACGTAGCGTACGTCCACGCGAAATACGCGCTAAAAACACCCCAACGAACGGTCCCCATGCCAGCCAAAAAGCCCAAAAGAATAGCGTCCAACTGCCCATCCAGTCGCTACTACCGGGCACATAGGCAAAGGTTTTGAACATCCGAGCAGGTAGCGTGACAAGGAACTGACCAAGGTTTTCGACCAGAGCATTTAACAAGAATGCCGTCTCGCCAGCGATGAGGATAAACGCCATCATTGCCACCGCGCTCCAAAGATTGAGCTCAGATATCCAGCGGATACCACGGTCAACGCCCGAGGTGGTTGCAAGAATGGTTAAGATAACTGCGCCAACTACGAGGGCAATCTGTAGCGTTAAGCCTTCTTCTAAACCAAACAGCTTTGAGAAACCAACGTTTAGCAGTACCACACCGATACCCATCGTCGTCGCCACACCGAACACCGTACCCACTAATGCAATGATACTAATGCCATGACCGATAGGGCCTTTTACGCGCTTACCGAGTAGTGGGTAAAGGGCCGCTCGAATGGATAATGGCATATCCCAGCGATAGGCAAAATAACCCATCGCCATACCGAGCAATGCATACACTGACCAGCCAGCGATACCATAATGAAACATCGTCCAAACGACGGCATCTTGCATGGCTGCGGCGCTCGCTCCATCACCAGAAGGTGGAGTTAAATACTGTACGACAGGACCAGTCACCGAGAAAAACAGCAAATCAATACCAACGCCAGCGGCAAATAACATCGCCGCCCACGTACCTAGCTTATACTGCGGCCGCGAATCATCAGGCCCAAGACGGATGCTTCCCTCTTTAGAAAATGCCACCCATAGTACAAAGCCGATGACCATTACCATGGTGATCACGTAATACCAGCCAAGGTTGGTCGCAATCCAATCTACCACTGCTTTCATCGTCGTACTGGCGTTACTAGGCATAAAAATCGCCCATATGGAAAAGGCAACAATCACCAGCGATGAAATAATGAGCACGCTCCAATTAATATGGGCAACGCTGTTTTCTGATAACTCTTGCGCGCCTTTTTGCAGATCATTACGCGATATAGGAACATCTTCATCGAAAGGCTTGGATTGACGTTTTGTACCGCCAAATTGGCTACGCTCGAACGGCGTACGGGGATTTTCGGCTTGTTGCTGTGCTTCGGTTAAGCGCTCGTCTTCCCTTTCGTTACTCATATTTATCCCTGTATTTAACCTCTTGTCTGACGTGTATCATCTTTAAACTGATTCAATTATAACGCTTAGCTCAGCTTAATGAATAAACAGATAATAATAGATGGCGAGATTGATTCTCTATCTTATATGAAAGCTTTAGGATTGAGGCTTGTGTGACCTCACAGGCTTAGCATGAAGCCTTGAACTTGAATCTTATTTACAACTTCAGCCATTCTATAACAGCATCTACCGTAACCTTTGGCGTATCCGCAGGTTTTTACTTATCAATCCTCATAGATGCACTCGTCCTTTATATAGAGCGCCATTGTACACATAGTACAATCCCAGTTAAGGTAATAGCTGGGGGGCGATGTGGTCGGTTAGATTGATAGCGGCTACCTTCTCAGCCCAATCTGGCTCAGTGGGATGCGGCAAACCCTCTAAAACCGTCAAAGGCTGCTGATAAATTGTTTTGAAAGCATCCATAAACCCAATTGCCGTATGACCGCAAGGTACGATAATGATATCCGCTGGTGCTTGCTTAAGCACTTGAGTCAATCGGCTAATAAAGTCTTTAAAAACACTGTTTTCTTTCAAATCTTCAGACAATATTTTTGAATTATTCTGATATAAATTTTGTTTAAGCGCTGCCAGCTCGTTCACTTGTGATAAGTCTTCACTATTTAAAGTACAAGGATAAAATGCTTTATTCAGTGGTAATGTAGAACAGTTCAAAATACCCAGCGGCTTGTAATGTAATGCTTTGATATTACAGCCTAAGGGTAACTTGGCATCGAAACTCTTTATATATCCTTGAGTCATCAAAAACTGAGTGAGCTCAAGCGCCGATTCGCCTGCCGCCGGATGTTGATGAATATATTCATTGATATAGGGAGATTCTAGAATGAATAGCACTTTTAACGTTGTCACATCCTCAATCAAATTAAAAACTTTATAGTGCTTTAAAGACACAGCGCTTTTCCTTATGCCATTTATCATCATTATTTTTATAATAGAAGCAGCAATACAAAAAAGCATCCTATTGAGTCATTGCTCGATAGGATGCTTTTTATTTAACAGACAACAGACGCTAACACCAGAATTTAGATGTCAAACTCAAGCGCTCTATCGCCTTCGCTGTCTTGAATACGCGTTGGCAAACCAATCTTATTCAATAGATTGATAAATGGCTTGGCATCTAGCTCTTCGACGTTGACCATTTTGCCTGCATCCCACTCGCCAGTCGCAACCAATATCGCCGCAGCGACGGGTGGCACACCAGCCGTATAAGAGATTCCTTGGCTACCAACTTCATTATAAGCGTCTTTATGATCTGAGATATTGTAGATAAATACCTCGCTATCAACGCCGTTGATCTTACCTTTGACCTTGTCGCCGATACAGGTTTTGCCGGTATAGTTTGGCGCAAGTGAGCTTGGATCTGGTAGCACCGCTTTAACCACTTTTAACGGAATCACTTCTTGTCCTTCAGCCGTCATCACTGGCTGCTCAGACAATAGACCTAGGTTTTGTAAGACGGTGAAGACATTGATATAGTGCTCACCAAAGCCCATCCAAAAGCGAATATTGGGCACATCCAAATTGGCAGACAAAGAATGCACTTCATCATGACCACTTAAATAACTGTTCTGCACACCAACAACAGGCAAGTCATCCGTACGCTTCACTTCAAACATCTTATTCGACTGCCACTTACTGTCCTGCCAAGAATAAACCGTACCAGTAAATTCACGGAAATTAATCTCAGGATCAAAGTTGGTGGCGAAGTATTTACCATGGCTGCCTGCATTGATATCAATGATATCAATATCAGTCACTGAGCCTGCATCCATCATGTCATAACCAAGGCGCGCATAGGCATTGACCATACCAGGATCAAAACCTGCACCCAAGATAGCGGTGACATTATTGTCGGCACAGCGCTGCTTACGCTTCCATTCATAGTTGTCATACCATGGCGGCGTCTCACAAATCTTGCGCGGATCTTCATGAATGGCCGTATCGATATATGCTACGCCCGTCTCTATGCAGGCTTCCAATACCGTCATATTCACAAATGCCGAGCCGACATTGATAAGGATTTGAATACCTGTATCTTCGATCAGCTGTATCAGCGCTTGGGTATCCATGGCATCGACTTCATGCGTGTGCAATACCGCGGGCTCTTTAAAACTGTTCTTTTCTATAACGCTCTGAGCGATGGCATCGCATTTATCTTTGGTACGTGACGCGATATGTATCTCGCCAAGCACGTCATTATGCATCGCACATTTATGCGCGACTACTTGAGCGACGCCGCCAGCACCGATAATCAGTACATCTTTTTTGTTGGACTTAGCTTGTTGGTTTGTGTTCAAAGAACAATCCTCCTTTGTGTCCCTGTCGATACCATTGATATTGGCTATGCAAAACAGAAACGAGTGAATGATATGCGTGAATTAAAAAGGAAGACCGAGGAAAACCCACGCACCCGTTAGACAAATCCTACTTTGTTTGCCAGTCGCAATTATAACAATTTTTACTTACTTTTCGGCAAAAATTATAACTTAACTTAAAAAATTCGAGACGAATAATAATTTACAGATAGTTGTTTGCCAGTCTCACTTATTCCTCTCGAATACAGTTGTAATAGCGCTATGACAAACTTGCTTTATAATCTTGGTAATCAAACTCACGCTGGATATCGATACTGCCATCTAAGCGGCGAATGACAATCGCTGGCATATTGACACCGTTAAACCAATTTTTCTTGACCATGGTATAGCCTGCTGCATTGCCAAAGGTAACGGTGTCACCTATTTTTAGGGTATTTGGCAAGGCATATTCACCAAAGATATCGCCTGCCAAACAAGAACGACCATAGATAATCGTATGATCAGCAGATTTTGCGTCCTCGCTGATGGGTGCGATATTGGTAGGGTCGATGTCGAGAGAGGCGATATTCATCACATCATTATTCACAGCTGCTATCGGCGCTGACTCACGGTAAATCAGCAAATCAAGCATATGTGCTTCGATAGATGAATCTACTACCGCGAGATTTTTCTCATTGTGCATGGTATCTAATACCGTCGTCACCAGTGAGCCAGCACCATGAATACTCGCCTCACCCGGCTCCAAATAAACCTGTACGCCATATTTTTCGCTAAAGCCTTTTAATCTCTCAGCAAGCTTTTCAAGTGGATAATCAGGGCCTATAAAATGAATACCGCCGCCCAAACTGACCCATTCAAGCTGTGCCAAGATATCACCGAATCTGGCTTCTATATCAGCTAAGCTGTCACTAAACGCCTCAAAACTGTCATTTTCGCAGTTATTATGAATCATCACCCCTGTAATATCAGCAAGCACTGCTGCAATCTTATCTTTATCATGCTCACCTAAACGGCTAAAGGGACGCGCAGGATCAGCAATGATAAAAGACGAATTGCTAGTCTTTGGATTTAAGCGCAGCCCGACTGGGATGTTTTTTGCTGCTGCTTCACCTTTAAAAGCATTTAATTGCGAGATAGAATTAAAAATAATTTTATCGGCATAGCTTATTACTTCGTCGATTTCATCCGCGCTATAAGCGACGCTGTAGGCATGGGTTTCTTTTTTATCTTTATTACTAGCGTCGCTATTATTGCCAAAAGTCTCATAGCCCAATCTCACCTCATTGAGCGAAGATGAAGTGGTCCCATGTAAATAAGGCTGCATGATATCGAACACGCCCCAAGTCGCAAAACATTTGAGCGCAAGTAATGCTTTGGCGCCAGACAACTCGCACAGGCGCGCGATAATCTGCATATTGGCAACGATTGCCGCTTCATCAAGCAAATAATAGGGCGTCGGAGGCATCGATACAGAGGATACAGGTGACATCGGTTGTGAGGTTTTTTCGTTCATAAAAAGTAACCTAATAGCTGCTATTGGCATTGTGACAGATATAAATATTTGCGCTATAGTAGACTAAATCTATTATAATTAGAATAGCTTATGTCTCTCTCAACCGATTATTCCACCTCAAAAAGCCATGCCAATCTATCGTCACTTGATCCAAAAAACATAAGTTTAGAGTATCTCGATCTGGATGCGCGTGCCGTATTGGATTTTTGGTTTGACGAAGACAATAAGCCTTATTGGTTTGAGCAAAATGATGCTTTTGATCAGCAGATAAAGGCTAAATTTGGCAAGGTTTGGCAAGCCGCGAAGCAAGGGCAATGTGTCACTTGGCGCATTGCAGACGCGCCAGCCGATAGTAATAGCTCCATCACTGCTTTGGCTGGGCGTTTGGCAGAAATCATCGTGCTAGATCAGTTTTCACGCAATTTATGCCGCGAGCAAGCGTGCGCGTTTGCCCAAGATGGTATGGCACTGGTATTGGCGCAAGAAGCTATTTTGCAGCCACATTTTCATACCTTACCAACGCAATGGCGTAAGTTTCTTATTATGCCGTTTATGCATTCAGAATCTTTGATGATTCATCAGCGCTATCTGCCATTATTTGAGCAGCTTGATGATGCCCTGACCTTAGATTTCGAGCAGCGTCACAAAGAAATTATCAAGCAGTTTGGGCGTTATCCGCATCGTAATGAGGTAGTAGGTAGAAAATCCACTGCAACAGAGCTGACATTTTTGCAGCAACCTGACTCTTCCTTTTAATCATTTGTCTAAAAGAGGCCATTAAAAAAGGCTTACTGTTAAATAGTAAACCTTTTTTGCTTAGGCTATTTATAAAATATAGAATTATATAGCTATACACCCCACTCTCAACTTGTTTTTCTAAGGTATTGGTTTACTTAGTTTTTAAAATTTCAGTTAAAACAATTAGAATTTTAAATTCTATAAAAACCAAAAGCCTACGATAAGTTGAGATTGGCGTAGCTATACTAACTTTTGTATGCACTTGCTTCATTATCAAAGCCTTAATGCTCACCTTCTAATGCCTTTCGTATCGGTGCAAAACTGCGTCTATGCGCGGCTAACACGCCATGAGCTGAAATAGCTTCCATATGGGCGCGCGTCGGATAGCCTTTATGCTTGGCAATGCCATATTCAGGATATTCAGCGTCAAGTGCATACATGGTCTTATCACGGCTTACCTTAGCCAAAATACTGGCAGCGGCTATACTGGTATGACGACCATCGCCTTTGACCCACGCTTGGCAGTCAAGGGCTGATTCTTCGATACCAAGTTTTACAAGCTTTGCACTATCTAAATCCGGACAGCGATTGCCATCAATCAACACCTCAAAAAACCTTTTATGCTCCATATCAAGGTGCTTGGTAAGCGTCTCTAATAACACCTCAGTACATAAACGCATGCCCAGCATGGTGGCTTGCAAGATATTTATCTGATCGATGACCGCTGCCGGTATATCAGCGACGATATGCCCGACGGCGTACTGCTGAACCAGCGGATAAAGTATGTCGCGTTTTTTTTCGCTTAGCTGCTTGGAGTCTGTCAATATCGATAACGGCGTATCTTTGAGGGGCTGCTCTTCAATCAGTCCTGACCAAGCACGTGGCAATAGTGCTGCCGCGACATTAACACTGCCTAACAAAGGTCCGCGCCCCGCTTCATCAACCCCGATCTGTAGTACTGACCCCGTATCATTTTGTGCGATATTTTGTGTATATTGAGCATGTAATTCAGTGACATTAAGGTGACCAGACAAACAAATTGCAGAGGCTAAATTAATATATTGTCCTTTAATATCAATCTGCTCGATACGGCGTTCAACTTGTAAAATATTGCTTTCTATATGTGGCATGTTATTCATTGATTGTACGATCTTATTTGCATTAGTTAATGAGGTATAAGGCGGATGCGCGGGCTAGATTTACAGCGTTTTTGGCAGCTTGTCTTGCAGATACCATTGTTCAATCACACTATTAGCAGGCTGATGATTGCTTTGCTGCTGCAACAAATGCTTGGTATCAATAAGCGCTTTTAGTTGCTCAGCATAAGCACGGGGCTGCAACAGACGCATAACGGTACGGCAAATATTGTCACCACTTGCCTGCTCTTGGATAAGCTCAGGTACAATCGCGCTATCTGCCAAAATATTGGGTAAGCCGACATAAGGAACCTTTACCAGACGCTTGGCAATCTGATAAGTCAGCTGATTGAGCTGATACACGACCACCATCGGACGCTCAAGTAACATCGCCTCAAGCGTGGCTGTACCCGATGCTAACATCACGATATCTGATGCTGCCATCGCTTGCTGACTAAATGCAGGCTGACTGTCATCATAAACCACCACAATCGCTGCTCGCAGCTGCTCTGAGCGCTTATCAATGACATCTTGGACGATATATTGATGATTTTGATCAATGGTTGGAATGATAAAGCACAGCTTTGGGTCTAATAATAGCAGCCTTTGAATACCATCTAACATCAGTGGCAAAATAGCGGTTATTTCACCGCGCCGTGAGCCTGGCATCACACAAATAAGCTGACTGACTTCATCAAAGCGTTCAATAAAAAACTGCTGTAAGCCATCATTGTGCCAAACCAGCTCACTACGGCGCTGATTAATGGGTATGTCGAGCAGTGACTGGTCAATAGTATGCATCAATGGATGCCCAACGCATATCGCCGGATGATCATGACGCTCATAGACGGGCAGCTCAAATGGAAACAAGCAAAGCACCAAGTGGGTTGCCGCTTTGATATTATGGATACGCGACTCACGCCATGCCCAAATAGAGGGGCTGACATACTGCACGCAAAACACGCCCTGAGGCTTTAACTTTTTAGAGACTCGAAGATTAAAATCAGGCGCATCTATGCCAATAAACCAATCAATATTTGCAGTTTTAAAAGCTGTCAGTAACTCACGGCGCGCCTTAAGCAAGTCCGGCAACTGCCCCATCACCTCTACCAACCCCATAACTGCCAAACGGGACAGTGGAAAAATACTCTTAAGCCCTTGTGCTTGCATCTTGGTGCCGCCAACACCAACCCATATGATGTCATCACGTAGATTGTTCATCTGCTGCATAAAGTCAGCGCCTAAGCTATCCCCCGACACTTCACCAGCCACGATACCGATAACAAGCGGCTGACGCGCTACAGGAGTTGATTTGCAATGATCAAATGGCACAGTTAAATCAGGCTGAAGCATAGCGGTATCGGTCATAACAAACTCTTAATAATAAAATGTTACAGTGAAAGTCGTACAAGAGATAAAACATAGATATTATAAAATATAGCATAGCGTAGCTAGTATAGGACATGTACTATCATAATCAGCGACTTCTTTGGTGCGCAAACTCAGCTATCTATAGTGCCATCATACGTGACGATGATAAAAATAGCGAAGTTGCTCAAAGAAATCCAGCATTATGAACGCCGCTTGCTCCTACCCACAATCGTCAAGTATAACCAAGTTTTCGCATCCGCATTCCAGTTATCAGTCAATTAACTGCTCGACTGCCCTTGTCAACTGGTACTTTTGTCCGCATAATGAAAGACCCTATAAATCAGCTAGACGATATATAATCATGATAACAACCGCTACCCATAATGCAGAAATTGACGACGTGAATATTGAAAAATTTATTCCATTAATCACACCCAATGAGCTAAAAACCGAACTTCCTTTATCAAACGAAGCCTATAAAACCGTTCTAAATGGTCGTAAGACCATTCAAAATATCTTGGATGGCAAAGACAAGCGCTTGTTTGTGGTTATCGGTCCCTGCTCTATTCACGACATCAAAGCCGCTCATGAATATGCTGATCGCTTAGCCGTATTGGCAAAAGAGATAGAAGACAGTGTATTTGTAGTGATGCGCGTGTATTTTGAGAAGCCGCGCACGACCGTTGGCTGGAAAGGCATGATTAATGACCCAGATATGAATGACAGCTTTGATATCGAAAAAGGTCTGCGTACTGCCCGTAAGCTGCTACTTGATTTGAATGAAAAAGGACTACCTTGTGCTACCGAAGCGCTTGATCCGAACACGCCGCAGTATATGCAGGACTTGATCAGCTGGTCAGCGATTGGTGCTCGTACGACTGAAAGCCAAACGCATCGTGAAATGAGCTCAGGCTTATCATGCCCAGTTGGCTTTAAGAATGGTACTGATGGTGGTATGACGGTCGCAGTCAACGCTATGCAAGCGGTAAAAGCCGGTCATAGCTTTTTAGGTCTGTCATCAGATGGCAAAGTGTCTATCATCAAATCTAAAGGCAATCCGTATGCTCACGTGGTACTTCGCGGTGGCAATGGCAAGCCCAACTATGATGAAACGGCCGTTGCTCAAGTAGAGGACGCATTAGCGAAAGGCAAAACCAGTAATAAGATTATGATTGATTCAAGTCATGCTAACTCCGGTAAAGACCCTTATTTGCAACCGATGGTCATCCAAAACGTCGCGGAGCAAATCAGAAACGGCAACAAATCTATCATAGGTATGATGATTGAGAGCCATTTAAAAGGCGGTCGTCAAGAGCTGACTGCTGACTTGACTGCACTAGAATACGGCATGTCGATTACTGATGGCTGCCTAGACTGGGATAGCACCGTTACTGCACTACATAATTTACGTGATATGGTTAAAGACGTCTTACCTAACCGTTAATCATAGCTTATCCAGTGAGCACTGCTTATCAAAAAGCCCGTCTGACATTTTAGTGTCAAACGGGCTTTTTTAGGTTTAAGCTTATGATATTGGCTCTTTAATACTACTCTACTTCACTGCTGCGCCCAGTACACTGCTTAGGCTCTCATGCACGTGCTTAGAAGATACCTGCTGTTGTACATCAAGCAGCTGCTCATACGCCATTTGACGGCGTGGCTCAGCTAAGGTATTCCAACGTGCCAATATTTGTAGTAAGCGCGAAGCTATCATCGGGTTGGAGTCATCTAGCTTTTTAATCACGTCTGTATAGATATCCAAACCTGCTGGTGTCCATAATGCAGTTGGCTGCGAGGTAAAAGCGCTGATGACTGCGCGCACACGATTGGGCGTATTCCAATCAAAATCTTTATGTGCTAATAGTGATTTAATAACATCGGCACTGACGTTATCAGCTGACGCTTGCACACTAAACCACAAATCAATCACCAAATCATCCGCTTGAAAACGCTGATAAAAATCTGCCAAATACGCATCCGCCTGCGCCACTTGATGATTGACCATGGCTTTTAGTGCCCCAAAACGCTCCGTCATACAGCTGGCATGTTCATACTGCTGCTGTGCCCACTCGCCAGCGCCTTCCACATTTGCCGTCAACGCCATATCCAGTACCACATTACGTAGCGCGCGCTTGCCACGTGCTTCCGCGCTGTCCTCATAATCCTGCATTGGCAACTGCTTATACAATACTGCCCATTGGTCTTTTAACGCCGCTGCCAACTGCTGATATAAGCCCTCTCGCTGCGCTTTGACCTGATCGGGATCATAGTCTTTAGAGATAGCCGCTGCCAGCTCCTGCGCCGATGGAATATCAAGCAAACGCGCCGCTAGCATCGCATCTTCAGCTGCGAGCACTGGCAAGGTCTGTGCCAATGCCGCCAGATAAATATCTGGGTTACTTTTTGTATTTTGGGTTTGCAATAAAATACGGTTTACCAGCATCTGCGTGACTTGCCAGCGATTAAAACCATTGGTTTCGTATTTGAGTAAAAATGCCAAATCTTCATCTTGATAGTCGTAATTGAGCTGCACGGGTGCGCTAAAATCACGTAGCAAAGAGACGATAGGCTCGCTACTGATACCTTCAAAAGTAAAGGTTTGTGTAGCTTGGTCTAACAGCAGCATACGCTCAGCGATAATGTTACCGCTTTCTTTATCAAATAACGCCGTGGCAACTGGTACTGGCAACGGTTTTGATGCAGCAAATCCGCTCACATGACGGGTTTGCTGACTTAAAGTAATGCTCAAGGTTTGCGTCGCGCTATCATAGTTTTGATGACCGGACACCACTGGCGTACCGGGCTGACGATACCAATCAATAAAGTCTTCTACCTTATCATTGGTAACACTAAGCGCCGATAAGAAGTCTTCGACGGTCACCGCCTGACCATCATAGCGGCGGAAATACTCGTCGGTCCCTTTACGAAAATCATCCGCGCCCAAGGTATTGGCAATCATGCGCACGATTTCAGCGCCTTTTTCATAGACGGTGGTAGTATAAAAGTTATTAATCTCAACAAAGCTCTCAGGGCGCACAGGGTGCGCAAGTGGTCCTGCATCCTCTGCAAACTGATGGGCGCGCAAGGTGGCGACATCATCAATACGTTGTACCGCGCGTGATTGCTGATCGGCTGAAAACGACTGATCACGATAAACAGTAAAGCCCTCTTTTAAACACAACTGGAACCAATCACGGCACGTAATCCGATTGCCCGTCCAGTTATGGAAATACTCGTGGGCGATAATGGCTTTTACACTAAAACTGCGGCTATCTGTCGTCGTTTCAGGGCTAGATAACACACAGGCAGTATTAAAAATATTTAAACCTTTATTTTCCATCGCACCCATATTGAACTGACTGACTGCAACGATCATATAACGATCAAGGTCATAAGCACGGCCGTAATTGACCTCATCCCATTGCATCGAATCTTTAAGTGCCTGCATACCGACAGCACATTTATCGATGTCAGCAGACTTTGCATAGACTTCCAGCAATACCTCTCGACCTTCGCTGGTCGTATAGCTATCCGCCAAGACGTCCAAGTCAGCAACCACACAAGCAAACAGATAGCTTGGTTTATTGGTTGGATCATGCCAAATCGCATAATGGCGGTCTGGGTTATCGATCATATCCCCTGCTTCAACCAAATTGCCATTGGCCAATAGCGTCGGATAGCGCTTGTCTGCTTCAAGACGGGTAGTAAATATCGCAAGCACATCAGGGCGGTCTGGATAAAAGGTAATCTTACGAAAGCCTTCCGGCTCACACTGGGTGACAAACATCGTATCGTCACCACTACCCGCCATATAAAATCCTTCAAGCGCAGTATTGGTCTGCGGGCAGATACGTACTTGAATGGCTAATGTCACCTCATCAGGAGCCTCACTAATCGTAAGCTTCCCTGCTGACAGCTCATAACGCTCAGAGGTCAACACCTCACCATTCATCGTCAGCGCCAACAACTCTAACTCTTCACCAAATAAAACGAGATCACCTGCGCTTTGACGTACCATTTTTAACACGCTGTCTACCTGTGCATGGTCTTCAAATAGCTTGATGTCCAAATCAACCGTTTCAACATCATAGCTTGGCTTTTGGTAATCTTTTAAATGGATCTTATTGGGGGTATGAAGCGGCACATCAGGCATATCTGGATTGATAATTTGCGCAGCGGTTTCAGCGGTAGACATATAGATTCCTATTGATTTTTATGAGGGTTATAATGATAACAGCCTTTACAGCGATACCTAGCTACATTGACCTGACGCGCCAAATTTCAAGGGTGCTGATAAATTAAAATAAGAAAGCACTGCTGATCAAACCCCTATTATTATGGTACAAATCTCGACATAATACGCATTATATCTATTTGTAAAGACTAGCATTATTTACAGTAATAGTACTTACATAAAGTAACATTTAGTATATGATAGATAGTAATTGCCCAAGTTTTATCGTAAGCAGTTTACAACAACAAATCTAATTCATTAAAATTTTTGGAGCTTATTATGTCAACCAGTTTTTCAAAAATCGCTGCCCTTGCTGTATTGTCAAGCGCTGTCGCTCTAGCATCAGGTTGTGCTACCAAGCGCGCTACTTCTGAAGTCGTGGTTGCTCCACTAGGTATCCCAGGTGGTCAAGTTGGCTACAATGGTGCTGTCATCGTCGACAACTCAAATGCAGTCATCACTGGTGCTGAGAACATCCAAGCCGTTGTATACTTTGCTTTTGACAGCAGTGAAATCACCTCACAATCTGCTGGCGTTTTAAATCAACACGCTGGTCTGTTAAAATCTAATCCAAATGCAAGCGTAGTTATCGCAGGTCACACCGATGAGCGCGGTAGCCGTGAATATAACATGGCATTGGGTGAGCGCCGTGCCCAAGCAGCACGTGATTATCTTGCCGCTCAAGGCGTTGCAGCAAATAATATCCGTGTCATCAGCTATGGTGAAGAGCGCCCTGCTGCTGCTGGCACCACAGAAGATGCGTATGCGCAAAACCGCCGCGCTGAACTGTCTTACTAAGATATAGAGCACAAGACACTATACGTCTTAAAAAGCCCAACAAACCCATTGTTGGGCTTTTTGCTTTTTATTAGACTAAGATACATGTTACATCGCCTATAAACCCTAAATCTCTCATACAAAGTCTCTTTCATACAAAATCTATGCAAAACTTAATACTAGACAATATCCACTATACCAATCTCGACCCTATGACCGTGACATGGTGTGCGACTGCTCAAGTGCGCCCTATCCAGCCTCATTATGAGCAAACAGCCGATGCTCACTTATCTTTATCTGCTCCTCACATTGCTCGTCATCAGCGCCAGCAGCAACGTGCCGGTGTGCGGCTACTGTTACAGGCACTACTTGAGAAAATGAATATTAGAGATACTTTGGATGAAACAAGCTTCCCTTATCGACTGACCAGCAGTCAGTATTATGTGTGTTTTAGTCATACTGGCGCAAGTAGTCAAAGTAACGCGGCTCAACTGAACAAAGAAAAACCTTTTAATAGGTTAGATAGTTTAGATAATAAAGTTGCAGTAGTTATTAGTTGTCATCGACCTGTAGGCATCGACATAGAAGCCAATAATGTGAAATGGCAAGTGGCGCAGCGCTTTTACCATACTAACGAGCTGGCTATATTACAAGCTCTAAACAGCACGCAACGTGACACTGTCGCTAAATTACTATGGCAAATAAAAGAAAGTTTTATCAAAATACGTCAATATACCCTTGCCCAAGGGTTAGGTATGGATTATTCCGCTTATATTCCTGAGTTAATCAAACCAGTGGCAGACACTCTGCATTTACCAACGATAATTGATGAGACAAGCGGTTATCATATTGCCGCTATTGTTTCCCAACAAACGGTCATCATCTATTAAAGATACAAAGCTTCGATACTCCATGAGACTATTCACCTTATTTTAAACATAAAAAAACGACCCTCGAGAGGATCGTTTTTTAAACTTATTCTTCTTTTAATAACAGTACTCAGACTGTCATTAAATTAGAAGCGGTAAGTTGCACCAACTTTAACGATTGGCATCCACTCTAACCAGTTTTTATCTTCTAAATCTTTTTCAGCTTGATCTGCGACGATATCAGCAGCAGGGTTAGGATTTCCAGCTACACGATTAATAGTAGCATTAGTTTTACCCATATATGCAGCACCTAGCTCGCCAAATAGACCAAAGTTATTGGTGATATTAGGACGGAAACCAATAGTAGCATATGGCGCCAGCTTATTACGATGTTCGATAGTACCTTCTAAAGCACCAACGTTCTGACCACCGAAGTCTTCGTCGTTAACTCTATCTGGAGCTGCGCCAGCATAAAATTTATCGCCATTGATGCTGTAATAACCTTCACCTTCAGCGTTAGCGCGTACATTGATATCGTTATCAGGAACGATGATACCAGCACCAACAGTGAACCAGTTAGACATAGGACGTAATTGCACGCCTAGGTACGGGTTGCTAAAGTCAGAATCTACATCGTAGTTGATATCGTTAGCATCAAAGTCACCGCCGAATAGATCAGCAACATCGCCACCTGCCCAACCAGCTTGAATTTCAGTTTTGTCGTTTAAGCCCCAAGCGATGTTAGCACCATAACCTAAAGTACCAACTTCAGCGCTGATCGCTGCTGGATGAGTAACGGTTTGGAAGAAAGTCTTAGTACCACCAACAACCGCACCAGTAGTATTACGTAATACACCTGCGTCAGCATTGTAAGCAACAGCTACTGGCTCAACTTCGTATACAACAGCATCATTGCCATCAACTACGATAACTGGTTCAGCTGCAAGAGCAGCAGTTGAGGCTAAAACGGCAGCAGTAATTGCTGTTAATTGAATAAGTTTCATGATTACTCTCCTAAAGTATGAAATAACGCGCCCATAAAAAAATGAAAATCTAGCTTTTTTAAACAATCATTTTGATGCGAGGATTAAAACAATTTTGGTTCAAAAAGTCACCCCTAAGAACGAACTTTTTATTTACCGTTATGTAAAGATTGCATAGATATTGTAATAATTACGCTACCAACCCGCAATACTTCGCCTTTTTGTTACACAATGCTCCTAAAGCCACCGCGCAGCCCAAACATGATTATCGGAATGCTTAACGCTCATGTAAAGGTATTACAAAATATGTCTGCATGATGCAGCATCTCACCGAATAACGCAATAACAGTTATGGGGTTAATTACTACAGATTGTTGTTGTTTGTGACTGAACGTATCTAATATTGCTAAAAACCTGAAAAATATCAGATAATTTGGTCATAAATTCACGCAAGATAAACACGCTGCTATATAATGAAAGTCAGGCTTGTCTAGGCGCTATAAAGTCAGGCTTGTCTAAGCGCTATATTGTGCTAAATTAGAATCAATAAGCCAATCACTGTCGGCCTTTATGCTTATTCGTTGTTAGCCTTATCGCTTTATTTACTATGCCTATTTTATGCTAGCGCCTGCATCTGTTATGGTCTAATTGCCTGTTTAGTTTTTTATTCTTATTGAGTCACTCATATGCCTAAAGTATCATCGATTACCCGTGTGCTAGAGATTATTGAGGCGGTATCTTATGCCTCAAAGCCGCTTTCGCCACTTGAACTATCTCAAGAGCTTGACATCCCAAAGCCGACCATTCATCGATTGATTCAAAACTTGGTCGATGAAGGCTTTGTGACCGTCGATATTGGCGGCGGTATTATACCGGGCAAACGGGTGCGCAATTTGGGTGTTGAGCTTTGGCAGCAGCGACTGTTCTTTAATGAGCGGCAAATGATTTTGCAAAAATTGGTCGATGAGCTCAAAGAGACTTGCGGTATCGGTGTGCCTTATCAGATGAATATGATCTATACCAATCGTGCACAGACGACCTTGCCGATACAGATTTATTTACCAGTGGGTGCAAAATCACCGATGTGGTGTACCGCAACTGGCAAGCTGTACTTGAGTCAATTACCGCGCGTAAGTCGTGACAAAATACTGCAAAACCTGTCGCTGGATAAATTTACCAAAAACACCATCACCGATATCGATGCATTAAATGCTGAGCTTGATCGTATCGCCGTAACGGGCATAGGTATCGACAATGAAGAGTTTATCTCTGAGATGGTGGCAATCGCCGTACCAATACGAGATAGAAAATCGCGCTACCTTGCCTCGCTTTATCTGCATGCGCCAACCATACGGGTGTCTTTAGATGACCTCTTAACCCATGTGCCACGACTGCAAAAAGCAGCACAAGATATTCAGGCTTTGGTCTATGAGCTGCCAAATTAAAACCTTGATATAAATCAGAAATCACTAAAAAAAGCCTGCATTATCGTAATAGTGCAGACCTTTTTTAGTGGTTTCTGATATTTTAATACAATACAGAACTGTCGTGACGCGCCATAATACTAGAAAAATCTCTATCACCATTGTCGACAGTATGCGCGGCATATAGCTCAGTGGCTTTAGCGCCCATTGGCGTTTCTACCTGAGTATCTTCAGCGGTCTGCATGGCAAGGTTAAGGTCTTTTTGCATGAGCTTACTCATAAAGCCGCCTTGATAGCCGTTGCTCGATGGCACATTGTCCATCACTTGCGGATAAGGGTTGTATACCTCTAGCGTCCAGTTACGACCTGAGCTTTGTAGCATGATATCTGACAGCACTTTTGGGTCGAGACCGTTTTTGACGCCCAGATTAATCGCTTCGGCCGTGCCTGCCATCAAAATCCCAAGCAGCATGTTATTACAGATTTTCGCCACTTGTCCGGCGCCATGCTCGCCTGCATGAAAGATATTTTTACCCATCACAGCCAGTATCGGCTCAGCTTTGGCAAAGGCTGTATCCTCTCCACCAACGATAAAGGTTAGCGTACCAGCAATAGCGCCGCCCGTACCGCCAGAGACTGGCGCATCTAAAAAGTCGATACCAAGCTTAGTCGCAGCTTCTGCCACTGCCCTTGCATCCGCTGCGGCTATGGTACTGCTATCAATGACCAAAGTACCTTTTGGTAAGTCCGCAAGTAGACCGTCAGAGCCATTATCTCCTAAATAAACAGAATGGACATGCTTACCAGCAGGTAACATACTGATGATCACTTGAGCATTACGTGCTGCGTCTTTTGGGCTATCAGCCACGCTAGCACCTGCTTGTTGCAAACGCGCAGTTGCCTCTGTAGACAAGTCATAAACCGATAATGTATAACCTGCTTTTAATAAGTTCTCTGACATTGGACTGCCCATGTTACCTAGCCCAATAAAGGCGATATTTGGCTTTGCTGTATTATCATTACTATCAGTCGTAGTTGTATTACTTGAACCTGTATCCTTTGTAGCCATCTCATCACTCCTTGATGATTGATTATGCAATTGGTTTTAATTTTTATTCAATCTAGCTAAGTTGTCTTAAATCAGATACTAAATATCTGATTAGCGAACCGCTTTATTACCGAGTGCTGCCGCGCTAAGCCACTCCTCTAAAGGATGCTCGCCTTTGGCATATGGATTGGTAAAGTGCTGCTGGATATACTCTTGTCCCTCAGTGCTCAAACACTCAGCTAACGTACGAGACCAGTTTGGCGTCCGATCTTTATCAATCAATAACGCCCGTACGCCTTCTTTAAAATCAGGGTTAGCCGCACAATGTACAGCGACATTGGTCTCTAGATACAAGACCTGCTCTAGCGATAAATCCGTCACCTTATGATATAACGCATAGGTCAACGCTGCAGTCACTGGACAGCCATGTCGATAGGTTGCTACAGCTCGCTGTGACCAGCTGTCGGCAGCAAAATCTGAATCAAGCTCTGCAAGCGCCTTATCGCTTTGTAATAGCGCATCGATATCACCTAAGCCGCCACTGTTCATCAGCTGCTGGATAGCACGCCAATGCTGCGCAAGCTTACTAGCAGGTAGCTCAGCAACAGGCTGCGCCGCTAATGCTCGACTCACGATACTATGAGCGCTGTTGTTGTTTTCTTTATGGCTTTCTTTATTATCCGTATCAGCTGCCGGTTGCCAATCACTTTGCTTCAAACGTTGCATGATGGCATCATAATCAGAGCTGGCAACTGCATATTCTGCTAAGTTGGCTAGTAGTGCATCACTGCCATTACACATCGCACCCGTTAATCCTAAGAATAAGCCTGTTTTGGCTGGCATACGCTGTAAGAACCAACTGCCGGACGCATCGGGGAATAAGCCTATGGTAATCTCTGGCATGGCAAAACGGGTACGTTCAGTGACTAGACGATGGCTACAGCCTGCCATCAAACCCATACCGCCGCCCATCATGATGCCGTCACCCCATAAGATTAATGGCTTGGGATAAAAGTGCATTTGGCGATAAAGACTGTATTCATGACCAAAAAAATCTGTCGCATAAGGATTTGGCATAGGCGCTGTTGCTGACATACTGTCATAAAGCTTGCGAATATCACCGCCTGCACAAAACGCTTTGTCGCCTGCGCCCTTTAATAGCAATGCCACCACTTGCTTATCACCTTGCCATTGCTCTAGTTGCTGCGATAACAACTGACACATCTCAACGCTCAAGGCATTAAGAGACTTTGGCATATTTAACGTCATTATCCCAATAAGGTGACCACAATCTGTCGCCTCGGTGCTGAATAATACCGGCGCGTCTGGCGTGCCTTCTATAGCTGCTGTCATAAAAGTGACCTACAAAATGAAAAAGTGAAATAATATTATTATATTTACGCTAAGGTTATTTATTTTGCCAAACGGGCTTACGCTTTTCTAAAAATGCTTGCACACCTTCACGCTGATCTTCAGTATCGAACAATTTAACAAAGGCTTCACGCTCATGGATAAGGTTTTGCGCAGGTGGCGTGTCTCTTGCCGCTTGAATAAGCGTTTTAGAGTAACTGACCGCAACCGGTGATTGTTTAGCAACTTTTTGCGCCAATGCTTGTGCTGTTTGTAATCCCTCACCTTTTGCAGCAACTTCTTCGACTAAGCCAATGCGTAGTGCCGTCTCGGCATCGACGCGCTCGCCGCACAATATCATGCGCTTTGCCCAACCCTCACCTACCAAAGCTGTTAGATTTTGGGTACCACCAGCACAGGGTAACAAACCCACACCCGTCTCAGGTAAGGCCATTTGAGCATGATCTTCTGCAATACGGATATCACAAGCGAGTGCGCACTCAAGACCACCGCCCATCGCATAGCCATTGATAACCGCGATACTAACACCGCGATAGGCTGACAACGCTTCAAATGCTTCACCAAAGGCTATCGCCATACTGATCGCGCGACCTTTATCGCCATCTGCAAAATTGTTCAGATCGGCGCCTGCTGAAAAGAACTTCTCACCATCACCATGAACGATTAGTGCATATACCTCATCATTAGCATTGAGGTCAGTGACCAATTGCTTAAGCGCCTTAAGACTGTCCATCGTCCACGTATGAGCAGGTGGGTTGTTCAATGTTAGCGTTGCAGTATGACCATCAATCGATAGTTTTAAGTTGGTATAATCCGTCATG
>NZ_JBFFMS010000017.1:0-50309 GCF_041554015.1 Psychrobacter sp. | reverse complement strand
TAAATTTAGCCTTTTCCGCAGAACCAACAGATTTAGGTGCGCACATTTCACCAAGTGCTCTTGCTAAGCAAATGACGCTTAGCACTCACACAGAGCTTTTTGATAAAGCTATTTCTACCAAAAAACCGCCTACTGATACAGGCTCAACCGCTTCCATTCTGCGCCGTGGCTTTTTTTGTAATGTGTTTAACCCAAAAGCGCCCGTATATTTCGTGGCGATATTTACTCTC
This sequence comes from Psychrobacter sp., assembly GCF_041554015.1. Taxonomy (GTDB): domain Bacteria; phylum Pseudomonadota; class Gammaproteobacteria; order Pseudomonadales; family Moraxellaceae; genus Psychrobacter. The sequence goes on along the minus strand of NZ_JBFFMS010000017.1, from coordinate 50,079 downwards.
GTCCTTTCACCCGATATACCGCTGTGGCAACTGGCTATTTATGGCGTATGGATGATGGTCTTGCAGATGGCATGGTTTAGTACCGTGGTGATGTTGCTGTCTATTCCTGCCATTCATCGTCGCTTTCAGCGTTTTGAACATTGGATCGACCGCGTATTGGGTACAGCGATGATAATATTGGGATTAAATCTGATTTTACGTAGTCGATAAGACGCTAGTGATTCGTGAAATCTGCTAAAATGGTGCATTATATTCAAACATCAAAGCCCGATACTATGACCAGTAAGCCTATGAACCGTCGCCCGACCGCCAATAATCACCGAAACCGATCACCTGAGACTGCCAAAAAACTCGGCCAGCTGCATCCGCGCAATCCGCACCAAGGTCGCTATGACTTTGAAGTACTGACTCGCGCTTTACCTGAGCTTGCTAAGCACACCATTACCAACCCTAAAGGCGAGTCGACGATTAACTTCTCCGACAGGGCCGCTGTGCGTGTCCTTAATCAGGCATTACTGGCGCATTATTATGGGGTGAAATTTTGGGACATCCCAGAAGGTTATCTCTGTCCACCGATTCCTGGTCGTGCTGATTACATTCACTATATCGCTGAGTTGCTTGCGCAAACCACGCATGTGAATAAAGACAATACGCCACCAACTGGCAAAGAAATCCATGCCCTAGATATTGGCACCGGTGCCAGCGCGATTTATCCCATTATTGGTAGCCAAAGCTACGGCTGGCGCTTTACCGCCTCAGACATTGACCCTATTTCGGTCAATACTGCCGCGCTGATTTGTGAAACCAACCCAAAGCTAAAAAGCGCGGTCAAAGTAAAACTGCAACCTGAACCTAAATTTATTTTTAAAAACATCATCGGTCGCCAAGATTACTTTGATGTGGTGGTATGTAACCCGCCGTTCCATGCCTCACTAGAAGAAGCGATGGAAGCCAATAGCCGTAAGCAGCATAATTTGCAACGACATCGCGGTAAAAATGAAAACGAACAGATCAGCCGACATTCAACCAAGTCTGGTAATGCCGCGCAAAACCTAAACTTTGGTGGTCAGCATAAAGAGCTATGGTCTGAGGGCGGTGAGATTGCCTTCTTAACCAAGATGGCAAAAGAGAGTCAAGATTTCGCTGAGCATGTTGGCTGGTTCACAAGCTTAGTTTCAAAATCAGAAAACGTGAAACCAATGCAGTTATTATTGAAGCAGCTTGGTGTTGCTCAAATGCGCATCATTGAGATGAGCCAAGGTCAAAAAAGCACGCGTATACTCGCGTGGCGTTTTGATACTGATGAAGAATAAATAATAGCGACTGTTATAAATAATTATAGTTTCACGTGAAACAAAAAAATACCGCTTTGATATACGAAGCGGTATTTTTTTATATATTAAAAGATAAAAGTTAATAAATTAGCTAAAAAACATCACTTTTAGTCCAATCAAGATAAGTACTATACCACCTAATATCTCAGCTTTATCCTCAAGCCATGTTCCAGAAGACTTACCTAAATAAATACCGAAAAAGCCAAATCCAGCGGTAATAATAGCGATAGTAAAGCACGCTAACCATGCATTAAGCGCCAGTAAGTTTAAAGTAAAGCCAGCTGCCATCGCATCAATGCTGGTCGCGATAGCTAATGTAAACAGCATCCGATGATTGATTTTTTCTTGTATATTCTTATCAGAACTGTCCTCTATCAGCGCTTCAACTTCATCATTGAGTGCTTCGTATAACATCTTAGCGCCAAGTAGAATAAGGATACCACCGCCAATCCACGGCGCAGCAGCAGCCAGCCAGCCTAGCAATACAGCACCCAATAGATAACCTATCAGTGGCATCACGCCTTGCGCAATACCAAAATATAAACCCGAATAAATAGCCAAACGCAGCACATAACGGGGCTGCTGTCTTTGCGATTTGGCCCCTAGCCCAATCGAGACAGCAAACGCATCCATCGCAAGGGCAATCGCTAGCAATATAACTTCTATCATCTTATTATCCGCTTATTATTTTCTGTTTCACGTGAAACAACCCTAATAGTAAAAAACCACCGCCTTGATTATCAAAGCGATGGTTTTTCATTTATTCATCATATTATGACATTTAGATATCTAAATTAGACACCGTCAATGCATTTTCTTCAATGAAAATACGGCGCGGCTCAACGTGATCACCCATCAGACAGGTAAACATATGATCCGCGGCAATCGCATCTTCAATCGTGACGCGTAACATACGACGGTTTTCAGGATCCATGGTAGTATCCCAGAGCTGATCAGCGTTCATCTCACCCAACCCTTTATAGCGCTGAATCGCTAGACCACGTCGCGCATCAAGCATCATCTGCTGCCAGAGATAATCGAAGTCGCGTACAGGGATATCTTTAGTAGTTCCTGCACCTGCTTCACGGCGAATAAAGGCATCTTCTGCAAGTAAGGTATTCCATTCAGCAGACAAACGCAGCAGCTTACTGTACTCACCTGAGTTGATAAAGCTTGCATCCAGCAGATAATGATGGGCTAATTGATGCACATACACGGTAATACGTGGCAACCATTGTGCTTTAGCAGATAACGCTTCACTATCAGACGCCGCGCCATCTTCAGTTTCTAGCATAGGCTTCATACCTAATAAATCAGCAGCGGCGGCGTCCATATTTTTTGGCTGCGGCGCATGGATATTAACTAGCTCAATCTCCGGACTTAAATCACTACCGAAGTGCTCAAGCTGGGCTTGTATCGTCTCTTTCCAAGCTTGCATCGCAGGCAAATCATAAGTCATATCAGTGCTAAGCTTCGGCGTATGCGTCAGCGCATCCAATAACACCGACGGAAAACGAATCTGCAAACGGGCTTTAATCAGCTGCGTTTGGTTATAATCGTTTAATAGCGTTTCTAGCGCTTGACCCGTAATCGCAGGGGCATCCGCACTGATATGTAGCTTAGTATTGTCAATCGTTGAAGACAATAGATATGCTTTAAGTGCTTCGTCGTCTTTTAGGTACAGCTCTTGACGACCTTTTTTTACTTTATACAGCGGTGGCTGGGCGATATAAATATAACCCCGCTCAATCAACTCAGGCGTTTGGCGGAAAAAGAACGTTAACAGCAGGGTGCGAATATGAGATCCATCAACGTCCGCATCGGTCATGATGATAATTTTATGATAGCGTACTTTGTCCGGATTATACTCATCTGGGCCAATGCCGCAGCCAAGCGCCGTAATCAGGTTACCCACTTCAGCAGATGACAGCATTTTGTCAAAACGTGCGCGCTCAACATTTAGGATTTTACCTTTTAATGGCAAAATCGCTTGGGTTTTACGGCTACGACCCTGCTTCGCTGAACCGCCTGCAGAGTCACCTTCCACAATATAAAGCTCTGACAATGCCGGATCTTTTTCTTGACAATCTGCTAACTTACCAGGCAAACCTGCGATATCCAGTGTGGTCTTGCGACGGGTCATTTCACGGGCTTTACGCGCGGCATCACGGGCGCGTGCAGCATCGATAATCTTACTGGCAATAGCCTTACCAGCACTTGGATTTTCCAATAGATAATCATTAAACTTATCATGCATCGCTGATTCAACAGCAGATTTTACTTCGCTCGACACCAGTTTGTCTTTAGTCTGACTAGAGAATTTTGGATCAGGTACTTTTACCGATACAATTGCGGTCAAACCTTCACGAGCATCATCACCGGTTGCAACGACTTTTTCTTTCTTAAATAAATTTTCACGATCCATATAGCTGTTCAGGCCACGCGTCAATGCTGAGCGAAAACCTGATAGATGTGTCCCACCATCACGCTGCGGGATATTATTGGTAAAGCAAAATACTTTTTCGTTATAGGTATCAGTCCACTGTAATGCCACTTCGACACTGATGCCATCATCTTGCTCGCTAGTAAAGTGGAAGACTTCATTGATGCCGTCTTTACCAGCATTGATATAACTGACAAACTCTGACAAGCCGCCTTTATGCTCAAACTCATGGCGCTTATCAATACGCTCATCCGTTAAAACAATGCGTACACCTGAGTTCAAAAATGAAAGCTCACGCAAACGCTTTGCTAAAATATCGTATTCAAAGATGGTGCCAGTAAACACATCGCTACTTGGGTAAAAACGAATTTGCGTGCCGGTTTTGTCGGTTGACTCCATCTGCTGAATATCAGCATCAGGCACGCCATCGGTATAGGTTTGATGATAGTGATAACCTTCACGCCAGATATTCATCTCAAGCTTTTTCGATAGTGCGTTAACGACCGAAACACCAACACCATGTAAGCCGCCCGATACTTTATAGCTGTTATCATCAAACTTACCACCAGCATGCAGTACCGTCATAATGACCTGCGCGGCAGACACACCTTCTTCTGGATGGATATCAACGGGCACGCCGCGACCGTTATCCATGACGCTCACAGACTCATCTTCGTGGATAATAATATCAATCTGGTCACAATGACCTGCTAGCGCTTCATCGATAGAGTTATCCACCACCTCAAAGACCATATGATGTAAGCCTGTACCATCATCAGTATCACCGATGTACATACCAGGGCGGACGCGCACCGCTTCTAACCCGCGCAATACACGAATATCTTTGGAGCTATAATCAGAAGGTAAACTTTCAGCAACCACCGCTGGTGCCGTAGCTTCAGCAATGCTGTCTGACGTCAGTTGCTCGTGGTCGATAGGTAATGAATCACTCATGTGCATTCCTTAATCTAGCCATAATCAGCCGTTTGTTATTAGCGCACCACTACGATGACGCCTCATAACGTTATTTTAGACTTAATTTTTACAGTCAAAACCTTTGATAAGCATCACTAGCTAAAACAGGATTAGCTAAAATTCTTGAGTATTGATAACAACTTTAAAAACGTTGTAAATTTGCGCTTTATCTTTCTGACATCGGCTTCTTTTTTGGGGCTTTGCAGAAACCATCAGAGTAAATAAAAAATTATATTTATCAAATACTTATAGATCCGTAGGCATTAATAAATGCCTACATAACGTCATCAAATAACTTGCTGAGAACAGGACAAAAATAAAGCTCTATTTTAGCATTTTTTCGCCGTTAAGTCACTGTTTACTGAGCGTTTTATAGCTACAGAACCAGCTCTGAAAGAGCATTTATATTATTGTGAAATAAGGTGTAGATGAGTATCGATATGAAAAGCTGAGGAGCAAAGAAATACTATAAAAAAACTGTTAAGAGCTCGATATCTGCCCTTGTTTCACATGAAACGTATTTGGTTCAGACCAGTATTGATGCACCACAGGCAAAACTTCCTCAGTTAAACTGGTCATAAAGACCTGACATGGTAGCTGAGCTAGCGTCGATAATAGAATATCAATCGCCCTATCATCGAGCTCTGCAGTAATATCATCAAGTAATACCACTGGCGTTATCTGAGCGCTGTTATCCGATATGCTGCTAGTCTTTTGGGTATTTAGCAGTAAGGGCAGTTGTGATAAACGCAGTGCTGTGATTAAGAGCTTTTTTTCACCACGCGACAACACATTGGCTGCTTGCTCTTTTAAAACAGGTAATTTAGGATTGATATCCTGTTCACGCCCTATATCTGAAAGGTCAGTGTTTGACGCTATTGAGCCATTAGATCGCCAATGCACATGAATATCAGCACGGTGATTGCCGATACGAGTATATCCTAGCTGCAAATCTTGCTCTAAGCGCTCGTTAAGCTGTATATCCAGCGCAATATGAGTATCATAACCTGCATTATAGCTTAGGCTTAGTTGCTCTGCATAAGTGGGCAATAATTGCGCGATACTGTTGGCAAAATAAGGCTGCCACTCTAAGAATATGCGCTCGCGATAATGATGAATCAGTGCCGCATGATTGCTAAGCCCTTTGTCCCACGATTTTAGTTCAGCGAGCTGCACTTGGGTCAAATGACGTGTCTTTTTGAGTAAACTATTGCGCTGTTTTAATAGACGCTGATAAGCAAGCCATTGCGGATGAAATCCTTGTTTCATGTGAAACACCAACCAATCTAATAGTTGGCGGCGACTGGCACTGCCCTGCTCCAACATATCCATCGTCGAGGGGTCTATCAGTAGCGTTGGTAGCTGCTCAGTTAAGATACTTTGATTGTAAACGGTACTTTGATTCAGACGTAGAACTGTCGTTGCATCAGCTTGTTTTTGAATCGCTAAGGTACTGCTATCACTAAGTCTAGCATGTACAGTTGCGCTGTTTTGATGGTGCTGAATATAGCGTTTTGGCTGGTGATGACGAAAGCTTTTCCCTCTTGACAGCAAAAATATGGCTTCAAGTAAGGAGGTTTTTCCGCTGCCATTGGCACCGATAATGATGTTACATTCTGTTGTGTGTAGATCGACTTTCGTGAGATTGCGCAAGTTAGAGATTTGTAGACGTTCAATCATAATACCGACAGCCGCCTATTTGATTCACCTATCATATCAGGCAAAAGTTTGATAATTATCAATTTAAAATATAAGATTTTAATCAAAGAAACTCAGCTTCCCTTATTTCTCAATCTAATAAACTGAGTTTCTCCATCCTTTACTCTTAAGCGGCTCAAAGCCCTAAAACTATGTACACAAAAACTATATACGCATCGGCATAATGACATACTGATGGAAGTCATCATTTAACTGATTCACCAATACAGACGCATTTGACTGACTCATGTGCATTTGCAAGTCGCCTTGAATCACCCCAAGCACATCTTGCAAGTAAGCAGCATTAAAAGACAGCTCCATCGGTTCACCTTGATACTTTGCCTGTATCATCTCAACCGCTTCATCTTGCTCTGCATTATTGGCTCGCACTTCTACCATACCATCACTGGCAAAATTAAACACCACGCCGCGAGACTTCTCATTACTCAAAATCGCGACACGGCGCAATACATCCATCATTTTTTCTTGATTAAACAGAGCAAGCTTGTCGGTATTGCTAGGCATTACACGGCGATAATCTGGGAATTTACCATCAATCAGACGTGCGGTAAAAGTTACCATCAAATCTTGATTGACTTGCCCTGCACTATCCACATCACCAAACGGCAAACTCACTTGTAAAAACTCACGACCGAAACTTAACGTGACGGCATTGTCTTTATCCCCAAGCATTTTGCCAAGCTCAGAGGCCAAACGCTCAAGCTCAATCACAGCTTTACGGGGCAAAATAGCCTGCATATTTAAATCTGCGCTGACATCAATAACACTGCGCGCTAAGGCCAATCGGTGCCCATCAGTTGCGACCGTCGTCAGCTGCTGCTGCGCTATATCAAATAGCATACCCGTTAGATAATAACGGACATCTTGAATTGCCATCGCAAATTGGGTTTTATGAATCAAATCAATAAGACGATTGCGACTGATGGTCAATGGTGTGATATTTTCAGGATTGCCCAAACTCGGATAATCTTCGCTAGGTAAAGTCCCTAAAGTAAAACGGCTTTTGCCACTGGTTAGCAGGCAGCGCTCGTTTGCTTGAGTTGCTAGATTAACTTGAGCTTGTGCGGGCAATGATTTACAGATGTCTTTTAACTTTATCGCAGGTAAAGTCGTTGTACCTGCTTCCACACAAGCACCAGCAGGCAATTTCAAAGTCGATGTCAGCTCGACTTCTAAGTCGGAAGCCGTCAAAATAAGCGCCGACTCGGATAACTGTAACTTGATATTGCCCAAAATAACCATATTGTGCCGTTTATCAGCAGCCTTGGCGATCAAATTAATGGCTTTTAGTAACGACTCTCGATTAATCGATAATTGCATGCTTGGTTACTCTTATTTAAATGATTTTTATTATAAATCTTAATAATAATGGCTTAATCATACCCTGTCTATTGACTATAATCCATTCACTGTCTGTCTACTCGTATCTCTAATATTATAAACCATATCAACCTACTAAAACATAGTGATACCGTGACCTGCTAACCCGCTTGCAACATTAATGCCAGTGTTTTGTAATCTTTATCAAACGCAGGATCTGCCGCTCGTAGCTCATTAACTTTGTCGCAAGCATGCATCACCGTCGTATGATCGCGACCGCCGAATGATTGACCAATCTCAGGAAAGCTATCACCAGTCAACTCACGCGATAACGCCATCGCTATTTGACGCGGCCTAGCAATACTGCGCGTGCGTTTACGACCCATCATCTCTTTGATGGTCACATCATAATACTCAGCAACCACTTTACGAATATTATCCATATTCACCGCTTGCACACGCATCGCGACGATGTCTTTTAGCGCATATTGCACCATCTCTAGCGTGATTTGTGCGCCCGTCAAGTTAGCGTTAGCAAAAACTTGATTGAGAGCACCTTCTAAACGTCTAACATTTGAAACCACATTTTGGGCGATGAATAATGCGCATTCTTTAGGCAGGGTCATACCATATGAAGCCGCCTTTTTTTGCAAAATTTGTACGCGAGTATCAATTTCAGGCGGATCAACTGCTACGGTTAACCCCCAAGAAAATCGTGATCTAAAACGTTCATCGAATTCTGTCATTTGTGAAGGGTGACGATCTGATGCCAAAATCAGTTGTTTATCGCCACTGGTAAAATCTGCAAACAGTGTCAAAAATTCATTACTGCTTTTGGTCTTTCCTGCTAATACATGAATATCATCTACAATCAATAAATCTACTTTTTTTATTTTCTTTTTAAAATCTTCTATTTTATTATTTCTTAATGAATAAACCAATTGATTAATAAATTTCTCAGAAGTGAAATAATAAAAACTTAGATTATTTTTTAAATAGCGATGCGCTACAGAATGCATTAAATGCGTTTTTCCCAAACCAGAAGGTCCATATATAAATAAAGGATTGTGTCTATTTTTTGACTGGCGCTTACCAAGCTCATAACAGGCTTTATAAGCCAGATTGTTAGATTTACCAGTGACAAAGGTCTCGAAAGTGAAGTCAGGGTTTAGATAACTTAACGACTTGGCATCGGTAGAATCGACCAATTCTGCATAATGCACATTGGCATCGATATCGGCTTTCGCATTATTATGATAAACGGCCTCAAACTTATGCGCCGCAGGAGTAGGGGAGGGCTTGTCTTCTTCAAATAAAGACCCTGATTGCAATTGGTGGGTTTCTTCGTTATCGCGGCCAGCGTTATCAACACGTACAATAACTTCTTCAATACTTCCCTGACTGTGCTTAGCAACCAGCTGCTGTATATCTTGCAAATGATTTTTTTTGATATAAGTCACAAAATAATCATTTGGAGCAAGTATAGTCAGCGTTTGCGCCTCCTGATGAGCAGACAATGGTCTTAACCACATAGTAAATACGTTGTCTTTGACGTTATATCGTAAGTCATTTAGACATTTATCCCAAATACTTGCTGTGTCTATCATGAAAGATACTAACCCTATAATTTGAAATAATAATTGTGTTTTGCCAGTGTAATCTGTTGCGTAGCTTTCGATACTGCTCAAGGTATTACTTAAAATTATTTCCGGCAAAAGTCACACTGGTACGCTATACGAAACTAGAAATTAAGTAGGGGATAATCTAACACAAATAGCCTGTGGATAAAACCTTGTTTTTTGGGGATAACACTGTGGATAATTTTGTGGGTAACTTCAAAGACCTAGTTATCCATATTTAGCCCACAGGTTATCCACAGGATTACCCATAGTCCAATTTATTGATAATATTCATAAAAAACAACTTAGACACAGATATTCAGGTTACCAATAACAACAATATCTATATATATTAATAATTAATTATTATAGAGTTACACGCAAACTGGGGATAACTTCTAAGAATTGATGAATAAACAAATTGTCTGATGGTTAAATTTTAATGATAACTAGGTATTTTTAGCTGAAGAATTATTCACAATGATATTTGCTCTAGTAGAATATGTGTCCTCATAAACATATGATTAAATTAGTTCATTGACCAAGATTCTATGCAATGGTATAATCCTCCGTTATTACGAATTTAGTCCATTATTTTGATAGGTGAGTTATGAAACGTACATTCCAACCAAGCGTGATCAAGCGTAAACGTACTCACGGTTTCCGTGCTCGTATGGCAACTAAAAAGGGCCGTCAGGTCCTAGCTCGTCGCCGTGCTAAAGGACGTCATCGTCTTACTGTATAATCAGTAGATTGCGATAAGCATGGCTTATAGTGCTTGTTGTGTTTCTATTATTTATAGATTGCGATAGTCAATCACCACAACTGACACTTAGCCATATATTAAAAGCGCCCGCATCGGCGCTTTTTTTGTCTCTATACTTTGTTGTTATTTCTACGCTATTATCTCAGCTATCGCTATTCGCTTATATACTAGGTTGTACTATGTCTAATACCGTTTCAGTGGCAGCTAATGCCCGCTTCACCAAAGAACAGCGCTTACTCACGCCTGCGGCATTCCGTGAGGTGTTTGATGCACCTGAGCGTAAGCTTCATCAGAGCCATCTGATGGCATTTGTGCGTACCAATACTTGTGAGCAGCCACGAGTCGGTATGGCCATTACCAAGCGTAAAGTGCCTACAGCTGTCGCACGAAATTTAATTAAACGTCAAATACGTGAGCATTTTCGTGTAAAGGCTTATTGTTTAGAAAATAAAGATATTGTTTTTATAGTTAAAAAATCTATAAAAGATATAGATCTTAAAGAATTGAAAAATCAGATAAACAACATTTTTAAAAAACTAGAAAAAAAATAAAATGGAATTTTTATTAAAAAAAATAAATAATATTCTATATAGTTTATTTTATTCTTTTATTGTTTTTTATCAAAAGATAGTTAGTCCGATATTACCTGCTCGGTGTCGATATTATCCAACTTGCTCAAACTATGGTAAACAGGCTTTGGCATGGCATGGTATCCGAGCGGGTAGTTGGTTGTTATTAAAACGTATCGGCCGCTGTCATCCTTTAGGCGGACATGGGATTGATTTTGTGCCTCTACCGCTATCTTCTTATCATTATCGGTATGTACCCTCTATTACACTAGCTACTAGCGTAAAAGCTCAAGGTTTATATGTTTTTAGAGATAATAAGAGCTATGTGTCTCGCTTGAACCATATGATGACATTCACATAGCGTTTATTATCGATTGCGAAGTCTTGGATGATTATTTAGTTACCCACAAGTTATCCACACTCTTGGTATCATTTAGGGTATATTTTTAGTAAAATGATGCACATTTTATGTAAATGACTGCCGATACTGTTGTCAGATATGATGATAATGGTACAGTCATGACACATGCCCTAATTTTTCATTCCCTAATTTTTTAATCTAGGAAAGGTTTATGCAAAAGATATTTCGGGTGATGATCATCATTGCGATGTTAATTACCGCTTATCTGCTGATTTTGGCATGGCGAGATGATTATGCCGATGCGCCAGCTGTAGACACAGCACCAGAAACGGCAACTTCAGTAGGAGCTGACATTCCTTCTACTAGCGGTGCCGCAGGTGATATTCCGGTACAGACGTTGCCTGTCAGTAATGGTGCTGTGACAGCAACACCTGTCGCAGACGCAGGGTTAATCACGGTCACCACTGATCGCTATGACATCAAAATCAATCCAGTAGGCGGCGATATCGTTTATGCTGCCCTAAAGCAGTATGATGCAACGCTCGATAGTGATAAGCCTTTTGTATTATTGGAAAATAATAGTAATCGTGTGTATGTCGCTCAGTCTGGTCTTATTGGTCAGAATGGTATCGATACTGCAGAAGGTCGTGCTAAGTACAGCCATAGTGCTAACAACTATGTCATGGAAAAAGGTCAGCAGACTTTATCCGTACCGCTTACTTATAAAAAAGATGGCGTGACAATTACCAAGACCTTTACCTTTACTCATGATAAATACCCTATCGACATCAGTTATCAGATTCAAAATGCTTCTACCGCGGCATGGCAAGGACAGATGTTTGCACAGCTAAAGCGTGATGACAGCAAAGATCCTGGTATGTCGGATAAAGGCGCGCTAAGTATGGCGACTTATCTAGGTGGCGCTTGGGGTACACCAGATGATCCGTATAATAAGCTGAAATTTGGCAAATTTAATGATGGCGAGTTGACCACAACCAGTGATAAAGGTTGGGTTGGGATCGTACAGCATTACTTTGTATCAGCATGGACACCTGAAAACTTTACCGGTAAATTCTTTAGCCGTGAAACAGGTGATGATTACTTCATTGGTTTTAATAGCCAGCCGGTTAATGTAGCACCAAACAAGCAAGTGACCTTGAATGCCACGTTATACGCAGGTCCTAAGGTACAATCTGAGCTTAAAGATGTGGCAGTAGGATTGAATCAGACCGTTGATTATGGTTTGTTATGGCCAATATCGAAGGTGCTATTTGCTATCTTGGATGGCATTCATAAAGTCATCGGCAACTGGGGTTGGTCAATTATTCTACTGACGATTTTAGTCAAACTGGCGTTGATGTGGTTCTCAAATAAGAGCTACTACTCAATGGCGAAGATGCGTGCTATCGCGCCGCGTCTAGCTGCACTAAAAGAAGAGCATGGCGACGATCGCATGAAAATGTCGCAAGAAATGATGGCAATGTATAAAGAGGAAAAAGTCAATCCAATGGCGGGTTGTTTGCCAATCTTGATGCAAATGCCGATCTTCTTAGCTTTATATTGGGTACTGGTTGAGAGTGTGGAGTTACGTCACGCACCGTGGATCTTATGGATTCAGGATCTATCAGCGATGGACCCATGGTTTATCTTGCCATTATTGATGGGTGCATCGATGTTTATCCAGCAGCAGCTTAACCCGCAGCCAGCTGATCCGATGCAAGCAAAAGTCATGAAGTTCTTACCAATTATTTTTACCGCATTCATGCTGTTCTTCCCAGCAGGTCTGGTTCTATACTGGACAGTAAATAACTTATTTAGTATGACGCATCAATATATCGTTAATAAAAAAGTAGAAGAAGAGCAAAAGCTTCGTACGGTTAAAGTATTAGATTAATTATTTAATAGTTTGGCAAATCAAAAAACCATCGCTACGGCGGTGGTTTTTTTATGTTCCTTACATCATGTCTACTCTCAATGCGCACTTAAATTTACGCTATATTTGCTCAAGTGCTATTGAGTAAGAGGGAGCGTAGTTTTTCATAAGGCTATAGCGCTCATTAAAGATTGCTTTGTCAGTGTGCGTTAAGCCGTCTATAATGGGGTTTTTAGTTATTGAGAGTGCTTGTGGATACCCAAGAGTTGGCGTTAGCCGTCCCTGAGTCATCAAATAATGCTGGCTTGTCGAGTCTACCGACCATTGCGGCTATTGCTACGCCACTTGGGCGTGGTGGGGTCGGAGTGATACGTCTGTCTGGTACGCGTGCGTATAGCATTGCTTGTACGCTGACGGGTAAGTCAGCATTTAAACCGCGCATGGCAAGCTTCTGCCGGTTTTATCAAGCAGATGGTACGGTCATCGATGAAGGGCTGGTGCTATATTTTAAGGGTCCGCACTCATTTACTGGCGAAGATGTGATTGAGCTGCAAGGTCATGGCGGTATGATTTTGCAAAATCAGTTATTGGCGCGCGTCTTTGAATTGGGCGCAAAACAAGCCGGTGCTGGAGAGTTTTCGTACCGTGCTTTTGATAATGATAAATTGGATTTGGTACAGGCAGAAGCGATTGCTGATGCTATTGATGCTACCAGCGCTGCCGCTGCCAGTAGCGCTATTCGCTCACTTAGCGGTGAGTTCTCACAAAAAATTAATCAGCTACTTGAGCAATTGATTCATCTGCGTCTACATGTTGAAGCAGCGATTGATTTTCCCGATGAAGAAGATGTCGATTTTTTATCAGATGGTGTGATACAAGATAAGCTTGAACAGACAAAAGCCAAAATCCAGCAGGTTTTAGCAACGGCTAAGCAAGGACAGCTATTACGTGACGGTATTCATGTGGTATTGGCAGGCAGACCAAATGCGGGTAAATCAAGCTTGCTTAATCGTCTAGCTGGTCAAGAGCGCGCTATCGTGACTGATGTGGCAGGTACGACGCGTGATACCTTACAAGAAACTGTGGTGCTCAATGGCTTGACACTACATTTGACTGATACGGCAGGCTTGCGCGAGACAGAAGATACGGTCGAGCGTATCGGTATTGAGCGCGCACGGACAGCGATTATTCAGGCTGATATGCTGCTGATGGTTTATGATGTTACCCGTGATCTTGAAGAAGAAATCACCCCATTACAGCTCGCTGAGCAGTTATTTGGTGAGCTACCAGAAGCCAAGCGCTTACTAATTATCGCCAATAAAAGTGATTTGTTGAACAATAGTAGCAACCAAGAGATCACTGCTATTTCGCAACAACAGATTCATAATCGTGGTTATGAACAAGTGAATGTTTCATGTGAAACAGGCGCAGGTATTGATGAATTAATTGAAACTCTGTGTGCTAAAGTAGGGTTTCATCCACCTGAAAACAGCTTAATCGCGCGGACGCGTCATCTAGATGCGTTAAGAAGAACGGCTGAATATTTGGCAGAAGCTCATGAGCAGCTAACCGTGTTTAAAGCTGGTGAATTAGTCGCTGAAAGCTTGCGTCAAGCGCAGCGTAGTTTGGGGGAGATTACGGGCGAATTTAGTGCCGATGATTTGCTTGGCAAGATTTTTGGCAGTTTTTGCATCGGTAAATAATCTTATTTACGGTTATCAATATGAATAATATAGCGGTAAAGATAGGATGATAACTGGTTTAATAGTGCTTCATATAAAGACAAGGAAAGCCGTATGCATTGCCCTTATTGTAATGCGTCAGAGACAAAGGTAATCGACTCACGTCTTGCTGCTGAAGGCGCGCAAGTGCGTCGCCGACGCTCTTGTAATAGCTGTCAAGAACGCTTTACTACCTTTGAGGTGGTGGAAGTGGTGATGCCGCGTATTATTAAGTCCAGCGGTAAGATTGAGCCTTACGATAATGATAAATTGCGCCGCTCGATCTTATTGCCTCTACAAAAACGTCCTATCACTATCGATGAGCAAGAAGGGATGATTAGCCGAATTGAAAAACGCGTTCGGCAAATGGGTGAGCGTGAGGTCAGCAGTAAAGTACTTGGCGAAATCATTATGAGTGAGCTCAAAACGCTTGATGATGTGGCTTATGTGCGTTTTGCTAGTGTGTATCGTGACTTTCAGGATATAGATGCTTTTCATCAAGAGATTGCCAATATACGCCCTAATGAAAAATAACATTGAGTTAAGGTTTTGGTGATTGTGAGTTTCTTACTTCTGTTTAGCAGCTTCGCCTTTCAATCATAGTGACCAATCATTTAATAAGCCCATTTTTATGTCAAATTTAGACCACTCTCAAAATGCAAAAGACCGCTATTTTATGATGCTTGCTATTGAGCAAGCAAAGCTTGGCTTATATACCACCAGACCCAATCCTGCTGTAGGTTGTGTCATTGTTCAAGCAGAGGAGGTTGTCGGTCAAGGCTTTCATCCTAAAGCTGGTCAGCCGCATGCTGAGGTATTTGCTCTAAAAGATGCTGGTATACGAGCAGTAGGCGCTACCGCCTATGTCACGTTAGAGCCTTGTAGTCATACTGGGCGTACCCCGCCGTGTGCAAAAGCGCTGCTAGAGTCTGGCGTCATACGGGTTGTCGTTGCTGGGCTAGATCCAAATCCGCAGGTTGCAGGTCGCGGGGTACGGTTGCTACAGGAAGCAGGCATTGAGGTAACGGTTGGCATCCTTAGCGCTCAGGCAGAAGCGTTAAATAAAGGTTTTTTGAAAGCCATGCGTACTCAAATGCCGTATGTCAGGCTAAAGATTGCCACCAGTCTTGATGGTCGTACAGCGATGGCAACAGGAGAATCCAAATGGATTACAGGTTCTAGTGCTCGCGAAGACGTACAAAAACTACGGGCGCAAAGTGGTGCTATTATTACCGGTAGTGAAACGGTTATCGTCGATAATCCACAGTTGAACGTACGCTCTAGCCAACTGGGTATCACGCCTGAACAAATTTTACATCCTAAAGTGGTGATACTCGATAGGCGAGGGCGCTTACAGCACAATCTACAATCGGATTATCAGTTATGCCGACGTATTGACACGCTATATTGGCGCGAAGAAGGTTTAGTTGAATTACTAAAGAGTTTGGTGAGTGAGTATCATTGTTATGACGTCTTAGTAGAAGCAGGTGCCAGTGTTGCTGGTAGCTTCTTAGAGCAGCAATTGGTAGATGAGCTGATTGTATATCAAGCGCCATGTTTGCTTGGGCAACAAGCGCGTGCGATGGTTGATATCAATCCTTTATCATTGGCTCAGCAGCTACGCTTTACTATTCAGGGTCATGAGCAGTTTGGTTCAGATCTAAAACTAACGTTATCGCCGATATGATTTTAACTGATTGTCCAGTCTGTCCACAAGATCGAAGAGAATTCATGTAAATGGGGATAAAAAGCAGCTAATGATCTTGGTTTCACATGAAACTGTGTATAACTTTGTTTCACATGAAACGACTTATTAGGGTTTATAGGTATTTACCTCATTAAATATTATTTAAATCAATAACTTAGATTCTTGCAACTAGTCATATAGATATTATATACAAATAATGGTAATTGTGGATAACTTGTTAATAACTAAAGGTTTCCTGCTTAACGATAGAGGTTGTTTGTCACTTATCCACAACTTATCCCAAGATATATGTCATAGCGTATGTGTATTACTAATAAAAGCGGTTTTTGTTATATGTTAGCAAGATATTAAGTGAAGCAGTCTTATTAACGATGTATTTAGACGACAAATACTATCTACAATGAAAATCAAGCAATGATAAGAGGTTGATATGTTTACCGGAATTATAGAAAGTGTAGGAAAAGTTAAATCGATGCAGCCTACAGGCGGTGATATACGCTTGACCATAGAATCACATGACCTAGACTTTAGTGATGTCAAGCTTGGCGACTCGATTGCTTCTAACGGTATCTGTCTGACAGTAGTAGACTTCGGTAGTAATCATTACTCTGTCGATGTTTCACGTGAAACGATAGCGCGAACGGCATTAGAAGATCTAAAGCCCGGTCATCTGGTCAATTTAGAGAAGGCGATGCTGCCAACCACACGTTTCGGTGGCCATATCGTCGCAGGTCATGTTGATGGCGTCGGGGTAGTCAGTAAGCTACAAAAGGATGCGCGCTCTATTTATATCGAAATTGAGATACCAAAAGAGTTGGCACACTATACCGCGACCAAAGGCTCGATTACCCTTGATGGTATTAGCCTTACCACCAATCTAGTACGCGATAATATCGTCTCGCTCAATATCATTCCACATACCGCGCAAGTGACCAATATTGCTCAGCATTGGCTGATAGGATCTAAGGTGAATGTAGAGGTAGATATCGTAGCCAGATATCTAGAGCGTCTATTAAATAAGTCGCAGGGAAACAGTGACAATAGCAGCCCGCAGAGCAGTATTACCGAAGCTTTTCTAGCAGATAATGGTTTTATGAAATAAAGGACCTTTGCTACAACAGTCTTACCCTGCTGAGAATTTTATATCATGAGACTCTAATGTTTTTTAGGGTTTAATCAGCGCTGCTATAACTTCTTGTAGTTTATCCTTATTGATAGGTTTGGCCAAAAACTCATCCATCCCGACCGCTAAGCATGATAAGCGGTCGTCTTCAGTATTGTTCGCTGTTAGAGCAACGATAGGGATATCATCGCCTTGCGCTCGAATCGCCTGAGTTGCTTGCAATCCATCCATCACCGGCATTCTACAATCCATCAAAATAAGATCAATCTCTTGACGCTGCGCTTGCAGCATGTCTAATGCCTGCTGACCATCTTCTGCCACCACACTACGATAACCAAGTTTGGTGAGCATTTTGCAAGCGATTTTTTGATTGGTGGGACTGTCTTCTACCACCAAGATCAGCGGCGCAACAGTTTTAGTAGGCATAGCATCTGCTGATGCTATAGCGCTATCGCTATGCTCAATATCTGCTGCTTGTTTGAGCGTCTGTCTGCTAGAGAGTGATAAGCGTAATAGCTCAGACAATAATAAGTTTGCATCCAGTGGTTTGGTTAAAAAGCCATCACACTTATCTAGGAGCATAGAAGCAATGCGGCGCTCAGATTTCATACTGAGTAATATCTTTGGTAGCGAAGTATTGGCCAATAGATGATTTAAAGTATGCTGTCTATCAATATTGGTAGACACTTTATTGATAGACACTTTGTCTTGTAAGTGCTGCTCTTTTATTTGCTCTTCTACCAGATTTGTCTCTGTCATTTCTTCATCTGTTATCTCTGGTTGATTGGATAAAGCAAGCGTAATGCTTTCATAATAATCGTAGTCGAGGAGCAATATGGGCACGAGTGTACCCTGATTCTGTATCAGTTTGTCGCTGAGCTGCTGTAGGGTCATGCTATCAGTAGACTCAAAAATAGTGAGGGTGATAGATAAATAAGTACATAAGCGTCTTAGATGTTCAGCCGCAAGGGGCTGATTGATAATAGCGATAAGATGTAAGCGCGTTAGCTGTTGATTAAGATGGTAGATAGGTTGATAGTCTGGATTTCGACAAGGCAGATAAAGATCAAAGGTGCTACCAATATTAGGTGTGCTATGCAGCGCTATAAAACCGCCTAATAACTTAGCAAAACTATGAGCTGTTGTCAGTCCTACTACATCGGCTTGCGTCACTTGAGTATGCATGCGGCTGGCCGTTTGCAAGTCACTGGACAGATCTGCTGGTGAGTTTTTTAGAGTAGACATCTGACTAAAATAACTGTGCAACTGATCTCTTTGGGTTACCTTTACGCCAATACCGCTATCTTGGATACGAAAACGAATCCAGTCATGCGCTGGGTTGGCTTTTTTGTTGGTAGCATTAGGCAAGGGTTTGTTAGGGGCGCTGTCCGTTAAGTCATCAATCGACATGGGGTTCTTAGCAGGTAGCTGTTCGTTATGTAAGGCTTCAATCGTCAGTACAACATAACCTGAACTGGTATATCTAATCGCGTTATCGAGTAAGTTACGTAAGATTGCTTGCAGACGTTTATGATCGGTATCGATGAGGCGAGGGCAATCAGGGGCAAAGAAATATAGGAGCTCAAGTCCATGCTGTCTTGCATCTTTTGTCACTAAATGACTGACGTGCTGCCCTATTTTATAAATGTCGACCGTTTTGATATCTAAACGCGTCTTTCGAACCTCGATCTCTCCTATATCCAGCATCTCATTAAGCATAATGAGCATGGCATGACTGGTTTCAATCAAAGTAGTGACAATTTGATGTTCTTTGACAGTCAAAACGCTGGTATCAATTGGTTCTAAAGTGTCAATCATGGCTTCTAATGGCAGCCGTAAGTCATGACCCATCGTTGATTTGAGCGTGTTAAATTCACTAAGTTGTCGCTGTATTTCTATATTTTGTTGCTGTAACTGGGTATTTTGGCTCACCAAATCATTGACATTATTCAGTAGTACGGTAAAACCCTGTACTTGACCGTGCTCACCAAACCACGGGGTAATATGCAGTTGATACGCTTTTTTATTGGCCAGCCCATATACCATAAGCGTACGTGTCACACGAAGATGTGTCAGTTGTTGCAGCAGTAGCTGGATAGAGTCATCTTCAGAAAAGACAAAATCTGTCAATTGGTACTGACGATCATTTTGAAAGGCAGTCGAAAATACTTGCTCAAAACGCTGATTAAAAAAGCTAATCTGACCCTGTCTCATAATCATTAGCATAGGCAGCGGGGCGTGATCAACCAAACGTTCTAGGCGATGCTTTAGAGTAGTAATATAGCGGTGATTATGATGCAACTGGTAATTAATACGACTAAGCGCATGACCCAATTGCAAAAATTCAGGCGTAGATTCTTTGCTGACAAACGGCGGCGGCGTATAAGCGTCTTTTGCATGACGGCTTAAATTATCGGTATAAAGCAGCAACTGCTCCCAATTGGCGTGGCGCTTTAGGGTATAGAGCAGTGCCAAAGTAAAAAACATAATGGCGGTCATTAAAGGCAGCCAATAGCGATACGATACCCAGTTAATATCGAGCGGCTTATGACGCAAGATGGTATAGAATTTATGCCCGCTTCTAAGCTCAATGGTGCCGACCAGTTTATTGTTGGATAAAGTATAGGTGCTATGAGTATGCTTATTGGATAATAGCGCAGTCTCATTACTTGGAAGCATGAGGCCAGTAAACTCAGGCTCATCCGCTTTAGTATGATAGTAAATATAAGTTTGACCAGAGGGCATCATAAAAATCAGCTGATAACTGATTCCTGCCAAAAACGGCTTTTCTACTATCTTTTTCACAACAGGGTTTATAGGATTATTAAGCTCAGAAACCTGATACTGCAAGGTATGAAAAACCTCTACACTGTGCTGCTTGCTATCGTTTTTCATCTCATGAAACAGGATGAAGTAATACAACAATAACATCGCAAATAATGTCAAAGTATAAAAAGCCAACAAGCGTTGCAGAGACTGAAACTGTGGCATAAAGGCATGTCCCTACGTCAGCATGATAATACACAGTGAATTTAAGAGGATTACGTTAAATTTAACAACCATTTTTATGACTAGGCTAGGATAAATCAATACAATCTATCGATAGCTTAATAATATACAACATCGTGAAAAATGATACTGAGTCTTATTACTATTATAAAAATAATAAGACGCATTAGTAGCGTTCGATTGTGGCTATGACAGCCATGGCACAACGTAACAAACTCACCTATAATAGCTTTATTACTTATTAATATTATTGAACTATGACGACACTTGCTTCTAAATCCGATTCATCTTCTAATCTAGATAATCCTACATCAGGCTCTACTGAGTCATTGAGAGTGGTGTTTGCTGGTACGCCTGAGTTTGCTGCGCTAAGCCTTGAGGCGTTAATCAAGCAGCAACAAGCTCTTAATATAGATATTGTCGCGGTCTATAGCCAGCCCGATCGCAAAGCAGGACGGGGTCAAAAGTTAACAGCGTCTGCGGTAAAGCAAGTGGCATTAGAACATGGTATTGCGGTTGAGCAACCTCTCACCTTCAAAAAATCCAGTAGTGAGGGAGTGACGGCACGTGAGACTCTACGTGGCTATCAGCCAGATGTGATGATTGTCGCTGCCTATGGATTGATTCTTCCTATTGGGGTTTTAAATACGCCAACCTATGGTTGCCTAAATATCCATGCCTCATTGTTACCACGTTGGCGCGGTGCGGCACCTATTCATCGCGCCTTACTGGCTGGTGATAGTGAGACTGGCATTACCATTATGCAGATGGATAAAGGGCTTGATACTGGCGATATGCTTTATAAAGTCAGTGCTCCTATTAAAGCTGATGATACGGCCGCCAGTCTACATGACAAAATGGCTGAGCTTGGTGCAACCGCTATTGTTACCGTGCTAAAAGATTTACTAAATTATCAGGTTCAGGCTATAGCACAAGATGACAGCCAAGCCAATTATGCTGAAAAACTAGTCAAAACTGAAGGTGAAATAGATTGGTCGCAGTCAGCTACTCTGATTGAACGACAAATTCGCGGCTTAACCCCATGGCCCGGCGCTTATACCTTTTTAGCAGGGCAGCGCGTCAAGATATTGGCCAGCTTACCTGTTAATAACACTCAAACAACCGATAAACCAGCAGGAACGGTCATTAGTGTAGGGCGCAAGGCAGTCTTAGTCGCCTGTGGTCATGACAGCAGTATTGATAATAATGTTGACACGCCGCACGCCAGTACTTTATCGATTACTCAGCTACAATTCGCTGGTGGTAAACCGATGACCGCCGAACAGCTCTGTCATGGCAATCAGCTCAATGATGGCGACCAGTTTAGTAAAGAAACGAACTGATTTTATTTACTTATATCATCCAAATCGCATAAGACGCTAATGATTAGACGTCAAGGAAATTCAATTTAATGAGACAAACCAGTACTGCGCCAAGAAACAATAAGCTTAAACCATCAAGCAATCTTATCATGAATGGTAGCGTCCGCGTCCGCGTCATTCGCACCTTGATGGCGATTCAAAATGGTCAGTCGCTAGCAAGCGTCCTTGATCCGCTATTAAATAGCTTACATGACGGCGATAGAGGGTTTGCCCATACGTTGTTGCTCACCGCATTGCGCCAGTGGTATGCCCTTGAGCGTCTACTCGATAGTCTGGCTGATAACCCTATTGATGAAAAAGAAGTACGTACGACGATTCAAGTCGGTTTAACGCAGCTGCTCTATTTGCAAGTAGCGGATCATGCGGCGATTCATGAAACGGTTGAGGCGGCAAAAGAGATTGAGTTTGCACATGCGACGGGTCTAATCAACGCCATTTTGCGTAAAGTCGCTAAAAACCCCAGTAAGTTTCGTAAGAAATGCGATAAAAAACACAGCTTACCCAATTGGCTTGCCTATCAGCTTAAGCAAGATTGGAGTGAGCAGTATGATGATCTGATGCAGGGTCTACGCCAACCTGCGCCTATGTTCTTACGCGCAAATACAGCGATGACTTCGGTAGAGGGCTATCAGCAGGCACTTGATGGGGCAGAGGTTGACGCAGATTTGGTTGAGCTAACGAGCGGTTTTAATTTGCCCAACTCGCTAGATACAGCTGCTGCTAGTCCTATCTCAACCAAAGGCTTGAGACTACATCAAAGCACCGCAGTCAATGCTTTACCGCAATTTGCTCATGGGGCGGCAAGTGTGCAAGACATGCATGCTCAGCTTGCAGCACCGCTTATCCATAGCGCGCTACTTAATAAGCTGAGTGTCAAAAACGATGAAGCAGCCGATGATATAGATTCGAATAACACTAATAACAG
This sequence comes from Psychrobacter sp., assembly GCF_041554015.1. GTDB lineage: Bacteria > Pseudomonadota > Gammaproteobacteria > Pseudomonadales > Moraxellaceae > Psychrobacter. The sequence goes on along the minus strand of NZ_JBFFMS010000017.1, from coordinate 27,232 downwards.
CGAGATTCGTATTTTAGATGCTTGTGCAGCGCCGGGTGGTAAGCTTGCTCATTGGCTAGAATTAATCAGCTCAGACGAGTCTTCGTTGTTTCACGTGAAACAAGATGGTGAGTCGGTTCCTCGAGTTTTGAAAGTGAAGATTACTGCCATCGATAATGAAGCGCCGCGTATCGAACGTATTTATGATAATTTACAGCGCTTGAGCTTTAGTCAGCACGACTTGCAGCAAGCTGAGAAAAATATCGAGCTCGATATTGTCTGTGCTGATGCGACCACATGGCAAGGGGCAGGTAAGAAAAAGAGTAAGCTTGTATTTGACGCCATATTATTAGATTCACCTTGTACGGCGACTGGTGTCATCCGTCGCCATCCTGATATCAGTATCTTGCGTACTGAAGAAGACGTTGAGCAAACAGCACTGTTACAAGCGGATATCTTGCATAATCTATGGCCACAGCTTAAAGTTGGTGGTTATTTATTGTATGTCACTTGCTCTATTCTAAAGCAAGAAAACGTTGAGCAGATGCAGGATTTTATGACTCATTATAGTAATGTAGAAGCCATTGAATTTAGCGATGAGTGCAATTGGGGTATCGAACAAGCGATTGGTCGTCAGTGCTTGCCAATTGATAGTCTGGGCGGCGACGGTTTCTATTATGCCTTGTTGCACAAAACTGCTGAATAAACTGTTTTAATTAATCATCTCATTATGGACAGGACAATCTAATGAAATATATCAGTACCCGTGGTCAGACAGCGCCGATGGATTTTAGTGAGGTGTTATTAATGGGTCTTGCACCAGACGGTGGCTTGATGTTGCCTGAGCACTATCCAAGTATTGATAGTGCGACGCTGACTGAATGGCGTACGCTCAGCTATCCACAGCTTGCGATGGCGATTATGCAGCGCTTTGCCACCGATATTCCTGCAGCTGATTTGCAAGATATTATTGAGCGTACTTATACCGCTGAGGTATTTGGTTCTGATGAGATTGTCCCTGTCCGTAAACTTGAAGACAATTTATACATTCTAGGCTTATCAAACGGTCCGACATTGGCATTTAAAGATGTTGCTATGCAGTTCTTAGGCAATGCTTTTGAATATGTGCTTAAAAGAAAAGACGCGCGTATTACCATCATCGGTGCGACCAGCGGTGATACGGGTAGTGCAGCAGAATATGCACTGCGCGGTAAAGAAAATATCGAAGTCTTTATGCTGTCACCGCATGGCAAAATGAGCGAATTCCAGCGCGCACAGATGTATAGCTTGACTGATAAAAACATCCATAATATTGCCATCGACGGTATGTTTGATGATTGCCAAGATATTGTCAAAGCACTGCAACAAGATGCCGAATTTAAAGCGGCTTATAACTTAGGTACGGTCAACTCGATTAACTGGGGTCGTATCCTTGCGCAAATCGTTTATTATTTTAAAGCCTACTTTGCGGTTACTACGAGCAATGATGAAAAAGTCAGCTTTAGCGTACCGTCAGGAAACTTTGGGAATATCTGCGCCGGTCATATCGCGCGCGAAATGGGTCTGCCAGTTGATCGTCTAATCGTCGCGACCAATGAGAACGATGTCTTAAACGACTTCTTTAATCAAGGTGCGTATCAGCCGCGTCCGACCACCAAAACCTATATCACCTCAAGCCCCTCAATGGATATCTCTAAAGCTTCTAACTTTGAGCGTTTTGTTTATCTGTTATTAGACAAAGATAGCGCCCGCGTCCATGAATTGTTTGAGGGCGTAAAGTCTGGTCAAGGTTTTGATTTGCCTGATTTGATGGAGGCGGTCAATACGCGCTATGGCTTTGCAGCAGGTAAGTCGACCCATAATGATCGCTTACAAACCATTAAAGCGCTTTATGAGCAATATGGCGATTTGGTCGATCCGCACACCGCTGACGGCATCAAGGTTGCCAAAGAATTACAGCGCGAAGGTGAGGTGATTGTTTGTGCCGAAACTGCATTACCGGTGAAATTTGCCGATACCATCGTCGAAGCAATAGGTCACATAGATATTGCACGTCCAGCGCATACCGAAGGCTTAGAGAGCTTACCGCAGCATGTGGTAATACTTGATAATGATGCTGAATTGGTCGCTGAGCAAATTCGACAGCATGTGACGCCAAATCCTGTTTAATAAGCGCTTTCTTAGCTATTTTTTAATGTGGCTATCCAGTTTAAGGTTACGCTATTGTAAAAGAGTGTTTATGATTGTGTTATGGTAGATATAATTGTAATATTAGAAATCGTGTCGGTAGCTTATCGGTTTACCAGACGCTTTTTTAGCAATCATACCTGTCATTCATATCAGTCGCTAACACTGAAAGCTGCTCTAGAAACGTTATAATAAGGGACTATAAGTTGTTATCTTTTCTTTATTATTGTTTTTAAGTAAAAGTAGAATAAATCAACTTAAGTTGTCTTAATTATGGCGCTACCAGCGTTACCTATTGTGGATATAACCATGAAGATGAGCTTAAAAAATATAGCAAAGGCCCTGTTGGTTACGACTTTTAGTGGTGCACTGCTGATGAGCACTGCCCACGCTAACAATCCACCGCCCACTATTAAGGCTGATGCGCCCAATCGCTATATTGTTAAAAAAGGCGATACATTGTGGGATATATCAGGACGTTATCTAGACAGTCCATGGCGCTGGAAAGAGATTTGGGCAACCAATAAGCAAATCAAAAATCCCCATCTTATTTACCCTAATGACGTTTTGATTTTATGCGTCATACAAGGTAAAACCTTGATAGGTGTTGATACAGGCGAGGGCTGCGCAGGTATTGAAAAGCAACTGACCGGCAATGTGGTTGCGACAACTGTCGCGGTCACCTCGGCTGTTAATAGTATTCCGCCTATTCCATGGTCTGCGATTCAGCATTGGCTTGATAAGACATTGATTGTCAATCCGCAAGACTTTAATACCACACCTTATATACTAGCTTCCAAAAAAGGCAACTTGATTACAGCCAGTGGCGATAAAGTATATGCTAAAGGTGTGCCGCTCATCGTTGGACAGCGTTATGGGGTCTACCGCGAGGGCGAGATGTATGTCGATCCCAAAACACAAAAAGTCATCGGCTTAGAAGTCACACAGGTGGCGACAGGCTTGGTGACGTCTACCGAAACCAATGGTGTGACAAGCTTACAGCTTATCGATAGTTACGATAAAGAGGTTCGTGAAGGCGATCGGGTGTTTGTTGAATTAGACAATGCTATCCCGCCAGTATTTTATCCAACGCCTGCAACCGTCAATCGCGGTGGTATGATTGTTCGTGTAATGGATTCTATTAGCTCAGCTGCTAAAGGTAGCGTGGTTGCGATTAATTTAGGACGCGTACATGGTGCAAAGCCGGGTGATGTGTTGACTGTCTACCAGAAAGGCGCAGTGATACGCGATATCAAAGACAATGACACACCAGTACGTTTACCGAGTGAACCAAGCGGTATGGTAATGGTATTTAACAGTTTTGATCATATCAGCTATGCTTATGTGCTTGAGTCTGAGCTGCCACTGAACGTTGGTGATCAGCTATTGCCACCTCCTTATTTATAATACTGTCTCAAGTTTTAGCGAGAAGATCTTAAATAAGCTTATAAGAGTCATACGATGATGACGGTAGCTACCTTTATTTTATCAGATGAGCAGCGTGCAATACTGGCGTTGTGGTTTGAGTTAAACGCGTCATTATCATCCTATCATAAACTGATTCATCACTATGGTGGTGCACAGCTGGCATGGCAAGCTGGCGTCGAGTCGTGGCGTCAATTAGGGATTCATCATAGCCATTTAGCCCGTCATGAACATCCAGAGCAAACGCGCGCCAGCATCGACACCATTCAACAAGCATTGATAGAAGAGAAGTACGGTCTATTATTTGCCGACCAACCCAACTATCCTACTCAGCTATTAGGCATCTATGATCCACCGCCGCTGTTATTTTATCGCGGTAATAGTGAATTATTATGTTGGGCACAAATCGCTATTGTTGGTAGTCGTAAGCCCACGGCACATGCGCAAAAAATCACCTTTGATATAGCACAGTATCTTGCGCAGGCAGGCTACGTGATTACTAGTGGACTTGCTATTGGCGTAGATAAGCGCGCCCATCTTGGTGCGCTGGCGCAGACAGATGTCGCATTTCAAGGTCGTACAGTTGGTGTCATGGGCACGGGTATCGATGTGAATTACCCCAATCATCACGATAAATTATTTAGTCAGATTATAGAACAAGGCGGGTGTATTATCAGTGAGCTGTTACCGCATACGCTGCCACATAAGCATACCTTTCCCCGTCGTAATCGCTTGGTTGCAGGGTTGAGCCTTGCGACCATCGTCACAGAGGCGACGATTAACAGCGGCTCATTAATTACTGCGCGCTTAACCTCTGAGCAGGGTAAGCAAGTCTTTGCAATTCCTAGCCATATTGATAACGCGAATGCTGAAGGTTGCCATCATCTAATACGAGAAGGTGCGACCTTAATTTATCATCCCCAGCAGGTATTGGATGATATTAGTGTGCAACTACCAAGCCAACCTCAGCAGCAAACTGATAATCGCTCGAATCCTCAAAGTCTCAATCAGTCAGTATCTACACCACCTATTACTGGCAAAAAAATGATTAAATCTGAGCAAGTCAGATCTGAGAAAATCACAACAGTAGCCAGTATTAGCATACCTGAGCACCTAATACCCTTATTTGACAAATTAGATTGGCGCGGTCAAGATTTGGACGCGCTTATCCTTGTGACTGATCTTGCACCCGCTCAATTAATTGGGCAGTTAATGGAGCTTGAGTTATTAGGCGCAGTGACGGTCCAAGGTGGACGCTATTCGCGTGTTTAATTATACTTATGGCGTCAAATATTCTTATAGCGCTGCATTGCTTGTAATATAGATATACATCACTTCTTTTCATCCTCTTTGTTCTAAAGGCGTTGTTTATGTCCTTATCTACCCCTCTTATTACTGATTCCGTTATCCAAGCAGCGACTTGGCTTAAAAAAGGGCAGCTACTTGCTTACCCAACCGAAAGCGTGTGGGGCATTGGTTGTGACCCGTTCAACAAGCAAGCGGTCATGCAGCTACTTGCTATCAAGCAGCGCCCTATAGAAAAAGGGATGATTGTGGTTACTGACAGTCCTAGCCGCATTGCAGTTCTGCTAGAAGCTTTGAGCTTTGACCAACGTCAAAGGGTAATTGATAGCTGGCAAACGGATTCGAAAAATACTACCGCCAAACAAGCGCATACTTGGCTATTGCCTGTTTCACACAATCTACCGATTGCTATTCCATCATGGATAACCGGTGCTCACGGCAGTATTGCTGTACGGGTGATAGATCATCCACTGGTCAAGCAACTGTGCGAGCAAATGGTGTCTGTTGATAATCCCTATGGCTTTGTCGTCTCGACAAGCTGTAATCCATCAGGTCGTGCTCCTGCCCTGACGCTTAGCGGAGCACAAGATTATTTTTTACATAACAATGAAAGCTCAAACGCATATGTTGGATACCTTAAAGGTGAGACCTTAGGTTATCAGCTGCCAAGCCAAATACGTGATGCGTTAACAGGGCAAGTTATTCGCTAATTTGATAGTTAAAACTTGAGAGTACCATTTCTGCTCCGTGCTACTAAGCTCAAACGTCTACACTTATCCCCTTGTTTTCATAACGGTGTTTTTGTCACACTGATGAGAATATCATCTTTCATAAGGTTATCAGCGATGAATATTCTAATCAGTGGTGGTTCAGGGTTTTTGGGCAGTGCTTTGAGTGAAGCGATGCTAAAGCACTATCAAAAGACGGATAAGAAGTTACAGATTACTTGGCTAACTCGCGATAGTAATCAAGCACATCCTCGTGATGTCACAATGATGACCTATGATGAGCTTGCCAGCTCAGATACCTATTTCGATGTGATTTTAAATCTAGCGGGTGCAGGGATTGCGGATGCGCGCTGGAGTGACGACCGTAAAGAACAACTGCTAGCCAGTCGAATGCAACCAACAAAAGATATACTGGCATTTATGGCCCGCAGTCATGTAAAGCCAAAACTGTTGATTAGTGGTTCAGCGATTGGCTGGTATGGCAGTCAAGGCGATAAACCTTTGACCGAAAACAGTGGTTTTCAGGCCGATTTTGCCCATCAGCTATGTGATGATTGGGAGCGATTGGCGCAACAAGCGACTGAGCTTAGTGTGGCTGTGGCGATTGTACGCACAGGCGTGGTGATACATCCAGCAGGCGGTATGCTGAGCAAGCTTTTGACGCCATTTAAACTGGGCATAGGTGGGCAGTTGGGGGATGGTCAACAAATCATGAGCTGGATCAGCCGTGATGATTGGGTGGCAGCAGTGATATTTATTATAGACCAGCATCTTAACGGTAGCACCTATCAGAGTAATGATGCTACACAGGCCACTCACCATATACCAAGCAATAAAGGCGCAACGATTTACAATCTGACCGCGCCAAATCCTGTGACCAATCATGCTTTTACCAAAATATTGGGAGCATGGCTACATCGCCCAACTTTTTTCACTTTACCGAAGTTTTTACTCAAGCTGATGTTTGGTGAGATGTCGACTCTGCTTATCGATGGACAGAACGTATTGCCACAAGCTTTACTGGATGCTGGGTTTAAGTTTAAACATCAGACACTTAAAGAAGCTTTAGAGCAATAAATAAAATAAACAGGTTCGCCGTAATAAATAGAAATTACGATAGGTATTTTATCGATAAAAATAAGCATCTTGTTTCACGTGAAACAAGATGCTTATTTTTATTGGAATCATAGAGTCGGTTGTAGATAAAACAGATACATTGCATCGCATTGCAGAACAGGTATAAAATTTTCTGACATGATGCGCCTACGCCGACAGAAGCTGCGTAATATTTATCTCCGTTCCACTATCTCTTCTTCATACCGTAGAGAGTATAAGCAGATAAATATTGTCAGGTTTCAATAAACAAAAACTCTGTCGTCAATAGGTAAGAATATTGACGTACTATACGTGCGTCTTTGGCTGGTTAAATTCGATTATGTTGGTTTTTATCATAGGTACGCAATTATTGGCGTTGATGACAAGTATGATGTTTTGGTGGCTAATCAAACCAACACAGCGTGTTAGTCATCTCAGCTTACTCTTTAGCATTTTTATCATTAATAATATTTTTCTGATCTACGGGCTGAGTGAGTTTTGGCGCGAGCGTTTTCATGTTTATCTGGTCATTAGTATCCTACAAGGATTTATGTTGTACGCAGGCCTTATCAGCGCTGTCGTTGCTATTATTTATAACCAAATTCTCAAGCAAACACTCAATCCTATCGCCATTCGCGCATTTGCAGTGCTGACTTATATAGATATTGTCAGTTTGGCAGTCTTTAATGCTTATTCGCCCGTGGTTCATCAGCTGACGATAAAGACAGACAAAAACTTAGCCAAACCGATGAGGATTGCGTTAGTTTCTGATACCCATTTGGGCAGATGGTTCGGCAATCAGCAGATAGATAAGATGGTTACCCTGATAGATGAGCAAAGTCCTGATACCGTACTGATCGCCGGTGACGTCATGAATGACTCTACCGATGCTTATGATAAAACCAATATGCATGAGCATTTATCAAAACTGAGAGCGCCGCTTGGCGTCTATGCAACCTTGGGCAATCATGACTACTCTGGTAATGAGGTTGCGATTGCCAAAGCGATTGAGCGTGCCGGTATACAGGTCATTGATAATAAAAATGTCTGGTTAGATGATGCCGTCTTACTGGTTGGGCGCTCCGATGCTACAGACCCGAATCGCCCTGTTGCGGCAGATTTGATGGCTGATATCCAAACTGATAAACCAGTGCTATTTTTGGAGCACAGCCCTGAAGCTTTAACAGAGATACAGGACTTGCCTGTTGATTTGCACTTATCAGGACATACCCATGGCGGTCAAATATTTCCTTTAACGGTAGTATTAAAGTGGTTTACACCTTTGGTTTATGGTTTGAAAGAAGTCAATAGCAGCCAGTTTTTGGTCACCTCAGGCTATGGTATTGGAGCGGTGCCATTTAGGTTGGGCACGCGCTCTGAAATTTGGATAATTAATCTCATAAGTGCTCAAAGCTAATATTAATAAGCACTTAAGATATAAAGCACCCATTAAGCACTCAATAATGCCCGAGTTTTTATAATTTCTCGCACGAATCTCGCAAACCCTGTGATGATAAGCTGCGTTTCTTGCCCCAATCTTTGATGAACGCTCATAAAGTGAATAAAACCATGCGGCGCGCCAAGTACTGTATGGGTCTGTACCGCTATACCATAGCTCTTAAGCTTATTGGCATAAGCAAATGCTTCATCTCGTAAGACGTCTAATTCTGCAGCGACGACATAGCTTGGACAAACGTATCGATTGTCTCCCAGCATCGGTGACGTTAAGATATGCTGGCGGGGTAATGGACTGTTTTCTAAACAAGCCGTGTCAAAAACGGCGACGTCGGCATGGTCAAGCAGCAGACCTTCTCCATATAACTCCCAGCTTGGATAATCCGTTTCGATATCAGTCACAGGGTATAGCGGCATTTGTGCCATCGGATGGGGCAAGTTCTGCAATATATCAAATGTTTTCTGACCGCTATCACCCAGATCAAGCCAAGCGTCTTTATTTGGCGTGATGATTTGCTGAGCTATCAACGTCGACAAGCCACCGCCTGCGCTATCGCCTGCTAATACAATACGTGATGGCAAGGCACCAAACGCTTCACAATGTTCAGCCAGCCAAGCATAAGCACTGATACAGTCTCTTACAGCAGCAGGGGCAGGATGTTCGGGTGCCAAGCGATAATCAACGCTGACGACAGGCCAGCCTGTCTGCTCACATATTGCATGACAAAATTCATGGTGAGTATTAAGATCACCAATACAAAACCCGCCCCCATGAAAAAATAATAGCACGGTCTCATCAGGATTATTGGTTTGCTCTTTTTTAAAGCCAAAGCCTATATCCGCAGTTTCATTTTGATAGCAGCGAATGGTCATATCGCCGTCATCAGCATTAGCAATGGTCTTATCTTGCCAACGAATAGTGTTTTCAGACTTTTTAGCAAAAGGTCTGATAGGGTTGCGTAAAGTATCGCGGGCTTGCTGCCATACTTTTGGGGCTTGCATAGCAACGGCATCGGCAGCAAAGCGTTTGCGTAGCTCGGTCATCTCTATCGACTGTAAAGGCGTTTTAAGCTTACGATTGACGGCAAGTATCAAGCGCAGATGAGCATCGACATGCAAATACTGCTTTGAGGTAGGTCCATCTAAACACTTGATCAAGCTCTCAAGCACCGACGTTGGCAAGCAGCCAAAGCTCTTTATGGCATAGTGCAGTAGATGCGGCTGATAGCTGCTCATCAGATGGTGATCGAGTATCTTTTCTTTGATAGATAGGTTTTTAGCCTCGCGACTGTCTTGCAATTTACTGGCTTGCAACTCACTCTCTTGCAACATAGGCTCTTCTATATCTAGCATGTCAGCTGATATAGCGGCATCCGTGCTTTTGATATTCTTATCTTGTCCGCATGACATAAGATTTAGGGTCTTCACCGCTTTATTAAGTAAGGTGTTGACTGATAGTACTGTTGAATGAGACATAACACCCCTTAAAGTTGTGGTAAGTACTGCTTGATGGTCAGTACTAACTGTTGGTATTTGGTTGATATATGGCACCGATATAGGGCACTATGGAATAACTATGGTTAAACCCATGATAAGTATAGCAATTATAAAATAATCAGAAACTAAGTTGAGTATTTTTTGGTAATGCTTTAGGTAGAAAGCGTAAAGGATTGGGAGTAAATGACGACTTTTTGTACCTTTTGTTGGCGTCGCTGCTTATTTGTGCTTACTAAAGATCAGTTATGTGCTTATAAAAGGGATGAATAGCTGATTATTTTCTTTAATCTGCATAAGGTTTCTTGTAGAGAAGAAAAATTCCTCGTAATAGACTTGAAATTTTAGCTCACAGCCTTTATCAAGCAGCTATTGCAAGATAGTTAAAGAGACGACGAGTGACAGATTTTAAATAGGCGGTCAAGTAGGCAAGATAAGCCTATCAATCGTTAGTAATGCTACTCTCGACCACTCTAGATGAGTAACACATCCATTAGTAATAAAGGCACAAAGGCGCGCTACGCTAATTTTGTGCGCTATTTTATCCATATTATCAACCATTCATACTAAGAAATCTTAGGGAGCTATCATGAGCGAGCAAAATAACAACCATGAGTCGATTGATCAAAATGTATCACATGACAATATTGAACATGACGACAGTATTTTAAATGAGACCTTGCAAGAATTTGATCCACAAAATAATGAAGGTACAGAGAGCACGATTGCAAACGATATCGATTTAGATACGTTTAAAGCGCGTATCGCTGAGCTAGAAGGCGAAGTAAAACAAGCCAAAGAGCATACCGCGCGTGCCAATGCCGAAACATACAATGCGCAAAAACGTATGGAGCAAGAGGCGGATAAGAGCAAACGTTTTGCCCTACAGAAATTTGCCAAAGAGCTTTTGGAAGTGGTCGATAATTTGGAGCGTGCGATTGAGAACGCCAATGCAGACGACCCTGTTACTGAAGGCGTGCGATTGACCCATAAAGCATTGCTAGATGTACTGAATAAAAACGGCGTCGAAGTGGTTGAGCCACAAGGCGAGAAATTTAACGCTGATCTTCATGAAGCAGTCGGTATTGACCCAGAAGCACCAGCGGATACGGTAGGTACTGTATTGCAAAAAGGCTATAGCTTAAATGGACGTTTATTACGTCCGGCAATGGTACGTGTTGGACAGTAATTTAAAGACAGTCGTGTGTTTCAATCGTTATTAAATACTGTAGATAATAAATAAGCAGTATTTAACATGGCTAAACCTTAATATTAGTGAGGCTTTAACCAGAAAATCACAGAAAAAGGTTTTTTCATACTGTAAATGACTTGAAAAAATACATAAGCAAACCGATATAAAGCAACATGTGATCGAATAGGTTTATATCACCTAAGATCTGGATGCGTATATAGTTAATTCAAAAATAAATTAGGAGCAATTCATTATGGGTAAAGTTATTGGTATTGATTTAGGTACAACCAACTCATGTGTCGCAGTGATGGAAGGTGATAAAGTTAAGATCATCGAAAATGCTGAAGGTACACGTACCACACCATCGATTGTCGCTTATAAAGATGACGAGATCCTTGTCGGTCAGTCAGCGAAGCGTCAAGCGGTTACCAACCCAAACAACACCTTGTTTGCCATTAAGCGTCTGATTGGTCGTCGTTTTGATGACAAAGTCGTGCAAAAAGACATCGGTATGGTGCCTTATAAAATCGCCAAAGCTGATAACGGTGATGCATGGGTCGAAATAAACGGTAAAAAATTAGCACCACCACAAGTTTCTGCTGAAATCTTGAAAAAAATGAAAAAAACAGCTGAAGACTATCTTGGTGAAGCGGTTACTGAAGCCGTAGTTACTGTACCTGCTTACTTTAATGACTCACAGCGTCAAGCAACCAAAGATGCCGGTAAAATCGCTGGTTTGGATGTAAAACGTATCATCAACGAGCCAACAGCTGCCGCACTTGCTTACGGTATGGATAAAAAGCAAGGCGATAGCACCGTTGCTGTTTATGACTTGGGTGGTGGTACTTTTGACGTATCAATCATCGAAATCGCTGACGTCGATGGCGAGCAGCAGTTTGAAGTATTAGCGACCAATGGCGATACATTCCTTGGTGGTGAAGATTTTGACTCAGCGTTGATTGACTTTTTAGTCGCTGAATTTAAAAAAGAGCAAGATGTGAACCTAAAAGGTGACTCTCTTGCGATGCAGCGTCTAAAAGAAGCGGCAGAAAAAGCAAAAATCGAGCTATCAAGTGCCCAAAGCACAGAAGTAAACTTGCCGTATATCACAGCTGATAGCAGCGGTCCTAAGCATTTAGTTATTACCATCAGCCGCTCAAAACTTGAGAGCTTAACGGAAGAGTTGGTACAACGCACTATGGGTCCATGTAAGATGGCCCTTGAAGATGCAGGTCTAAAAATCGGTGATGTTGATGATGTCATCTTGGTTGGTGGTCAGACTCGTATGCCATTGGTACAGCAAAAAGTACAAGAGTTCTTCGGTCAAGAGCCACGTAAAGACGTGAACCCTGATGAAGCGGTTGCTGCTGGTGCTGCGATTCAAGGTGCGGTATTGTCTGGTGACAAAACTGACGTATTGCTACTTGATGTGACGCCATTGACACTTGGTATCGAAACCATGGGTGGTATCTTGACGCCTATCATTGAGAAAAACACCATGATTCCTACTAAGAAATCACAGGTATTCTCAACGGCTGAAGACAACCAGCCAGCGGTTAGTATTCAGGTTTATCAAGGCGAGCGTAAAATTGCGAACCAAAATAAACAGCTTGGCCGTTTTGACTTAACGGATATCCCACCAGCGCCACGTGGTATGCCACAAATCGAAGTAAGCTTTGACATCAACGCTGATGGTATCATGAACATCTCAGCGACTGACAAAGGGACTGGTAAAGCGCAAAGTATCCAAATCAAAGCAGATTCTGGTTTGTCGGACGAAGAAGTTGAACAAATGATTCGTGATGCTGAAGCCAATGCCGCTGAAGACGAGAAATTCGCCAATCTAGCACAAGTACGTAACGAAGCAGATGGTCGTATCCATGCGGTACAAAAAGCCCTAAAAGATGCGGCTGATAAAGTATCTGACGATGAGAAATCATCAGTAGAAGCGGCTATCTCTGAGCTTGAAGCGGCTGCAAAAGAAGATGATCATGAAGAGATCAAAGCCAAGCTTGAAGCATTAGACAATGCTTTCTTGCCAGTTAGCCAGAAGATTTATGCAGATAGCGGCGCTGGTGCAGAAGGTATGGATCCAAACCAGTTCCAACAAGGTGCGGATAATGCAGGCGAAAGCAATCAAGCAGACGACGATGTGGTCGATGCTGAGTTCACTGAAGTAGAAGACGATAAAAAATAATACTACTGCTAGTATCTAGTTAATAAAAAACGCATCCTTCGGGGTGCGTTTTTTTGTTATGAATAAGAGTACAAAATACCAATCATGCTTTAAAAGCGCTTATCATTAGCACATCATATGTCAGGTTGACATAAGATTGACCGTTGTCATTGACTTCAGAGAACTGTTGCCAATAGGCTTCCTCAAATTGCTTTAATAGAGATTTGGTCCATATAAAAGGTTTACGGCTACCACTTGATTGCTCTTGCGTTTGATTGGTTGAGACGCCCGTCTGCTTCATATGTTTAAGGACAGCGTAGGGATTGGCAAAGGGCACATCAAAGCGCTGAGTCGACCACTCAATTTTTTCAAACCCCGCCTCTTTTAGGGCTGATTGCCATTCATTGATTGCAGGATAATGTAGTCCTTGAGCTGTTAGTTGCTTAATCTGCAAAAAATTATCTGAGGTAAAGGTATTAAAAACCAATTGTCCACCTGCTTGTAAACAGCGAGCGGATTGTTTGACAAAATTAAGTGGGTTATCAAACCACTGGACGGCATTGGCGCTGATTATCAGGCTATGTCCTTTAGATAACTGAGTGGTTTCGGCATCGCCGATCAGTATGGTGGCTGTCGGTATGATCGATTGCAATATCGCCACCCGTTCAGGACACAGCTCATTGATAAACCAGTGCTGACTTTCAATATTTTCTGCCAACAAGCGCGTCATTTGACCAGTTCCTGCACCGATTTCTAACACACTTTTTTGCAGATTATGAGCGATGTTATTGAGTAAGTGCTGGCAGACCTGCTGTTGAATCTTAGCATGCTGGTCATAGTCATCAGCAGTGGAAAAATGACGGGCGATGGTTTGTTTTCTTGGGCTAAAGGTGTCCGGTATCGCAGGATTTTTCATATCGTTTATTACATCCAAATAAGTCGATGATCGCTTAAAGCTAAAATAAATCATTTACTAAAAGACAAATAATCGCATTATAAATGCGCTATCAGTCGCTGACAGTCATCTAAGCTCAATGCTGCATTCATTACCAAACGGATACGAGCAGTATTGGCAGGAACGGTAGGTGGTCTAACAGGTAGGGCATAAAATCCTGCTGCTTGTAGCTGCTTTGCTTTCTTGACGGTAAGCGCATTATCCCCTAGCAAATAAGGCACAATAGGCGAGTCATAGCCTGTCTCTTGATGAGTTGATAATAGGCGGTGGCGCTCCGGTATAGCAGCCCTTAGCGTAGCAGATAACTGCGCCAGATGAAGGCGCTGCTCAGTTAAGCTTGGCATTTTTGCTAAGATAAAACGTGTCCAGGCATGATTAATCGGAGGTAGCGCGGTGCTAAAAATAAGGGGGCGCATTTGATTGATCAGCCATTGTTTGACCATATCATCACACATGATATAGGCACCAATAGAGGCAAAAGCTTTACCAAAAGTTCCCACCAGATAATCAATAGCAGCCAGCGTCTGGGTTTCCTCTGCCAACCCTAAGCCTGTATCACCTAAGATACCGATAGCATGTGCTTCATCGATATATAGCTCAATACGAGCATCTTTGGCTTTTAATTGTACCAACTGCGCTAAGTCAGCACGGTCGCCATCCATACTAAAAATACTTTCGGTGACGATAATAATGCGCTCAATACTTGCATCTGCTTGCTCAATAAATGTGTCTAAATGCTCATAGTCGTTATGACGGTAACGACGATAACTGACCAGCTTGCTTTGGCTCAGGCGTATGCCATCGATGATACTAGCGTGTACCAGCTTGTCAGCTAAAATCAGAGTCTTGATAGGCAGTGCGGTCAGAGCGGGCAAAATACCGATATTGGCATGGTAGCCACTATTGAATACCAGCACCGATTTTGAGCAAGCGAGGTTTTGCTTTTTTATGGCGTTTTGATACCAGTCTTGTAGTTCAGTCTCTAAGGCTTGCAGCTGCTCATCGTTACCTGTCAAAAGCCTAGACGAGGTAGCACTCATCCTCGGAACAGTATCGATTGGCAATTGGCTAAGTTGATTGAGGAATTTGCTTTTTAATTGATCATTACTACCCAAACCCAAATAGTCGTTGCTAGCAATATTGAGTAAACGCTTGCCTTCACTTATCACATGGCGCTCATGGTGGTGTAGATTGGGTATTTGGCGATATTGATTCGCCGATTTTAACGCGTCGAGTGCTGCTTGCAGATGATTGATAATGAGAGCAGTCATTGATGTCCCTTTTTCTGTTGGAGCGCTTTTATTTGATCGTTTGCACTTATTAAAATCAGTTTTTGAGTAAATTATCTCAATAATGAGTAGCGATTATTGCACAAACCCAGTGGTTGTAACAAAAGATTTCATATATCGCTCTTTGTAACTTCAACACTGATAAACACTTGCAAAACTTAACTTTCTTACCATTAAACACTGACAGAGTTTTTGACATGGTTTGTTACTATGTATACATCGTTAGCAAACAAGGCGATATGACTAAAAAGTCCACATAAATAAATTAACTTGTTTGTCCACAGTTGTTTTAAGGAGATACACATGAAAACTCTACAGAAAACTCTACTTGCACTAGCAGCGGGTTCATTATTAAGCATGGGTGCACAAGCTGCCGTCTCTTATGGTAACGGTTATACTGGCCAACCATACGTTGGTGCTAAAGTCGGTCAATTCGATTTAGACGTTGATGGCGCTGATGATCCAACCGCATATGGTGTCTATGCAGGCTATAATTTCGATCCTAACTTCGGTATGGAAGCTGAATTTGTAGGCTCAGATGACGCTGATTACAGAGGCGGTGACATCGACGCAAAAACTTACGGCGCTTATGGTACGTACCGTTATGCTTTCCCAAACACTGGTTTATATGCTAAAGGTAAACTAGGTGTTGCAAGAACTGAAATAGAAGCGACTGGTACTTCTCCAGCAGGTTTCTATAATGGTACTAACAAAGACACAAGTTTAGCTGGTGGTGTCGGTCTTGGCTACTCAGTAAACCCTAACTTCAGCGTTGAAGCTGAATATGACAAGCTAGGTAGTGATGCGGATCTAATGACCGTTGGTGCACAGCTAAAGTTCTAATGTTTTGATACTTGATAGCAAAGTATGAACAAGAACGCCCAAAATAAAAAACGATCGCTTCGGCGGTCGTTTTTTTGCTTTTTTAAACACGATATACTGAGCCGTAGTTCAAGGCAAACATAGATGCGCTTTTAAAACGTCCTTAGCAGAGTAAATGTGCTACATTGAAAGTTAGGATTATCAGGATAGGGAATAAAGCGATGATGGAGATGCTGTGGATGATTGAACCTTGGCATTGGTTGGTATTGGGCTTTCTACTGTTGATTATAGAGATGTTTGTGCCGACCTTTGCAAGTCTTTGGTTTGGTGCTGCTGCTATTATAGTGGCGGCGCTTTCATGGCTATTGCCTATTTCTATACCTGTACAAATTATCGTTTGGTTGGTGCTTTCTGCTATCTTCTTGCTGGCATGGTTTAAGTTTATCAAACCTTTATCTGTCAATCGTACCGCAGCTGGGCTCGGTGGTAGTGTTATCATCGGTGAAACCGGTATGATTATTGTGCAGCCACAGCCAGATAGAGCTGGCATCGTACGTTTTAGCGTGCCTATTGTGGGAGCTGCTGAATGGATGTGCCGCACTCGAGGAGAGCTTGTGTCGGTCGGGGATAGAGTGATAGTGACAGATGTCGTTGGTAATGAGCTGATTGTGAGTAGTATGACTACAAAATCAGCGATCAGCCAAAGTACGCCCATATAATAATAAGGATAAGTTATGGAAAGCTTTAGTATAGTGATGATCGTGTTAATTGCACTGGTCGTATTTACGGTATTTAAAGGGGTGCGAATTGTCCCGCAAGGCTATAAATGGGTCGTGCAGCGCTTAGGTAAATACAGCCAAACCCTCGAACCTGGATTGAATTTAATTATCCCTTATGTTGATCACGTATCTTATAAAGTGACAACCAAAGACATCGTGCTTGATATCCCCTCACAAGAGGTGATTACCCGTGATAACGTGGTGATTATCGCCAATGCTGTTGCCTATATTAGTATCGTGCGCCCTGACAAAGCGGTCTATGGTATTGAAGATTATGAGTATGGCATCCGTAATCTTGTCCAGACTTCACTGCGTTCAATCATCGGTGAGATGGATCTTGATAGTGCCTTGTCTAGCCGTGATGAAATCAAAACCAAACTCAAGCATGCCATCTCAGAAGATATTGCTGATTGGGGTATCACCCTAAAGACAGTTGAGATACAAGATATTAACCCATCACAAACCATGCAAGCATCGATGGAGGAGCAAGCAGCAGCCGAACGTCTACGCCGAGCAACAGTGACCCGTGCTGATGGTCAAAAGCAAGCAGCTATCTTAGAAGCAGACGGTCGTTTGGAGGCCTCACGCCGCGATGCTGAAGCGCAGGTGGTGCTGGCAAAAGGCTCAGAAGAGTCTATCCGTCTTATTACGGCTGCCATGGGAGAGGAGGAGATGCCGATTGTCTACTTGTTGGGTGAGCAATATATCAAGTCGATTCGCCAGCTAGCTGAATCGGATAACACAAAAATGGTGGTATTACCGGCTGATATTCTAAGCACCATCAAAGGCATGGTCGGTGATAAGCTTAGGGTTTAAACAGTCTTACTTTAAGCAAATGCTATAGTCGCTTCTCAATAAAACCGATACGTTATATTGCAACGCGGAACTGGTATAAATTTTTCTGGCGTGCTGCACCTACGCCGACAGAGGCTGCGTAAAATTTCTTCCAGTCCCGCTGTATCGTTTTACTACTGAATGCACTATATAGATAAAAATTAAAAAATAGCCAGTGAGCTCACAATGCGCTGGCTATTTTTTTGACCTAAATTTACTTCTTATTCTTTAATAAATGATTCAATAATAAAAATACTTGATACAAGGAAAATAACAATGCCTAAGCAACACTTGAATACTAAGATACTCTCTATAGAGAATTTCCCACAAGGCAGCCCATTACCTTATAAGGTACTAGATGCCACTCATATCAATGCTGCTTACCCTGAGCAGAAGTTAGAAATACGTGGCGGCGGCTATGGTTCAGATGCGGCGGCTCATCCAACCAATGCCAATCAATTTTATGCGCTGACCGATCGTGGTCCTAATGCTGATTTTGATGGTATTGCTGGCAAAGGTAAGCAGTTTCTCGTGCCAAATTATACGCCGTCTATCGGGCTGTTTGAGTTGCAAGCTGACGGTAAAATTATCAAAGTAGCCGAGCTGCTGCTGAAAGACAATCAGGGCAATCCCATCTCGGGGTTACCGAATCCAAAGGCACTGGGCGGCACCAATGAAGTACCTTATGATATCAATGGTCAGCCAATGACGGTCAATCCAGATTTACCATTTGATGAAGTGACCAATCCGATTAAAACCGATATTCATGGTTTAGATCCTGAAGGACTTGCCGCACTGACAGACGGCAGTTTTTGGGTCAGTGATGAGTATGGTCCACACCTTGTACATTATGATGCCAATGGGGTGGAGATTGCGCGTATCAATGCCTTTGCCAATGATGAGCGTAATAATGTAATCGTTAATGGCAAGCCAATCTTATTACCAACAGAATTTACCAAGCGCCGTGCTAATCGTGGTATGGAAGCCTTGACGATTACGCCTGATCAATCGACATTGGTGGGTATCATGGAGTCATCGATGGACAATCCTAATAAGTCAGGACGTCTGTCTAGCCTCGTGCGTATCATAACGATTAATTTGGTGTCGGGACAAATAGCCCAGTATCTATATCGATTGGATAAAGCAGAGCACGTGACTTCTGGTATTGTGGCTATCAATGAGCAGGCGTTTTATCTGATTGAGCATGACCGCAAGCTCCCACTGCAAGATAAATCGGCAACAAAGCTTATCTACAAAATCGATATCTCGCAGGCAACAGATATCGAAGCTATTATAAATGATGAGAATGTTAAGCAAGATGCAAAGCTTGGCTTGCTAGTCGAAGGACAAACGCTTGAGCAGTTGATAGCAGAAAATGAAGAAAACTGGCAAATACTACAAGAGATGGCTATTAAGCCTGTAAAAAAGACTTTGGTTGTCGATGTATTGGCTAGTTTAAATTATCCGCATGATAAGCTTGAAGGCTTATGGTTACGCCAAGATGGCTCGTTAGGTTTACTCAATGATGATGACTTTGCGATGACAGATACAGAGATAGTCGATGCACAGAGTAGCGTTGAGCAAAAATACCTAGATCAAGAAAAAACCATAGAAGATGCCAATCGATTATATATCGTAATGCCTAGGGCATAAAGACGATTTACAATAAGTCCTTACCTTTATCACTCAATCACTCGCCAAAAAGTCACTTAACTAAAAGCCACTTACCGAAAAAGACCTCGATAGAGGTCTTTTTACTGTTGAAAAATTTAGCTGATAGTTTCAATATTCAAATAACTTTTGAGAAGCGGTCTTTGTGTTTTGTAGTAAGGTATTCATCGAATACCATGGCGACGTTGCGACCCAATAAGCGCCCTCTTGGTAACACGCGAATACCAGCAGCATCCATATCAATCAAGCGATCTTGTTGCATCTCGCCAAGCTTTTGAATTTCATCGATAAAGTAGGTGATGGCATCGATACCAAATTTCTGATTGATGTCTTTAAAATCCATATAATCGTGACACAATAAATTCATAATCACGTACTCACGTAAGCGATCTTTGATGGAGGTTTTAATCATATTGACTGCTGGCATGACGGTAGGATTATTACGTGCCGCATCGATAGTGTCTTTATAAACCTCTAAATCGGTATGATTTTGCAGCATATAACTGCTATTGGCATTGGCAATTTGACTGATTGAAGAGACACCAAAACCTAATAAATCACAGTCGCCCATGATGGTATAGCCCTGAAAATTACGATGTAACTTGCCCTCACGCTGAGCAATGGCAAGCTCATCATCAGGTTTGGCAAAATGGTCGATCCCAATATATTGATAACCAGCTTCGGTTAAGGTATTGATAGTATTACCGAGCATGGTAAGTTTGGCGGCTGGCGTCGGTAAATCCGCCTCTTTAATCTGCCGCTGCGCCTTAAAGCGCTCCGGTAGATGGGCATAATTAAATACCGACAAGCGATCGGGCGACATCTTAATAACACGGCGCACGGTTTTATCTAATGTTGCTGGGGTTTGATGTGGCAAACCATAAATCAGATCAATATTAATAGAGTGAAACCCTAGCTTACGCGCCTCATTTAATACATTCTCAATCAATTCTGCTGAATGTACCCGATTGACGGCAACTTGTACGGTTTCCTCTAAATCTTGCACGCCCAAGCTAATGCGGTTAAAACCTAAATTGCGCAATACTTTTAAAGTCTCACCACTGAGCTCGCGTGGGTCAATTTCGATAGAATAATCGCCTTGGTCTTCTGGCAAAAACTCAAACTGCGTCTGCAAAAACTCCCATAGCTGTATCAACTCATTGTCTTGCAAAAAAGTTGGCGTACCGCCGCCAAAATGCAGCTGTCTAACTAGTGGTTTTTTACCATCTTCTGCTGGCGTTAATAAAATACGTTTATGTTTAATCTCAGCAATTAGATACTCTAAATAATCACCCGCATCGCTGTTCTTTTTGGTGATGATTTTATTGCAAGCGCAGTAGTAGCAGAGGTGGCGACAAAAAGGAATATGGAAATACAGTGACAGCGGTGCATGAGCTTCGCGCGATTGCAGGATTTTTGCCTCAAGCCCATCTGGTATTGGCGCAAACTCTAAAGCCGTTGGATAAGAGGTATAACGCGGCCCTGAACGATCATACTTATTAATGATATCTTGATCGAAGGCTGGCAGCTGTTTACTGGTGATGCTGCCACGAGTACTGGCATAGGGATTGTCTGGTTGCACGACCGGACGCACCATGGTGGGCTGCTCGCTTGCATTAATGAGGTGCTCAGGTGTGCTATTGATATCAAGTTGTTCTGACATGCAAGATTCCTCGTTTGACTGTATCGATCGCTATTTGCATAAGAAGTTTAGGGTTTTGCTCATAACTGTATTGCTGACAAAAACGCATAAATTTTTTGAAACACGTAGCGACTAGTATAACAAATCACAGCCTACAGTAGCATGGACAGCAAGGGTTAGTTATATACCTATAAATTATATGGTTAGGCCATAAAAAAAGACTCTAGGATTGCCCTAGAGTCTTTTTTTATTCCTATCAAATATTACTCTCTTAACTGAATCTTATTGCCAACAGCTTGCTTGGAGATTTCGCTAGCGTTAAAAGGCAGGCGAATCCAATCTTTAGCCGAGTAACGGCGCGTTTGGTCACGGTGATAAGGTCGAGTCGTATCTGCTGACTGCGAGTAAGCTAACAGCGCTTCTACTACGGGACCCTTGGCATCAAAGGTCACTGACTGCATATAAGTTGGGCCATTATTGATAGGTTTATAAGTGCCATCGTCATTAAGACCCGGACCTTGTGCGACGTTAAAGATACCTTCTCGTCCCAAGCCGCCATGCATAGGGATTTTCTCGCTATTTTTGCCAGCATCGATAACGTATTGAAGGCTACCTAATGGTGCATCAAGTGCGATATTTTTACTATTGAAATAAGCAATTGAATCACCTAAAGCTTTACGCGTCTCTTCATTTATAATGAGCCCGCGCGGTGTGTTTACAGGATCCTTTACATCAAATTTCACTTTAAAAAGCACATCCGTGGTCTCAGTGAATTTTACATTGCGCCAAAACTCTCTAAACACGTGCGCGCCTTTGCTATCAAGATTATTACGGCGATCCCAATTGCTCAGAACTGTACAGGCTGTTGTCGCATCTACAGAGCCTCCAGTAGTAGGCATTATAGGATTAAGTTTACAGTCAGCGAGTACATCGTCAAGTACCAATTCGGCAACATAACTGCGGTTGCCATAAACCACCTGTTGCATATTTTCTAGGTTAAAGGTATTCCCGCCTAGATTGTCTTTGTTGCTTAAGCGATCCGCTATCTGCGTCAGTCCCATACGGCTACGCATCAGTAGAGGCACACCCTCGACAGGATTGGGTCCTAAGAAAGGTGCTAATCGACGACGCAGTAAGGGTGAAAAATCGGTGAGTGGCTGTTTAGGGTTGCTTAGCCAATAGCTGTCGTTAGAGTTGGCAACATAATCATTACGAATCAAGAAAGGCAGGTTTGAACGTCCAAAAATACCTACCTGTGGCGAGTCGGCATCTTTGCCCCATTCACAATCTGCTGTACTGCCATTAAGCGCGGGCAGATCTGCCGCAATCAAGCCGGTAAGAAATGGACCGGCATTGGCACTACAAGCTTCTAGCTGCTGTTTAGTAACGTGGGGAACGGTTGAGATATCAGCGTAAAGCGCCTTACCATAACGGTCGGTTGCGATGGTATTGACGAAGCCTAGACCGACTATGTCTTGCATTCTATCTACTAAATCCTCCACACTGGTTGCTTTATTCATACTGCGCCATTGATTCAAGGCGCGTGGGTTTTCAGAGGCAGCGTCACGGATGGTAAAGGCAAGATTGTTAGCGCCCCAAGCGGGTAGCGCCCCATTAATTTTATCGACTGCTAGCATAGGACCATAGTGCGATAGATAGATAGGTCGAACCAGTGTTTGATCATTGGGTAATTTAATGGTGATAGGTACCGCTTCGATATCACGCTGCTCAAAGACGCCAGCACTGTTTTTATAGTTATATTTCATTGGATTACCATTCACCAGACTAAGCTGATAAAGGGTAAAGCGTTTGGCGGTCGATACGGTATGACTCCAAGCGACATTTTTATTAAAGCCAATGTTAATAAAGGGCTGACCTTGTTGCGCAGAGCCCATGACATCAAGCTCGCCTGGTAAGGTTAGATGGAATTCATAAAAACGTTGTACCCCTTCCCACGGTTCATGTGGATTACCATACATCACGCCACTCTTGGTACGGGTTACTTCACTACCAAAGGCATAAGCGTTACTACCGCCGTCCATCACGTTGATAGTGGTCATATCAAACGCAGGTGCTGAGTCTACGACGAGATCCGATGCCTCAATACTACGCATCCTTGAGCTGCCCATCACTCTGTTCTGAGCGGGCGGTGCTGCTGCAACGATGGGACCAACGAAGTTAGATAAGCCACCACGCAGGTTGGCTTTACCATAGACGGTCAACAAATCATCAGTCGTGATCTCACGTACCCATTTAGCGTTAGCACAAGCTGGGTCAATGTTGGCAACGCCTTTATCACGTAGATAACGACTAAAGCCGGCTGCATAACCTGTTACAGCATCGATAACCTCAGGGTCCTGCGCTGCTAAAAATTCAGCGCGGCGGGCGGGCGTGTTATACCAAGTATAAAAAACATCGCTTGCGACATTACCTTCATTGCCTAGATATAGCATACTCTCGCCACGGGCGACGACCAGCTCACGGGCTAGTGAGCAGATATTGTCTTCAGCAAAGGCATAGCCAACGCCATAACCTAAGCCTTTATAATCTTTAGCGGTGATATGCGGGATACCAAACTCAGTGCGCTGGATATCCACAGCGTAGGTGGTATTAGAGTCTCCATTACTACTAAGACTGTCACTGTCCGAACAACCAGACAGTCCTAATGAGACTGCCGCTGTTAATAACGTTAGCGTATACACACGCCGATTAAGCACTTTGATGCTCATAAGCTTACCCATCCATGGTTAATTGGTGTTATCTAAAGCTGAAATACAAAACACTATTAAGCTTTAAATGATCAATAAATTCCTTTTTATTGCTCATGCTTTTTTATTGTTTAGGGTTATTAACCGCTAGGTTTTTTAAACGTTAATCAAAACGTGTATAAAACCCATAAAAAATTGATGAATAAGATAAACAAAAAGCATTTATCAATCATATAACAATGTCAAACATCTATGCTAGTGAATAAAATATATAAACACGCAACATTTGCGCACTTATTAATAATCCTCTATGATCGATAAATCTCTCTATAGGAAAGGCTTATGTCGTTTGCTCAAGTCTATACTCGCTCAGTCGTTGGGCTGCACGCACCTGAGGTCATCATTGAGGTTCATCTGTCGCAAGGACTGCCAGCATTGACCATTGTCGGATTGTCTGAAGCGGCAGTACGTGAGAGCAAGGATCGAGTGCGCTCAGCGATACTCAACTCTGGATTTCAGTTTCCTAATAGACGTTTGACGATCAATCTAGCGCCCGCTGATTTACCAAAGGATGGTGCTCGCCTTGATTTACCGATAGCGATTGGTATTTTGGCAGCCAGTGATCAGTTAGATCCAGCGGTATTGTCAGGGTTTGAGTTTATTGGAGAGTTGGCGCTCAATGGTGAGCTGCGGCAAGTAAGCGGTAGCTTGGCGGTTGCACGAGCGATAAAGGCTGAAGTGTTAGCGTCGCAGCTATTCAAAGACAATAAACAGCTGATGGCATCATCACGGCAACTTATTGTCCCAACCATCAATGGGGCAGAGGCTAGCCGTGTCGATGGTATCACTGTATTGGCAGCGCCAAATTTAAAGGCGGTATGCAATCATTTGCAAGCTCTTACTGATAGCAGTCTTTTGCATGAGCGCTTAACGGCGGTCGTGCCAAACCAAGTCCAGCAGCATATAGGTTATCAAGTAGATCTGGCAGACGTCAAAGGACAGCACCATGCGCGGCGGGCGTTGGAGATTGCCGCAGCCGGTGGACATTCGTTATTATTTACAGGACCACCGGGTTCGGGCAAAACCTTGATGGCGTCCCGTCTGCCAACTATTTTGCCAGATTTGAGTGCTGAGGATGCGCTAGAGGTTGCTAGTACCTACTCGGTTGCAGATAGTGATTATAATTATGGTACGCGCCCTTTTCGGCAAGTGCATCACACCATATCAGCGGTGGCGTTAGTCGGTGGTGGCTCACGACCGAAACCCGGTGAGATAACGCTTGCTGACAAAGGCGTCCTATTCCTTGATGAGTTGCCTGAATTTGATCGTACCGTCTTGGAAGTCCTACGGCAGCCGTTAGAGGCAAAGCAGATTACCATTAGCCGTGCCAACTCGCAGATGACCTTTCCGGCAAATTTTCAACTGGTAGCAGCGATGAACCCGTGCCCGTGTGGCTATGATGGCGATGGGTCAGCAAGGTGTCGCTGCCGACCTGAGCAGATTAAACGCTATCAAGACAAGCTATCTGGACCGCTACTTGATCGTATTGACTTGCATATCACTGTGCCAGCATTACCGATTGCGGATCTGCAAAATGCTAAAGCTGGAGAAACCTCTGAGCAAGTTCGTACTCGCGTAACGGCAGCACATAATCGTCAATTAGTACGACAGAACAAGGTCAATAATGAGCTGAGTCCGAGCGAGATTGATAAATATATCCAGCTAGGGGCGGGCGAGCAGCAACTGTTAGAGCTTGCTCAGCAGCGTCTTAATTTATCTGCTCGAGGCTATCATCGGGTATTGCGCGTTGCACGGACGATTGCTGATTTGGCGGACAGCACGGATATCACCAGCGCTCATGTGTCAGAGGCGCTCAGTTATCGTAGTAAATGATAGCCTTGGGTTTTAACTATTGGCAGACGAACCCTTTAATAGATAGTCAGCCAAAGCGCCAAAATCATCGAAGGCTTCGGTCGGATTAAGCTCGCGGATATCATTCCCATAGTTGTAGCCATAAGACAGCCCAAGGGTATCCATGTTGGCATTTTGTCCGGCTAATATATCGTTTTTAGAGTCCCCAATCATGATTGCTTGTGCTGGGAGAATGTTCAGCGCCTTACAGACATGCAATAGTGGTGCGGGATCTGGTTTTTTAGTAGGCAAGCTGTCACCGCCCAATACTTCACTAAACAAATGCTGCCAGCCAAACGATTGAAGGATTTTTGGCACAAAACGCATCGGCTTATTGGTCACCAATGCCAGCGTATAGCCCGCTGCTTTGAGCTGTTTTAATCCGCTATCGACATCTGGATAAGCGACGGTTTTGCTACCACTGATATTTTTATAAGCATCAAAAAACACCTGCTCAGCGTGATCGGCTTCCTCGACCGTTAACTCACCTTCTAGAACCTCTATCTTACCGACTAAAGCGCGCTCGACGAGCATTCTTGAGCCATTACCAACCCAGTTACGGATGCTGGCGAGAGGATAGGGCGTCTTGCCAAGGGTAGTCAGCATGGCATTGGTTGCATCCGCCAAATCTGGCACGCTATCAATCAATGTGCCATCAAAATCAAAAATTAAAAGTTGCTTGTCCATGATGTCTATCCGTTAAAAATGCGGTATGTTTTATTGAGACTTGTTTGATGACGATTACCATAGCATAAGCAAGCAGTAAATTTTAATGTTGCGAGCTTATTTGATGTCTTGATAGCGTTCACGGTGATGAGCTTTCATCGCTACATACCCTTTATTTTCGCGGCATAAATCCCATTTTTCCTTAAAAATACGCGCTGACTCTGCTTTGATAGGGTCTTCGATTTGCCGAGGCAGCTCTTCGCGACCATGGGCACCGCTTTGACCTTTTTTATCATCAGGGACCGCCCCTTTGTACTTTTTACCGCCCTTATGATTGGCATAGCGGCGCGCGCGGGTAAAGCCCATTTGGATAAATTTGCGAGCCATATCAGCGCCGACAAAGTCATCGGCTGCCAGATAATCCAAAAACATCCGATAAATGGTATCGCTACTCTCACGCGCAATCTCAGGGGTCGCAAAGCGCCAATGCGGCAGTATCTCAGACTTATAAGGCTCTACCAGTAGCACCCCTTGCTCACCGCGACCGACACGGTATAGCTCAGGCTGCGCGCGCAAATCTAGATTTTTATAATCCAAATCATAATCAAATTCTCTCATCATCTTACCTATCGGCTAGCCCTAGATAGACTTAGTATAAAGAGCTGATATGATTTAAATGTAGCGTAGATATGTTATAGATCAGTGAAAGTAGAGCATAATAGCCGCCAGCTAACTTGCAGCCATAAAAAAAGCCCCAAACATAAATGTTTGGGGCTTTTTAGAATTCTTAAACGAATGGTGGCTCGAGGCAGGTTCGAACTGCCGACACACGGATTTTCAATCCGTTGCTCTACCGACTGAGCTATCGAGCCGTCTTCGTTGAGGCGCTATTAAACTAAATATAGCGCTTACTGTCAAG
>NZ_JBFFMS010000016.1:0-51781 GCF_041554015.1 Psychrobacter sp. | reverse complement strand
GGCGTTACTGGCGTCACTTAAGTATCGTAAGCAACAGGCAAAGTCGATGACTTAGGGTGTAGATCGCTTGAAGTAAACCTATTTTGCTTTAAAGTTTATTAATAACAGGTTATATCACGCAGTTGGTATGGCCTGTTTTTTTATCTGTTTTTCCATACTTAAATAAAGACTCGAGTTTAATGATACTCTTTTTATATGTTGAGCGCCCTATTAATCTATACCGTTATCAGAGTGCTCAACCTATCTTACTGCTTTCTTATGGTTGCCTTCTTATTGTTACTTCCCTGCTAGCATCTTTTGCAACCTTGCCAATATCACACCATATAAAGGTAAAAATATCAGCACGCCCATCACTATCTTAAACAGATAATCCATTGCGCCGATCTCAACCCAGTTCGCTGCCATAAACGGGTCTGGGCTTTTATAAAAAGCAATGGCAAAAAAGCAAAAGCTATCGACAAGATTACCAATAAACGTCGATACCAAGGGCGCAATCCACCAAGTTTTAAGCTGGCGCAATCTATTAAACACTTGAATATCTAACAGCTGGCCTACGACATAAGCACTAAAGCTTGCAATGACAATGCGAAAGACGAACAGATTAAAATCAAGCAGGTGCTCATGACCAACAAACTGACCATTTGAAAACACCACCGAGAAATAATAAGAAATCACCAGCGCCGGTAGCATAGCAAAGAATATAATGCGTCTAGCAAGACTTTGACCGAATATACGTACGGTCAAATCTGTAATTAAAAAGATAAAAGGAAAGGTAACGGCGCCCCATGTGGTGATAAAACCAAACAGGCCGACAGGTATTTGCACCAAGTAATTACTGATCGCAATAATAAAGATATGCAGACTGACCAGCCAAAATAGAGCACGGCTGTAGCGAATAGATTGAATCGGGGTGGTTGACAGGGTACTACTGCTCATAGAAGAGTCCTTTTTTTACATCAGGGTAGAGGGAACCTGAGCGCGCTATTATAAATGATAATAACAAAAATAGCCAAAATGTGGCTCATATAGCCATAAAAGCCTTTTTTTATAAATAGAAATACAAATGTCATATAGTCACACAAAATACGCCTTGCTTAGTAAGCAAACGCTTAGTATAGTAAAACGTAATGATATGCAGGACATGGCGTACAGATATTTTTTTCTCATAACGTCTATATATTACCACTGCACTATTTGAGTTTATTTTCTTATCAATCCACTTAATTATTAATCCAAAGGATATTTATATGGCTATTAGCTTAACAAAAGGCGGCAACGTAAACTTATCAAAAGAAGCGCCAGGCTTAACCAATATTACTGTCGGTCTAGGCTGGGATCCACGCGCCACTGACGGTCAAGAGTTTGACTTAGATGCGATTGGCTTTTTGGTCAATGAAGCAGGTAAAGTGCGTAACGATCAGGACTTTATTTTCTTTAATAACCTAAAGTCAGACAATGGCGCGGTTGAGCATACTGGTGATAACCGCACTGGTGAAGGCGACGGCGATGATGAAAAAATCAAAATCAACCTAGCTAGTATACCAGCTGACGTCAGCAAAGTTGCTATCTGTGCCATCATTTATGAAGGTCAAGCTCGTAACCAAAACTTCGGTCAAGTGGGTGATGCGTATATCCGTGTGGTAAATGATAACGGCGATTCTGAAATCGCGCGTTACGACCTATCAGAAGATGGCAGTACTGAAACGGCGATGATCTTTGGTGAGTTATATCGTCATAGCGGTGACTGGAAATTCCGCGCGGTTGGTCAAGGTTTCAGCGGTGGTCTTGGACCATTAGCAGCCTCTTATGGCGTTAACGTTTAATAGTCTCATTGACTTAAACGTATAGTAAGCCAACTATCGTAAGTAGCTATTTAACGAGCTACTGATGATATTTATAAGCCATCAAGTGTGTTGTTTAAGACATTTGATGGCTTTAAATTTAAGTAGCTTTACATTTATACGCCTATAAATTTAAACGGCTATGAATTTAAGTAACTCATTTAATGTCTAGGCGATATTCATAGAATTATTTGCTATACCCTCTACAAAGCGACTCATAAAAATATTAGAACAAGGACTTTTGACCTATGGCTGCAACATTTAGCTTAATCGGTACTATTGAACCTTTTTTACATTGTAATCTTAAAAAAGGCGACTCAATCTATTGCGAAGCCAATGCCATGGTGATGATGGAATCAAACCTTGAGCTAAAAGGTAAATTGCAAGGCGGTCTGATGCAGTCATTGATGCGCCGTTTTGCTAATGATGAGTCCTTATTTCAGCAACAGATTGAGGCGGTACATGGTGAAGGTGATTGTTTGCTAGCCCCAACGCTTGATGGCGATATGCAAATTATTGACTGTGGTAAACATCAATATACCTTGAGCGATGGCGCGTTCGTTGCTGCCCAGACAGGTGTCGATATCAGAGCCAATATCCAGCGTAACCTCGGCGGCGCGGTATTTGGTGATACCGGCGGCTTTATGGTCATGCAGACCCAAGGTCAAGGTCAGGTGGTGGTATCAGGTTTTGGTTCACTGTTTGAGATTGATGTGACACCAGATAAAGACGTCATCATCGATAATGGTCATGTGGTTTGCTGGGATTCAACACTTGATTATAAGCTGTCGGTATCGACCAGCAAGAAAAAAGGCATCATGAGTAATATCATCAATTCAGTCACCAGCGGTGAGGGCATGGTACTGAACTTCTCAGGCTCAGGCAAAGTTATTATTTGCTCGCGCAACCGTGATAGCTATCAAGGCTGGCTACAAAGCATCCTCGGCACCAGCTCAGGTGGTCGCGGCGGCAATAATGGCTTACTTGGCAATATTTTATAGCAGGCTTTTTACGTCACTATTATTTCACATAAATATTATAAGGATAATCACATGGCAGTTAGTTTACAAAAGGGTCAAAAAATCTCCCTAAGCAAAGAAGCTGGCGGCGAGCTTACCCAAGTAAAACTGGGTCTAGGTTGGGACGTCTTCCAAGGACAACAAGAGAAGAAAGGCGGTTTTTTAGGTAAGTTATTTGGCGGCGGTAGCGGCGGCGATTCTATCGATTTAGATGCCTCATGCATTATGTTTGATAGCAACAAACAGCCAGTTGATGCCATTTGGTTCAGTCAACTAAAATCAAAGGATGGCAGTGTTGTGCATACAGGTGACAACCGTACTGGTGACGGCGATGGTGATGATGAAGTCATCAATGTTGATTTATCAAAGGTTCCCGCCAATGTGGTATCGTTAGTATTTACCGTTAATAGCTTTACGGGCCAAACGTTTGAGACAGTAGAAAACGCTTTTTGCCGTATCGTTAATGCCAATAATAACACTGAAGTCGCGCGCTATAATTTGTCGTCGCAAGGTACTCATACCGCGATGATTATGGCAAAAGTCTATCGCCATAATAATGAGTGGAAAATGCACGCCATTGGTGAAACCGCTTCTGGTCGTACCTTTCATGATTTGATGCCTGCTATCACACCGCACGCGTAAACAATTTAAGCAGTCTGCATAAAGACCCTTAGTCATCCATACGCAATCAGCCCGTCTATTATAAATAGACGGGCTGATTTTTTTATTAAACAATACTATTAAAGCGCTTACTTACTACCACGTTTCCAGCTAAATCCCCAATTAAAGGCTTTGTCCATCTCTTGATGGCCTTTAAAGTACTCATTAATCCGCTCAACATTGATACTGCCTTGCTGATTGACCAGACGCGCAATCGCACACATCGGTAAGTTTCCCGCCCCTTCTGTCAAACGCGTTTCAATCGGTGGCTGGTCTGGCACATGGATAGTGACCACCCCATCGGTTTGCGCCCAATTTGGCGCACCTTCGTAGATGAAAGCAAAGATAAATACTTCTTCTATCTGCGACCATTGTTGCCCATTAATATCGAGCCATTCACCGCCGCTGACCTGCCCTGTCCTATCATCGGCACGTAACAATACATAAGGCGCTGACTGTAGGTTACCAAAGCGACCTCCTAATGCTTGGATAAGGGTCTTTTCACCATTTTTTAGATGAATCATCGCCCCAACATCAAGATCAATCCCACTGGCTTTATGCTGTTTGAACAAATCGCCAAGCAGCCCTTTTTTAGGTGCTTGCTTACTGACATCTGGTCGTTGGTTCCAGTCTAAATTGACAGAGATTTTACCAAAATCATCACGTTTTCTAAGATTGATGCTGGATTGGTTTTTGGTTAAAGTGATTTTACTTAGGTTAATTGACGGATTTTGAGCAGCTGTAGGAATGGGCGGCGGCGTAGATGTTTGAGGCGCACTGCCCGCTTTTTGCGTATTGATTGGTTGAGACTGATTTTGTATAGGGCTTTGAGCTGGCGCTTCATCGGCAATCTCCACACCGAAATGCTCAGACAACGGTTTTAAGCCACCTTCAAAACCTTGGGCAATAAAGCGAAACTTCCAGCTGCCCTGCCGGCGATAACATTCCGCTAGGATAATGGCTTTTTCGTTACGTCCAGCAGCACTTAGTTGGCAAGTCATCAACACTTGGCTACCTTGTAATACCTGAATATCTACATCGCCGACTTGCGCAAGCGTCTGGGCGCTAGAGAATGCGAGGGCTATCTTCTCGATACTGGCTGGCTGCGCTAGCAAATTGATATCAAAAAATCCATCACTGTCATGACCGCGAAAGCTTACGCTGCCATCATCGCTACGCGTCTGCCCATAAAATATCATATCGCCATCGCCGCGCACTTTACCGTCGCTGGTCAAACGATAAGCTGCACAGTCGATGGCATTTTGGCTTAAAATACGAATGCTAATATGGTCAGTTGGTAGTGGCGCATTAGCACCAGCAATCAGGGCTTGAGGTTGGCTCATTTTTTATCCTTGAAATGATTGATTGTATTTACTGTGTCGCTGTATTTGTTAGATTGACGCTTGCCATATAGTAGCATAGTTGGCATTAGAACCTTAATCAGAACCAGCAGCGTATAAAACGTCAAACAACATCCTAAAAAAGTAAAAATCTTTGAAGCTATTTTATTGCAAATCTCTATACCATCTAGCATTTGTATATAATAGAACCCGTTATATATAAACGCCATGACTGAAATTATTTGATCATGTATAGTGATTTCAGTATAAAAACGATCAACGGGACTAGGATAAATGTTATGCAGCCTCTGTCGGCGTAGGCACAGTACGCCAGAAAAACTTATCCCTGTTGCGCGTTGTCATATGACGTATCTGTTTTATTTGAAATCGACTGCATTACATTGCCAATCACTTTATGATGACAATATCAAGTGATCCACCACCCTATTATTTAAGAGAGCGCAAAGAGAATTATGGATAACCCTGTTAATGATCGTCATCATACAAAGTTAAGCGCTGCTTGGTTGGCTGAAGGTCAATCAAGCCAGCGCGATATGCTTGCTAGCTTGCAAGCATTAAAAGCTCAATCTGATGAGCCTTTTCGCATTATTGCTTCACACCGCCATAATCGACCTGAGATTTTTGAATTTGCCGACATCGTATACCGTGAACCCTCTGCGAGTGCGACAGATAGCGATGAGCAAGTACTGCTCAGTCCCGTTGAACCATTGTTACCGCGCTGGGAGTTTGTCTTAGAGCACGCAAAAGATAACAAAGTTAAGGTGTTATTGACTGGGCGCAACGGTATCGATTATGAAGCGCATCGCGAGAAATTTGCGGCAGCAGGTATTCGTCTATTAACAGGTGCGACCAGCGTAGCAGCATTAGAGGCGATAGATGACAAATTTGCCTTTATGCAGCAGTGTCATGAACATGATATTCCTGTTGCTGATGCGTGGCGTTTTGACAATGTGGCTGAACTTGAAGCGTTACTGGCTGCACACGGTCATCAGCCATTATGTGTCAAGCCCGTCACAGGTATTTTTGCTCAAGGGTTTTGGCGCTTAGGCAAAGTTCAGGAGACAGATAAAGAAGAGGCTGAGCAATACGACAGTTTTGAGCATCTGTATTTTACTGAAGAGAAAAAAATCAATACCACGCAATTTATCAATGCCTATGCCAACAGTCTCATGGTGCATGAACGCCCGATTCCTATGCTATTGATGCCTTATTTATCAGGGCAAGAATACTCTATCGATGTCGTTTGTGAATATGGCGAAGTATTGGCTGCCATCACCCGCTATAAAACTGGCAAAATCCAGCATATCGGCTATGAGCAAGCGGTCATGGATGTCGTCATTCCCTTAATAAAAGCCTTTGGCTGCGATGGTATCGTGAGCGTACAAACCAAAGCCGATGATGACGGTCAGCACCGGGTGCTTGAAATTAATAGTCGTCCTTCTGGCGGTATTGATTACACCACCCATAGCGGCGTAGATTTGACTCAAGTTGGCTTTGCTTATTGGCTCGGTTTAACTGCTAAACCTGTATTGGCTGATATCTCACAACAAATAACCCTCTGCCAAGTACGCTCTATTATGGTGGGTGTAAAAATTGAAGAAGATACCGCTGAGTAAATCAAACTAACGATATAAAAAATTGAAAGACTGAAGGAATATGAATGCCAAACCAGCAATACAATACCACCATCACCTTACCGCGCGGTACGCTTGATCTGACCTATCAAATTAATGCTGCCAATGATAGCAACGATCTTAATCGTCGCCATTATCAGCTAGATGACTTGCTTGACTTTGCTCAGCGTATCAATCCAAAACGGGCGTTTTTGTTTGTCTCAAAAGTGTTGGGTCGGCATATTCCAGTAGCGCCAAGCACCATGCGGGATGCCTTTACGGATTTGGCGGACCTTGTACCTGACAATCTGCCTAAGCCAATTTTGGTCATCGGTATGGCAGAGACAGCAGTTGGCTTATCTGCGGGTGTACACCAAGCACTGCAACCGCGCTATCCACAGGCACTATTATTAAATTCTACCCGTCATGCCCAGCATGATGATGCTAAGGGTGATGATAATAAGGGTAATGCCCATACCTTACTAACCACTTTTAGCGAAGACCACAGTCATGCCAATCAGCACCTGATTTATCAAAGTGCCGATACCGTGACCCAAGCGCAGCTACTTGCTAGTAAGACGCTGATTATGGTCGATGATGAAGCGTCGACAGGCAATACGTGTGTCAATGTCGTCACTGCATTACGTCAAGCAGGACTTGACCAACTAGAGCAAGTACATCTTACCACCTTGGTTGATTGGTCCCTAAATCACAATCCAGCGGATACTAACGCCGATGATACGATTGCCACCCGTCTGCCAAATATTTACTTTTATCGTCATCATTTGCTCTCTGGTGCTTGGACATGGACAGATGCGCCCAATCCTGAGCCTATTATTATGCCATCGGTCGATACGACGGAGGCTGGTAATCAAGCATTAAGCCATACGGGCAATTGGGGACGTTTCCCGACGCTAGATAGCACAGATGGCTTCGATCACTATCTCACAAGTTTTCAAACTGCATATGCAAGTTTGGCTGGGCAAACACAGTTTGATAAAAATCAGTTACCACAAAAAATATTGGTACTGGGCAGTAATGAATTTGTCTGGCTGCCGTTTTTGCTGGCAGAATGGCTTGAGAGACAGACGCAGCATTCTAAAATAGCGTCTACGGTCAAGTTTAGCGCCTTGACGCGTTCACCGATTGCGCTTGGTGGGGGTATTCATACGATGTTGAGCTTTAATGATAATTATGGGCTTGGTATGACCAATTTTGCTTATAACGTTGCGCCAAATGAGTGGGATTTGATTGTGCTCTGTGTTGAGACATCAGCTGACAGCGTCGATGAGATGTGGAAAGGTTTGGATAATGTGTTGGTGGTGAGTCCTCAATAGGCGCACATTTGACATAAGTATTACGAGCTACTGATAATGGATGGTCATAGCCGTAATACAAGCATCGTTATAATATTCATTATTTATCATAAAACAAAGTTTACTTTTATGTGTATGCGTTTTAGGGAAGCTAGTCCTAGGACTCATAATAAAAAAGATATCTATAGCATAAAAAAATTCATATTTAGGCGACAGATACCTTGCGCAACCTCCTATTTACCTATATATTCGGTCTATTCATTTGCTTATTCAACGTCAATATATCAGTTATTAGAAGCTTAAACCATTGAGACAAACCTTTTTTAAGGCCGCTCAAATTCTAATAATTTGTCAAGACCTGAATCATTGCAGTGATAAATACTTTAAAAGGAATTAAAGGTCTATCGATCAGAGTTCGATATCAATGGCATATGCCGTCGTTGTCGTGCTATGAATCGATAATTATCTGACGGTTTATACAGGATGTAATCATAATGCAAGTTCCATTTTTCAAGCTCACCTTATTGGCAGCCTTAACGCTCGGCGTCAGCGCTTGTAGCGGCGACAATAAAACCGCCGACAAAACGGCAGATGCTGGCAGCGATGCCAAAGCCGCTAAGACCTTAATTTACTGCTCAGAAGGTAGCCCAGCTGGATTTGACCCGGCGCAATATACCGCAGGTACTGACTTTGATGCCAGTGCTTATCCGATCTTTAACGGTATCGTACAGTTCAAACGCGGTGAAACCGAGATTGAGCCAGGTTTAGCAGAAAGCTGGGAGGTCAGCGAAGACGGCAAGACTTATACCCTCAATCTACGTAAAGGTGTCAAATTCGGTAAGACCGATTACTTTACCCCAACGCGTGACTTTAATGCTGATGATGTTATCTTTACCATCGAGCGCCTTATCGATACAGGCTTTGCGTTTAATAAAGATTATCCAGCTGAATTCCCGTATTCAGTCGGTATGGGCTTACCAGAGATTATCAATAAAGTAGAAAAAGTTGATGACCATACGGTTAAAATCACCCTTGCTGAGACCAACGCCCCCTTCCTACAAAACCTAGCGATGCCGTTTGCCTATGTGCATTCTGCAGAGTACGCCAAACAGTTACAAGACGCTGGCAAAGCCGCTGATCTAAATACCAAACCCGTCGGTACGGGACCATTTGTCTTTACCTCGTATCAAAAAGATGCGCAGATTCGTTATGCCAAAAACCCTGACTACTGGAACAAAGACGATATTCATATCGACAATCTTGTCTTTGTTATCACCAAAGACTCAGCGGTTCGTGCCCAAAAAGTGCAAGCTGGCGAATGTAATGTCTCAGCTTATGCCAACCCATCTGAAGTGGATTCTGCCAAAAAATCTGGCAAAGCAAATGTGCTGGATGATGCAGGCTTCAACGTCGGTTATTTAGGCTATAACACTGAAAAACCAGATCTAAAAGACGTCAATGTGCGCCGTGCGCTTGATATGGCAATCAATAAAGACGCCATCATCAATGCAGTCTATCAAGGCTCTGGTATCAAAGCGACTAACCCAATGCCACCAACGCAGTGGGGCTATAATAAAGACATCAAAGACGCGCCTTACGATGTCGAAAAAGCCAAAGCCCTACTGGCTGAAGCGGGTGCGAAAGATTTAGAAATCGACTTATGGTACATGCCGGTTCAACGCCCCTACAACCCGAATGCCAAGCTTATGGCAGAGATGATTCAGTCAGATTGGGCGAAAGTTGGCGTTAAAGCCAAGCTCGTAACTTACGAGTGGGGCGAGTATCTCAAGCGTGCCGGTAAAGGCGAGCCTGAAGCAATCCTAGCAGGCTGGACCGGCGATAATGGCGATCCTGATAACTGGTTGGGGGTTTTATTATCTTGTGATGCGGTTGGTGGTAACAACTACTCGCGCTGGTGTAATAAAGACTTTGATAAGCTTGTGACCGATGCGCGTGCTATTACCAATCAAGATGAGCGTATTGCCAATTATAAACAAGCACAGGTTATCTTTAAAGACCAATTGCCTTGGACCACAGTTGCCAACTCAGTCGTGACGGTATTAACCACCCCTAACGTAAAAGACTACAAAATTAGCCCACTCGGCTCCATTCGCTTTGATGGCGTTGATATTGAATAAAGGTATGAAATAGCCTTAGCTGATATCAGTGCTGTCTTAGGTGCTGATATCAGATTCAATACCAGTACCTAACAAACTTTAGTGACGCCTTTTACTCTATAGTCATTGCTTAATATATGTTTGCGGCTGGTTCAGAGATTCTGTTCCAGCCGTCTTTGTCTAAGCCTGCGCTATAGCGAGTAAAGCCACTTTTATAAAAACGAGCCGAGCTATGTTACTTTATATTCTACGCCGGATTTTAATTTTAGTACCTGTCTATATCGGCCTGACCTTATCGACTTTTATCCTTATTCGCCTCGTACCTGGCGATGCAGTTGAGATTATGATGGGAGAGCGCATGGTCGATCCTGAACTACATGCGCAGGCTTTAGCCCGCCTTGGTTTGGACAAACCCTTACCCGTACAATATTGGGATTATCTCACTGGGATACTGCAAGGTAACTTTGGTGAATCCTTTCGCACCCGCACGCCGATATTGCAGGACTTCTTTGCGCATTTTGTACCGACGTTAGAGCTGGCACTTTGTGCGATTACGATAGCGAGTATCGTTGGTATTAGTCTGGGTATTCTGGCTGCCTTACGCCGTGGTACTTGGCTGGACTATACCCTAATGTCTGGCGCACTTGCCGGCTACTCTATGCCGATCTACTTACTTGGTCCTATCCTAACGGGCATCTTCGCCCACTATTTAGGTCTACTACCAGTCTCTGGCGTTATCTCTGTCGCCCAGTTCCTAGACGTCAAACCTTTATATGGTTCTTGGCTACTGGGTTCTTTAAGCTCTGGTGAGCCCGGCGCCTTTTGGAACGTTGTCAAACATTTCATCCTGCCTTCGGTTGCCCTATCTACCATCCCGCTAGCGATGATTGCCCGTATGACACGCTCAGCGATGCTTGAAGTGTTAGATGAAGATTATGTACGTACGGCAAGAGCCAAAGGTCTGTCACCAAAACGTGTGATTTTAATTCACGTGATGCGTAATGCGCTCATTACCGTGGTTACTGTGGTGGGATTGCAGATGGCAACGTTACTAGCTGGTGCCATTATCACTGAAACTATCTTTAGTTGGCCGGGCGTCGGCAACTGGTTATTAGATGGCTTCTTTACCCGTGATTACCCGATTGTACAAAACGGTATTTTATTGGTCGCCACCGCACTGATTTTGGTGAGCTTAATGATCGATATTTTATATGGATTTATTAATCCTAGAATTCGCCATTCCTCATAGCCTATTGTTTGGGTGAAGCCCATTTGATGCATTATTATTGTATCGACAATTGCTATTTATAGTTTTTAATCATTACCCATAGTGCTCATAAAGACCGTGTATCCCTAAGTTTGTATTACTCAGCTTGCAGAAGACAAGTACGTGCTAATTTAGCTTAAGCAACAAATGATTTAAACAAGCAACTTAGCCCGATAAAGTAAGAAAATCAGTGGAGTAAAACAGGGTCTGATTCACTAAAGGAATATCCAATGAAGCCTTCTGTCGTTTCTTCTGACGTTGCTCCGGTCGCGCCTAAGCCGCCGACTTCTTGGCAGCTATTTTTATACACC
This sequence comes from Psychrobacter sp., assembly GCF_041554015.1. Lineage (GTDB taxonomy): Bacteria > Pseudomonadota > Gammaproteobacteria > Pseudomonadales > Moraxellaceae > Psychrobacter. The sequence continues at coordinate 40,276 of NZ_JBFFMS010000016.1, read as the reverse complement.
TTTTGCCGAAATAAAGGCGCGGTACTGGGTTTTATCGTCTTGATGCTGATGGTCATCGTCGCCATTTTGGCCCCTACTCTTGCCCCTTATGACCCTTATGAATTATTTACTGGTAAAGAGCAGCTACCACCATCCTTCGTTAGTGGCGGTGATTCGATGTTCTTTTTGGGCACCGATGATGCTGGTCGCGATACCCTCTCGCGCGTCATGCACGGCGCACGTTATTCCTTATTTATCGGTATCAGTGCCACTTCGATAGCGATGATTGTCGGCGTATCATTAGGACTAAGTGCCGCCTTTTGGCCCAAGGTTTGGGGTAAAGCCGTCATGCTGGTGAATGATATCTTGATGTCTTATCCAAGCTTGCTGCTTGCTATTATCATTGCCGCTATTTTAGGGCCGTCGATGACCAATACCATCATTACCATTGCCTTAGTATGTACGCCGCCTTTTATCAGGTTGACCCGAGCAACAGCAATGGTTGAGCTACAACGTGAATACTTTATCGCCTCACAAGTGATGGGCGCAGGCATCTTGAGATTATTATTTATCACGATACTGCCCAACTGTATGGCGCCATTAATCGTCCAAGCGACCATGATTTTCTCTACGGCTATCTTGGAAGCCGGTGCCATTGGTTTCTTAGGTTTCGGTGTTCAGCCGCCTGACGCTGAGTGGGGCGCAATGCTAGGTACTGCGCGTCAATATATTCAGAGCAATGTATGGCTGGCGATTTGGCCGGGCGTGGCAATTTTCTTAGCAGCATTGTCCATCAATCTCACAGGCGACGGTCTGCGTGATGCCTTAGATCCAAAATTGAAGCAGGTGTCCTAATGAACGATTTTCAAGTGAACAGCTCTGACGTGAATAGCTCAATAGCGAATAGTCTTGCCACAGATAATTCATTATTGCTCGATATTGAGCATCTATCGGTGACCTTTGGTGAGGGCGCACGAGCATTTCGTGCGGTCGATGATGTCTCTTTAAAAATAAAACAAGGAGAGGTCGTCGCGGTTGTTGGCGAGTCTGGCTCTGGTAAATCGGTCACTATGATGGCGCTGATGGGCTTACTACCCTCTTCTGCTACTGTCGTTGCTGATCGTCTTACCTTTGATGGTAAAGAACTCCTCACCATGCCAGAAAAGCAAAAGCGCAAGATTATCGGTAAAGATATCTCAATGATATTTCAAAATGCCATGTCGTGCCTGAACCCAAGCTTTACGGTCGAGATGCAAATGGGAGAAGTATTAACCACCCATCTTGGCTTGCGCGGAGCAGCCGTACGGCAGCGTCTGTTAGAGTTATTAGAGCTGGTTGAAATGCCAGATGCTAAGAATCGCCTGCGCGTTTATCCGCACCAACTCTCAGGCGGTATGAGTCAACGGGTTATGATTGCGATGGCACTGGCTTGCGAGCCAAAACTGCTGATCGCTGATGAACCAACGACCGCTCTTGACGTGACCGTTCAAGCTCAAATCATGGATTTGCTTAGCCGTTTGCAGCGCGAAAAGCAGATGGCCATGGTGCTGATCACTCATGACTTAGGTTTAGTGGCGCAAAACGCGCGCGATGTCGCCGTCATGTATGCCGGTCAAGTGGTTGAGACCAGTACAGTGCCGGAGATATTCCAAAAACCTGCTCACCCTTATACCGAAGCGCTATTGCAGGCGATTCCTGAGCTTGCAGTTGGACAAGATAGATTAAATAGCTTGCCAGGTGTGGTGCCTAGTCAGTATGACCGTCCGACAGGTTGCTTGCTTTCGCCGCGTTGTCCCTATAAAGAGGCGGCTTGTGAGATACCACCTCCTATCTTAACAACCCCAAATGGTGAGGTACGCTGTATTCACTCTACCCTTCCCAAACATCCTACTCGGACTGCCCAAACCGCTACGCTGGAGTCTGCAACATGAGTAATAAAATCGTCTTAAAGGCAGATAACCTACATAAACACTATCAAGTGTCTCTAGGCTTAGGCAAAGGTAAAGCGTTCGTCAAGGCATTAAATGGCATCTCATTTGAGCTAGAAGCTGGTAAAACCCTCGCCGTCGTCGGTGAGTCAGGATGCGGCAAGTCTACTTTAGCGCGCCAGCTGACTTTGATAGAGCAGCCGACCAGTGGCGAGTTATTTATCAACGATGAGGCAACTACCAGTTATAGCAGAAGGGCGCTTAAAAACTTGCGTACTGAGATCCAGATGGTGTTCCAAAACCCTTATGGCAGTCTCAACCCGCGCCATACGATTGGTTTTCAGCTGACCGAACCGTTAGATATTCATACCACACTAAGTAAAGAAGAAAAGCGCAGCAAGGTCCATGCAATGATGAAGCACGTTGGTTTGCGTCCTGAGCATACGGGTCGCTATCCACATATGTTCTCTGGCGGTCAGCGCCAACGTATTGCTCTTGCCCGTGCCATGATGCTCAATCCTAAAATTGTCGTTGCTGATGAGCCGACATCCGCACTTGATGTCTCTATTCAGGCGCAAGTACTGAATCTATTTATGGACCTGCAAGATGAATATCATACTGCCTATGTCTTTATCTCGCATAACCTCTCTGTCGTACGCCACGTGGCAGATGATGTGATGGTGATGTATCTAGGCAAGGCGGTTGAGCACGGCGCTAAAGACGCTATCTATAATGATCCCAAACATCCTTATACCATCGCTCTACTTTCAGCGGCGCCTTCGGTGACAGGGCATAAAAAAGAGCTAACCCTACAAGGCGAGTTACCCAGTCCATTAAACCCGCCTAGTGGCTGCGCTTTACATAAACGCTGCCCCTATGCCAAGCCTATCTGTAGCGAAATCGAGCCTGAGCTACGTGAATGGGAAGGACGCTTAGTTTCTTGCTTAAGATTAGAAGAGATATATGGATAACTGGCTGCGGACTTTATATCTATTGTCTCTATAGTGAATTCAGTATTAAAACGATATAGCGGGACTGGGATAAATGTTACGCAGCCTCTGTCGTCGTAGGCACAGCATGCCAAACAAATTTATACCAGTGCCGCGTTGCCATATAGCGTCTCTATTTCATTTGGAATCGACTCTATCAGCTTAATACTGTTCTATTATTCAAGTAGCCTAACTTTAATAAACTCGGAAGAATTTCTCACTGGACTTTCTAAGTTTATTAAAGTGATGGTTATAATCAGCCACAAGCCATTTTTAAACGCTGTCATTTAAGCTTATCTATCCAATCCTAAATTGGTTAAACCCAATCCTCCTGCAATAATTCTGCACTTTTATTAGCGATTTATTCTGACCTTTTTTATGATTATCGTTATACTGTCTGCATTTGGCTAAAGTCTGATACATAGGTAACGCTCAGTTTTAAAAATCAGCGCTGCACCTCCCTTACCTATCTGCACCCAAGCCATTTTTAAACAGTCTTATCATCATTTTTATCTTTGGAAAACGTCATGACCTCTCCATTTTTCCAACCAAGCTTAAATATTCTAAAACCTTATGCGCTAATGGATTTGGACGATACGCTCTTTCAAACTCAGCGTAAAATTGATGCGTGGAAATTACCAACGACTGAGCCGGAAAAGCTGGTGTGCGCTACCATCAATAAACAAGGTGAGCCGTTAAGCTTTATGAGTCAGCGCCAAGCAGCCTTCTTTAATTGGCTACTATCTAGCGCTGAATTGATCGTCGTCACAGCTCGTGATAGGTCAGAGATACAGCGAGTGAAGCTGCCTTTTAATAGCTGGCAAGTATTGACCCATGGCGCGGTTATTTTAAACTCTGATGGTGAGTTACTAAGTAGCTGGCAGCAGCATATGTATGATGCACTCATGCCATTACAAGATACCCTTAATCATCTGACTGAGTGGGTAAAGGGCTATAGCCAACAAAACGATAACACGCATAACGATTTAAAGCTTACCCCGCATAAAGATACTTTTATTGATAGTGAGTTAACCATTTATCTGGCAATTAAACACAGACAAAAAGACCATCAATCATTGGCAGAGTTAGCTAAGAAACTACCGACGCTTATACCAAATTTTGATGCGCACTTTTATGTGCATGTCAATGCTAACAATTTGGCGATACTACCGCACGCCGTTCATAAGCGTCATGCGGTACAGTTTTTATTAGAGCAGCACTTGGATCATCAGCGCCCAAGCTTTGGTTTTGGTGACAGTCTGGCGGATCTGCCATTTTTGCAATTGCTTGATTGGTATGGCATGCCAAATCATGGACAACTGCACGAGCAATCTGTAAATTAGTAGCAGAGCCTTTATACTTATAGTAATCATACCGTCATCACTACTGTTTCATACTGCTATCATCGTCATTAAGCGAGTACCCATATTTCTACTATGACTTCAAATAACCCCAATACTCAAACAGCCGATTTATCCCAATATGGTTCAGGTAGCTATCTTGCCAGCGACGTCACTGTGCTACTTGATATCGTTAATAAAGACGCCGTTGCTGATGTCCCTGTCAGTCAAAAAGAAGCGCTGATCCAAAGTGGCAAGCGTCATTACTCTGATATGCTGACCTTGGAAGGCGCGCCAAGCGCCATGCACGAGCAGCTGTATATCGAGGCGTTAGAGCAAGGTAAAGTCAGAGCAGCGACTGACATTGCCAATCTAGCTTATACGCTCCAGCAAATTTTTCAGACAGCCGTTGGTCATGAGCGACCATTGATCTTGGTCAGTCTCGTGCGCGCCGGTTTACCGATTGGTGTGCTATTACAGCGGGCATTGGCAGATGCTGATAGCCGTCACTATTTACCAAGCGTTCATTATGGCGTCAGTATCATTCGAGATCGCGGTCTTGATCCGGTCGCTTTACAGATGATACTAGACAGCCATCCTCATAGCCCGATTGTCTTTGTCGATGGCTGGACAGGTAAAGGTGCCATTTATCAAGAACTGGCGCGTAGCCTAGCGGTATTTGCCGATCCTAATCACCCCCACTTTGCCAATATTTTTCATCAGGGTAAGGATGTCATTCCTTTATTAACCCTTGCTGATCCAGCTGGTGTTGCATGGCTTGCTGCTAGTGAGGAAGATTGGCTGATTCCATCAGGTTTATTAAACAGTACCGTATCGGGACTTATATCACGTAGCTTATATACTGAGCCGGAATCAGGGCTGCACCGCAGTGTTTTTTATGATAATTTAATAAAGGCAGATCATAGCCTAGCTTTTATTGAATATATTGATGCAACGAGGCGTACATTGAGCGCGCTTTTAGAGCGTTTGCCCACGTATCAACATCCGCGCTACCAGACGGCTGATTTAATCGATAGCTTGGCTATCGAATATGATATCAGCAATCGCAATCGCATAAAGCCGACCATCGCTGAGGCGACACGGGCGATACTACGCCGCGACCCTGAGGGCATTTTACTGGCAAGCGCTCATCACCCTGATACCATATTATTGCGCCATTTATGTGCACAGCGACATATCCCTATTACGGTATTAGGTGATAAAATATTGCCTTATCAAGCCATCACCCTTATTAAGCAGCGCGCCACAGACGATTAATATATCGCTGTGGCACGTCTGCTGTTTCAGCTGCGCTTTTATACATTTTTACATTGATACCTTCATTTACCACTATTTACGATGCCCATTATGTCAGATATGCCACACAACGAGTCACACCTTTATCAAAACACCCAGTCTTATGCCCATCTGATCACTGAACGCCATGCCATGCTTAAGCCTCATGCTCATCACCCCTACCAGTTAGGCGCAAGTCTATATATGCCGGCGACGCGCCAAGATATCTGGCAAGTGATCAAGCGTGATAAATTACCGACGATTAATAGTATTATTATTTGCCTAGAAGATGCGGTTAGTCACAATGATGTTGAGTTGGCACTTGAGCGCTTGCAAACATTGCTGCATACCTGGGCGGCGCATGTCGATAGTATCAATAAGCCAATACAACAAGCCCCCATACAGACCGAGCAGCCGACGCGTCCGTTGGTATTCGTGCGTCCGCGCCATCCGGCAATGCTAGAGCAATTATCAAACTTTGCCCATATCGATTTGATTGATGGTTTTGTGATGCCAAAAGTTGATATGTATAGCCTGTCTAACTGGCGTATGGCATGCCAAAACCTTAGTACTGATATGCTATTGATGCCGACACTTGAGACCGCAGCGCTGTTTAACCCGCATCACAATCAAGAGCTTGCCATTGGTTTTAAAGAAGCTTTTAGCCAGCCGGTCTTTGCTTTACGCATCGGTGGTAATGATCTGTTTGCAGCGCTGCGCTTGCGCCGTCCTAAAAACAGCCTTGTCTATGACACACCCGTCGGTACGCTTGCCTATCAGCTCCTCGGCTGTTTTGTGCCGCATGGTTTTTATCTGTCAGCACCCGTATTTGAGTATTTGGATGAGCCGACGCTATTTATGCAAGAGCTTACACGTGATGTCAGCTTGGGATTGGTTGGCAAAACCGTTATTCATCCAAGTCAGATCGCCTTAGTACAGCAAGCCTACTGCGTACCGCTTAGTATTTTAGATGAGGCGCAGGCCATATTGCATAGCGAGGCAAAAGCGGTCTTTAAATATAACAATACCATGCTAGAGCCTGCCACTCACCGTGCTTGGGCGACCGAAATCGTCAATCGAGCTAACGTTTTTGGCACGATTAACGATGGCAATAACGACTATACACCTCGCTTATAAGGTATAAAAACTCCTTTTCAAAGGTTAAAAAAAGCCGTTATCGTGATTTTGATAACGGCTTTTTTACTATATTTTTATGCTAATAAATGCTGTCGTGTGAGATAGAATATCAGCAATGAGCCCTACATAAAGTTTGCTAAAAACTTATTAATGGCTTTATTTACCTGCTCTGGCTCTTCAACGGTTGCTGTATGCCCCGCACCTGTGATTACCACGAGCTTAGAGCCTGCTATTGCAAAGTGCATACGTTCAGCTTTTGCATAGGGCGTTGCCACATCTTCATCGCCCACAATGATAAGCGTCGGCGTTTTGATAGCACTGAGCTGATCGTAGGTTGCTAAGCGCTCAATCACACCAGTTGTCGCCTTCACGACCCCACCTTTACGATTGCCTTGTAACATAGCCAACCACTCTCTACGGTCAGCCTTACGCGATTTATCAGCCAAAAAGCTGCTACCAAACATAATCGGCATGACCTTTTTACTGACCCTTTTCATGCCCAACCAGCGAATGGCCTTTACCAGCTTACGATATTGCGGTATGTTTTTTGGGTCCTCGGGGTCAGCGGAGGTCTCAAGTAGTGTCAGTGATAATAATAACTCAGGACGTTTTATAGCAATACGCTGGGCAACAAACCCACCCATTGATAGCCCTAAAAAATGACACTTATCAATCTGAAGCGCCTTTAACAATGCCAGCGTATCTTCAGTTAAGGTGTCCATATCGTAGCCCGACTTGGTTATCTCAGACTGACCTTGTCCGCGAAAATCAAAGGCAATACAGCGATAACTGTCCTTAAAATACTCAACTTGCTTATCGAACAGGTGGGTATTCCACAGCAGTCCATGGGCAAATACCATGACGGGTTTTTGCTGATCGTTTGGCGCGCTGTCTTCATAATAAATATCGACGTCGTTGATTCTTATCGTTGGCATAAACACCTCCTTGTTGATTCACTAAATATAAACTCAGTCTTTAAAAAGCTGCCTTCTAGCATAATTCAACCTCTCTACAGATAGTAGCCTTATTTTTGAATGGTAGGTTTTATATCTTTAGCAATAGTAGCATCGTAAAAAACCATCGCTGAATCATGTCTTCAGCGCGCACAAATCCTGCTTTTATAATAAACTCAAACTGCTATAGTAATTGGCATTGTATTATTTGCTGCATTGACTGCCAACAGTGCTGGTTACCAAAAACGTTTTATAGAAAACTCAATTAAGGATATCAACCATGTCACACCCTCTTGTCGAATATCAAGCCAAAAACCATATCGCAACCATCACGATGAACGACCCCAAAACCTTGAATGCCTTTAGTACGGTGCTTAAAGACGCCATGATGAGCGCCCTGACCAAAGCAGATGAGGATGAGCAAGTACGAGTCATCGTTTTACAGGGCGCTGGTAATAATTTTTCAAGCGGCGGTCATATTGGTGAGATGTTAGAACACGGCATGGAAAGCGAGGCATTATCAGATAAGCTGAATTTTATGGTCGGTGAAGTCGCTGAGATTAGCTTAAAGCTGCGTAATATTCATAAACCTATCATCGCCAAACTCGAAGGTGCCGTCGCTGGCGCTGGCATGAACTTGGCACTGACTTGTGACTTTCGTATTGCCGCTGATAATGCCAAATTTGTGCAAGCCTTTGTCAATATTGGCTTGATTCCAGATGCAGGCGGCATTTATTTATTAAATCAATTGATTGGCGTCGCAAAGACGACTGAAATGGTGATGCTTGGCGATAAGCTTAAAGCTGACGATATGGCGCGCTTAAACTTGGTTAATGATGTGGTCAATAGCGACGAGCTGGATGCTAGCGTACTGGCACTGGCCATGCGCCTTAGCAACTTACCCGGCAAAGCATTGGCTTCGATGAAGCATATGATTAATACCCATGCTTATATGGGTCTGAACGAAGCGCTAGATATGGAGGTGGAACAGCAGACTATGCTCGCCAAAACTAATGACTTTAAAGAAGGCATTACGGCATTTATGGAAAAACGTAAGCCCGTTTATCAGGGTAAGTAAGAGTCTTTTAACGCTATATTTTGCATTATCTTTTGCACTAACAGCAAAAAGGCTACCGAATGGCAGCCTTTTTTTTGGATAAAATACGATAAAAACAAGTCGATATGAGTACCCTTGTTTATGAAACAGCAGAGGCATTTTTATAGTGATGCGGTAAGGTAAATATTTTGTCAAAAGCCAAGGTAAAGATAAAGGTATATATCAAGAAAAACAGCAGTAGCGCCGCTTCCATCATAAAGGCTTTGATAAAACCAACATCATACCAAATCATATAAAGTGGCAGGCAAATCAACACCAAGCCGCCCTCAAAACCTATCGCGTGGACACTTCGTATCAGCAGTGTACGCTTAGGCACCTGTTTGCGACGCTCCCAAGCTTCAAAAGCAGTGTTATATAAGAAGTTCCAAATCACAGCGACCAATGACACCATCACAGCAACTGGCAGCGACTCTGTCGCATCGCCACCGCTAAGCTTCATTAGGACAAAAGTAGAAGAAATAATAGCGATGATTTCAAAGACAGTCACATAGACGATACGACGTTTGAGTGGGGATAAAGTAATCAACCAGGACTCCATAGCACTTGAGCATAAACCACAAAGTGCCTATCAAAGTATCGGTCCGTCCCGAGATAAAAATGAGAAAAGAATGCAGAGCCACGGTTTCCGCCTGCTGCTATATTATACATCAGATAATGAGAGAAACCAGCCATCACTCATAGCAAAAAGCCCCGTATCATCACGATACGGGGCTTTATTATAGAGATTTTTTAACGTTTATATTAACAGCGCATTTAATATTAGCTTAACTGAGCAACGTTAATTTTATCCGCTTCTTCTGTATATTCTTCCATACGATCGAAGTTCATGTATTGATATACCTCATCACCCATGCTGTTTAGCATGCCAGCATACTGCTGATACTCTTCGTTGGTTGGGAGTTTACCCAATACCGCAGCAACAGAAGCCAGCTCAGCCGATGCTAGATATACGTTAGCACCTTGACCTAGACGGTTCGGGAAGTTACGGGTAGAGGTAGATACGGCAGTAGAGTTCGGTGCGATACGTGCTTGGTTACCCATACATAATGAACAACCTGGCATTTCGGTACGAGCGCCAGCTTGTGCATAGATGTTATAGTAACCTTCTTCCATCAACTGACGCGCATCCATTTTGGTTGGTGGCGCAATCCATAGACGTGTCTGCAAGCTGCCTGCTGGAACATCTTTGAGCAATTTACCAGCAGCGCGGAAATGACCGATGTTGGTCATACATGAACCAATGAATACCTCATCAATGGTGTCACCGGCCACATCTGCCAAAGTTTTTGCATCGTCTGGATCGTTCGGGCAGCAAAGAATTGGCTCTTTGATTTCAGACATATCAATAGTCATATCGATGGCATATTCTGCATCTTCATCAGCACGCATCAGGCTTGGATTGGCAAGCCACTCTTGCATTTGCTCAATACGGCGACTGATGGTACGGGCATCGCCATAACCTTCTGAAATCATCCACTTAAGCAAGGTGATGTTTGAGTTTAGGTACTCAGTCACCGAGGCTTCTGATAAGGTAATGGTACAACCAGCAGCACTACGCTCAGCTGAGGCATCAGACAATTCAAACGCTTGCTCAGCAGTTAAGTCTTCTAAACCTTCGATTTCAAGAATACGACCGTTAAACTCGTTGATTTTACCTTTTTTATCAACCGTCAAATAACCTTCTTTGATGGCTTGATAAGGAATTGCGTGTACTAGGTCACGTAGCGTGATACCAGGTTGGCGCTCGCCTACAAAGCGCACACGGACAGATTCCGGCATATCAAGTGGCATAACACCCGTCGCAGCAGCAAAGGCAACTAAGCCAGAACCCGCTGGGAATGAGATACCGATTGGGAAACGGGTATGCGAGTCACCACCAGTACCGACAGTATCTGGCAGTAGCATACGGTTCAACCATGAATGGATAATACCATCGCCCGGACGTAAGCTTACGCCGCCACGATTCATGATAAAGTCAGGAAGCGTATGCTGAGTTTCGATATCTACTGGCTTTGGATAAGCCGCCGTATGACAGAATGACTGCATCACTAAATCTGCTTGGAAACCTAGGCAAGCTAAGTCTTTTAGCTCATCACGGGTCATCGGACCTGTGGTATCTTGGCTACCGACAGTAGTGATTTTTGGTTCACAGTACATACCAGGACGTACGCCTGACAGGCCACACGCTTTACCAACCATTTTTTGCGCTAGGGTAAAACCTTTACCGGTATCAGCTGGCTCTTCTGGCTTAGCAAAGACGTCTGAATGACCAAGACCCATATATTCACGTGCACGGTTGGTCAAACCACGACCAACGATGAGTGGAATACGGCCACCAGCGCGAACTTCATCAAGCAAAGTTGGTGAGTTTAGCTTAAAGGTTGATAGTACTTCGTCAGAATCATGCTTAGTGATTTTGCCTTCATACGGATAGATATCAAACACATCACCCATGTTTAGGTTATCAACGGCTACTTTTTCGATTGGTAATGCGCCAGAATCTTCCATAGTATTAAAGAAGATAGGTGCGATATTGTTACCAAGTACTAGACCGCCGCCACGTTTGTTTGGCACGTTCGGGATATCTTCGCCCATGAGCCAAAGTACTGAGTTGGTTGCAGACTTACGGCTAGAACCAGTACCAACGACGTCACCAACATAAGCAAGCGGATGACCTTTTTCTTTTAAGGCCTCAATTTGCTTCATCGGACCAACAACGCCCTCTACGTCAGCATGGATGCCGTCGCGAGAGTTCTTATGCATGGCTAATGAATGCAATGGGATATCAGGACGGCTCCACGCGTCTTGCGCAGGAGACAAATCGTCAGTGTTGGTTTCGCCCGTTACTTTAAATGTCGTGTAAGTGGTCTTAGCTGGTACAGCATCACGGCTTAAGAACCACTCAGCATCAGCCCAAGACTGGACCACTTCTTTAGCGATAGTATTGCCCGCTTCCGCTTTTTCAGTCACGTCATTGAACGCATCAAATACCAGTAAGGTCTTTTTCAGCGCATCGGCCGCTTCTTGTGCCACTTCCGCATCATCAAGAGCGGCAACCAAAGGTTGAACGTTGTAGCCACCTTGCATCGTACCCAAGATTTGAACTGCTTTTTTCTTACTCACAAGTGCAGACGTCGCTTCGCCTTTTACGATAGCGGCTAAAAATGCTGCTTTAACATAAGCAGCTTGGTCAACACCGGCTGGAATACGGTTTTCAAGCAAGTCCATCAAGAACGCATCTTCACCCGCTGGTGGGTTTTTGAGTAGCTCAACCAATTCTGCTACCTGCTTCTCATTTAGTGGAAGTGGTACAGTTCCTAGCTCAGCACGTTCTGCGACATGTTTACGATAAGCTTCTAACACAATAGTCGTCCTCGTCAGTTGGGAGTATTAGTACATCACGTGGGTAGTCAGCATGACCGCCTGCGTCTATATACTAGATGGAATAATAATTGGTGCAATCATAGCTTAAAACGCCCTAAATGTTAATGGCTCAGGCTTTAAAAGGCTCATAAAGCGGTTATCAAGGGGTCATATTGAACATTTATTATATAAATAGTACCATCAAAAATCTGACCAATGATGCCCAAGTCATCAGTTCTAAATCTCTCAACCTGATGACTTATTTTGTCTTTTATGATTCAACATAAAGTGCCAGTAAGGCGCCATGGCTGCCGCCTAGTCACTTAAAAGAAAAAGGTCGTTATTATCAAATCGACTCAACTATATCTCGATTAACGGTTAAATAAAATGCGCCCGACTGTTATACTATTTGGCAGCAAAGCCTCGATAAAGCCTCGTTGAGGCGCACCCTATTTACTCACAACATCAAGGATGATAATGGATAATAAAGAAAACAAAGAAAATAGTATCAGTCACGATGCCACTCAAGTCCTTAATCAAAACACCCTTTATGACAAGGGTCTAAAAGTTCGTACCGAGGTCATGGGCGCAGAGCACGTCAAACGCTCGCTTGATGCGGCAACGCCGTTTACTCAGCCATTACAAGACTGGATTATCGAGCACGCTTGGGGCAGCACATGGCAAGATGACACCATACTGCCGCGCAAATATCGCTCGCTTATTACCATCGGTTTTTTGATTGCGCAAAAAAGCCCAAATGAGCTGAAGGGACATATCCGAGGGGCAATTAATAATGGTGCCAGCGTCGCTGAGATTCGAGAAGTTTTGATGCATAGCCTCCCTTATTGCGGGGCACCTGCCACTCAAGAAGCATTTCGCGCTGCCATAGAGGTGTTAAATGACATGGGCATAGATATGGATACTGATATCAATAAATAAAACGATGGCAAACATACGCTGCTACGCTATTATTTATAAAAGCCTGTTATTCGTCAGAGCCTTATTATTCCTAGCAGCTTTTTCGATCGTCGTCTTAACAAGATTGCCTAAAAAACCTCGACCAAATATCTGCTATAATAGCTTCATTCATAAAACATTTTAATAATGCCATAAACCCTTATTATATCAAGGGTTAAGAGAATATTTGATTATGACAAACGCCGTACAAACGCACACGCCTGCTGCTCGCGCAAAACCGAAAAAAGCCATCCAAGGCGAAAAACTCCGTGGCTACGATAAAGTTGCCCGTATCCCAATTAAAATCATCCCAACCGTCGAGGCGAAGAAAAAGCCAGATTGGATTCGCGTTAAATTATCGTCTCCAGCAGAAGTGGCACGTATTAAAGCCACTTTGCGTGAGCAAAAGCTTTATACGGTCTGTGAAGAAGCGGCTTGCCCAAACCTTGCCCAGTGCTTCTCTGATGGAACAGCGACCTTTATGATTATGGGTGATATCTGTACCCGCCGTTGCCCGTTCTGTGATGTCGGACACGGTCGCCCAAATGCGTTAGATAAAGATGAGCCGCGCCATACCGCTGAGACCATATTGGGTCTTAAGCTAAAATATGCCGTAATCACCTCTGTCGACCGCGATGATTTAAAAGATGGCGGTGCGGCACATTTTGTTGAAGTATTGAACGAATCTCGCGCGCTCAGCCCAAATTGCTTAATCGAGATTTTGGTACCAGATTTTCGTGGTCGTATGGATATCGCTTTGGACTTACTGACTGAGACGGCGCCGGATGTCTTTAATCATAATATCGAAACCGTACCTCGTTTATATAAAGCATTCCGTCCCGGCTCTGACTATCAGCATTCGCTAGATTTGCTTAAGTTATACAAAGAACGTCGCCCTGATATCGCCACCAAATGCGGTTTTATGGTTGGGCTTGGTGAAACAGAAGAAGAAATCTATGCGCTACTTGACGATTTAAAAGCGCATGACGTTGATATGATTACCGTTGGTCAGTACTTACAACCCAGTAAAGACCATGCGCCAGTCGATCGCTATGTGCATCCGGATGAATTCCAGCGTTATATGGATTATGGCAAAAAGATTGGTTTCTTTAACATTTGGGCAGGTCCTATGGTACGCTCAAGCTACTTTGCGGATCGTCAATACTATGGCGAAGATTGCCCAGCGCCTATCCGTAGCAAAAAAGCACTAGAGGCTGAAGGTAAGCTTGGCTGCTAAATGTTATTTGTCACTCTATTAAAGTAGAATGATAAATTTTAAAATATAAAAAGGGCGAATAGTAGCTATCTACTACTCGCCCTTTTTTATGCTTCTAACTGTTTTATCTCACTTAGAGCATCCACATATCGGCTTTAAATACTTAAACGCTTAAACATTTAAAGCCGCTGGCGTATTACTCCTTTTTATATTGAACGCTGCAATACCCAGTACTATGATACCGCCAATTGCACCGGTAATCAGCCCAGGATAAATCAGCAGTAATGCACCCACTGCCAATATCAAGCGCGTAACGGTATTCATATCACTTTTAAAATAGCCCTCTAACGCAGCACTAAGTCCAATCACGCCAATGACAGACGTCACAACGGCAATCATAATATCGATAACCGGCGGTAATGGGAATTCTTTTGCCGTCACCGCAAGATCTGTCGGGTCAATCATCAACATCGCAGGATTATAAATAAACATAAACGGCACGATAAAACCTGCTAACGCCAGCTTTAAAGATAGATATCCTGTTTTCATCGGATCGCCGCCCGAGATACCAGCCCCAGCAAAGGCTGCCAGACAGACAGGCGGGGTAATATTGGCAAACACGCCAAAATAGAAGACAAACATATGCGCTGATAAAATAGGGATATTAAACCCTGCTAAAGCAGGCGCCGCCATGGTTGCAGTAATAATATAAGCAGGAATAGATGGCAACCCCATCCCTAAAACCATCGAAGCTAACATGGTCAAAATCAATGTGAGCAATAACGACCCTGCCCCTAAGGTGACAATCGATGAGGTCATGACCGTACCAAAGCTCGTTAAACTAACGACCCCAATGATGATACCGACAACCGCACAAGCCGCCATCACTGCTAATGACTGGCGCGCGCCGTCTTCTAACGCACCCAAAATATCTTTAAAGCCCATACGTGTTTCTTTACGTAGCATACTAATGACGACAGTAAAGCCAATGGTATAAGCTGCAGCGTACCCTACTGGTACATTTTGTATTAATAAATAAATCAGAAATACAATCGGTAATAGCATATGACCGCGCGCTTTTAAGACCTCTTTTACTCGTGGCAGACTCTCTTTTGCCATACCTTTTAAGTCACGGCGACCGGCGCGAAAATGCACCTGTGCAATAACGCCCAGATAATAGAGAATGGCAGGTAATAATGCCGCCAAAGCAATGGTGCTATAAGGTAGCCCTGTCGTTTCTGCCATAATGAAAGCACTAGCACCCATAATTGGTGGCAATATCTGACCGCCAACTGATGCACTTGCCTCTACGGCGCCCGCAAAATCTTTATGATAGCCAACCTTTTTCATTAATGGGATGGTAAATGCGCCCGTACTAACGACGTTTGATAAGGCTGAACCATTGATACTGCCCATAAAGCCACTTGATATGACAGCGACTTTAGCAGGTCCGCCTTTTTTATCGCCTGCCAGCGCCAATGCCAAATCATTAAACAACTGACCCATTCCAGAACGCGCTAGAAACGCCCCAAACAAAATAAATAAGAAGATAAAAGTGACGGATGCCCCGATTGCGACCGAATATAGCCCTTCAGTTTTTAGAAATAACTGACCAAAAATATCTCCCAAATCATAAGGTCTGGTCAATAGCCGATCAGGCATAAAGTCCATATGACTGATAAAAGGATACAGCAGAAATATAGAAGCTAATATGGGCAATATCCAACCCGTAATGCGCCGACTGCCCTCAAGGACGCAGACGACCGTAATAATCGAAAATATCACATCGACGGAATTTGCCATACCGCCGCGACTGGTGACGATATCTTGATATTCATAGATGAGATACGCCATCCCGGATAAAGAAAAGAAAAACCAAATCCAGTCATACCATGCTACTTTCTGACGGCTGCTTTTTTTGCTAGCAGGGAAGATCAGGAAAATCAGCGCAAAGCCAACGCCCACGTGCACAGAGCGCTGTAATAGTGACGGCATTGGGTTGAAGGTGATGTATAAATGAAACAGGGAATATAAGATACAGATTGCAGCGATAATATATTTCACTGGACCTTGGGTGATATGACGGGTAATAGATTCTCGATCGTATTTTTCTAATATCGCTTGTGTGACACTCGGATCAACGTCATGCTCAGTATCTTCATGCGCATCTGGCTGTTTGGACAGTTTAGCATCATCACTGGCATGAGGCTTATCGCTACTGTGATCCATCACTTGGGAGTTCATGACAAAAATCCTTATTGAATCTATCGATTGGGCTATATGCCTTGGGCATGATAGTTACTTCTGAATAATCGGGTACCAGCTGGTGAATAAGAATACGCTGACCGGCATAATCAATCTCACCTTGAGTCAGTCTTGAGACAACCCAGTTGAGATGCGGAAACCTTTGATTGATTTGATAGCCGACATAGCCCTCTTTTTGTATAGCAGCAAACTTTTCAGTAGACGGCGTACCAGCACCAAATGCCTGAAAGTAAGTATTGGTTAATAACAAGCCATCTTCCTCACGAAGATATTGCTCCTCCCACCACTGCTTTTCTACCGAATGAATCCAGCGCAATTGAAAATTGGGCTTAACAAAATAGCAGACTAGACTATCGTTATTGTTACCAGTAGCGCCCGCTACCCGTACTTCAATAACAGTTTGACGGCTAAAAATCGCCCATAGTACAAATAAAACCAGCGCAGCAATAGATGCTGCGCCAGCTATCCACCATAGCTGCTTATTTTGCTGCTTTCTCATCATAGTATTTTTTGGCACCAGGATGAATAGGGGCAACCATACCGACTTGGGCCGTCTCTAAACTGATATCGTTTGCTGCTTGGTGAGCATTTTTTAGACCATCCAAGTTTTCAAATAAGGCTTTGGTCAGCTTGTAGCCATCATCTTCCGAGATATCAGAGCGTACCAACAGAGCATTCATAACGGCTGTGGTTGGGATAGCAGCGTCGTTACCATAAGTACCAGCAGGAATCTCAAACGTCTTAAAGTAAGGCTTGGTCTCAATAATTTTCTTGAGCTTATCTTGATTGATGGTCACTAGCTGCAACTTGATGCCCTGCTCTAGCTCTAAAAGCGAAGAGTTTGGTAAGCCACTACTAAAAAACGCGGCTTCAATTTTGCCCGCTTTCATCGCATCTGCAGCATCTGCAAAACCTAGATAATCGACCTTGACATCATCATAGGTAATACCAAAACCTTCTAATAAAGTACGAGCATTGACTTCAGTACCCGAGCCTTGATCACCAACTGCAATACGCTTGCCTTTTAAATCTTCAATGTTTTTGATGCCAGACTTTTCTGAAGCAACCAGCTGAATAACGTTAGGGTACAGAACAGCAATTTGCTGAATATTGCCAATAGGCGCCTTAAAGTCATTTTTACCTTCGACGGCATCAGTGACGACATCACTAAGTGCCAGCACCATATCTACTTTACCTTGGGTCAATAGGTTGACGTTTTCTACTGAAGCACCCGTCGTTTGAGTCTTAGCATTAACGCCAAAAGTTTTGGCATAAACCTCTGCTAAAGAGGTGCCAATAATATTATAAGGACCGGACGCACCGCCTGTAGCAATGGTGACAAACTTGGTTTCAAGCTTGTCACTTGCTGTAGCAGTAGTATCTGTAGAGGTTTCAGTAGTAGCACCGTCAGTAGCTGCGGTATCAGCAGGCGCTTTGTCTGAACAAGCAACCATGGTCATACCGGCTGCAATCATAGCGGCGAGTAAAGGCAGTTTATAAATGGACTTCATTGTTTTCTTCCTTGATAAAATAAAGCAAATGGATGTATAAAAATATGATGCAAATACGATGGTGCTATCCATATCTGTCATACTAGCAGCCTGCTGTTTTAGATGGCTTTATTCACTCTGTTATCATGCATTCTGTTGCCATGAGCGCGCCATAAAAAACAGTCTATCTCATTAAAACATGAGAGGCTTTATATTGCTATATTGTTTTTCTTACTAGCTCTTAACCTAACTACAAGCATAGTCAATATGAAAAAGATGCAGCGGAAATAGAACAAAGTTTACGCAGCCTTTGCTGACATAGGCATAGCAAGCAAGCAAGCAAGAAAAACTTGTACCAGTCCCGTATAGTGTTATATATCCACTTTATGTCGTATTGACTATATCAATCGAAATATATTGAAAGTTAACGCTAGCATTCACTAAATACGGGGCTTTTGTCTTGTTTCGCTAAGCGATACTAAGTTTCATATTGTAAGTTATTTAAACAAACTTTAACTGTGTTGTAAACCTTTACCTCTATAAAGCTCCATAGTTACTAAGGCATTTATTATGGTTTGTGCTATGACATGATTTGATAAAAAACAATGGTTGATAGATATTTTAATATCGTGATTATATTTCCTTTGTCATCAATATTGAGTTCTAGTAAGATGACTTTCTATGTGTGCTGATGATCGTACTGATCATGCAAGTATGACAAGGTATAAATAGCAAACAGCAGGTTATAAGCTTTCGTATACCTGCTCGGTACGATATAAAATATTAAGTATGCCCCCTTATAATACCGACCAATCTGAAAGGATATCTGATGAAAAAATTATTCGCATCAACAGTACTACTAGCAACATTTGCGTTAGCGGGCTGTGCCTCAACGGGCGGCAATACCAATGCAGGAACAGCAATGGGCACTGCCAATGAAATCGGTATGAGCGTTTTTAAAGCGGCGATCGACAATCAATGTCGCAGTCAGATCGAACAGCAAAACGCGTGGCGTATCGCCAGTGTCGCGATGACTGATGCACAAGAAGAAGCGGTAAAAGGCAGAGTTTGTGGCTGCGTTAGTGAGCAAGCACCGCAACAAGTCAGCATCGTTGAATTGGGTAATGCAGCGTTAGACCCACAGTACCGCGTGCAATTAGTGGCTAGAGTTGTCGCAAAATCATTGCAGAGCTGTTACTCCAGTATCGTCAAATAACTCATTTATTAATCATATCTGTCATTATCAATAATTAGGCTGGGTTAGCGATTGCTTAACTCAGCCTATTCGTATAGATTATAAACAATAGTAGGCTAAATTTTATAATAGCGACCATATTGATAAATTTTCGTATCTCCATACGTAGCCAGCTACCAAAAATAAATGGGATTTATTTTTAATTGAGATTAAGGATGACAGATGAAAAGACGTGCATTTATAAAACTAGGCGGTCAGGTGACAGTAGCAGGGACTTTGCTCACTCAGCTAAGCGCCTGCTCATCAGATGACAATGACAATAAGAAACCAGATCAGCTGGATACCGTAGATGATTTGGGTTATCAAGGTGCCTCGCCCTTTATACATGGCATCGCAAGCGGTGACCCTTTACAAGATAGAGTCATATTGTGGACGCGAGTTACCAACGATGGCAGCATTACCGCCACAAGTATTCCAGTCGGCTATAAGGTTGCCACAGATCCCGAGCTAAAAAACATCGTTGTAGAAGGTAGAGCATTAGCGACTTTAGCAGCAGACTTTACGGTCAAAGTCGATCCTAACTCTCTTCAACCTAATACCACTTATTATTACGGCTTTGAAGCATTGGGCTATCTCTCTCCTATCGGTCGTACGCGCACCATACCGCATCCAGACCTGCCAGCGAGCGAGGTTGATCGTGTACGCTTAGCGGTGGTATCTTGCTCAAACTATGGCTTTGGCTATTTTAATGGCTATGCAAACATTGCAAAACAAGCTGATATCTCAGCCGTCCTGCATTTAGGTGATTATATTTATGAGTATGCAGAAGGGTTTTATCGTGACCCTTCCTTAACCGCAGAGCGCCCCTTAGAACCTAAAAATGAAATCATCAGCTTAGAGGATTATCGCCGCCGCTACGCCTGTTACCGTACTGATATCGATTTGCAAGAATGCCATCGCCAACATCCATTTATCGTCGTTTGGGACGATCATGAAATAGCAGATAATTCATGGAAAAGTGGCGCTAGATTCCATAATGACAGCAAAGGCAGTTTTATAGAACGTAAAATGTCTGCCGTTCGTGCGTATCATGAATGGATGCCCATTAGAGACGATAAGAGCAATGAGTTGGATAGCCAACTGCGTATCTATAGACGCTTTGAGTTTGGCAAGCTGTTTGATTTAAATATGCTCGATACCCGCATTTTTGGGCGTGAAAAACTTGATGCGGCTGCCAGTAATGAGCCTGCACGCCAGCTATTGGGTTTTGAACAAGAAAACTGGCTGTATCTCAATATGTTGCAGGGCAAACGTCGGAGAGCAACATGGCAGATATTGGGGCAGCAAGTGATTCTAGCGCCCTTTAAAGGCTCATCCGCTACCAACTCTAGTGACATATGGAATGGTTACGCTAGCGCTCGCAGCCGTTTATTGGACTTTATTGAAAACAATAAGATTGACAATACGGTGGTACTCACGGGTGATTATCATGCTTCATTCGCATTCGATATCTGTAAAAACCCTTTTGATGCGAGCAGTTATAATCCTAATACGGGAGAAGGCTCAATTGCCGTCGAGTTCGTTTGCCCTGCTCTGACTTCACTGGCATTTCCTGAAAAAAACGCCGGACCAGAAGCCAATCCGCATCAAAAATTCAATAACCAGACTGATCATGGTTATATGCTACTTGATATTAATGAACAGGCTTTTCAGTGTGAATGGTATTTTACCAATACTTTAAAAACACGTGATGACAGTACCCGTTTTGCAAAAGGCTTGGTCACACAAACCAACACCAATCATCTAGTGGAAGGCACACAATCTATCCCTATTACGAAAACATCTGCATTAGCTGCCAAAGATAAAGCAGTTGCTACAAAAAAGTAAGCAGCAGTGCTAGTTATTTCAATTTAATATCAACATAACAGGTAAGAAAAAGGCGCATTATTTAAATAATGCGCCCTTTTCATTACTGATTTTTTATTTTTTCCAAAATGACAATAATTTAGACCAGCTTATAACTTACTTGTTGTATATGGCTGAGACATGAGAGACGCTGTAGGTTGCGATGTCTTATTCTGGCGAAAATATTTTGACCGGCGTGCTAGTATCTTATTCACCTCTTTTATCAAATCATGAATAACATCATCATATATCCCATGATATAACTCGGTCTCAAACTCAGTAAAAGGATGCTTACGCGGTGCAGAACTGACTTCTGTCACCCCATCCTTGGTATAAAATATATCCACTCGGCCATCGCTATTAAGTACACAATTTAATACCCCACCTTCTAGCGCCACCTCTATTCGCTCAGGCATCACAATGTAATCGTCTAAATTGATGAGCTTTTTTTCTACTTCTCGTTTAAAAAATGATTTGATATCAAACATAAATATATCTTTAACCTTATAATTATAATTTACGTTAGCACACCTAAGATTAGCTATTATTCAATATTTATCTATCGCTTTAAAAGACAGTAAACTAAAAAATAGTGACCTAAAAGAGTGTGCTTAGCAGATCAACCTTATAAGATAAGACGGTATTTTTTAAGATGGGATATGTAAAACTGCGTTTGAGGTTGGTTAATTCATAGGATTTATCTCACTCATATCCAGTCATTTTCACGAAACAGCTTTAGTACTTCAATAAATACTGCCATCTCCTCAGGCGTGCCAAGTGTCAAGCGATTGAAACCTGTAACCGGTGGAAACTCACGACCAACCTTGATGCCATGGTCGCGCATTCTCGCGATATAGGTTTTCAAATCCCCTTTTATTTCATGAAAAATAAAATTGGTCTGTGAGGGTAGATAACGCAGTCCAAGTTCGTCTAGTACTGTCTCTATCATCTGCCGCGATTGATTGGTATTGCGTAAGCTGAGCGCTAAAAACTCTGCATCATTCAATGTCGCGATAGCAGCGACTGCACCTGACAAGTTGGTATTGTCCATAGACATAAATGCTTCGACAGTCTCGATAGCTTGCGGATTGGAAATCGCGTAGCCTACTCGCATACCAGCCAAGGCACATAATTTTGAGAAAGTATGGATCACAATTAGATTGTCTGATAAGCCTTGTTTTACCCACTCAATACCACTCTCAAAACTTGAATCTGACACATACTCCAAGTACGCTTGATCTAATAAAAAATAATGGTTGTCTGGTGCATGACTTATCCAAGTTTTAAGCTTTGACGTTGATGTAATGATGCCAGTTGGGTTGTTCGGATTGCAAATATAAAATAAGCTGATACCATCAAACTCGTCAGCTGCTTTTTTTAGTCCTTCAAAATCATAATCATAGTTTTCAGCGGTTAGCGGTATCTTGACGACGGGCACACCGATGGCATCTGCATACATCTCTGCACAATCAAATGTTGGCACAGGGATCACCATTTGAAACTGCCTGCCCTCTTTTAATGCTTTATATTGCAGCATTTGCAAGGTCGCTCGAATATTTTCAGTTGAGCCATTGCCTAGTGAGATTTGGTTTTCTGCCACACCATGGATCGTAGCAATTTTACTAATGAGTGCCGCGCGTGGATTGTCAGGATAACGAAAGCCAGCACCTAAAGAGTCTGTAATGGCTTGTTTGGCAGAATCTGACATACCTAATGAGTTTTCATTTGCATTTAATTCTAAGTATTTGTTATTTTGCATCATGGATTATATGCCTCAACGTCCGTTGTTATAAGATATTTACTGCTCAGAGCTATCATATTAAGTGGCATTTGGTATAAAAACAAGTTTTGTTATAGCCAATTATTGGTTATTAATTCCTTTGAATAAAAGTGAGATTATTTTGGTCACAAGAAAGGCAAAAAAAGGCGAGTTAACCATCAGTTAACCCGCCCTACTGTTTTTACATTCTACACCTAAACTTCTAAATCAAATGCGCTTTTAACTCCAATACTTTATCACGCGTTTTTGCTGCATCTTCAAACTTCAAATCACGCGACATCTGCTTCATCAGCTTCTCAAGGCGATTAATCTCTTTCGCCAATAAATCAGGGCTCCGTAAAATACTGATATCGACATCAGGTAAATTACTCTTAACCGGAATCGCTTGATTGTCATTGGCGTTCAAATCATCACCGGTATCGATTTTATCGGTGATACTACGGCGCGCGCCCTTTGGCGTGATATTATGCTCAAGGTTAAAGGCAATCTGCTTTTCACGGCGACGATCCGTCTCATCTATCGCCTTTTGCATACTGTTGGTAATGCGATCAGCATAGAGAATTGCTTTACCATTGATATGACGCGCGGCACGACCAATGGTCTGAATCAATGAGCGCTCAGAACGTAAAAAACCTTCTTTGTCGGCATCAAATATCGCCACCAATGACACCTCAGGCATATCTAAGCCTTCACGCAACAGGTTAATGCCGACTAACACATCATGTACGCCTGTACGTAGCTCATGAATAATTTGCATACGCTCAACGGTATCGATATCCGAGTGCAGATAGGCAACTTTGACATCGTATTCTTTTAGATAACTGGTCAAATCCTCTGACATACGCTTGGTCAAGGTGGTAATCAAAACGCGCTCATCTTTTTCGCGGCGTTTGGTAATCTCAGAGAGCACATCATCGACCTGCGTCAATACAGGACGAATCTCAATCTCAGGATCAATCAGCCCCGTTGGGCGCACGACTTGCTCGACTACCTGCTCGCTGTGCTCAAGCTCATATAATGCAGGCGTGGCACTAACGTAAATCGTTTTAGGCTTGATACGCTCCCACTCTTCAAACTTCATCGGGCGGTTATTCATCGCACTTGGCAAACGAAAACCATAATTAACCAAGTTCTCTTTACGGGATCTATCGCCTTTATACATCGCGCCAATCTGCGAGACCGTCACATGTGATTCATCGAGGAATAACAGTGCATCCTCTGGAATATAATCAAACAGCGTCGGCGGCGCTTCCCCTGATGGGCGACCAGAGAGATGCTGCGAGTAGTTTTCGATACCGTTACAGTAGCCGAGCTGTTGAATCATCTCAAGGTCATACTGGGTACGCTCTTTTAAACGCTGCGCTTCTATCAGCTTATTGTTTTCTCGGAAATACTCAAGACGCGGCTCAAGCTCAGCGCGAATGGTATGACTAGCAGCCTCTAACTTATTACGCGGCGTCACATAATGGGATTTTGGATAAATAGTAATACGCGGCACGCTGCGCACCGTTTTACCGGTTAAAGGGTCGAACCACGTGATTTTTTCCACTTCATTGTCAAACAAGTGCACCCGCACCGCTAACTGCTCAGATTCCGCAGGATAGATATCCAAAAGCTCACCGCGCAAGCGATAGGTACCACGCCCAAAATCGAGCTCGTTACGGGTATATTGCATCTCAACCAAACGCTTAATCGTTGCGGTTCGGTCTATCTTGTCGCCAACGACGACATGCAAGAGCATTTTTAGATAGCTTTCTGGGTCACCCAAACCATAAATACAGGATACCGAGGCTACGATAATTGCATCGCGGCGCTCAAGCAGCGCACGCGTCGCTGATAGACGCATCTGATCAATGTGATCATTGATGGCACTGTCTTTTTCGATAAAGGTATCACTTGCCGCCACATAGGCTTCTGGCTGATAGTAATCGTAATAGCTGACAAAATACTCAACCGCATTATTGGGGAAAAACGATTTAAACTCACCATATAACTGCGCCGCAAGGGTTTTATTATGCGCCATGATAATGGTTGGGCGCTGGGTCTCAGAGATAACCTTTGCCATAGTATAGGTCTTACCCGACCCCGTCACCCCAAGTAACAGCTGCTCATCCATGCCAGCATTGATACCCTTGACCAGTTTTTCGATCGCTTGCGGCTGATCGCCTGCTGGCTCAAACTCCGTAACCATCTCAAAAGCACGACTTGATATTTGTGTCCCAGACGCGTTGACACCACTAATTTCAGCTTCGCCTTGCAGCTGAGTGGCCAATTGGTTTAACTGACGCGACGAGCGCGGTTCAGGCATTCGCATATGGTTGTCTTCCTGGTATTTATAAAAAGTTATAAAAGGTTATAAAAAAATATAAGAGCTAAGGTTCATAACAATATGGGGGTAAACCACAGTTTTTAAAGGATAATGTCTGGGTTTATCCTTCAATGGTCATACTATCTAAAAGCCAAAGTAAAGGATCGAGTCAACTTCGTATAAACAAGTGAATAACGTCCAAAACAGCAGCTTTAGTCTGAGTACTCCTAAGGTACTGACTGCAATACAAACAGTTTTTCTTTATAGAAAACGCACAGAGCGGCGGCTAACTTTACAAAGGTTTTCATGATTAACAAACTCATTACACGACCCTCGTATAAAGACTAAATGTTGGGCTTCCATCTAGTATTTAAGCTGGTATTATCGATAATGAATTTATAAGTGGTTAGCAGCATTCAGCAGCACATTGATAAATAAAAGCTGATAAATAGTATGTGATGTATAGATGCTTAACGTGCTGTTGACACCGAGATACCAAGTAAAAATTAAATTTATTAAAATAAAATAATGGAGCAAAACATGAGAGAACGTTACGCAAGTGGTATAGATGACGCAACTGCCAAAAAAATGATCGATCTGTTGAATTCAAATCTAGCGAACTTGATTGATTTGAGTATGGATAGTAAGCAGTGTCATTGGAATCTTCAAGGTACGGGCTTTATCGGTGTCCACCAGTTATTGGATGACACTTATGAGCGCCTAACTGAAGCTTATGATACGGTTGCTGAGCGTATTGTTATCCTTGGCGGTAAAGCCAATGGTATCTCTAAACGTGTCGTTGAAGACTCTATCTTAGAGACTTACCCTACTGATATTACTGATGTTGACGAGCACGTTCGTGAACTGACTAATCGCTATAAAACTATTGCAGCATCACTACGTGAAGGAATCGATACTGCGGGTGATGCAGGCGATGAAGATACAGCTGATCTGTTGACAGAAGTAAGCCGTATTGTCGATAAAGATGCTTGGTTCATCGGTGCAAATGCTCCAAAAAAAGAGACGACTAAGAATAAGAAGTAAAAGCGTTACCGCATCTGCTTAATGTATTTGTTGAATAAAAAAAGGTCACCAACTGGGTGACCTTTTTTATGCTTAATGGTTTTCATACTCTATAAAATACCTTTTATAATTTGCTTCATCTGCGGTAATAGCTCGTCTAATTGTGCTTCGGTCGCACTGGTATCATCAGGTAAAGACTGCTTTAAGAATGCAGCAGTAATTTGTGGCTGTTTGGCTAAGATACTTTGACCAACGGCTGTATCATAAAATTTGATTTGGGCATCGACCTCTGCTTGTGTGTAGTAAGTCTTAGCAGCACTGATATACGCTTGCGTTAAGGTTTGCATGTCTGCTGTCTTACCTACCCCATTGGTCATGATCTTGGCATATTGACCTAAGACACTTTGAATCTGATTTTGTAGCTCACGTTGACGTTTATCCAACGGCTTATCAGTCATCTGCTGATTCTGTGTTTGCGCATTAACCGCATCGATAGCAGCTTGCTTGCCAGCGACGATAGACTGTATTTGCTCATCAATATGCATGACCTGCATGAGCTTAATAATCGAGATATCAGTAGGCAAAGTATGACTGACATTTTTTACGTTATCCATCCTATCGGTGCTGTCAGTGCTGTCAGTGCCATTAACGCCATAAGCCACCGATTTGGCTGGCTTTGATTGCTGAATTTTATCAGCGTCACTGTGTACGATTAATTCTGCGTTAGCTTGTACAGCCGTACCTGACATCAGTGTCCCTACGACTAATGCCAGTAAAGGCGATACTATTTGTGTACGACAATTGGATGTCTTGGAGAGAGTTTTTAAAGGATTTTTCATATCATATTCTCATTATTATTATAAATCATGATTATTATACATTACGGATCTTGAGGCTCAGGCAAGCGTAAAATCTCAGCATTGGGCACTGACAAGGTTAAAATCGCTTCTTGAAATAATGCCTGACTACGAAACTGATTTTCTATCTTTTCAAATTTATGGGCAATTTCTTGCTCTTTTTGATTACCAGTAATATCGACTGCCGCAACCATAAATATTTTTTTAGGGCCGACCCATTCTAAATGCAAATAAGAAACGCTATCGATATCTGGGTGCTTAAGGAGCTGTGCTAAAACATAATCGTGCATCTTTTCTGAGACTCTATGTCCTACCAAAAAATCACGATTACGGCTGATTAAAAACAAGGCTACCGCTGCAAGCAATATACCAACGATGATAGACCCTAGTGCATCCCAAAATGGCTCACCCGTATAAGCGTGCATAGCCATCGCCGCTGCCGCTACCAGCAGACCGATGACTGCCGCTAAATCTTCGAAAAATACTCCGCGCAAGGTTGGATTGGAGGTATCAATAACATACCCTATGGCACTGACATTGATCGCTTCACCTTGTTTTTTACTCTGCAAATAGGCTTGTACTAGAGAAAAACCCTCGAGCACAAAGGCCACTGCCAAGATAATAAAACCGATGGTATAGTTAGTCTCAGTCTCAGGTGCGTTCCACTCGGTAATGCCGGTATAAATAGACACTACCGACCCTGCCATAAAGACGCCAAATGCGGCAATCATCGACCAAACGTATGACTCTTTACCATAACCAAGTGGGTGGCTTTTATCCGCAGGCTTGATCGACTTTTTCTCTGCAACAATTAACAAAGTGCCATTGCCCGCGTCTGCCCAAGAGTGCGCTGACTCCGCTATCATAGAAGCAGAACCTGTCATAAAGGCTGCGACTGTTTTGGCAATCGCAATGATAAGATTGGCACCGACTGCAATCAACACCGTTATTAATGAGCTTGATTTTTTGTCATTATAGCTTGGCTCAGATTTAGCGTAGGCAGAATCGGCTTTATTTGACGTAGTAAAGGAGTTTTGAGCGCGGGCGCGACCAATGCCGCTCATATTAGCGCGCGGCGACGGCTTATCGTTTGGATTTGATTCTGGTGGCTTTACACTCATTTGAGTCTCAGTAAATGGACGCTCTAAGGTACAAAATTAGCCTGACTATATCCAGAATATAGTCGATTCCAAATAAAATAGATACGCCATACTGTAACGCGGAACTGGTATAAATTTTTCTGGCTTGCTGTGCCTACGCCGACAGAGGCTGCGTAAAATTTATCCCAGTCCTGCTGTATCGTTTTAATACTGAATTCACTATAGTTAGATACAGACATTGGCTGACCTATTAATTACATTCCATTTACTGTAGGCAAAAAACTTGTTTTTATCAGTAATGTTTTAGTGAGAGTATGTTTATTGTCTGCACTCATGGGCAGATTATGTGCTTGCTACTTTATTATTTGATTTACTGATGTCACAGCTGATACGTTGCGAGCCTGCCATACGCAGTTTTTTGCGCTCTAACCCTGCGTCAAAGCGGCATTGCTGCAAAGCATCTTTAATCTCAAGCTTGGGAACGAGCGTCGGCTTACGATTTTCATCAATCGCCACCATGGTAAAGTAGCAGCTGTTGGTATGGCGAACGGTACGAGCGCGTACATCTTCTGCCTCTACCCGAATACCGACCTCCATTGAGGTTTTGCCGACATAATTGACACTGGCTGCAAACGTTACCAGCTCACCGACATGAATAGGCTCTCGGAACATCACTTGATCGACTGACAGCGTCACCACATAACTACCGCTATAGCGACTGGCACAGGCATAAGCGACCTGATCCAGCATCTTGAGCAAATCCCCACCATGGACATTGCCAATAAAATTGGCCATATCTGGCGTCATAAGCACTGACATATACAGCTCATGGTTTAATGGCACTGTTTTGGCGGTAGAGCTGGTGTTATATTGCGTCATAATGTTCCTTAACGGGTGTAAAATCTATTTAAAGGAGTATTTATACAGCAGCCAGTGCCACAGCGCAAATATCATCCATTTACTTTAGCTCATAGACTAGCTTAACCAATGAAAACGATAAGCAAGCCAAGCCACGATAGCACTTACTGAACCCGTCAAAAGACCGCCCCAAGCAAAATCAACCAAAGCGGTGTCCATAGTAAAACCTTTGTATAACGCTAGGCTAGTAAAATCATACGTTCCATAAGCCATCAGTCCTATCAAAGCGCCCAATAAGAAAATATGGTGTAGCGGCGCATTTGATCTGATTTGTGGGTATAAAATGATGATACATAGTGCCAGCAGATAAAACAGATAAAACACGCCAGCAGCCATCATATTAGGCTGCTCAGCAAGCAGATGTCCGATACGCTTTTCATAAAATAGACCGGTCATGGTCTTTAGCCAAACCGCATCAATGCCCAAAAATATGACCAAAGAAGCAAGATAGATATAAATATAACCCATAATAAGATCCTTTTATAATAGGGACTACGATGCAACCTATGAATGCCAGGTATCAATGTTATTCGGCTTAACGGCGGTGACTTGCACGACTCCAATGGTTCGCTCCAAAAACCCACCTTCACAGTAGCAGAAATAAAACTCCCATAGGCGAATAAACGCCTCATCATAACCGAGCGCTTTTATCTCCTCACGCTGCGTCATAAATGCGCCGCGCCAATCTCGCAGTGTATACGCATAATCAAAGCCATAATCATGCAGCTGCTTGATGACCATATCGGTCTGCTCAATAAACTGCGTGGTCAGCTCTTGATTAGACAATAAAC
Source organism: Psychrobacter sp. (assembly GCF_041554015.1). Taxonomy (GTDB): domain Bacteria; phylum Pseudomonadota; class Gammaproteobacteria; order Pseudomonadales; family Moraxellaceae; genus Psychrobacter. The sequence goes on along the minus strand of NZ_JBFFMS010000016.1, from coordinate 10,369 downwards.
AACCACCGGGGAAAATGTGGGTCTGAATAAAATCGACTGACTTTATATAGCTTTGATAATTTTGATCATTAAAGGTAATGGCCTGTAATACCATCAAGCCCGTTGGTTTCAAGAGGCTATTACATTTGGCAAAAAACGTCGGCAGGTACTCGTGTCCGACCGCCTCAATCATCTCGATACTGACCAATTTGTCATACTGTCCGCTAAGCTCGCGATAATCTTGCTTTAATAGCGTGACTTTATCAGTCAGCCCAGCCGCTTTGACACGGCGCTGTGCCTCTTCATATTGCGCATCGGATATAGTAGTCGTCGTTATATGACAACCATAATGCGTTGCTGCATAAATCGCAAAACCGCCCCAACCCGTCCCAATCTCTATTACAGTATCTTCAGGCTTTAGTTGTAGGCGCTCACAAATCAGTGCCAATTTGTGCTGCTGCGCTTCAGCCAACGTTGCGTTATCATTTTTATAGACTGCTGATGAGTACATCATCGTATCGTCCAAAAAACGCTGGTACATATCATTACCCAAGTCGTAATGCGCTAAAATATTGGATTTTGAGCCCGACTGATCATTGCTGCGCAGCTTATGATTGGCGCGCTCAAAAGTCTTACTAATAACCGCAAAACGATTTTCTAACTGATTGAGCACTGCCAAATTACGCGCAGCTAATCGAATCAAAGCCGTCAAATCATCTGTATCCCATTCGCCATTAATATAGCTGTCCGCTAGCGCAATAGAGCCGCCAAATAATAACTGACGATAGACGCTGCTATCATGAATGGTCAGCGTCACACTCAATGGGTGACGACCAATAGCTGAGCTGCTTATGTTGTCAGAAGAGGCTTTGCCAAAATGATGCGGCTTAGACGCCTGTCCAATAAAATCCTCAATGATAGTCATACTGCCAAATTGAATATGGGTCAAAGCGCGAAATATGGCTTTTCGCGCCAGATAATTGATGCTATGACTGACGGGCTGCAAAATAGCACTGTCATTAATCGTTTGACTGATGTGAGCAGTGAATTTCTCTAGTGTTGACGTGGCTGCTTTACTGGCAAGTCGTGCTGACATCTTTTATTCATCCTTGTATAAATATCCAATAGTAAGAGCGCTACGTGAAACCCTTAAAGCTTTGACATCACAACTAATGCTCATGCTTATTATTGCCATTATTCTGCTTGCTACCTGCTAATCTCTCATCGTAATTGATATAAGGTACTTTTTTAATGGCATAAAGCTTAAAAGCCTGTCCATAAATACGCAGGACAGAGGTCATATTCATCAGTGGGTTTTTGCGTATGCTCGCCGCAATCGTTGCCGCCGTCATTGGTACGCCAGACATTTTTATGCCTGTTTTTAATACCTCGCCGCGCCTGTCGCTGATATGAATCACAATACGAACATCTAAATATTGTTCAGAATTATTTTCCGTCTCACTTTTTACTTTACTAATGTCAGTATTTCTTATTGACCTTGTAACCGTTACTTGCCACTGATATCGCTGATCAATCGGATTAAAAGGCGAGACGTGAAAATCTTTATCATGACAAAACTCAGTATGTATCCCATCTAGCAGAAACCCATAATAATGGCGTTTGTCCCATGGTGTATTGGATACTTCTGCCAACAGATGGCTGGGTTTTTGCTCTGTATCAAAACCCAGATAAAAATTTACTGGGCTAAAATATAGTCCCGCATTACGGCAAATAACCATACCCATCATATCGCCTGTTGGCGCACTACCCGTCTTTTCTATAAATGCTCGGATTAAACGTCGCTTAAGTGCTTTAACCTCTGTTAAATACTCTTCTTTCTTATCAGCACCTTTGCTTTTACCTAATCTATCTTTGTCTTGGGCGCTTAGCCCTTGTAAATAATCTTTAGGATAAAACTGTTGCAAGGCTTTTTTGGTGGCAGAAAATAGCCACGGTTGATTAAATGGCAATTTTTTTAGGAACGTATTGCCGCTAAATGGTCTGATAGCGACTTCTGGTAAAGCTTGCCCTGCTGCCAATGCGCTAATATTGACGCCCCAATAACGATAAGGGTAAGTAAATTTATGCATACTTGGTAGCAAGCGGCTGTGCCATGTTGTGCCGTGAAATATTTGGTGCGGTAGGCGCTGAGTAACATCTAAAAATGGAGGCTCTGCGCTGATATTGTTAGGCTGTTCTGCTTTTGCCATACTGACCACCCTCAATTAATAACGCTATATCAAACGCTACAGATGCTTATGTTTACGAGCAGCAAAGAACCCCAGTTTCTTCTTTTTAAACGCTTTCGCCGTAGGCTCCAATGTTGCAATATATTGCACCAATTCTTGGTTGGTCGTCGCAGTAACCAGCTGACGTTTTTTAAGTTTGCGTAATTGTTTGTCTGCCTTTATCGGCAAGTCTTTATAGCGAAACGGCGTATGGGCACTGTCAGCATCAGGCAAATGACTTGGGTCAACGCTGTCCTTAATATCGATGTCACATCCCAATACCTGACAGACACGTAGTGCGCTTCTTACGCCGTCTTCATGAAAGCCGTTGAACCAATAAGCACCACAAAAATGGGTGTGAGAATCGCTATTAGAGATACTTGACCACTGCCCTTGCGCGGCTATCATCTGGTTATTAAATACCGGATGGCTATAGTTGATACGCTTGATCACGTGGCTCTCGTCTACCTCATGATTGAGGGTGACTAAATAATTGTGCTGCTTGGTCAAGCGCTGCAAAATATTCATATGATAGGTTAATACTGGCTTTGTGGCAGTTTGCAGCGACTCTTTATTTTTTTTAATAGCATTTTTATCATCAATTAAATAATTCCAGCTTGCCCATGTGAGCAGCTTTTTGGGCAAGACTGAGCTATCGGTATGCAAAACGGCGGTATTATCCGTAAAGATAAAATGACTCAACACTTCTTGCTCGCTAGGATTGGCATCTTGTAATATTTTGAGCGCTGTATCTGCATGACAGGCAAAGATAACCTCATCAAATACCATCACCTGCGCTTTACCAGCGGTTTTATCTACAACGTCTAATATCACCTTGTCATCTTTGCGAATAACGGACTGCACGGGGCTGTTCACACGAATACTGCCACCTGCTTTCACAAAACGTTTGACCAGCTTATTGACATACTGCTTGGAGCCGCCTTTTATCGTAAACCACTGCGGACGATTGACTACCTCAAGCAAACCATGGTTATCAAAGAATCGAGCAAAAAACACCAAAGGGAAATCTTGGACGTCGCACATACTGGTCGACCAAATAGCAGACACCATCGGCAATAAATAGTTGTCCGTGAATAAGTCGCCGTACTTTTTACTATTTAGATACTCACCTAGCGTTTGTTTGGTAAAAATATCAATATCCTGCCCTTGCTCACGCGCGTTAGCATAATCTTGGCGCAGCTGACGCACCTGTTTATTAAACTGCAAAATATCATTCATAAATCCCCAAAACTTGGGGTTCAAGATATTTTTGCGCTGTGATAACAAGGTATTGAGCGTATGACCATTATATTCAAAACGTCGTGCCGTATTTTTAACAGAAAAACTCATATCCGTTGCTTGAAATGGCACTTGCAGCTCATAAAGCAGGCGAAAAAAGTTAGGATAAGTGCGCTCATTAAAGACAATAAATCCAGTATCTATGGCACTTTTTTCAACTTTATTGGACTTGGACTTTTTACCGTCTTGTAGCGTCACATCGATGGTATTTACGTGCCCACCGATATAATCACTGGCTTCAAATACGGTAACGTCATATTGCGCTGCCAAATAATGAGCACAAGTTAATCCTGATACCCCTGAGCCAATAATAGCGATACGCTTCTTAGCAGGAGCCTTCTTGTCAGCATTTGCATGATGGCTTGTATCGCTAATAACGCCTTCTATTTGCTTAGATAGTTGCTTAAATAATTGCTTAGATTTACGGCGCAAAAAAGGCATAAAGTATCCCTAATTATTTTATGTATACAGTCTCAAAAACATCAAATCGGCTATTTTTTATTGATTGTTGCACTGACCTGTTGCCAAACCATATCAGGTAATGTCCCTAATACTTTTAATGGTAAAGTCAGTTTTTTGGGAAATTCAATCACCTCATGACCGCTTGCAATACCGTCACGAATTGCGTGACTTGCCTGCTTAGGGGTTTGTAAAAACGGCATCGCAAAGTCGTTTTGCCTGGTCATCGGCGTCTCTACAAATCCGGGCACCACCAAACTCACCGCGACACCTTGCGGTGCAAGGCTAATCTGCAAAGTTTTCATTAAGTAGTGAATAGCTGCTTTTGAGCTGCCATAAGCTTCTGCACGAGCAAAGGGTACATAAGCTGATGCTGAACCAATACCAACTAAGCGTCCTTTTGCAGTAATCAGCTTTGGCAGCACGCCTTCGATGGCATGCGATAATGTTCCAATATTGACTGATAGCACTTTCATAAACACTGCACTGTCAAAGTTTGGCATCTCTAAATACTCACACATGCCCGCGCCCAAAATTGCTAAATCAATCTCCCTAATTTTGTCAAAGGCTGTTAATACCTGCTCGCGATCCATCAAATCAAGCTCAATCGTCTCTGCTCCTAAATCTTGAAGCTCAGACAATGCGTCCTTATCGCGACCAACGGCATAGACATAATGTCCCTCTTGCAGATAGTCTTTTGCCAGCTGATAACCAATCCCAGAAGTCGCACCCGTAATCACAATATGGAGTTTTTTAACAGTGTCTGTCATCGCAAATATCCTTTTTATCGTTTATTGCCTTATTTTCCATGTGGATTTAATAAATCGCTACGTTACAAGCGCTTAGCAGCCTTACAACGATTATTCAGGTCATTTCATTAACGTTATTTTATTAACCAAATCAGTCTTTTATTTATAAAATCTAAATAATTATAGTACAAGCACATCGCTTTATTTGTTGTTACTTCGCAAACAGAGTCGTATCAAAGATAGAATGCGAATGACTCAACAATACTCTTTACAATAGCGCTAATATTTTTAATGTATAAAAATATGAAAAAAAAGCTTGACCTATTTTTTATCTTTGCTAGAATACGCCCCACTTAGCAAGAACTCATTAGAGACTTACTAAGCTCGTTGTAAGCGATTAAACACTTACAGCTCATTCTCCAATAGCTCAGTTGGTAGAGCAACGGACTGTTAATCCGTGTGTCCCTGGTTCGAGCCCAGGTTGGAGAGCCATATTTTAGTAGTAAATTTTTTGAATCATTTTTGATTCGATTATGGCATTTGCCAAGACCCTCATCACTTTGATGGGGGTTTTTTTATGGCTGATACCTTTGTAATAATCGTCTAAATGACTAAACAATAAGGGTATTTGACAACCACATAACAGACTCAGGTTGCCAACTCTTGCAATTAATTTGGTTATCGCAATAACTTCTCCCTATAATAAAGTCCAAGAAAATATATAATCTATCCCATCATACCCTTAACCATTCAAGGACTGGATTTTTATGAGTAATAATGAACAAATAACCTCCTCTGACAATACCCATTACCTGCATCATACCTTTTTTGAGCCGAGTAAGAGCGAGACTGCCATTAGCGCAACCTTATTGATTGTACACGGGATGGCAGAGCACAGCGGACGTTATGCAGACTTTGCGCAATTTTTAGCCGATCAGGGTATTGCGGTCGCCACTTATGATCAGCTTGGCCATGGCAAAACCGTCAAGTCCGCCAAAGACTTGGGGTTTTTTGGTGAAGAGCATCCTGTGCAGACATTGTTAAAAGATGTCATCATCATGGCAGACAGCTTAAAAGCGCGTCATCCGAATGTGCCACATTTTATTATGGGTCATTCTATGGGCTCGTTTATCGTCCGTAACGTTCTAAAGCACCATGCGCGCAACTTTACTGGTGCTATTTTAATGGGTACAGCGGATGCCAATCCATTGACCAAAGTGTTATTACCAGTCAATAAGTTACTGACAAAAGCGGCGCCTAAAAAGCCAAACAGCCTTTTTGCAAATGTGATGAGTAAGGTACTCAATAGCAAGCTTAACAATCGTATTTCTTCATCAAAGTTTGCATGGTTAAGCGAAGACCCTGCCGCTGTCGAAGCCTATGAAGCCGATCCTTTGACAGGTTTTGACTTTACCAATAATGGCTTTATGACCCTCTTTACACTGATGGATGCAGGCTTGCGTAAAAACTGGGCGATGACAATTGCCAAAGATTTTCCGATGTTATTAATCAGCGGAGAGAATGACCCGATCGGTGATATGGGTCGCGGTATTCGTCGCATTGCCAATCGCTTAGACAGACAACATTTTGATCATGTGTCTGTGCAGCTCTATCCTCATATACGCCATGAGCCGTTACATGAGCAAGATAAGGAGCAGGTTTACCAAGACATCTTAGGCTGGATAAATAGCAATACCTAAGCCCATAACACCCCAAACTTATCATACCGTCTATCACGTTTGCTAAAAGTTGCCAAATTAGCGACAATACGGCACGTTTATTATTTACCTTCATCAATTTTAGGAATGTTTATGTCATTACAACAAACCATCGAACAAGCTTTTGAAAACCGCAACGACTATAGCCCAGCAACCATGCCACAAGATGTCCGTGATGCCATCAATCAAGTGCTTGAGCAGCTAGATAACGGTACTTTACGCGTTGCAGAAAAAAAGGATGGCGAATGGGTCGTCAATCAGTGGGCAAAAAAAGCCGTCTTGCTATCGTTTCGCTTAAATGACAACTACGTGCAAGCAGCAGGCGAGCATGTACAGTTTTATGACAAGGTACCAACCAAATTTGCCGATTGGACAGAAGCGCAGTTTAAAGAAGCGGGCGTACGTGTTGTACCACCAGCCGTTGCGCGTAAAGGCTCATTCATTGCACCAGGTGCGGTATTAATGCCATCTTATGTCAATATCGGTGCTTATGTCGACAAAGGCGCGATGGTAGATACTTGGGCGACTGTTGGTTCATGTGCTCAAATCGGTAAAAACGTCCATCTGTCAGGCGGCGTTGGTATTGGCGGTGTATTAGAGCCATTACAAGCAAATCCTACTATCATCGAAGACAACTGCTTTATCGGGGCGCGCTCTGAAATCGTTGAAGGCGTTATCGTAGAAGAAGGCGCCGTTATCTCTATGGGTGTCTATATCGGTCAGTCGACCCGTATTTATGATCGCGAAACAGGCGAGATTCATCGTGGTCGCGTGCCAGCTGGCTCAGTCGTTGTACCAGGCAGCTTGCCGTCTGAAGATGGTACGCATAGCCTATATGCTGCTATCATCGTAAAAAAAGTCGATGCGCAAACCCGTGCTAAAACCTCGGTAAATGAGTTATTACGTTTAGCGTAAATAATTAATTGCAACTGTTATCGTATTAAGTTGTGTTAAATAAAAAAGATGCTGAAGCTTTGTGCTCCAGCATCTTTTTTTGTTGTTAGAGAGCAGCTTAGTAGCAAACTTTACGTTATAATCTTGGTCTTATCTGGATACTAAAACTTCTAGCACAAGACAGATTCTTCAACCTTTTTTATCTGATATGTGCTCAATAGCATAATCACATCCTAACTGTATTTGAAATATTATGAGTGAGTTATCTTTACGCACCGCCGCTATTCCTGTCACCGACCCTGAAGCGGGCTTACGTTTGACAGAGATTTTTTATTCCTTGCAAGGTGAGGCACTGACTTCAGGACTGCCAACGATATTTGTGCGCTTAACCGGCTGCCCGCTACGCTGTGTCTATTGCGATACCGAATACGCCTTTAGTGGCGGTGAGCGTCAGTCGCTTGAGACGATTATGACAACCATCGCAAGCTTCCCTTGCAAGCGTATTTGCTTGACTGGGGGCGAGCCTTTAGCTCAGCCAAATGCGATTGAGTTGATGAAACGCTTGCTAAACGATGGTTATGAGATTTCTCTTGAAACGGCAGGCGCATTGACGGTCGAAAACGTCCCGCCCGCGGTCAGCAAGGTGATGGATTTAAAAACCCCAAGCTCAGGTGAGGTCGATAAGAATCTTTGGTCAAATCTCGACTACCTCACCCAACACGACCAAATCAAGTTTGTCATTATGAATCGCACCGATTACGACTGGGCAAAAGCCAAACTTATCGAATATAAGCTCGATAAATTGGTCGGTACTGTATGGTTTTCACCGATGTTTAATGTGGCACAGGAAGACACGGCAAACGATGATAGCCCAGATGTGCCAGTGCTTGCACGTGAGCTTGCCGAATGGATATTAGACGACGCCCTGCCCGTACGTTTTCAATTGCAACTGCACAAAATTATTTGGGCAGATGCCAAAGGTAAATAGCACTTAAAATCTAAATGGACACTTAGAGACATAACAAGCCAAGGAATAAAGGGATAGGTATGGTCAAACTCATTTTATTAGGCTTATTAGCAGGGGCATTTTTTAGTTCTACCTTTATATTAAATGAGATGATGAGTAGTGCCGGTGGTCACTGGTTTTGGTCAGCAAGTCTACGCTATTTATTTATGTGGCTAATCATCACTGTTATGATCGTGATGCAGCATGGTTTTGGACGCATTAAAGAATTGAGCGCCATATTTCTTCAGCATTGGCGATTTTGGTGTATCACCGGCAGTATTGGCTTTGGTATATTTTATACCGGTATTTGCTATGCTGGCGACCACGTTGCCGGCTGGGTAGTTGCGGCAACCTTTATGTTTACGGTGGTGACAAGCTTATTGGTACTGGTGGCATTTGGGCAACGATTTGATAAGAAATTTATTATCTATGCACTACTGGTCTTTATTGGCGTGGTGATGGTCAACGTCAGTGAAGGCTTGCATGCCTCTACCCTTGCTGACACCGTCCCGATGGCTGATATGCTGCTCTATGGTGCGCTGCCGGCGCTGATTGCAGCATTCAGTTATCCAATTGGCAATCAGCTGGTGTGGCAAGTGTCGCACAATTCGCGCAAACATAGCGCTGAGCAGCAACGGGCTCGTGACAACCTTCAGTTAAACGATCTTCAATCACATAACCTTCAATTAAATAATCTTCAATCAAACGACGCTACTACTCATATTGATGGTGGCATTGATATGCATAGCCAGCGCATCGTTACCGAAGCTCCTATCCTACCTGTCGATAGACAGGCGGCATCACGTTTGCAAGACCTTATCGCCCGTATTCCGGCTATTGAAACCACCTTATTACAAAATGCCTTTAATAAGGTCTGGCTAATGACCCTCGGTAGCTTGCCGTTTTGGCTACTATTGGGTTTAATCATACGTCCTGAGCAACCGGCGACCACACAGGTCTTCAATACCCTGTTGGTGGCAGTACTCGCAGGGGTTGCAGCGACGAGCATATTTTTATATGCGCGTGAGCAGGCAGTGACCTCAAGTGAGGTGGCAGGCGTAGATTCTACCCAAGCTAGTGAGGTGATATTTGCTTTGATCGGCGGCATGCTATTATTAAATAATGCCCTTCCTTCTACACTAGGCTTGGTGGGTATTGCGCTTATCATTTTAGGGCTGATATTATTTGCAAAAGATGGCTAAAGCTTAAATACAAGGCTTAAATACAGCGATGATAAACAACTTTATTTTCCCAGATATCCTGCTGTATATGTTAGATATGGTGGGCATTATCGCCTGCGCTATCGCTGGTACATTACTTGCGCAGCATAAAGGCTTTGATATTGCAGGCTGTATATTAGTCGCACTCGTCAATGCTATCGGCGGCGGTACGCTACGTGATATGGCACTTGATCGACATCCGCTATTTTGGATGACAGATCTCAATTACGTGATTGTCATTACTGTCACCTCTCTTATCTTACAAATATTTTTTCATCTGTATCATAAGATTGATAACGCGCTGAAGTTCTTTGATGCGATTGGTTTAGCTGCCTTTAGTGTGATTGGTTTTAAAGTGGCATTAGCGCAAGAGGTAGCGCCGATAATCGCCATTATGATGGCCGTCTGGACAGCCATTATCGGTGGCCTATTGCGTGATATCATTTGCAATGAGATTCCACTCGTCCTACAGCGTGAGATTTATATTACTGCCAGTATTGTAGGCTCATTGGCGTATTTGGCGCTCGACTACTTGGGGCTAGACGCGACCATAAACGAATTTACAATGCTGTTTATCATCTTTGCAGTGCGTATGCTGGCATTGAAGTTTGATTGGCACTTGCCTTCTATTCGTTTAGTCGATTAACTAATTAACTAATTAACTAATTAACTAATTAACTAATTAACTGATTAACTGATTAACTGATTAACTGATTAACTGATTAACTGATTAACTGATTAACTGATTAACTGATTAACTGATTAACTGATTAACTGATTAACTGATTAACTGATTAACTGATTAACTGATTAACTG
>NZ_JBFFMS010000015.1:0-53921 GCF_041554015.1 Psychrobacter sp. | reverse complement strand
AGTAAATTCAGGATTATGACGGGTTGAAACCCCTTCATTACGGAAGCTGCGATTGATCTCAAAGACCTTTTCAAAACCACCAACCACCAAGCGTTTTAGGTAAAGCTCAGGCGCGATACGCAGATACAACGGCATATCAAGTGCATTATGATGGGTGACAAACGGACGCGCCACCGCGCCGCCTGGAATAGGATGCATCATTGGCGTTTCAACTTCCATAAAACGCTCATTCAACATAAATTTGCGAATACCGCTGATGACTTGACTGCGCATCATAAAAGTATCACGAGTCGTCTCATTGGTCATCAAATCAAGGTGGCGATTGCGATAGCGAGCTTCGACATCAGCCAGACCATGAAACTTATTTGGCATTGGGCGTAATGCTTTGGTCAATAGCTCTATCTCTTCGATATGTACGTACAAATCGCCCTTGCCAGAACGATCGATATAACCTGAGACGCCAACGATATCACCCAAATCTAGCGATTTGATGTCAGCTAACGTCTTCTCATCCAACTCTTTTCGTGCCACATACAATTGGATGCGACCTGTCATATCTTGAATAACAATAAACGCCCCACGGTTAAGCATGACGCGACCGGCGACATTTACCTGTGTTTTTTTGCCTTTGGCATCATTATCAGCAATTTCTTGTTTTGAGATACCTTCAAAAGCTACCTGTAAGTCTTGAGCATAATCTGTGCGCTTAAACGTATTCGGATAAGGCTGTTTACCCGAAGCGACGATATCATCCAGCTTGGCTTGCAATTGAGCAATCAGCTCATTGGCGTCTTCTGGAACTTGCTCTTGATTACTTTGCTGATTTTGATTATTAGGCTTTGACATAACACTCTCAAAATTATTAGATAATTAAAGGAATAAATAAAAACTATAAATAAGGAATTAATAAAATTATAAATAAAGCGGCGGCACAATCGGCATAATCATTACGCGTTTTTGATATGCAACACAATGAACGAATCAACACATCACAACCAGTACCATGCCTCTTTCAAGCGTTGATAACAGCCAATCCAACCTTGAGGACAAAACGTGCCAGCTTTTGCTGTACACGCTTTTACCTCTCATCAGCCGATAAACACAGGCCTGCTAAAAACGCATCAGGCTTATCAGCTTAAACGTGTAAATCCGTTATCAAGCACCGCCGATACTGGCCATCAAGTCCGCTTGGTGCTCACGTAATAGCGCATCAAGGATTTCATCCAAATCCCCTTCCATGATCGAATCAAGCTTATATAACGTCAGATTAATACGGTGGTCAGTCATACGTCCTTGTGGGAAATTATAGGTACGGATACGCTCCGAGCGATCGCCACTACCGACCAAATCACGACGTATAGAGTCCGCCACATCGACCTGTGCTTGTACTTTTGCTTGTTGGATTTTAGAGACCAGCATTTTCATCGCGTGCGCACGGTTTTTATGTTGACTGCGTTCTTGTTGACACTCTACCACGGTACCTGTTGGGATGTGCGTCAAACGTACGGCTGAGTCGGTAGTATTAACGTGCTGACCACCGGCGCCGCTTGAGCGAAAGGTATCCATTTTAATATCAGCAGGATTGATATCGACCGTATCATCAATCTCAACTTCTGGCATCACAGCCACGGTACAGGCTGAAGTATGAACACGACCTTGGCTTTCGGTTTCAGGTACACGCTGTACGCGGTGAGCGCCTGACTCAAACTTTAGGCGACCATAAACGCTATTACCAGAGACGCGGGTAATAATCTCTTTATAGCCGCCATGTTCGCCCTCATTGGCTGACAAAATCTCTACCGTCCAGCCTTGAGTTTGCGCATATTTTTGATACATGCGGAACAAGTCACCAGAGAAAATCGCCGCTTCATCACCACCTGTTCCTGCACGAATCTCTAAGAACGCGGGCACTTTATCATTAGGGTCTTTTGGCAGCATCATGACGTTCAGCGCCTCTTCCATCTCGACGATGGTATCGCGAGCACTGTCAATCTCGTCCTGCATCATCTCTTTCATGTCAGGATCTGTCGCGTCGGCTAGCATCGCTTCTGCATCAGCCTGATCCGTTTCTGCCCGCACATAGTTCTGCCATAAAGTGGTGATATCCATCAAGTCGCTGTGCTCGACGGACAATTCACGGAATGTATTGTTATCACTGATGACACTCGGGTCTGATAATAAGGCAGTGACCTCTTCATAACGGTCTACCATCTGGTCTAAACGCAGGCGTAAGGATTCTTTCATAAAAGGACTTTTAATTGAATAATTGGAATAAGACGGTGATTATAGCAAATTTTTGCGCTTAAATTAAAACCTCTCAGCAATCTTGTCAATATATGGACAAACTTTCCTGCTACTTACCACATATCGGCGCTTTTTTATAAAGAGTTTGAATACGGCAGCAGTCTTGCTTAAAAGTTAAGTAAAAAAATAGCCAAGAATATTCTTGGCTATTTTGGTAATTATTAAGATTTAAGGCTTAAAAACTAAACTTTACGAACGATGACTGAGCCAATAGAGTAACCGGCACCAAACGAGCAAATAACGCCCAAATCACCGGATGCAAGGTCATCTTTATAACGATGGAATACAATCATCGGGCTGGCTGAGCTGGTATTGGCAAATTCAGCGATGACACTTGGTACAATCGCTTTGTCTGCTTCTTTACCGACGACCGTACGCAAAATTAAATCTAGCATGTTGGCATTGGCTTGGTGAAGCCACATCATTTTTACATCAGAAGTTGCGATGTCATTTTCTTGCAAGTGCTCAGTAATGACCTCTGACACTTTTGGGCAGACTTCACGGAATACTTTACGACCATTTTGTAAGAATAATTTATCGGTTACTGGCTCTTTAAGGTCCGGATACATCTCTGTTTGCGCTGCCAAAAACTCTGAGCGATCCATAAAACCGTATTCGTTTTTGATATTGGTTGAAAACTGAGTAAATAGCTTAGAGTTTAGAATCTCATAGCCTTTAGGTGTATCCAGCTCTTCGACGATACAAGCGGTTGCGACATCACCAAAGATAAAGTGGCTGTCACGGTTACGCCAGTTTAGATGCGCTGAAGTAATTTCAACGTTAACTACAGCAACGCGCTTAGCAAGACCTGATACGATAGAACCATGTGCTTGTGATAGACCAAAAGTTGCCGCACTACAAGCTACATTCATATCATAAGCAAAACCGCCCACCATACCGATCGCATTTTGAATCTCGATAGAGACGGCTGGATACGTACGCTGAAAGTTTGAGCAGGCAAGGATGATACCATCTAAATCATTGGCTTCAAGTCCAGCGTCAGCTAAAGCATCATTTAACGCAGCCACGCCCATTTCTGCCATGATAGACAGCTCTTCGCCCAAGTTACGATAAGCGATAACAGGTGCCATGATATCAGGGTTTAAGATACCTTCTTTTTCCATCACATAACGTGATTTGATACCAGATACTTTTTCGATAAAAGCTGCTGATGAAGGCTGCAGTTCAGTCACTGTACCCGCTTCAATATCAGCCGCGTGCTTGGTATTATAGTTTTCAACATACTGATTAAAGGACTCTACCAGCTCTTCATTACTGATGCTAAAAGGAGGGATATACAGGCCGGTGCCTGTGATACAAGTCGTCATGATACGCTTCCTTGTCTACTACTATGGTGCTTGAAATAAGCATAAGGTGAAATAAAACCACAGTCGTCTATTTTTGGGTGAATGACTGTAAACTTAAAATAAGTGCCTTTATTATGCCTGAATAATATAATTTTTCTAATACTTTGTTACAAATAATTGGCTTCTTAATAAGAATTAGCAAAGATTGACCTCATTTTACGGCAGCTGCGCTATAATCAGCCTTGCTTACTGGTGTTATTTGCATCAATAACGGGTCTGCCTCTTGGTGGTCTACCTCTCTATTAAAAAATATCACACTCATTATCTACTTGGAAATGACAATGGTGGAACTTTTGAATTGGTTATTCGGTCAGTACGCTGATTACCCAACTTTATTTATTGCCCTAGAATTCATTGCGGTGGTCTTTGGGGTAGCAAGTGTCGTGCTTGCCAGCAAAACCAATATTTTGGTCTTCCCTATCGGCTTGGTCAGCACCGCCATATTTGTCTATCTATTGTGGAAGTGGCAATTGTTTGGCGACATGTTTATCAATGCCTATTATACCGTGATGAGTATCTATGGCTGGTTCAACTGGTCCAAAAATAAAGAGCATGCCAAGCATCAAGACCATATCAATCCTACCGCTCAGCAGAACAGTCAACATCATACCAATACTGATGAGCAAAACCTGATTGAAGTTGAGCACTTAAATAAAAAAGATGTGCCCGTATTAGCCTTGCTCGCCGCAGCGACGATGGCTTTTGTCGCCCTAGTCTATTACTTTAGACCCGTCATCAATAATAACTTTAGCTTCGACGGTGCTGAGCTTGGTATGCATCTGTTCACGTGGGTTGACTATACCGATATGTTAACTACAGCACTGTTTTTGATGGCGATGTGGCTGATGGCACGGCGCAAGATTGAGCATTGGCTCTTATGGATTGTCGCCGACGCCATCTCAGTACCGCTTTATTTTTATAAAGGTCTAACCTTTACTGCACTACAATATGTAGTCTTCACTCTTATTGCAATTTGGGCTTATTATGAATGGCAACGACGCTACCGCCTTCAATCTCACGCAGCATACGCCTAAGTCCGTCATCAAGGTTGCAGTTTTAGGCGCAGAGAGTACGGGGAAAACCACTCTATGTCGTGATCTGGCCGCGCATTTTGGCTGCCCTTGGGTACCAGAATATATGCGCACTTACCTGCAAGAAAAATGGGATAAAAAGCAGTTGACTTGTACATGGGATGACTTGCTGCCTATTGCACAAGGTCAGATTGAGTTAGAGAATAAACTTGCTCAACAAGCAATGCAAACAGCGGATAATATACCTTATCTGTTTTGTGATACCAGCTTGTTTGAGCTCATGGTTTATTCTAATTGGTATTATGGCGATTGCCCAGAAGCGCTGACCCAAGCGGCATCAGCGCATCATTATGACTTGATATTATTGACCGATGTCGATACGCCTTGGATCGCTGATGACTTGCGCGATAGTCCGCATCAGCGCGATGAAATAAGGGCTTATTTTGCTGCTCAGCTAAGGGTTTATAAAAAACCCTTTCAATCAATCGGCGGTGATAGAGAGGCGCGGATTCAACAAGTGGTCAAATTGCTAAAAGCATTTAAATTCAATAATAATGCTTAGGCTATTTTATGATCACTATTGAAGTTGAATATGGCGCCCCTTATTGTCTTACGAGCTTTATTACCTTACGAGCTTGGTATTTAAGGCTTTTGCCCAATTGCGACAGTTGTCCTCGCAGCGCCCGCATTGCTGGTTGGCATCAGAGATAAAATCTAAATAGCCGCAGTACATACAAGCGTAATAGGTTCCTGATTCTACCTGCTCAACCGCCTGATACTGTTTTGGGAAAAGTGGCAGACCATAGCTGGTGTCATCAGGTGGGTATAATAACAGACTAAAATTGCCATCCGTTTCAAGTAAACCCGTACGAACCTGACCTAAATGCTCGACCCCTTGTTGGCGCATTTCTGCAAAAAACTCATCATGTGACATCTTACCTTCTACTATTTTGTCGTATACCAGCATGCCATCTTCGACAATATATAAGGATTTACCCTCTAACAAATCTTCAAAAGGCTGATATTTCATCATGCCCCATGTACAGAGCCGATAAAGCAATATCACCGTACTCATGATTATCACTGCTTGGATAATTGGCAACTCTTTGGTAAACATCGGGTCACCTGCGATAGAGCCAAGTGATAAGATAATGGTTAGCTCAAAGATAGATAGCTGGCGCACGCCGCGCTTGCCCGTAAAGCGCAAAAATGAAATGATAAGTACAAACATGACGATGACACGTATCAGTATCTCAGCAGCAAACGCCCACGTTGTATCATAAATAAAAATACTTGCCCAATCCATAATGCTTCCCTTGTTATTATTTTTAATGATGGCATCAAAACCACTCTATTTAGAGCTGCTCTATTTTATGCAAAAACTCACTTACTAATTGTAGGAATTATTTTTGAAAGTCACGCTTTATACCCTAATTGCGTTAATAGCCTTTGCAGCAAACTCTCTGTTTTGTAGGATGGCATTAGCAGGGGGTCATATAAATGCTTGGAGCTTTACCATCATCCGTCTATCAAGCGCTGCCGTCTGCTTGAGTATGATTATGGCCACTCATGCCTACTACTTAAAACATCGTCAATTGAGACATCGTCATTCTGTTAATAAAGAGATATGGAATGAAAAAGGCAATTGGCTAAGTAGCATAAGCTTAGTGATTTATGCGCTGTGTTTCTCGATTGCCTATGTAGAGCTTGAAACGGGCACTGGGGCGCTGATTTTATTTTCAGCGGTGCAGCTCACTATGATTGGCTGGGGGATTTATAAAAAAGAGAGGTTGAGTCATGTGCAATGGATGGCGTTTATTGTCGCCATCGCAGGCTTTGTATACTTGATACTACCTTCAGCTGCGATGCCGTCATTACTGGCGGCCATGCTTATGGCAATCAGCGGTATGGCATGGGGTATCTATAGCATACGCGGCAAGACCTGTCTTTCACCCCTGCGCGCCACCGGTTTTAACTTTATCAGAAGTCTGCTAGCGATACCGATATTGTTAGTCAGTGGTTTGATCTATCAAAACATCATGGAGGTGCAGCTCATTCATGTAGACAGTATCAGCATGGAAGGGATATGGTTGGCGTGTGCATCAGGGGCAATTGCCTCTGGTCTTGGTTACAGCATCTGGTATATGGCAATGCCTTTACTAAAGAATACGCAGGCTGCCGTTGTCCAGCTTTGTGTGCCGGTACTTGCAGCAATACTGGGCATGATCATTTTGTCTGAGCCGATTACTTTGACTTTTATGATAGCAAGTACTGTCATCTTAAGCGCAGTATTGGTCTTTATTTTAAATAAACAGCAATGACACGTTAATTTTTCAAAAAACGATACCTAGTCTTTTCTGACCTAACTTCTTTCTTGGCTCAATAAAATAAAACAGTTGATTAAACCTATATATTCATAATACTATATATATAATATTCATCATATTAAATGTATTAAATCTAGTGAATAGTGGATTATTACTGTTTAGGAAGAACTTAAGTAGGCCTCAGGAGGATGGAATATGATTCGTTTAAGCTATACTCTCAAGTGTTGGGCACTAGGCATTGCTTTTTATGCAGGATTCCACGCTATTGTCCTAACCACCAACCCTGACTTTGCCAAATATAGTTATATATTAATAGTGAGCACACTTCTATTTCCGATTGCTAAGCGGGCGATTGACGTAGTGATAGACTCTATCTCGCCTCATACCGTTCTATTTGGTGGCATATTGCCTTCATTATTAATCAATATCGCTATTTGGGTTTTTACGCCTTTAATTGTAGGATTTACGCTCATTGCTTTTATACTTTATTCTATGAGTGTCATGACAGAAAATATGCGCGCTAAACATTAATTTTTATTTTAAAGAATCTACCTTTAAAAATACTCTTCTGAAAATATATAAAAGCAAAGACAAACTGTATTTGTCTTTGCTTTTTTGCTTTTATAAAACAGCCAATAATCCTAATATACGTACTTTATTATATGTTTCGCTATGTATTATCTTTTTTAGTATGTTTTCCCTAATAAATATTTACTATTAGTCACAATATAAGGCGCTTATGCTAAAATGTTGTCTATAATACTCATTTACGGCGGCATCGCCATAGTGATAACAGGGTTTTTATAAATATCACAGGTGATGCCTATTTAATTAGAGTGTTTATTGAAGGAACTTTATTATATGACAACCACTACTCGCCAAGAATACGACTTACTTGGTCATCGCGATGTGCCAGCCGACGCTTACTATGGCATCCAAACCTTACGCGCTTTTGAAAATTTCACTGTCAGTGGGGTGCGCTTACATCAGTTTTCTACCTTTATCCGTGCCTTTGCTACGGTCAAAAAAGCCGCTGCCATTGCCAATAACAAGGTTGGTGTATTAAATGATACCGTCAAAGATGCGATCGTCACGGCGTGTGATGATTTAATCGCTGATAAGTATCATGATCAATTTATCGTCGATATGTTCCAAGGCGGCGCTGGCACCTCAACCAATATGAATGTCAATGAGGTCATTGCCAATCGTGCCTTAGAGATATTGGGGTATGAAAAAGGGCAATATCAGCATGTCCATCCAAACAATCATATCAACCTTTCACAATCGACCAATGATGCTTATCCAACAGCGCTCAATGTCGCCTTGGATGACTATTGCACCCATCTGTTAGAAAAGATGGCCATACTGCATCAAAGCCTAATTAACAAAAGCATCGAATTTGCCAATCATTTAAAAATGGGACGCACCCATCTGCAAGATGCGGTACCGATGACTGCAGGTCAAGAGTTCAATGCTTTTGCTACTATGGTCAAAAAGGAGATGGCACGTATCGAGTCAACTCGTGCGCTGTTTCATGAGATTAATATGGGCGGTACCGCTATCGGTACGGGCCTCAATGCACCTGCTGGCTACTCTGAAGCAGTCGCTGAAATCTTATCTGAGCTAACAGGCAGACCTTATTATATCGCCGAAGATTTGATTGAAGCCACGCAAGATACCAGCGCCTATGTTGCTTTATCTGGCAACCTGCGTCTTTTCGCTGCGCGTTTATCAAAAATCGCCCATGATTTGCGTTTACAATCCTCAGGACCTCGTGCAGGACTGGCACAGTACCGATTACCAGAGATGCAGCCTGGTAGCTCAATCATGCCGGGTAAAGTAAACCCCGTTATCCCTGAAGTGGTCAACCAAGCCTGTTTTCATGTGATGGGTATTGATAGTGCTATCGTTATGGCTTCAGAGAACGCTCAGTTACAGCTCAATGTCTTTGAGCCTGTGATTGCGTTTAACCTATTCACCGGTATGAGCATGATGGCCAATATTTGTGAGATGTTTGCCACTCGCTGTATCGACGGCGTGATGATGAATAACGAGGCCTGTAATACGGAAGTCTTTAACAATATCGGTCTGGTCACCGCATTAAACCCGCATCTGGGTTATGAGTCATCTACTTATGTGGCAAGAAAAGCCCAAGAAACGGGTGGCCGTGTCTATGATATCGTATTGGAAGAAAATCTTATGGATAAAGAGACGTTAGACAACTTACTCTCTCCTGCTAACATGGTATATCCAAAGGTAAAACTGACGCCTTAGTTTATTGATTAGTTTGTTTGTTCAAACGTAAAAAAGCTGGGTTAGCAAACGCTAATCCAGCTTTTTTTATGGTGTTTAATTATTTGAGTAAAGTTTATAAGCTGCATTTATGCATTAGCTAAATATTGTAAAAAGTAAAGACACCAATCATTAGAGCGTAAAGCGTGCTCGATGTATTTATCCTAAAACACTTAAGCCTGCACGAGCAATACTCACGTCTTCATGGCCATGTGCGCCGCCCACACCGATACCACCAGCCACAATGCCATCGATATAGACAGGAATACCGCCCGGCATGATCAGTATATTTTCATCAAGATACCTGATGTCAGCAGCAATGCTACCGTCCGCAACGCCTTTTGCGATAACGGCTGTTTCTCTTTTTTGCGAATTGGCGGTATAGGCTTTTTTATAACTTGAGCGAATAGTGTGTACGCCAGCTCGGTGATCCTTCAAAAAGGCTAATATCTGCCCAGAACGATCGACCACGGTCACAGATACCATCAGCCCGTGTCTTTTAGACTCCATAAATGCTGCATTGACGATATCTTGTGCCACATCGCCAGTTAATAATGATATTTTTGTATCCAGTATTTCGTCACAAGAAACGCTATCCTTAGCTATAACTTTCATTTTCAATCCTTGATTTGGTTTTATAAATAATTGATGGGCTTTGCATAAGGGTTAGGCGTACGTTTAATAGTAAACGGCATCCTACCTGCGTAATCAAGTGCATTAGCCACATAGCTTAATAACTGCCTGATCACCCACGAAAAATCCGGCAAAGGGCAGATTTATTGCGGTCAAGATAAAGCCAACACCTTATACATATAGAGTCAAGGTGCTAACCAACGTAAGCGCTGACAAATGCGAAAATGCCTCTGTCAACGTAAAAGAGAGTCCTACTTTTGAGAAAACGACCACTGAAACACACTAGCGTTTGATAGTGGTTATAAATAAGCGCAGGCGTCGTTAAAATCTATTATTGACATGTCATAGCTTAGACAGTGAAGGCTTGTAAGGTATGAGCTTAGCAGCCAGTGTCTAGTAATCAGTGCCTAATAATAGCTAAGATATTTAAATACGCTGTTGAATAAGCGCTTTGATAATACGTTTACTGCTAAATAAAATGGATACGTTAGCTGATAACCTGAAACTGGTAAAAACCCCATACTCTTAGCATAGGCTAAGAGTATGGCTATAAAATATTTGATCGTTGATTGAACCCAAACCCCTACACTTGCACATCAGCTAAACCAGCTTATCCCAAATTTTCTCTAAACGTTTTGGCGATACCGCCATACGGGTTTTCATAGGCTGCGCAAACAACTGAATGCGGTACTCCTCGACCATCCAGCGGTAATCGCTGATGGCTTTATCATTAGCGCGCCCTGCCAGCCGCTCCATAGGCAAGTCTAGAGCATAGACACCATCAAGGTCAGCTTCGACATTATGCTCGAGGCGCTCGATACGAATCTCTAGCGCTTCTAGATAGCGTGGATACTGCTGCCAGTGGCTATAATCCATACGATAGACGAAATCTGCCAAATGCAAATCTGCTAGCTGATCTTCAATATCTTCAATAGACTCGCCGAATATTTCTTGATCAAGCATCAATAAGCTTTGGCGGATACGCTGCCAGCGGGTATAGACATTTTTGAGCGTTTTAATGACCGTTTGACCAATCAGCAAAAAGTTGCTTAGCACCACATCGAGCGTTTGGCTGTATTCTTCAGGAGTAAATGGCAGCTCCTCACTAAGCCCAACCGCAACATCATTCGCACTCTCAGGTAGGTCTGCCGTATGGTCAAATAGTACATAGTGCTCTTCAAGCGCTGCATCTAAAGTTGCATCAATGATGATGGTTTTTAGTTTTTCCATATCACCAAGCGGTGCGAACGCCAGCTTAAATATCTTGTCAACTTGACTGGTCAGTTGTTTTTTCTTTGCGCCAAGCTTGCCTTTTATCAAGGTTAAAACCCCGATACGGTGCGCCTGTAGGGCTGCATTAACATCGGTATATTGATGGATAGATACCGCTTCACCAGCTTCGTCCGCAACCAAAGCGGCAAACTGCTTCATTACCACCCCTGCGCTATGATGGTTTTTACTAAAGGCAAAATGTTCAGGGAACTCTGTATGCGCTCCTTGCTGCTCATTCACCGCTTGGCGCGTCTCTTGAGCATGACGAATCTGTAGCGTTTGTAGATCGCGACCCTTTTCAATGATGCGGTTCTTATTATCGACCACACAAATTTGCGGCTGCAAATAACGATCAATACTAGATGGATTAAACTGCTCTGGAGTAACTGACATAATGCCGCGGCGATGCAGCGCTTGGCAAAGCTGTTTTAATAACCCCTGCCCGCCTGCAGGCTGCAACTCATCAAACAAGCTATCGGCCGTATCAGGAATCGGTACAATTTGACGACGGATCTCTTTTGGCAATGATTTTAATAACTGCAATACCAGCTCAAAACGCCAACCGGGTACACCCCATAATAGCTCAATGGCATCAAGCTGCGGTAGCGCAACGAGCGGCACACGAATGGTTACCCCGTCATCATCGCTTGCTGGATCAAATACATAACGCAGTGGCAGCTTTAAATCACCAAGTTTCCACACTTCTGGGAAGTCACCGGTGGTTGGTGCTTGGCTATTAAGTACATCTTCATCGGTAAAGAACAGATACTTATGATCATTTTTCTCTACCTCAGCACGCCAATCTTCAAAGGTTTTACGACTGGCAATATGCTCAGGGATTTTTTTATCATAAAACTGATATAAGGATTCTTCATCGACCAATAAATCACGGCGGCGTAATTTATCCTCAATACGTTCAATGTCAGCAATTTTATCCATATTATGCTGTAAGAACGGTGCTTGTCTACCTAAATTTCCCGTAACCAAACCATCTCGAATAAATATCTCGCGCGACTCAGGTAGATTGACTTGCTCATAGTTGGTCAGCTGCTTACTGATAATAATCAGACCAAATAAGCTAATCTGCGCATAAGCTTTGACGCGTCCCGTCTTCTTCGACCAATGCGGCTCAAAGTAATGATATTTCAGTAAGTTACCGGCGGCGGAGATAATCCATTCTGGTTCAATCTTGGCAACGGTACGCATAAAGACCTGCGAGGTTTCGACCACCTCAAATGCCATGACCCACGGCGGTATTTGCTTAAATACCGTGCTGGCTGGGAATATTTTGGCTTTTTGCTGGCGAGCAGCCAAGTACTCACCGCGACTTTCAGTTTTATGAGCTATCGTAGACAACAGCCCTGTTAATAAAGCACGATGCAAATTGGCGTATTTAACCGCTTTGAGTTCTTCATCTTCAATCGCGGTAGGGTCGCTATGCGACACGTCTTTAGAGTCATTATTGTCAGCGACTTTTGCTTCATTCGCATCAGTCAGCTTAAGTTCAGTGACCATTTGTACCAGCTGGCGATGGGTTTGGTTCCATTCACGCACGCGCGGAAAGCTCAGATAGTTTTTCTTCGTAAACTGCTTACGCTGATTACCAGAGAGCTTGTTACCATCTTCATCTTTTTCAAACAATGCTTTCCATAAACTTAAATAAAATAAGAAGTCAGAGTCATCTTGACGGAATTCTGCATGCTTTTGATCGGCTTGTGTACGCTTATTCGCTGGACGCTCACGTGGGTCTTGAACCGCAAGCGCAGCGACCACGATCAGCATCTCACGGATACAATCAAAATCAGAGCCAGCGACCAGCATACGTGCCAGCCTTGGATCGATTGGCATACGTGCCATTTGCTGCCCGATACGGGTCAATTTTAGATGGTCTAAACCTTGTCGCTTTGGTTTATTGCTGACTGCTTGCTCATTTTTTTCGACAATGGCACCAAGCTCATTTAACAGTTTGTGCCCATCAGTAACCAAGCGGCTATCAGGCGGCTCGATAAAGGCAAAATCATCAACACTGCCTAGGCGCAGATTTGCCATTTGTAAAATAACGGATGCTAGGTTGGTACGTAAAATCTCAGGCTCGGTAAACTCCGGACGACCCGTAAAATCCTCCTCGCTATACAGACGAATACAAACGCCCGGTGCCACACGACCACAGCGTCCCTTACGCTGATTGGCAGCTGCTTGCGAGATCGCCTCAATCGGTAGGCGCTGTACGCGTGAGCGATACGAGTAACGAGAAATACGAGCAAAGCCCAAGTCGATCACATAACGAATACCGGGTACAGTCAATGCCGTCTCAGCGACGTTGGTGGCGATAACGATGCGACGACCGCGACCTGATGGCTGAAAGATACGCTGCTGTTCTTCATAGGTCTGACGTGCAAATAGTGGCAAGACTTCAGTATGCTTCGGTCCATGACGCTCAAGTACTTCTTGTAGCTCACGAATCTCAGCTTCTGTGGCAGCAAATATCAAGATATCAGCTTGGTCGGCATGACCCTTGTTTTGTGCATCACTAAAGCATTCTTCTACCGCAGCAACGACCGCTCGAGGTAGATTCTCCTCAAAGTCGTCGTAGCTATCATCATCCGAGCTGGTTACCGGCTCATCAGTTAATGGACGATAGCGCACCTCTACTGGGAAACTTCGTCCTTCAACATTAAAAATAGGCGCAGGTAGATTTCGTTTAAGTTTATTATCATAGCGGCTAAAGTACTCACTAAAGCGTTTGGTATCCAGTGTTGCAGAGGTAATAATGACTTTTAAATCAGGACGTTTGGGTAATAGCTTTTTTAGATAGCCCATAATAAAGTCAATGTTTAAGCTACGTTCATGGGCTTCATCAATGATAATAGTGTCATATTTACTTAAAAAGCGATCATGACCGAGTTCAGCAAGCAAGATACCATCGGTCATGAGCTTAACGACAGATTGCGCTGTACCTTGCTCATTAAAGCGAATCTTAAAACTGACGGTATGACCAAGCTGCTCGCCCAATTCTTCAGCGATACGGTTGGCGACACTGCGCGCTGCCAGTCTTCGCGGCTGTGTATGCCCTATTTGCCCACGTATACCACGTCCTGCTAGCATTGCCAATTTCGGCAATTGAGTGGTTTTACCTGATCCGGTCTCACCCGCCACGATAATAACTTGGTTATCGATGATACCTTGAACCAAGTCATCAGCGCGTTGACTCACGGGCAGATCAAGATTCAGCTTTTCTGCCAATTTATCTGGAATGCTATCCATACGCGCCTGCACTGCTTGCTGTGAGCGCGTTTTTAATTGCTCGTATTGGGCGCGTTTTTTAGCTAGTCCATCTTCTGCTTTATTATCAGAATCCTTCTTGTCTCTCTTATTGCTAGCCACAGTAGCCCGTGCCAGCTCACGCTCTAAGCGGCTAAGATAATACTCATCTTTTGCAAGTACAGGTAAATGAGTAAAAGAAACAGCATGCTGATCATCGCCGCGCTCTCTTACCCCCTCTTTCTGCGTACTCTTTGTATCAGCATTCAGGTTTTCTACTTGTAAAGGTTGGCTTTTTTCTTGATGTTCTTTTGAAGTATCAGGCATATTTACTTAGGCTATTTATTGTTTGGAAGTGGTTAGATTATGGGGGTATTGTCGCTATGATTCAAGCTGCTCGTCTATGGTATCGACGGGCATTAGTGCTAATTATGCCACTTATTTTTCACTTCGGGTCAATGGTTAATGGCTATTGATATCTGCTACCAGCTCATTCAAAGATATGATGATTAGCAAGTAAAAAACCAACTAACAAATGAAAAACCCAATGTTCAAGAGTGACTTAAACATTGGGTTTGTTCGGTTATAGCTGACTGCTTTTAGCAGCTATAGCAAGAAAAAATACGCCCACAAACCTATGATAAAGGTAGAAATAATATTGAGTATGACACCCACACGTACCATCTCCGTTTGCTTAATAAGACCTGTTCCAAAGACAATGGCATTTGGTGGCGTGGCAACTGGTAGCATAAAGGCACAAGACGCACCGATACCGATAATCATGACCAATACTGCAGGTGGCAGACCCATTTGCTCCGCAATGGCCGCAAACACAGGGACTAACAAGGCAGCAGAAGCGGTATTAGAAGCAAACTCTGTCAAGAATATAATAAAGGCTGCAACTGCCAGTACCACAACGATAAGCGGTGCCGAAGACAGGCCATTAGCAACTGCTTGACCAAGTACCAATGAGGCGCCTGAAACTTTTAACACCGTTGATAGCGCGATACCACCACCAAACAACATGAGCACGCCCCAATCGGTATTGTCAGACACTTGCTTCCATGAAACCAATCCTAAGCTGACCACCGCTGATGCTGCTAACAGTGCCACAATAGAATCAACATCCTCGATATTAAGAGCCGCGCCAATTTGCTTTGAGAGTATCCAGCTTAGCGCTGTAATGATAAAGACAATAATCGTCAGTACACGTGGCTTATTCCATGCAATAGCCTCATCGTCTTCGTTCAGCGTAACCTGACGGTTAAGATTGGGCTTGAGGAACACATACATGGCACCGAGCAATAACGGCAATAGCACCACCATCATTGGAATACCAAACTTCATCCAATCGACAAACGCGATATCGAGCGCTTTAGCAGCAATCGCATTGGGCGGTGAACCAACGATCGTACCCAAACCACCAAGACTTGCAGAATAAGCAATACCCAATAGTACGAACACAAAAGTGCCACGGTCTTTTTCGCGGTCAACCTGCGTTAGAATACCTAGTGCCAGTGGCAGCATCATCGCAGCGGTCGCAGTATTTGAGATCCACATTGATAAAAATGCGGTAACCCCAAATATCAAAAAGACTGCATTTCTCAGATTGCCACCTGACATGGACAAAATCTTAAGCGCAATTTTTCTGTCTAATTGCTGCACATGCAGCGCTGCTGCTAGTGCAAAGCCGCCAAAGAACAAATAAATAATTGGGTTGGCAAAGCTTTGCAAGCCGATTTCAGCATCGAAATCTGGTAAACCAATCAGCGCTCATATTACTACCACCAATATCGCGGTGATCGTCACATGGACCGCTTCGGTTAACCATAAAACGCCGATAAAGAACAGCATAGCGAGGCCTTTATTGGCACTGATATCATACGGCAACACGTTGTAAATAAACAGACTGATCACCACCGCAATGGCGACAACTACCAACCCTTTACCGGTCCCTTTTGGGAAGGTATCGGTAAATAAATACTCATTGCCATCGGTAGGAATATGGCTATCTAGTTTTTTCTCTGACATATAATGTCCTTATTGTACCCAAAGACGGTGTTAAAAATGATAAGCATAAAGGCGTATTTTAGTAATGGCTCATAGAGTGCGTTCAGTATGAAAACAATACAGCGGGACTGGGATAAACTTTATGCAGCTTTTATTAGCGTAGGTACAGCACGCTAGAAAATCTCTATCAGTGCCGCGTCAAAATATGACGTATCTGTTTTGTTTGGTATCGACTGTGGCTTTAGCGCTACACTTAATGACCCACTTACCAAAATAGGGTCACATGATAGCAGAAATATTATCCACCAAAATAATATCAATATAGATATATTAAAAACCTTGTTCGACATACAGCCTTCATCTCATCTAGCTACAACCTATTGGCGCTGTAAATTTACTTTTAAATTTATTTTAAAGTACCATTAGCTAGGTTGATACAAAGTTACATACCGTCACTAAATATGCTTATATCTTCCCTGTACAACTCATAAGCGGTATCCCATAATAAATTGGTTAAGAAATTTTATAACAAGAAACTTTATAACAATAAATAGGAGCCTCTCATGGCAGATGACAATAAGACTGACTCAACGACGAAAATGGCGCCAAAAGACATCAACCAAGATGGCTTGGCAAAAGAAGATCAGCAGCGTACTGACGACTCTGCGTTAGACATGATGCAAGGATTGCATGAGCACGAGGACCATAAAGAAGACGATCAATAATATACAGACTTGATAAAAAAAGGCAGCCAATCGGCTGCCTTTATTACGTCTCAATAGGGCTGGTGAAAAATCACCTTATCACTCTTTTGGCTCATCAAGCATCATGAGTTGCTCGCTGATGGCAACCGTATTAAAGCCTGCATCAACAAACATAATCTCACCTGTGATACCAGATGCCCAAGGTGATAGCAAGAAAAGTGCCGCATTAGCGACTTCAGTTTGCGTAATATTGCGTTGTAGCGGTGCAATTTTTTCACTGATATCTAGCATTTTACGGAATGACTTGATACCACTTGCCGCAAGCGTACGGATCGGACCGGCAGAAATCGCATTGACACGAATGCCCTCACCGCCCATAGAAGTTGCAAGGTAACGAACGCTGGCTTCAAGACTCGCCTTTGCCATACCCATGACGTTGTAGTTTGGCAATACTGAAATACTGCCTTCATAAGTCAATGTCAACATTGAGCCATGGCGCAGCGCAAGCAGCTCACGCGAGGCTTTTGCTAATGCCACAAAGCTATAGCTTGAAATATCATGAGCAATGCTGCTGCCTTCGCGGGTGGTAGCATTGACAAAATCCCCATCAAGCTGATCCATCGGTGCAAAACCAATGGCATGTACTACGCCATTAATGCCATCGCCCCAATGGGCAGCAACTTGCTCAAAACACGCAGCAATAGACTCATCTGATGCCACATCACACTCGAGGACTAAGTCGGCCTCAAATGCTTCAGCTGCCATATCTACCCGTTTTTTGATTTTATCATTAGGATAAGTCAAGATTAATGATGCGCCTTCACGATGGAGTGCTTCAGCAATTGCCCAGGCGATAGATAGTTTGCTAGCGATGCCTGTAACGACAAAACGCTGTCCTTGTAATAGCATAACATTTCCTTTTAAGTCGATTTAGATGTTAGATTATTTTTAATAGTTGGCTAAAAACAGTGAGTGGATGTAGCAATTAAAAGATGAGTTATTATACACGAATTGATTTAAGTAAACAGTCGTAAACTGTATTTGCTTACACTGTATTCATGCACAGACTCGCTCAATAATACCACCTAATATTGATAAAACGGTGAACTACTGACCACAGTAGTATGAAGTTAATCAGATTTCGAGTATAATCACAGCCCTCCCAGCTTGCACAATTTTTATCATAATCCTTTACAACCGTTGTTTGTAACCAAGGATTTAGCGTTAAGCTACACCCACATTTTGGATGGCTGCCAAACTTATGAGCAATACTGTAACCATAGCATCAGATTACCAAGAAAGCATCGAATCCTATCGCCAGCTTATCGCCTCAACGGGTGAGGACTTGCATCGTCCAGGGCTTGAAGACACACCAACACGTGCTGCCAAAGCATTTGCGCATTTGACCAAAGGCTACCATCAAAGCCTAGATGAAGTCGTTAATGACGCTCTATTCCCATCGACCAACCGTGAGCTGGTATTGGTACAAAATATTGAATTTTATTCTTTGTGTGAGCACCATATGCTGCCCTTTCATGGGGTCGCACACATTGGCTATTTACCAAATGGGCACGTATTAGGCTTATCAAAATTTGCCCGTATCGTCGATATGTTTGCTCGTCGCTTGCAAGTTCAAGAAAATCTAAGTGAACAAATAGCGCAGACGATTATGGATGTGACAGGCTGCCGCGGCGTGGCTGTGGTTATGGATGCCGCTCACATGTGTATGATGATGCGCGGCGTCAATAAGCAGCACTCTACTACGCGCACAATGTCAATGTTAGGTGAGTATGTACATGACAATCAAGCGCGCAATGAATTTTTAAGTGCGATACCTAAACGCCAACCGGCATTTTAATACGCTAAAAACGTAAAAATAGAGCATTAAAAAAGGATACCTATGAGGTATCCTTTTTTGATGCAAGCTATCCACTATTTTCAGTCATTATACAATAATGAAAAGCTATTAAAGGTAGTCAAACAATACCTAGCTAGCTGATTTTACATCATCAATCCATTTGCCATAACCAGCCGCCTCCATCTGCGCCAATGGAATAAAGCGCATCGCCGCTGAGTTCATACAATAGCGTTTGCCCGTCGGTGCTGGACCATCATCAAATACATGGCCGACGTGCGAATATGCATAACGACTACGAATCTCGGTACGGGTGCCAAATATGCCTCTATCGGCCTTTTCCACCACCAAATCAGCATTCAATGGACGCGTAAAACTTGGCCAACCGGTGCCAGAATCGTATTGATCTCTAGACGAATATAAGGGCTCACCTGACACCACATCGACATACAGTCCAGGTTGTTTATTATCCCAGTATTCATTATCAAAAGCGCGCTCTGTACCGTCTTCTTGAGAAACCTTATATTGAATATCACTCAGTGATTTTTTTAGCTCAGCTGGTGTCGGCTTTACAAAGGTATCTGGATTAAACCCTGTGGCAGCTTTAGTAGCTGATGCATTGTTTGATGATAGCTGTGCGCTATCCGCCGCCGGTTTAAACTGGCTAAAATCTAATTCATAGTCTTTACCATAGACACTTTCGATAAACTGGTAACGACCAGAATTGAACGTATACGCCTTATAACGTAGTGGATTCTTTTTGTAATAATCCTGATGGTACTCTTCTGCTGGATAAAAGTCGCTAGCAGGAACAATCTCAATTACAACAGGCTTCTTGTAGACGCCTAAGTTTTGTAGTGACTGCTTAGCAGCTTCGGCTATCTGCTTTTCTTGTGCATTATGATAAAAAATAGCAGGACGATACTGCGTACCGCGGTCTACAAACTGACCCTTGTCATCGGTAGGATCCGCAATGCGCCACAATGCCTGAACGAGACCATTATAAGTAATCTTTGCCGGGTCATAATAGATTTGCGCTGCCTCAGTATGTCCTGTACCACCTGCTGATACAGTACTATAAGTTGGATTGGTCGATTGACCGCCAGTATAGCCTGAGACCACCTCTACAACGCCCGGTATTTTTTCATAACCAGCTTCCACGCACCAAAAACAACCACCAGCGACCGTCGCGACTGCTAAATTTGGATCCGTAGGCGCATAAGGATTGTCGATGGCAGTATTTTTCACAGTGGGCGTATTCTCGGTGGCAGCACACCCAACATAAAGAGCACTGCTCGCTATGATGACCATACCAACTACTTTAGCGGTTAGCTTATCTATCGTTAATAATTGGCGTGTCATAAGATGTCCTTAGAAATAATATCCTCTCATTACTCTAACCCTTAGGTATCACCGAAATATTCCCAAATTGTTATATATTTACAATTGCTTTAAGGATTTAAATAAATAAAGCCTATTATCCTCTCGGACATAGGCTTTATTTATTACTAAACCACCAATGTGGCCTTATAACTATGCAACCTTTTCTTTATCTCCATCTACACCCCCATTGGCACGCTCATCACCAGCTTGCTGAATCTTGGTTAAGATAGCCTTGATTTCAGAGGCTGAGAGATACGTTGGTACCGCATAGGTATCACTAACTTCTTTTGCCGCTGCTTTGGCGATGCTATCAAAATCACTGCTTTGCATGCCTTTAACGGTTGGATCAATATTCAAGGCAGCAATCAGTTCGCGTACTTGCGCGATAAGATGATCGGCAATGTCGCTATCGCTCTTGTTAGCTTGTCCCGATTTTACCATGCCAGTTTTACGAGCCAACGCCGCCAGTCTTTTTTTGCATCCTTGACGATTGACATCCAGCACGTAGGGCAACACGATGGCATTGGCGCGACCATGAGGAATACCATAATACGCCCCTAACTGATGTGCGATAGCATGGACGTAGCCGAGACCCGCTTTATTAAAGGCGATACCGCCGTAGTGAGCGGCAATACCCATCTCTTCACGGGCTTTTAGATTAGCGCCATCTTTATAAACCAGCGGTAGGTTTTGCATCACAGACTTGACCGCAGAGGCCGCATAATAGTCGGTCTCGACGCTGGCATTGGCACTCATCCAAGCTTCAAGCGCATGTGTCAACACATCGATACCCGTATCCGCTGTGATATGAGCTGGCATACCTTTCATAATCATCGGGTCAATCGCCGCTGCCAATGGCACCATTCTTGGGTCGATAGACAGCGCTTTTTGATGGGTCTTATCATCTGATACCACCGCGCCCAAAGTCGCTTCTGAACCTGTACCAGCTGTGGTCGGAATACAATAAAGCGGAATCGAAGGCTTTCTGGCTTTAAGAATGCCGATAAGCTGCTTTGGCTTGCAGTTATTGCCTTGTGACATCGCAATCATCTTAGCCGCATCGATGACCGAACCCCCACCAATGGCGATAATGGAGTCGCACTTAGCATCAATAGATTTGCGTAGGCCTTCTTCGACAACTTTAAAAGTAGGGTCTGGGGTAATGCCATCATAGACTTTATAACTGATGTTTTTTTTATCTAGATAATCTGTGACTTTAGCAGGAATACCAAGCTTATTTAATACCGCGTCGGTGACGATAAATACATTGGTATGTCCTTCATTAATGAGCATGTCACACAAATCCTCGCAAGAGGTCTCGCCAACGAATAACATCGGTCTTCTAATAGGGACAACGTATGCAAAGGCTTTTAGGACTTTGGCGCGCGTCTTAGCAATGGCTAAATAACCGGCATGTTGTAAGCCTGTGCTATTTACCAATTTAGAAATGGTATTTTGTTTTTTCATGGCTATAAAAATCCTTTTTGAATAATTCTAATACGAGCAATAACGATACCTTACCTCAGCAAATCATCGCCGCTTCTAAAATAAAAATACTGCGTCAGCATCTACATAAAGCAAACTACTGTTTAAACTTATTGTACCACCGCCATTTTTAGGATGCCGTGTTTATTATGAACTACTATGTTCTGATTGTTTATTTCTGACTGCCAATACTAACTGATATCTGCCTGTAATAACTGCTGAGCATATGGATGCTGTGGATGATTAAACACCTCTTCAGTACGGCCACCCTCAATACACTTGCCTTCTTTTAGCACCATAATATGCTGACATAAAGCGCGCACCACTTTTAGGTCGTGACTGATAAACACATAGCTGATTTGCAATTTCTCCTGAATCTCTCGTAGCAAGTTAACCACCGTCACCTGCGTGGTGCTATCAAGCGCGGAGGTCGGCTCATCGAGTATCAATAAACTCGGCTGCATAATGAGTGCACGCGCAAGAGCCACGCGCTGACGCTGTCCGCCTGACAATTCATGCGGATAACGCTGTGCAAACTCAGCTGGTAGATGTACAGTGGCGAGACTGTCCATCACTGCCTGCTGGCGGGATATTTTATCAACGCCTTGTACAAGCAGTCCTTCTTCGACGATTTGCATCACCGTCATACGCGGATTGATACTGGCAAAGGGGTCCTGAAATACCATTTGAATCTGTGAGCGAAAAGTACGCAGCTCACATTTTGATAATAAAGAAATATCTTGTCCGTTGACCAGTATCTGACCACCAACACGTGCTTGGTTGCTAAGCAATTGACTTAGGGCAAGCGCTATGGTCGTCTTGCCAGAGCCTGATTCCCCAACAATGCCTAATGCTTGCCCTTTTGTTAGGGTCATATCGACGTTTTTTACCGCATCGAACCAGCGCTTAGTGCCGCCAAACAAACTTTTTTCAATCGGGAACTGTACTTGTAGGTTACTGACTTGCAATACGGCGGGCTGCTGACTTTGATCATTATCATTATCATCAACTAAACTTAGCGCTTGCCCAAAGTCTTGTGCGATTAGCGAGCGGGTATATTCAGCTTTAGGCTGATCAAACACACGAATGGTATGCCCCTGCTCAATCGTCTGTCCTTGACGCATTACGATGATGTCATCACTGTAGCGCCTGACCAGATTAAGATCATGGCTAATCAGCACCATCGCCATATTGTGCTGACGCTTAAGAGCATTTAACAGAGTAAGGATCTCATGTTGTAAGGTAACATCAAGCGCGGTGGTCGGTTCATCAGCGATTAAAATATCAGGCTGCTGTGCCAATGCCATGGCTATCATTACCCGCTGACGCTGACCACCTGACAGCTCATGCGGATAGCGGCTCAGCTTATCAATAGGATCGGTAATATTGACATCATCTAATAAGGCAATAGTTTTTTCGCGCCACTGCTTTTTGGGTACGCCGCTGAGTCGCAAAGATTCTGCGATTTGCTTGGCGACGGTGTGTAGCGGGTTAAGTGCCGTCATCGGCTCTTGAAACACCATACCGATACGCTGCCCGCGAATAGCTCGCAGCGCAGTATCACGTCCTTTTTTATTGGCAATTGGCAGCGGGTTCATACCTGTAGAGCTTGCTAGCTTTACTTCACCGCTAATGGTTAAACTGTCTGGCAATAAGCCTAATAACGCAAGACTTGCAATGGACTTACCCGAGCCTGATTCACCAACGATAGCAAGGGTTTGTCCTTGCCTGAGCGCATAAGACAAGTTATCAACCAAGGTTACGCCAGTATGGGTAACAATGCTCAGCTTATCTACGGTCAGCATCAGCTTATTTTGGCTATAGCTATCATTTAAATGGGCATTTTGCTCAGTAGCACTTTGCTCAGTAGTCGTCATATTAGCGTTTATCATCTTATCAGTTGTCATATCAGGAGCGCCTCGGGTCAAACGCATCACGCAACGCTTCGCCAACGAAAATCAGCAATGATAAAATAAAGGTCAAACTAAAAAATCCAGATAATGCAAGCCAAGGCGCATCGAGATTGTTTTTCCCTTGTACCATGAGCTCACCAAGCGATGGTGAACCCGGTGGCAAGCCATATCCTAAGAAATCTAATGCCGTTAAAGCGATAATATTGGCCGTCAATATAAATGGTAGCTGCGATAAGCTCGACGCTAGGGCATTAGGCAAGATATGCCTGAGCATAATGTGACTGTCTGCTGCCCCAAGATTACGCGCGGCTCGTACATAGTCAAAGTTGCGCGCCCGCAAAAACTCGGCGCGTACCAAACCAACCAGCCCCATCCAACCGAACAATAACATCATCGCAAACAGCATAAAGATACTGGGGCTAAACAGGCTGACCAAAATAATAATCATAAATAGCTGCGGCATCCCGCCCCAAACCTCCATAAAACGCTGCCCTGCCAAGTCTATCCAGCCACCGTAATAACCTTGTATCGCCCCAACGATAATACCAATCAAAGCGCCCGCAAGCGTCAATGCTAGGCCAAACAGTAATGACACCCTCAACCCATAAAGTATGCGTGCCAGTACATCACGGCCCAAATCATCGGTGCCAAGCCAGTTCTGGCTATTGGGCGCTGCTGGATATGGAATACCCAGCTCAACGTTTGGCGTCTGATCGGCAAAGGGAATGGGCGGCATAATATAAAAACCCTGATCGTTAATCAGCGTTCGTACCGCAGGGTCTTTATAGTTGGTTTCGGTCTCAAACACACCACCAAACGTCGTTTCAGGATAGGCTTTTAGGACGGGAAAATAATAACCGTCCTGATACTGCACCAGCAGCGGCTTATCATTGGCAATCACATTGGCTGCCATACAAATGACAAATATCAGCGCAAAAACAAACAGCGATATGACGCCAAGGCGATTTTGACGAAAACGGTTTAGACGCGCCTGCCAGATAGGATTTAGGCGACGTTTTTTTTCTAGTGCAATAGAAGGCACAGTTGAGGGCGCTGAAGGTGATGGATGACTTGACATTAGCGCCCCTCAAAATCAATACGCGGATCAATTAAGTGATAACTTAAATCACTGATTAGCTGCAATAACAGTCCAACCAAAGTAAAAATAAACAGCGTCCCAAATATCACCGGATAATCACGCTGCTGAATGGCCTCAAAACCGAGCAACCCCAAACCATCAAGCTTAAAGATAATCTCAATCAAAAAATTACCAGCAAAGAAAATACCAACGATAGCCGCTGGAATGCCAGCGATAATAATCAACATCGCATTACGAAAAACATGCCCGTACAAAACTTGACGTGCGCCTAAGCCCTTTGCTCTAGCGGTGAGCACATACTGCTTACCAAGCTCCTCTAAAAAGCTAAACTTGGTCAAATACGTTAAACCCGCAAAACCGCCAACGGTACTTGCCAGTAGCGGCAACGCCAAATGCCAAAAGTAATCTTTCACTTTACCAAGCGTACTTAATTGATCGAAGTTCTCTGAGGTTAATCCTTGTAGTGGAAAGATATTCCAGTAGCTACCGCCAGCAAAGAACACCAATAGGATAACAGCAAATACAAAGACGGGTATCGCATGGCCGATAGCCAGTAGCATAGCAGTAAATTTATCAATCCCCGAGCCATGGTGCATGGCTTTATATACTCCAAGTGGTATCGCTATCATATAAATCAGCAAGGTGCTCCAGAGCCCAAGCGAGATAGATACTGGCAGCTTTTCTATAATAAGGTCAGTCACCGTCTGACCTTTAAAAAACGATTCTCCAAAATCCAGCTTGGCATAATTTTTTAGCATGAGCCAAAAACGCTCAGGTGCTGATTTGTCAAAGCCGTATTGGGCGTTAATCGCTGCAACCATCTCCTCAGACAGACCGCGGGTACCTTGATAAGCACTATTATTTCCCGCACTGCCCGCACCAATATTACCGCCGAGTGCATTGTCTTTTGCGCTTTGTTCAATAAGCGCCAGCTGCTGCTCAACAGGACCACCAGGCGCTGCTTGTACAATGACAAAGTTCGCCAGCAATATCAAAAATAGCGTCGGTAATATCAGTAGTAACCTTTTTAAGATATAACGACCCATAATGGCGGCTTCCTAATAGTAAGTATGATGGCAATAATAAGAATGCACAGCTGATAACTATTGATAACTATCAAAACGTCAATCCAAGCCTTCAGTAACCTTTAAAAGTTATTTTTAAGCTCACGTAGCGCTGCAAATACGGTCAAAGACTTATCGTCATCAATAGCGACTTTAGACTTCACACCTGCCAGCACACTTGGCTCTTGCGTGCGCAAAAACACATTGACCGCGCGCTCATCTTCTAACGTAACAGGAAGCGTTGGAATACCTTGGGCGGTTTTGTCTTTTGCTTGTGCTAGAGCTTGCTGCATCGCCTCATTATCAGGCTCAATCGACAATCCAAAATGCAGATTACTCGCGGTATATTCATGGGCTGGATACAGCAGCGTCTCAGCTGGCAAGCCATTTAAGCGCTTAAAGCTGTCATGCAACTGCTCAATCGTTCCTGTAAATACGCGACCGCAGCCAGCACTAAACAAGGTATCACCGCAAAAGCAGTGCTTAAGACCATCGATATCTAATATATAAGCCACGTGACTTGCGGTATGCCCTGACACATCCCATACTTGCGCCGCGCAGCCCCAAGCGCTTACCGTACTGCCATCTTTAATGGTCTGATCTTCATCGACATTGTGCTCAGTATGCGCGACCAGATGCGTCATCGGATACGACTCTTGTAACTCTGCAACGCCGCCGATATGGTCATGATGATGATGCGTAGTCCAAATAGAGGTCAGCTCTAACCCATTTTCTTCTAAATAAGCAACGACTGGTGCCGCTTGACCCGGATCAATGACAATGGCTTGTTTATTACTCTCATTAATTAATGTCCATATGTAGTTATCATTGAACGCGTTAATGGGGTGAATACGAATACTCATACTAAATCCTTACCAGTGGTTATCTTTATTGCCAATGTCTTTTATTAAATTTTAAAGTCAAACAAAAGGTGAAGCGAAAGCCTCATTATATTTATCAGCTTAGGCTAATGCTTTAAATATTGATTAACGCGTGCTTCTGCCTGTTTATCCGTCCACCAGTAATCAATACCGATGGCATTAGAGGGCAGTGTTTCAATATGACGGTATTGATTCCAATACGCGACATTGATACCAGATTTGCCATATAACGGCACCAAATAATAACCTGCACGCAGTAGGCGATCGAGCACATGCGTATATAAGACTATCTCATTGCGATTTTTAGCGTCGCCAAGTTTATTAATAACACTGTCAATCGCAGGGTTTTTAATACCGATGGTATTATGATTACCTGCTTCATCAGCCGCAGCACTGCCCCAAAAACCTACTTGCTCGGCACCAGGCGATAGGCTCTGAGCAAAAACGTCGACCACCATATCATAATCAAAACGACGCACGCGCTCATAATATTGTGGACCATCGACTTGGCGTAAGGTCGCATCAAAGCCCAAACGCTTTAGATTACGAATATAAGGCAATAGTACCCGCCCCATGGTTTCGCCCGTCATCAATATCTCAATTTGAGCCAATTTGCCATCTGGCTGATATAGCTGCATATCGTTATAATAGAAGCCCGCATCTAGTAATAGCTGACGCGCTTTTAGCAATCCCTCACGATTAAAGCCGCTACCGTCACTGGTTGGCAATTGCCATTCAGTCAATACCGCTTGGCGCTGCATTGGTTCAAGTTTAGCCAATAATGGACTCAACACCTGCATCTCTGCCTCTGTAGGCATACCAGTAGCAGCAAGCTCTGAGCCATGGAAGAAGCTTTGTAGGCGCTCATACTGCCCATGAAATAAGGTTTTATTCATCCATTCAAAATCATAAGCGGCAGTTAATGCTTGACGAACACGAATATCTTGAAAGATGGGACGACGCATATTCATGACGAGCCCTTGCATCGGCACTGGATTTTGACTGCTTATACTTTCTTTATTAATAAGGCCTGCCTCTACCGCAGGGAAATTATAGCCGGTTGCCCAGTTAGAGGCTTTATTCTCTGGACGAAAGCGATATTGCCCCGATTTAAACCCTTCAAAAGCAATCTCATCACTTTGATAATAGACAAACTTAATCATATCAAAATTATAACGACCACGATTGACCATCAAATCACGACCCCAATAATTGGGATCACGCACATAACTAACCGAACGTCCCGCATCGACGCGGCCAAGCTTGTAAGGTCCACTACCCATCAATGGCGTCAAAGTTATTTTTTCAAAATCAGCGTCGATAGAGGACTTGGCAAAGACAGGAAACTGTCCAACCGTTAATAAAATCTCTTTATTATCAGCAGAGGCAAAGACAAACTTTACTTGCTGCTTATTGATAATCTGAATGTCTTTGATATCGCCCAAATAACTGCGAATATACATTGGCCCTTTGTTCAATATCGCATCATAAGTAGCTTTGACATCATGACTGGTGACTGGCGTGCCATCCCAAAAGCGTGCGGCAGGATTGATATGGTAGATAATCCAGCTGGTATCATCAGGGTCATAAGTGACCTTACTTGCCAGCTGCGGATACATGGTAAAGGCTTCATTTAATGAGCCAGTCATCAAAGTATCATAGAGATAGTCGGTGCCAACCATTGCCACACCCGTGGTCATCCATTTATTAGCCGCGTTAAAAGTACCGCGGGCATCAAGCGATAACGTGCCACCGGTGGGCGCATTTGGATTGGCGTACGGCATAAACGGCGCATCGATATATTCAGTAGGACTATTATGACCAAGCGCCGTGGTTGTGATTGGCACCGCCATACTGGCTGGTATCC
This sequence comes from Psychrobacter sp., assembly GCF_041554015.1. Lineage (GTDB taxonomy): Bacteria > Pseudomonadota > Gammaproteobacteria > Pseudomonadales > Moraxellaceae > Psychrobacter. Next base: position 25,173 of record NZ_JBFFMS010000015.1, on the reverse strand, counting down.
AGCTCGCCACTGCCCCTAGCGTTGCTACTAATAAGATGGTTTTTAGCGTGGTATTTTTTATCATAATAAAGTTATAACAAACCCCTGTGCTAAACCAATGACTATGATGATGACTGACCAAGATGCTGGACTATAACTACGAGTAGTCATTACCGCGAAATTTTATCATAACAAACTTAGATTTTTTAACCTAATGGTTTGCCGTATCAAAGTCACTCCACAACACATTATTCACCAATAACAGGCATCGTCATTCATAAAAAAGACATAACTCATAAAAAAAGACGCGACTTATAAAAGTGCGTCTTTTATCCAAAAACTGTCCCGATTTAAGCGTGCTTCTTTTCAAACGCAATCATAAAATCAACCAGTTGCTGTACCCAGTCTAGTGACACCGCGTTGTAGATACTGGCACGCATACCGCCAACATCACGGTGACCTTTTAGATATAGTAAACCTGCTGCTTCTGACTCTTCTAAAAACACTTTATCAAGGCTGCTGTCAGCCAAGGTAAACGGTACGTTCATGATAGAGCGATACTTAGGCTCTACTGAATTGTTATAAAAGCTGCTGTCATCGATGGTTTTATAGAGTAAATCCGCTTTTTGTTGATTGATTTTGCCGATAGCAGCGACGCCGCCCTGCTCTTCCAACCAATCAAAGACCAACCCTGCCAAGTACCAAGAGTATGTCGCTGGCGTGTTTGACATAGATTCTTTTTCGGCTTGGTGTTCATAGTTCATGAGTAATGGGCACCATTCACTTGCCTGTCCTAATAAATCTTCACGAATAATGACGATAGTCAGTCCTGCTGGACCGATATTCTTTTGCGCACCCGCATAAATCATACCAAATTTAGACACATCAATGGGCTGTGACAAAATGCAAGATGACATATCAACAACGATGGGCGCATCCACTGTCGGTGGCTCAAAGATTTGCACGCCATGGATGGTTTCGTTGGCACAGTAATGGAAATAGGCGGCATCTTTGCTCAGATTCCAGTCACTTTGGTCTGGCACGTCGGTAAAGTGACTGTCTTTGCCTGTTGCCACCAGATTGACTTCACCAATACCTAAATCGGCATAACGCTTTGCTTCTCTGATCGCTTTTCCTGACCATGCGCCCGTCGTCAAATAATCTGCGTGCCCATTATTTAATAGATTCAATGGAATGGCTGAAAACTGTAAGCTGGCACCGCCTTGTAAAAACAGCACTTTATAATTATCTGGAATGTCCATGAGCGAGCGCAATTTGGCTTCCGCTTTTTCAGTAATCGCGATGTACTCTTTACTTCGGTGGCTGATCTCCATTACCGACACGCCGCGTCCCTGCCAGTCTAGCAACTCTTCTTGAGCGCGTGATAATACAGCAGTCGGTATGGTAGCAGGTCCTGCTGAAAAGTTGGCTACACGGTTAGGGGCGGCTTTGGTGGTCATAATCATTATCCTAAATATGATGAAATCATCGTTGTTAGTTGGGATTTAAAACTTATGGGATTTGAAACTTAACAATTAAAACACGTCTTACAATCTTATTTTTACGTTATTATTTTAGTGACTAAAAACTCTCTAATCAGAAATGAGCAATACCTTGATTATAAATCAGTGGCACCAGAAACCATCTCCCAAAGCGTACGCTTTAAGCGACTGTCAAGCAACATCTCATCTAACGTTGGTGCAGCAGTAAGATTGGGGTGTTCAAGGCCATCAGGTAAGGCCGTCAACGCCAATACCTTTATCTCTTCGCTGCGCCCAATCTTAAAGACATATCCGGCAAAGCTCGCATTGGCAAGCTCGGCTGTATCCATGCCCTCACAGATAGGAAACGATGTCGTCTCACAAGCAATTGATAGCACTTGGGTGATATTTTTCCACAGTTTTTGGCTGTCATGATTGAGGGCTTGGATATCTACCAACATCACCCAATCACCATAGCGACCGCCTTGTAAGTCAAACGGCGCTACTTTTTTAAAGCCATCGTCTTTAAAACTATCATCTTCAAAGCTCGCAGCGTTATTGACATTATCAAGCGCCGTTTGTTGAACAACGGTCTCTACAAGGGAGGTAACAGCGGGCTTAGAGATTTCAGGAGCAGTTGAATCAAAGCTATAGGTAACGGGGCGTTGTTGATCAGAGTGGTTTGAACCTGCCTCATGAGCATCATAATAATGGTCAATAGAGGCATCATCTGCCATACCTGACAGCGCAACGTTTATCGCATCGATGTTTGAAGGCTCAACACTTGGCTGTGCAGTCGTCGCAGAAGAAGCAGTAGAATAAGAAGCTGTACTGGCATTAGCTGTAATCGGCGCAGAAGCCATCGAATCAGTAGCTAACAAATCGGGAAGAACAGGCGCAGAGATATCCGCGATATTTATGGTCTCAGAACTTGGCTGCACCCACTGATTGATACCCATCATCGCTAAAATCTGGCGCTGCTGCATACGATGCTGTAATACAACGAGCGGCTCTTGGATATCACTCATGCTTATTCACTATCCTACTTATGTCAAATGGGTGTGCTGTTTTGTACCATGTGCAGCTGAGCTAAAAATACCAATCAAAATAACATTAGGCAATCACTCTTATCTAGACCAACTATCGTATCGTGTAACATCATCATATGCAATGCCATCAACCCCTGTAGAGCATAATTATAATCTATCTGATAACTACTCTATTGTCTTTATACATCATAAGACCGTGCTAAATGCTGGTTTCAAAGCGTGTAAAACCCGTACTAACGAATAAACCTTTGTCGTTTTGGATATAGGAGATTCCATTGTATTTTAACCCATCTATAGCACTCATAACTCAGCATCAGACAATATTTAAGCGAAAAAAAAGCCCTTTATCATGAAGGACTTATTATGAAGATTTACAATTTTAAAGGAGCTGTATACTTTATAGTCAAATTTTAGGCAAAAAAAAGCGACTCCAAAAGCACATCCTCGGCACACATTATAACTATTACCGTTGCTACCTTCCGGTCCTGGCGGGGTTCATAGAACAATGTTGCGAGGCTACCAATGGAGCCACCAGATGCAAATTATACAAGAATTTTTTATTATTACAACCCCCATTGTAAAACTGTTCGCTTTTTTTTACGCCATGCGTCTGTAACTTAAGTGACAAAATTCTCACAGCGTTACTTTTAAATTTTGTTATTTTAGCTAAGAAGAGACAGTACTATAAAAAATGCCGAATAAATAAAATGCGTTTTTATGGCTGTTAAATTCACGTCTTCAAACACAATGATGTCATTCAGGAGATTATGATGAAAAACACTCTAAGCAGTAAAGCCGCTCTAGCCAGTGGCAGCGTACTTTTATTGACGGCAATGATGGGTAGCGCTCATGCAGCCCCAACAGGCTACGATCAGCTTACTTTTCAGGCGGAAGTAAAAGAGGAAGTTCAAAATGACGAGGTAACTGCCAGCTTATATAAAAAAGCGCAGGCAACGGATGCCAAAGCTTTGGCAACTACGCTAAATACCTCAATCAATAATGCGTTAAAAATTGCCAAGCGCTATCCGACTGTTACCGTCAGTACAGGGCAGCAGCGTACCTACCCTCGCTATGATAAAAACAATAAAATTATTGGCTGGACAGGACAGGCAAATATAGACCTCAAAAGTACGGATTTTACCGCGACCAGCCAGCTGATTGCTGATTTGCAAGAAACCTTGGTGATGGAAAATCTCAGCTTTGGTGTCTCAGACATTAAAAAGAATGCCCTCGAGCAGAAGCTCATGACCGAGGCTTCACGCGCCTTTCAGCAGCAAGCCAAAAACATGACGCGTGCATGGGATGCACGCGGCTATCGTGTCGTCAATGTCAATCTAAACACTGGTAGCAACTATCCTCGCCCGATGTATAATGCGATGAGTATGAAAGCTGAAGCGTCTGATGCCTCAGTACCAAGCCAAAACTTTGAATCTGGTAACAGCACCATCTCGGTCACTGCCAATGGGACGATTGAGTTAACCAAATAGATTTCTGTTTAGCTCATATAGAAAAACCGTTAAAAATAAAGGCAATCTCTGATATCAGCGATTGCCTTTATTGCCTCTATATAAGCTTGATAGTCAATTCTCTATTGTATTACTGGCTCCTCAAGGGTCATGGGCTTATCAACTATGGGCTTAGTAAATGACAGCATATTAGGCTGTTTGCCATCTTGACGCAGTTTTAATAATACTTTTTGGTGCCAAGGCAGGCGCTGATAAGCCAAAAGCTGCTCGGCTAGCTTTTTATTTTTTTGCAAGGTTTGCGTATTCTGAATAATATAAACGGTACGCTCTACCTGCCTTAAAGTCTGACCTTTCTTATCTTTTATCATAGCTTTTATGCTATGCGCGCCCGGCAGGATATCAACGGTCGAAATCGAGGTACGCAAACCTTGAGCTACCTCATTTCCATCAAACATAATACTTACGCTATCCCCCGCTTGTAGCGCTGGTTTTACTTGAACATTGACGTCAATACTTTGTGCTGGACGACGATAGGCGCGCTCTTCGCTCGGCTCAATCATGGTCAATTGATAACTGACGCGTGACGCTTGAGCTGAACTCGTAGCATTTGCCATCGCTGGCGGCGGCGTATTGCTAGCGACCACTGGGTTATTGGACACAGCAGGACCACTGTTTGCTACAGAGCTGTTATTGACGCCATTGGAAGAAGGGCGAGTATCTGTACTAACAGAGGTTTCACTAATTTGCTTGCCTGATGTATTCGCGTAGTTCTGCGGACGGTCGGTAAAAGTGATTTGACCCGTTTTTTCATCAACGATCTTGTAAATAGGCGCAGCACTCGTTATCGGTGCGTAGAAACTCGCGCTACTAACCATAAAACCCATCAGCAGGCTTAAAGTCATCTTTTTATGTAAAAAATTACTTTTTGGTAATAAAGTCATGATCAGTCAGCCTAATAAGTGTTTGTATCAATAGACAATCGATAGAGAGATGCCACTATTATGCGATATTTTTCCTATTAAAGCAGTATCGTCTGCATCAAAATTGTGTCAGCTCAGGTAACACAATTATTCAAGCAAAAAAAAACCAGCTAACATTTCGTTAGCTGGTTTTTCATTAGAATCATTAAACGTATTAGCTATAAATTAGCAGCTATAGTACAAGTCAAATTCAACTGGATGTACCGTGATATTGACGCGCTGCGCTTCTTCTTGTTTTAGCGCAATATAAGCCTCTAACATCTCTTTTGTAAAGACATCGCCTTTTAATAAGAACTCGTGGTCTTCTTTTAGTGCTTGTAATGCCATTTCTAAGTTTTCAGCAACCGTTGGGATCAGTGCTTCTTCTTCTGGTGGCAAATCATACAAGTTTTTATCAGCGGCTTCGCCTGGATGCATTTTGTTTTGAATACCGTCAAGACCTGCCATCAATAGTGCTGCAAACGCTAAGTATGGGTTGGCTGCTGGATCAGGGAATCGCGCTTCAACACGTACCGCTTTTGGGCTGCTGACGTGCGGGATACGAATAGAGGCTGAGCGGTTAGAGGCTGAATAAGCAAGTTTAATAGGCGCTTCATAATGAGGCACTAGACGCTTGTAGCTGTTGGTCGATGGATTGGTAATTGCATTAAGCGCACGGGCGTGTTTAATGATACCGCCAACGAAATACAATGCCGTTTCAGACAAGCCAGCATATTCATCACCAGAGAAGGTATTGACGCCATCTTTTGAGATTGAGATATGGACGTGCATACCAGAACCATTGTCACCAACGATAGGCTTTGGCATAAAGGTTGCGGTTTTGCCAAACTGATGCGCAACATTATGTACCGCATATTTGAGTTTTTGCACCTCATCTGCTTTACGTACAAGGGTATTAAAAGCAACGCCAATCTCTAACTGACAAGGCGCAACTTCATGGTGATGGACCTCGATACAGCCTTCACCAATCATATCTTCGATGCGATCGCACATGACAGTACGCATGTCTTGTGAGCTATCAACCGGTGGTACTGGTACATAGCCGCCTTTAACACGTGGGCGATGACCCATGTTGCCCCACTCATAGTCTTTGTTACTTGACCAAGCAGCTTCTTCAGCGACGATTTCATGACTGACACCAGACATGTTTACAGACCATTTTACTTCATCAAATACAAAGAACTCAGGCTCAGGACCAAAATAAGCCGTATCGCCAATACCAGTAGATTTTAAATACTCTTCAGCGCGGCGTGCGATAGAGCGTGGGTCACGATCATAACCTTGTAGGGTTGATGGCTCAATGATGTCACAAGTTACAACGACTGTCACAGCATCAAAGAACGGGTCAATAAAAGCGGTCTCAGGATCAGGGCGCAATATCATATCTGATGCTTCAATCCCTTTCCAACCAGCAATCGATGAGCCATCAAACATTTTGCCATCTTCCATCGATTCTTCATCAACGCTATGAGCTGGGAAGCTCATATGATGCTCTTTACCGCGGGTATCAGTGAAGCGAAAATCGACCCATTTGGCGTTGGATGATTTGATCAGATCAAGTAGTTTATTTGACATAGATAGTTTCCCTTGTGATTATCATGGTACTGAAATTATGGTGGTGGCATTGTACTGCTAAACAGTGCTGATGTTCAAAGTTACGATTTTTACTCGTTACTCATCCTAATAGTCAGTATCCGTCTTTATTATTAATGACACATTTTTATCAATCAGACAAATGCAATTGCTATTTTAGCAATATCTTACCAGCAATGTTGCACTGTTCAGACGCTGATTGATAAATACGTTGTTCAGTAAAGTAATAAAAGATACTTATGGCTTATAAAGATGCAACAGCCATGCCAACCTAGTAATCTTTACTATATTTAATTAACATCTCTTAAATAATAGCAATAAATACAATGGCTTAAATAAAAACCTGACTTATTTTTGATAGAAGCCAATATAGTAGAGGCATGTCTGGTAATAAATCCTGTTAAACAAAAATTCCAACAAAAGCACTGTAAAAGCGCATAAATAAGAATATATACAGTGCATATGCACCATTAAAGTGCACACGTAACATATTTTGACCTACTTTAGGCGATAGCATTATATCCTTTTACCTGACATCGACATCAAACGCACTGCTAGCTATCAACAGCCAACCTATAGAATCATCACATTTGATAGACGACAAAATAATGTTAAGATAACGACGCCATAAAACCTTTACGCTTAAATGAGTGACGAAAGCGATCTGCAAGCGCTGTCATATGCTGCAAGCACTGTCATATAAAGGTATTCATTAACTATCAATCAATACCAAAAGCAAGTATCTCAATAAGTTGAAGCCTCATGATTCTGATGATCGATAATTACGACAGCTTTACGTACAATATTGTACAGTACTTCGGTGAGTTGCAGCAGGACATCACTGTTTGTCGTAATGATGAGATTAGCATTGCGCAAATAAAAGCGCTTGCGCCTGATGTCATCGTTATCGGTCCTGGACCCTGTACCCCGGACAGTGCTGGCATCTCACTTGAATTGATCGATACCTTTAAAGGGAGGATACCGATATTGGGTATCTGCTTGGGTCATCAAGCCATCGGACAGGCGTTTGGCGGTAACATAGTCAGAGCAAATGAGGTCATGCACGGACGCTTATCTGCTATTTATCATAATGGCCAAGGGGTGTTTATGGATTTACCCAATCCTGCCCATTTTACCCGCTATCATTCGCTGGTTATCGACAAACAAAGCTTACCGGACGGCTTTGAGGTCACGGCTTGGACACAGCATAACGATGGCACTGTAGAGGAAATCATGGGTATACGTCACCGCGATTTTGCCATTGAGGGCGTGCAGTTTCATCCTGAATCTATTTTAAGCGAAGCAGGCTATCAGCTGCTTAATAACTTTTTACAGGCGCACCATTTGGCTATGATTGACAGCGATAATTTGCCGCAGGTAGGCTAATCGTTATTTAAAAATGTAAAATAATAATAAGTGAGAATATAATGACCACCGCTCCATTTCAGACCCTACTTTCGAATGTAACTCATACGCCAGAAGACATCCATCAGCTGTCAGATGAGAATATTCATACGCTACTGACCACCGCTTTAGGCAGAATTTTTCAGCATATTGATCTGACCTTTGATGAGATGTATCAAGTAATGCTCATCATCATGCAAGGCAGATGTAGCGATGCTATGATGGGCGCTATCTTGACCGGTCTGCGTATGAAGGGCGAATCCATCGATGAGATTACCGCCTCGGCAAGTGCCATGCGTGCTTTAGCGGCCAATATCGCCCCAAAAGACTGTCGCTATATGGTCGATATCGTTGGCACAGGTGGTGATGGTGCGAACTTATTTAACGTCTCAACAGCGGCAGCGCTGGTAGCCGCAGCCGCAGGTGCACAGGTTGCCAAACATGGTAACCGCGGGGTTTCAACCAAATCTGGTAGCTCAGATTTACTTGAGCAAGCGGGTATCAGCCTTTCGCTGACGCCTGAACAAGCGCAAGCTTGTATCGAGGACCAAGGTATTGGGTTTTTGTTTGCGCCAAATCATCATAGCGCCATGCGTTATGCCAATCCGGTACGCCGTGAGCTAAAGTCGCGGACGATTTTTAATATTTTGGGGCCACTCACCAACCCAGCTGGTACGCCCAATTTGGTCATTGGCGTCTTTACTGCGCAGTTATGTGAGCCTTTAGCAAAGGTCATGAAAAATCTAGGCGCGCGCCATGTGATGGTCGTTGGTGCAAAAGATGGCTTGGATGAAATCAGCCTTGCAACCTCGACAACCGTCGCTGAATTAAAAGATGGTCAGATTTCTGTCTATGATATGATGCCAGAAGATGCGGGTATTGAATCACAAACCTTAATTGGCTTAGATGTAGACTCACCGGCGCAAAGCCTTGAGCTGATACGGGCTGCGTTATCAGGTACAGAGACTCATGATCGCGCTGTGCTAAAAGCGCGTGATATGATAGCGTTAAATGCAGGTGCCGCGATCTATACTGCCGGACTTGCCAGCAATTATCCGAACGGCGTGAGCCGCGCACAAAAAGTGATCCAAAATGGGGATGCTTTAATAAAGCTTGAGTCTTTGGCACACTATACGCAGCAACTGACAAGCTAGCAATTCACAAATTCACAACCACTGCTTGCTGTATCAGTCTGTAAATTTAACTCTCATCGATTATTTATCTTTAACCGTATTTGGATACCGCCATGACCACTAACACGACAGCACAAGCAAATATTCCTTCAGTATTACAGCGTATCGTTGCCACCAAGCATGACGAAGTTGCTGCTGCTCGTACAGTGTTATCGCTTGAAGACTTACAAGCACAAGTCGCCGCGGACAAACAACCGCGTCGCGGGTTTGCCAATGCCCTGCGCGCCGCTAATATCGGTATTATTGCTGAGATTAAAAAAGCCTCGCCTTCTAAAGGTATTATCAATCACAATTTTGCGCCGGCCGAATTTGCCAAGCAATATGAGCAAGCAGGCGCAACTTGCCTGTCTGTATTGACAGATCGTGATTATTTCCAAGGTGATGACAGCTATTTAATCCAAGCGCGTGACGCTTGTCGCCTACCGATATTGCGTAAAGACTTTATGATTGATGTTTATCAGATCTATCAGTCATATCTGCTCGGCGCAGACTGTATATTACTCATTATGGCCTGTCTTGATGACGCACAGGTACATGAGCTGCATGCGCTAAGCATCGAGCTTGGCATGGATGTGTTGATCGAGGTGCATACGGCAGAAGAGCTTGAACGCGCCTTACAGCTGCCACATTCAGAGCACAATATCTACGGTGTTAACAACCGTAATTTAAATACCTTTGATGTGGATTTGCAGACAACACTCGACTTAAAGAACACTTTGTTACGTGAGCTTGCCATCGATGATGCGCTGTCTGCTAATCCCAATGACAGCCTGCCACGCCCTCTTATCGTGACTGAAAGTGGCATTCATAACAGCGATGATATTCGCATGATGTTAAGCCATCATATCCAGAACTTTTTAATCGGTGAGCAGTTTATGAAGACCGATCATCCCGGACAAGCATTACAATCCTTACTTGCGAGCGTCGCAGCACAGGCGTAAAGTAAGCTAATATATTAAGTATTTTCGGCAGAGCCATTATGGCGTAGGTCATGGCTTTGAGTATTTCAGCTTTTATTCTCTTTATTCACTAACCAACGATACATTCATAATTATGTCAAATTCTCTATTTTCAAAAGAAATGCAAGATCAACTCAAAGAGCTAAAAGGTCAATTGAGTAAAGGTCGTGATACCACGTCAGTTGATGGTGACAATGGTAAGCCGACTGAGCCTGTGTCTCTATTGACCCAAAAGCAAGTCAAAAAAACCGTTAAGCAGATGGACTCAGAGCATATCGATGATGATAAAGTGCTGTTTATGCAAGCCATGCATGGCGTCAATCAGTTAGAAGATAAAAATGTCCGCTCGCCTGCAAATGTAGCAAAAGCTAAAAAGCCCGATGCAGCGACACTGTCGAAACGTGCTGCAGCTCAAGGTGGTGAAGCAAGCGACTTGGGCGCAGGTTTATCAGATATGCAAGCGCTATTAAATCCTGTTGCCGGTGAAGCCTACTTATCTTATAAAAACCCTACCCTACAAAACAAAATTTTTACCCAATTAAAACAAGGTAAATTGCGTTGGTATGATGCGGTCGATATTCACGGCTGCACGATTGAAGAAGCACGCGTGGCAATGACCCAATTGCTCAGTCAAGCAAAGCAAAACAATGAAACATCCGTAAAAATCGTCCACGGCAAAGGCAGTGAAGCAATTCTAAAAACCTGCGTCAACGGTTGGTTACGTCAATTGCCAGAAGTATTGGCATTTTGCTCAGCCCCGCCAAAAGATGGCGGCAATGGCGCGGTATTGGTTTTGCTAAAGAAATCTAAGACCGATGCCGAATAAGTTTTAGTATAAATCATAAAAGGACTGCTGATTGGCAGTCCTTTTTTCTATCAAAAAACCGCTCATAGGTTTAATAATGACTGCCAAAAATCCCCATAGGCTCCTATAATCAGTCCAATATAAAAAAGATACAGTAAAGCTGGCATAAATTTTTTGTAGCCTCCATTGGCTCCATTGGCGTAGGCACAGCAAGCTAGAAAAATTTATACCAGTTGTACGTTGTCAGATAAGGCATCTATTTTATTGAGCATCGACTAGACAACGTGTTATTGATTTGAGCGTTATTTACGCCTTATTTTTTTGTTCTTGGAAATTTAAAACTGTCTTTTACCTGTTTAAACTTCAATCTAGCCAACGTATGAGCGCTACTTTTATGGATAGCTTTGTAACTATTTTCTGATAAAGGATTTTCTGGCGTCTGTTTTGGTTCAGGCTCTGGCTGCTTATTTTCAGTATCAGTATCAACAGCATCACTATCTTTGCTTACATTAACGGATTTAGGCTTATCATCGGCAGCTTCTTGTTTGTCGGTTTTCTTATCAATCGCCTCGCTTTCATGATCCAATTCAGACTGAAGCTCTGGTTGCTTGACAATCAGCTGCTGTGTTGGCAGGGCATGCTCTACATCATACTTTCTAACTTGCATTAATAGATCAACGAATAACATGTCTTGTTTTTCATAGAACTCAACGATACCAGTGGCATTAATATAGGCTTGTAGCTGAATAATATAACAATCTTGACGCAGCTCTAAGATATTGACTTGGTTCCATTCTTGATTGGTGAGCTCATGCTCATCCAAAAACGTATCCAAATGCTTGACCATTTGAAACACCACATCAATATCAGCGGTACGCTTGATATATAGCTGATGCAAAAAGCGGAACATATCACGCGAGGTAAAGTTTTCAATTTGCATCGATGAAAAGTCACCATTAGGTACCGTGACGATAGTACGAGTCAAGGTACGCACGCGTGATGAGCGGATACCGATATCGATGACGGTGCCTTCATAGGTGCCAAATTTGCAATAATCACCGATACGCACCGGCGAATCTGCGACCACCACCACACTACCGACTAAGTTTTCAATGGTCTTTTGCGCCCCTAACGCTAACGCCAAACCACCGACCCCCAACGCTGCAATACCGGTCGTCAGATCAAAGCCCAGATTACCGAAAATCACGATGGTGGCGAATATCAACAGCAGTGCTTTAACGATTTTGCGCAATAAACCCAAAATAGAGACACGCTCAGTATAATTTTTCTTATAGCTTAAGTTGACCGCTCGTGTAAATATCGCATCGATAACTCGCAGTAATAGCCAAGTTGTCGCAAGCCAAGAAGCAATGTCTGTATAACGATTGATAGGCTCACGCAGCGTTACTGACACTCCCGCGTATACCATCACCTCAGATAAAATCAGCGCCATAATCACGACTGCTAATGGCAATATGACTCTATCTGGCAATGGTAGCGGTACACCACGGACACGCGGATAAACGATTTTTAATAAATGATACAGCAGCCATACCGCAATATAGGTCAATATAAAACTACTGACAATCATGGTTAACGCTGCAAATAAATCCGCCATCTGATAACCAAACAGCTTTTTACCTTCTAGCGAATCGACAGTATAGCGAGAAACCAACGTCGGCTCATAGTTCTCTATCGCCTCTGGTACTGAGCTCAGGGTATCGGTAGAAAACTGCCAATACTGCTCCCCCTCTTTTGACACCACCCTTTCAAGTAATAAAGGAATACTTTTATCACTGACATTGATGACCCCGACATTTTCTTGGCTTGGCGGTAGCTGGTCAGTCAAATTACCTTCAGGCGTATTATTAATTTGCAAATCAGGCTGAAAACGTCCGCCTGCATCCAGTGCCTGCTTAAACTGTCTTACAATGGTTGTGGGATTGTCAGATTTAGACAGATTTAAGTAATTACTCGCCAGCAAATAATCATTTTCACCCAATGCTTTAAGAAACCCTTGCACCGTATTTCGAGGTGTATCACGTCCGAACGAATCAGGTATCGATGTGCTGGCAGTCTCGTCATTACTACCCCCTACGCCAAGGATGCTTGCTTCAGCAGCAAATGCCTGATTGGGTAATAACACACTCAACAGCATCACAAGCAAAAATACGATCGCTATTAATGGTATTTTGATGATTGAGTGTAGTGAAGACAACTCAGAGCTGGGTATCATAGGAGTCAGGCGATACTTAATAGACAAAATAAACCTCATGGCTTTGTGAATGGTATGACGCGCAACAGGACAAACCTGCCACTATAATAGCAATTATGAGGATAAAGAATATCACTGGTGAACAAAAAATTGATAGGTAGTATGCTCATTACTCACAGTAATCGAGAGTAGCTGATAATGAATAATACTCATCTTATGATGAATAAACATTGAGTGAAAATGGTTTATAAATGAGGCGCTTTTGTAGATAATGACGCCATGTAATCTATTTATTACTTTTTGTTATATTTAGACGCTAAGACTTCTCTTCTGTAACTTCTTTATTTGATTAATTTGGAATTCAACATGGTTTTATCACCTTCATCTTCAACCACTTATCTGCGGTTATGTATTTTAAGCGCGCTTGGCGCATTTGCTATGAGCGCTACTGCCGCGACTGACGACACTAGCATCAGCGATAGCGAACTACCACAAGTTGAGCTTGATAAAATCGTCGTGACCGCGACACGTACACCGACCAAAACCAGCAATGTGATTGCTCAGACTCGAGTAATCGATCAAGAAGATTTAAAGCGTTTCCAAGGTCAAACGATAATGGAGGTCTTAAGACGTCAGCCAGGTTTTAGCATCAAACAAGACGGTGGTGTCGGTACAAGCAGTAATTTTTATATGCGCGGGTATAGTAGTAATCAAATTTTAGTACTTATCGATGGAATACGTTATAGTTCAGCGAGTCTTGGTAACGCTAACCTTAATTTATTACCTGCCGATCAAATTGATCGTATCGAAATTTTATATGGTGCTTCTGGCTCTAGTATTTATGGTGCAGATGCCATGGGCGGCGTGATTCAAATCTTTACTAAAGGTGCTAATATAGAAAAAAGCAACTTTTCTGTTACCGCCGGGGTCGGCTCACACGACCACTATACTTATGGTGCTAGTGCACAGCTTGCTAACGAACACGGCACTGCATTAAGCCTTTCAGCAAGCCATAACGAAACTAATGGATTTAACGCTCTTTCACCTAATCCCGTTAACAGTAATTATAATGCGGATGACGACGGCTTTGAAAGTAACAACTTTAGTATCGCCCTAAACAAGCGTATTAATGAGCAATGGTTGGCAGGAGCTAGCGCTTTATATAGCAAGTCGACCACTGAATTTGATGCTGGTACAGTATTAAAAGACGCTTATGCTGATCAAGAAAATGGTTCTGCCCAAGCCTTCGTTGATTGGCGCTACCTACCGGGATCTTCCGTAAAACTACAGTACGGACATTCTATCGATAAAAGTGATACCTACGATAACTTCCCTAGTACTTTTGATACTAAGCAAGATCAAGTTAGCTTATTGGGTCAACATAAATTAACGGTTGGTCAAGGAATTTATGGCTTAGAGTATCTTAATCAAAGTCTCGATAGTACCTCCTACGAGATTGATAACCGTGATGTGAAGAGTGCATTTTTAGGTTACGTATTAGCGAGTAACCAATTCGATGTACAAGCAAACCTGCGCTTTGATGACAACTCTCAATATGGCAACCAGACTACTTATAACTTAGGTGGTGCTTACCATATTAATCCTAATCTACGTATCGGTACTAGTTATGCCAAAGGTTTTCGCGCCCCTACCTTTAATGAAATATACCCTGGCTACGGCGGAGACCCTGATCTAAAACCTGAAACTAGCGATAACTATGAAATATTTGCTGAATATAATGACACTCTTCAGTCTACTCGTCTAACTGGTTATCATAATGAAGTGGATGACTTAATTGCTTATCTCAATGGTACCGCTACAAACATAAATGCAGCTAAAACTAAAGGAATATCGCTAACCTCAGATTGGGTTGTAAACGATTACTTATTTGGTGGCAGCTATGACTATCAGCAAGCAAAAGATAGTGACGATGGCAAATTTCTTGCATTTCGCCCTGAACATTCAGGTCTAATTTATACTGGCTATCGTCTATCGAATTTGGATATACGCGCTGAAGTTGAGTATGTTGGTAAACGTTATAGCTCAAGTTATGACGAACTAGATAATTACACTCTTTTAAATATTAGTGGCAATTATCATATTAATCCAAATCTGATACTTAGCAGTCGTCTTAATAATATAACTAATAAAGACTATACGACCAATGAAAATTATGGTCAATATGGTGCACGTTATAACCAAGACGGCACCAATTTTTTCACCTCTTTAACATATAACTGGTTCTAAACTTACTTAGTCCAAAATAAAAACCATATTATTAATAATCAAGGTCATCAATCGATGGCCTTTTTTTATGACTTATCGACTTACCATTTATATCAGCCAATAGGTGACAAATTAACCGCCATCTATTACAATAATCACCCTCCGAGAGGTGTTGCGCCATAATATCTGTATTGCATTTAAGCTTTAAAGCCATGCTAATCAGTCCTTATGTTAGGCTCGGTAACTGTTTATTACCATTTTTGGTTATGAACAGCGCAAATAACGGCACCTGCGTTTTTATTCTTTTTATCATACCTTAACCACTGATAGGAGCATATTATGGACGCAGTGTCTAACACCCCATCTGCCCATACGATCGACCCCTTTTTCACTGACTATAAAGTCGCTGACATTAGCCTTGCTGACTATGGTCGCCGTGAAATCACCCTAGCCGAAGCCGAAATGCCTGCCCTTATGGGCTTGCGTCGTCGCTACGAAGCCGATCAGCCGCTTAAAGGCGCGAAAATCGCTGGTTGTATCCACATGACGATTCAGACTGCCGTCCTTATCGAGACACTCGTCGCGCTAGGTGCTGAAGTACGCTGGACTTCATGTAATATCTTCTCAACTCAAGACCATGCTGCTGCTGCGATTGCTGCTGCTGGTATCTCTGTTTATGCTTGGAAAGGCGAAACCGAAGAAGAATATGAATGGTGCTTACGTCAACAAATCCACGTTGGCGGCGAAGAATCAGGTCAACTTTGGGATGCTAATTTAATCTTGGATGATGGCGGTGATTTAACGGCTTTGATTCATAATGATTATGCCCAAATGCTTGATAGCATCCATGGTATCTCAGAAGAGACGACTACAGGCGTGCATCGTTTGGTTGAGATGCTAAATAAAGGTACGCTAAAAGTGCCTGCTATCAACGTCAATGACGCGGTTACCAAGTCTAAAAATGACAATAAATATGGCTGCCGTCATAGCTTAAATGACGCTATCAAACGTGCAACTGATATGTTCCTTGCTGGTCGCCGCGCTTTAGTTATCGGTTATGGTGATGTAGGTAAAGGCTCTACGCAAAGCTTACGTCAAGAAGGCATGATTGTACGTGTCTCAGAAGTTGATCCTATCTGTGCGATGCAGGCATGTATGGATGGCTTTGAAGTATTGTCACCGTACATCAATGGCGATAACACTGGCGGCGCAGAAAACATCAACAAGCGCTTGCTTGAAGATACGGATATGATCGTTACTACTACTGGTAACTATCATGTTTGCGATAGACATATGCTAGCAGCGCTAAAACCTGGTGCCGTCGTTTGTAACATCGGTCACTTTGACACCGAAATTGACACGCAGTTTATGCGTGACAACTGGCGCTGGGTTGAAATTAAGCCACAAGTGCATCAAATTTTCCGCTCAGATGATGAAAACGATTATTTGATTTTGCTTGCTGAAGGTCGCCTAGTAAACTTGGGTAACGCTACTGGTCACCCATCACGCGTAATGGATGGCTCATTTGCCAACCAAGTATTGGCGCAAATGTATCTGTATGAAGAAAAATTCGCTGACTTGCCAGCCGACGCACGTACTGACAACTTATACGTTAAAGTACTGCCTAAGAAGCTCGACGAAGAAGTGGCCGCTGCGATGGTTGCTGGCTTTAACGGTACCTTAACGAAGCTGACTGAAAAACAAGCGGAGTATTTGGGCGTGCCTGTTGAAGGTCCATTTAAGCCTGACGCTTATAAATACTAAAAGGAGCCAGACTGTGACTAAGCCTGCTTTCTCCTTTGAGTTTTTCCCGGCCAAAACCGAGCTAGGTCATGAAAAACTACTCAGCACTTATGATGAGTTAAATAAGCTGTCTCCTGCGTACTTTTCGGTGACTTATGGTGCGGGCGGTTCAACCCGTAGCCGTACGTTAGATATTGTTCAAGCATTATGCGCGCGCGGTGATACTGATATTGCGCCGCATATGTCTTGTATCGGTGATGACAAAAGTGAAATTGCCGAACTGCTTGAGCATTATAAAAGCTTAGGTATTAAGCGCTTGGTCGCATTACGGGGCGATTTGCCGTCAGGTCAAGTCGGTATGGGCGAGCTGCCGTTTGCGTTAGACTTGGTTAAGTTTATCCGCGAGCATTCAGGCGATCACTTTCATATCGAGGTCGCAGCCTATCCTGAGATGCATCCACAAGCGCGTAGCTTTGAGTCTGATGTCGACAACTTGGTGAATAAATATCAAGCGGGCGCCAATGCATCAATCACACAGTTTTTCTATAATGCGGACAGCTATTTGTATCTGCGTGACACCTTAGAAAAACGCGGTATTGATACGGTTGCACAGCCATTGGTTGCTGGCATCATGCCAATTACCAACTCTAGCAATCTGATGCGTTTTGCTGATAGCTGCGGCGCTGATATTCCACGTTACGTGCGTAAACAGTTGGCTGACTTCGGCGATGACCGTAACGCTATTCGTGAGTTTGGCTTTAATGTCGTCTACCGCTTATGTGAGCGCCTAATCAATGAGGGCGTACCTGCCATGCATTTTTATAGCATGAACAAGGTTGAGCCAAACAAGCGCTTACTCGAAGCACTTGGCTTAACGGCATAAACCTTTATCGAATATATCACTGAATGACTGGCGTTCTTAGGAGCGCCAGTCTTTTTTGGTATGGGAATTGCAGTTATACAAATTCTGCTAATAACAATCCATTTACCCACTTAAATGATATTTTGCTAAGATAGTGACGATATATCATGACTCCCATTATAGGAATAAGTAATTTTGCGACGTTTCTTTTATGCGACTGGCAGCGAATCTGGTACGGATGTTGTCAATGAAAAGGCGGTAACCTACCCTCAGCTTAGCACCTTGCCTATTGGTGCCAGCGTCGAATTGACCGAAAGTATTGTCCATCATTGGTGCCGTGTGTTACGCGCCAATATTGGTGATAAAGGGGTGTTATTTGATGGCTTCGGCGGTGAGTATCAGGTACAGCTACAAACCATCAGTAAAAAACAGGCCGCTGTCACTCTATTGGCTCATGTTGATGCGGATCGTAGTGCGTCTGTATTTACTAAAATCGGGCTGGTCATGAGTCGCGGCGAGCGAATGGATTATGCCATCCAAAAATCCACTGAGCTTGGGGTCACTGCCATTCAGCTGTTAACCAGCCATCATGGTGAGGTTAATTTAAAACCTGCTCAAGTAGAGAAAAAATTGGCCCATTGGCAGCAAGTCGCCATCGCCGCCTGTGAGCAATGCGGACTTAACCGTCCACCCCTTATCATTGCGCCTGTGTCTATTGAAGACTGGTTAAATAAGCCAGTAGGTAGTGATATAGCATTGGCGATCAGCCCTATGATGGCTGAGCTTAGCCAAGACCCTTATTATCAAGTATTACAGCAACCAGCAGATTTGCGTCTGCAACTGAGCGTACCGGCAGCAGGACAACCAGCAATGCCAAAGGCACTGCCAGCAGTCTTAACCCAGCCGTCTCCTTATATTGAGCTGCTGATAGGCCCTGAGGGCGGATTGAGTGATGAGGAATGCAGGCAGGCACAAAGCGTCGACTTTGAATCTTGGCAAATTGGCACAAGAGTCTTACGTACCGAAACTGCTCCCGTCGTTGCCTTAGCGTCATTGGCGACCCTACATGCGTTAAGTCAGTAGTGGCCATCTTGCTCTCCTTCACCACCTCTGCTTATTTTTTAATTTCACTGCTATGAGTCCATTATGACTGCGTTCACACCAATGCCACAGGCGGACAAACATCAATTACTGGTCAAACTGTGCGAGCAATTTGAAGACGCGATCTTCATACTGGACAAAAAACTGCGCTATCTATCCGTCAATGCAAGCTATGAGCGGATGATTGGCTATACGGAAAAGTTTTTACTGGGCCGCCCGCTCGGCATCTATGCGGCTGAGTTTTTATCCGAAGATGAACAGGCAGTGCTGAGAAATCTGATTAATAGTTTAGACAATACAGGATTTTGCGAGATTGATTTTTCGATGGCAAATCGCTACGGACAGAATCTCGATTGCCATATCACTTATCGCAAAATCTATTTGGAAGAAACCCATTATTATGTCGGTACCATACGTAATATGGCGACGTTGGCTAAAAACAGAAAAAAGGTCGCCCACTTGCTAAATTACGACCAACTGACTGGACTGCCAAACCGTAAAGTGTTCTTGAGTCAAACCAGTGAGCTGTTGTTAGACAGCTATCAAGAGGTGGTGGTGGTACGCTTTAACATCGACCGTTATCGCAACCTAGCAAGCTTGCTAGGCCCTGATGGCATCAACAGCTTAATCAAAAAATTTGTACAGCGTGTTAAAGATCTAGAGCTTGGTTGTTTACACTGTTTTTCTCACTTTGGCGGTGACGATTTTGCTTTACTGTTTGAATGTAGTGATGCCAATATGGTGCGCCATCAGCTAGACAGCTTGATGCAGATGTGTGAGCGTCCTTTTTTTATCAGTGATGATGGCGCCACAAATACCGAAGTCTATTGTCATATCTCTGTCGGGGTCAGCTATTTCCCTGAAGACGGCAATGAGTTTATCGGCCTGTTAACCAAAGCTGAAAAAGCCTTGAATTACGTCAAACAGCAGGGCGGCGATGATGTCTGTTGGTATCATAAATCTAGTAATGAGATGAATGGACACGATATACAGTTGGAATCTGAGCTTAGGACGGCTAGCAACGCATGCCAGTTCGTCCCTTATTACCAACCAAAGTTTGCTTTAGATACGGGCGTCATTAGCGGTTTTGAGGCACTGGTACGCTGGCAACACCCTAGCCGTGGTTTACTCAGACCCGTCGATTTTATGGATGCAATCATCTCTCATAAACTGTCGTTTGAGCTATTTTCACAAATGGCAAATCAAATTGCCAAGCAACTGGCTGTTTGGCGAGATTTGGGCTTCGATCAGCACATCTGTATTAATGCCGATGCAGCAGAATTCAGCAATCCAGAGTTTTTTGATTTGGTCAGTAACCTACTGATGCAGCATCAGATTGCACCGCATCAACTACATATCGAGGTGACAGAGTCTTCTTTGATGAAGCGCCATGACAATGTAAGAAAGCGCCTTGATATGCTCAAAGAGCTTGGGGTTTGTTTGGCTTTAGATGATTTTGGTACTGGGTACGCTTCTTTGAGCTATCTGCAAGAATACCCGTTTGATTTTATAAAAATCGATAAAAGTTTTATCTCAAAAATCACCGCAGATAAAACCCAGCGCGCTATTGTCCAAGCGATTTTGACATTGGCAAAGGCACTTGACATGCAGGTTATTGCCGAGGGTATCGAAAACGAGCAGCAGCGCGATTTTTTATTGGCGATGGGCTGCCAGTATGGTCAAGGCTACTGGTTTGGTAAACCCATGTCTGCTGAAGTTGCAACCAACATGTTAATGAAACAACATGCGTCTAAAAAAACCGGTCATTAGGGAGCCTGTCTAAGATACCTTTATAACGTTCCGCTACCCCATCGCTAGATATTCTTCGTATGTAAGCTATATTGTACATAGGATGCAAGACAGGTTGATGACTTATCAGTGCTATCACCAAACTTGTATAATCGCCTATGAAAGCCTATCTTTTATAGTGAATTTGTTAGAGCTTATTAAGTTTCAAGCTTACTCTGACCATCGCCACTCTTTTCAATACTATTTTATATAGCCGACAACCTCATCAATCTGCATGATTGCCTAGCATTTATTTGGGCTCGTTAGATTCATATGGGCCAGACTTGCGCACCAAATAACGGTGCAATCATGCGTCTAACCTTGATGATTATTGGCTATATTCTCAAAAGGACAGGAAGTTATGCAATATAAAGCGCCCTTACGTGATATCCAATTCGTGATGCATGAGTTACTTGATAGCGAAAGTCACTATAAAACCTTGCCTGCGTTCCAAGAAGCGGATCGTGAATTGATGGATAGCCTGTTTGAGATGGCGGCAAGCTTTGCTGAAAATGAGCTGTCACCATTAAATCAAAGCGGTGATGCTGAAGGCTGCCAATTTAACAATGGTCAAGTCACCACGCCAAAAGGCTTTAAAGAAGCATATAAGCAATACTGTGAGCTTGGCTTCCCAGCCTTGTCTGCTGAAGAAGCATTCGGTGGTCAAAACATGCCGTTCTCATTGTCAACGGTCATCAATGAGATGGTTGGTACCGCGAACTGGTCATTCTCTATGTACCCTGGCCTATCGCATGGCGCCATCCAAACCATCGAACACCATGGTACGGATGAGCAAAAACAAACTTACCTAGAAAAAATGGTCAGCGGCGAATGGTCAGGTACCATGTGTTTGACTGAAGCCCATGCAGGCTCTGATTTGGGTATTATCCGCACCAAAGCTGAACCTAATGATGACGGCACTTATAGCATTACCGGTCAGAAAATCTTTATCTCAGCCGGTGAGCATGATTTAACAGATAACATTATCCATATCTGTTTAGCCCGTCTACCAGGTGCGCCTGCTGGCACCAAAGGCATCTCGCTGTTTATTGTCCCTAAAATAATGGTCAATAAAGACGGCAGCTTAGGCGAAAATAACAATGTTGTTTGTGGTTCTATCGAGCACAAAATGGGTATCAAGGCCTCAGCGACTTGCGTGATGAACTTCGATGGCGCAACAGGTTATCTCATTGGCCCAGAAAACCGTGGTCTACAGTGTATGTTTACCTTTATGAACGTCGCTCGTATCGGTACTGCAGTTCAAGGTTTAACCGCAGCAGAATATGCGTTCCAAGGCTCATTAATGTATGCCAAAGACCGCTTAGCAATGCGTTCACTATCGGGTGCCAAAGCGCCAGAAAAAGTCGCTGACCCTATCATTGTACATCCAGCCGTTCGTAACATGCTATTGACCGAAAAAGCCTTTGCTGAAGGTGGCCGTGCTTTGGTCTATTACCTCTCACATTTTGCTGATACTGTGGCAAAAGGCGAAGGCGATGAGCTGAAATTTGCTGACCAAATGCTGTCACTACTTACACCGATTGCTAAAGCATTCTTGACTGAAACAGGTCTAGAAGCGGCAAATCATGGCGTACAGGTGTATGGTGGTCATGGCTTTATCAGCGAATGGGGCATGGAGCAAAATGTTCGCGACACGCGTATCGCTTGCTTGTACGAAGGTACCACTGAAATCCAAGCGCTTGACCTACTAGGCCGTAAAGTACTTGGCTCACAAGGCAAACTGCTTGCAAACTTCGTCAAGATCATCCAGACATTTTGTGAAGAAAATAAAGAAAACGACGCGATGGGTCAGTTTATCCGCCCACTTGCCAAACACGTCAAAGAATGGGGCGATTTGACCGCTCGTATCGGCATGCAAGCGACTGAAAATCCAGATGCGGTCGGCGGCGCGGCGGTTGATTATATGTATTTTAGCGGTTATGTGACACTTGCCTACTTATGGGCTCGTATGGCATTAGTCGCGCAAACTGAGCTTGCTAATGGTAGCAGCGAACAAGCTTTCTACGACGCCAAAGTAAAAACGGCGCAGTTCTATTTTGCCAAGCTATTGCCACGTACCACCACTCACGTACAGCGTATCAGCACTGGTGTTGAGCCATACATGAGCATGGATGTTGATCAGTTTGCGTTTTAAGTAGACATTAAACATTACTACTGTATTTTTATCGGCAACATACTCAGGTATGTTGCCGATTTTCTTGGCGTTATTAAAATGTATAATGAGTCGAGTCAACAATTTCAAATATTTAACTCTTTATAAAAATCTATCTTTCTTTTTATAAAGGCTATTCTTTATCAATATTTTTGGTGTACGCACAATTCACGAAGAAACACACCCGTGCGCAAGCTTATTTGCTAAACTTTGCTGATTAACTGCTAAGGTTAGACCAGAAGAACAATTGATATTTTAACAACTTTAATTTTATTTATGTGAACCAAAGGAATGTTTATGGCTGTTTATAATGCCCCTCTAAATGACATGCGTTTTATCCTAAATGATGTATTTAACGCGCCTAAATTTTGGCAAAATAACGAAAAATTAGCTCATGTCGATATGGAAACCGTCGATATTATCTTAGAAGAAATTGCAAAACTGTCAAAAAACATTCTCTTGCCAATCAACCGCAGCGGTGACGAAGAAGGCGCAACCTTTGAAGGTGATGGCGTTGTCACGACTCCGACTGGTTTTAAAGAAGCGTATAAGCAGTATGCAGAATCAGGCTGGGTTGGCTTAAGTGGTAATGCTGAATACGGCGGTCAAGGTTTCCCAAAAATGGTCACCATGCTGACTGAAGAGATGGTATTCACTGCCAATCAATCATTTGCCCTCTACCCTAACCTAACCGTTGGCGCGACGCTTTGCTTAAATGCCGCAGCCTCTGAAGAGCAAAAACAAACTTACTTAGAGAAAATGTATAACGGCGAATGGTCGGGCACCATGTGCTTGACTGAGCCGCATGCTGGTACTGACTTGGGTATCATCAAAACCAAAGCGGTGCCTAATGATGATGGTAGCTATGATATCTCTGGTACCAAAATCTTTATCACCGGCGGTGAGCATGACCTAACCGAAAACATCATTCATTTGGTACTCGCAAAAACCCCGAATGCACCAGAAGGCTCAAAAGGTATTTCACTATTTGTGGTACCAAAATTCTTGGTCAACGCTGATGGCAGCTTAGGCGAACGCAACACTTTAGCGGTTGGCTCTATCGAGCACAAAATGGGCATCAAAGCCTCTGCTACTTGTGTCATGAACTTTGACAACGCCAAAGGCTGGATGGTTGGCGCAGAAAACACCGGCTTGTCGTCAATGTTTATTATGATGAACTACGAGCGTGTCACCATGGGCTTACAAGGCCTTGGTGGTTCAGAGCTTGCTTACCAAAACGCTGCTTTATATGCTAATGACCGTGGTCAAGGCCGTAGTGACACCCAGCTTCAAAGCCCAGAAAAACCTGCCGATGCCATCATTCATCATGCCGATGTACGCCGCATGCTGTTAAATGCTAAAGCCAACACTGAAGCATCACGTTGCTTTGCCATGTACGTGGCCAAAAACCTTGATGAAGAGAAATTTAGTACCGATCCAGAGGCCGCTCAAGCTGCTGCGGCACGTGTTGCATTACTGACGCCAGTAGCTAAAGCGTTCTTGACCGACAAAGCGTTAGAGGCGACTATTGATTGCCAGCAAGTATTTGGTGGTCACGGCTATATCCGCGAATGGGGTATGGAGCAAATCGTTCGTGATACCCGTATTGCGCAGATTTATGAAGGCACCAACGGTATTCAAGCACTTGATTTATTAGGCCGTAAAGTTACAAAAAACAATGGCAGATACGTCACTCATTTTTTAGGTGAGATTCGTGATTTTGTCAATAATATGCAAGCGGACCATGGTATCAAGCAAGCAACATTAAATGCTGCAGATACCATCGAAGCGCTAACCGCGACCGTGCTTAGCAATATTGGTGAGCGTAAGAATGAAATCAATGGCTGCGCGGTTGACTATATGCATGCCTTTGGTTACCTCGCCTACTCATATATGTTTGCCTTGATGGTCGAAGCAGCTAACGGTAAAGAAGGCGATTTTTACACCAATAAAGCCAAGCTTGCCGATTATTTCGTTGGTCGTATCTTGCCACGTATCGTAGCCCATGCACAGATGGTACAAGCTGGCAGTGACCCGATGATGAACTTTGATCTAAATTACTTTGATGTACCTGCTAGCTAATTTTTTACTTTTATAATAAAGTAAGCCTACCGCACTATGATAAAAGGGACAGTCACGCTACTGTCCCTTTTTTT
>NZ_JBFFMS010000014.1:0-55783 GCF_041554015.1 Psychrobacter sp. | reverse complement strand
GTGGATCTCCTTGATGTCAGTCTTCCTGACCGACGAGTAGTGATTAATAAGTAAATTGACTGCACAGGTTATTGACTTGTTTATTCCGCTGTGCGAAACTTAGTTTCATAATTTAAATCTATTTAAGCAAAGTTTTACCGCGCTGTAAACCTTTATCAAAAAAAATGAGCATAAAATGACAAAAAATGTATCGGCAGCTCTGCCACTACTCGATCGAATGACCACTATTCTTGAGCAAAGTAAGGACGATAACGACCGGCAGTTTGTCACCGCACTGGGGCGTGGACTGACTTTATTGGCAGCCTTTGAACAGCATGAGCAGCTCAGTCATCAGCAATTGTGTCAAATGACCACATTGCCAAAAGCGACCATCACCCGTCTTATTCATACTTTGATGACGCTTGGATTTTTACGCATGACCGAGCATGGACAATATCAATTAGGCAGTAGCGCGGTGAGACTCAGCGCAACGGCGTGGAGTCGTCACGACATGGTGGCGGCAGCTGAGCCGTTGCTACGACAGTTTGCCAGTAGCAATGAAGTATCGGTGAATTTAGCAACCGAGGTCGAAGGAGAAATGCGCTATCACGCTTGTTGTCGTAGCCCTGCTCGCCTGTCAGTCAATTTGCAAGTTGGCTCGGCAGTGCCCGTCGCCCGTACTGCTATTGGGCGCGCTTTTTATGCCGCCAGCTCGCCAGCAAGACAGAGTGTGATTCTTAGTAATTTACAACAGCACTTATCTACAGAAGATTATAAGCACGCGCAGTTGGCTTTATCTGACGCTGCAGAGCATTATAGAGCGCATGGCTATACGGTATCAGATGGTGAGTTTTCTACCGATATATTGGCTGTGGCCGTTGGCGTCTTTGATGTTGCCACTGGACAGCATGCGTATTCGCTCAATGCCAGTGTGCCAAGTGCTAACTGGCAAGCAGATGAATATGCGGCGACGATTGTACCTAAATTACAAGCACTGGCAGAAAGGATCGGCAGTGGTGTTTAAGTGGGTATGGTCTTTCTAGAAAAAAATTCGCGTCAGCTGCTGAGAATACCTATCATTTTTGCGCAAGTACAAACTAGCTTAGCAGAGAAGATGCATACCTTGTATTCAAGTGGTTTGTATTAAAGGTTAACAAGCGTTAAACTTTAACGTAAATATCGATAATAATAAAAGTATTGGAGTCAACCATGAAACTCGCCGAAGCCCTACTGATCCGTAGCGATATGCAAAAAAAGCTCGCCCAAATCAAGGGACGCATTCGTAGCAATGTCAAAGTCCAAGAAGGTGATACGCCAAACGAAGACCCGAATACGCTGATGATTGAAGCCAGTCAAGTCATTACTGAATTGTCCAGTTTGATTGAACGTATCCACCGTACCAATGCCACTGCAATGACCGATAAAGGTCAATCGATGCTGACACTATTGGTTGAGCGTGATTCGCTTGAGATGCGCCATAAGCTATTGACTGAGGCGATTGCCGCCACTGATACCGAGGTTGACCGTTATAGCCCTCGCGAGATTAAATGGCATCTTATGGTTTCGGTTGCAAGCTTACAAAAGCAAGCGGATGACATCGCTATGAAGCTGCGCAAAATAAATATTGTCATTCAAGCCAATAACTGGCACATTGACCTTGTTGAATAATTGCTGTTGAACCATTAACATTAGAATTTTCTATGTGCTTTATATCAGCGCATAGACTGCCCCTTTGGAACCGATTGGGCGAGTATCAGACCCCGTACTCTCGCAGCAGGGGGTTGAAAACATACTGCAGCGGCTACTGTGCGTTGCGGGCAGACGCTTTTTTTACACCTTATGCCCCGTACATATCACAGCTTACAAGGTACTTTTTAGACTTTACCACCAGATACTGACAGTCGGTTTCAATCTTATAACCTATCTAATCAACCTCAAATCATCTTGATCGCCAAAATTTATGGTCAAGACGATGTTCTGCTTGGCATAAATGGACTCCATCTCTATCGTAATATGCTTTTTAGCCTTTAAATAGGTTAAAAGTGCGGTTACTCTGCGCTTATTAGCCCTTCGTTACTCAATTAATATGGAGCCGTGATATCATAGGCGTATGATACACACCTTAAACTTGAGCCCCGAAGTGCATTTGGTCTGCTTTTGTCATTTTAACGGCTAGCACCCTTAGCTTTTAGCACTTTTACTCATTTAAAAAAGTCTTACTTAATCACTCTATTTTGAATCATGAATAGCGGCAAAGTTACGAAATAACTTTCTGCCGCATTTTTTAATTCCTATGTTTTATTGTTGAGCCTTGCTATGCCCAAATCTAGAACCAATTTGAACCCTGAACCTGAACACAACTCCCCTTATATCACTGGTGTTTTGCTACGCTATAGCACCTTTGGCGCCGCGATTTTACTGTTTTTAGCAGGATTATTGCTCGTCAACTGGGTGCTAATCATTATCGGTGGTATCGCCGTCGGGCTAGGTATTTATGACTTATTGCAATCTAAGCACTCTATCCTAAGCAACTATCCAATCGCAGGTCATATCCGCTATGTACTAGAGGACTTCCGTCCTGAGATTCGCCAGTACTTGCTCGAAGATGACAAAGAACAAGTGCCGTTTTCGCGTCAGCAGCGAGCTTTGGTCTATCAGCGTGCCAAAAACGTTAGTGATACCAACGCCTTTGGTACGCTGGACAATTTGTATGCTCATGGCAAAGAGTGGTTTTTGCAATCTGCTGTCAGTGAGCCGCTAAAGAATAAAGACTTTCGTATCATTGTTGGCGGTGAGCGCTGTAAGCAGCCTCATGATATGTCGGTATTTAATATCTCAGCGATGAGCTTTGGCAGTTTGTCTGCCAATGCCATTATGGCGCTCAATCAAGGCGCAAAAATGGGCGGCTTTACCCATGATAGTGGCGAAGGTGCTATCAGTCCTTATCATCGCAAGTTTGGCGGCGATTTGATTTGGGAATTAGGAACAGGTTATTTTGGTTGCCGTGATGAAAACGGCAATTTTGACCCGCAGTCCTTTGCCGAAAAAGCGGTCGACCCGC
Source organism: Psychrobacter sp. (assembly GCF_041554015.1). Taxonomy (GTDB): domain Bacteria; phylum Pseudomonadota; class Gammaproteobacteria; order Pseudomonadales; family Moraxellaceae; genus Psychrobacter. Next base: position 52,743 of record NZ_JBFFMS010000014.1, on the reverse strand, counting down.
AAGTGAAGATGATTGAAGTCAAACTCTCACAAGGCGCTAAACCTGGTCAAGGCGGCGTATTACCAGCAGAAAAAATCACCCCTGAAATCGCTGAAACCCGTCAAGTGCCTATGGGACAAGACTGCGTGTCACCTTCGTCACACTCAGCTTTTAGTACGCCTCGCGAACTGGTGACGTTTTTACAGCAGCTACGGGATTTATCAGAAGGTAAGCCTGTTGGCTTTAAGCTTTGTATCGGTCAGCCTTGGCAGTTTATGGCCATCGTCAAAGCCATGCTTGAGGCAGATAACTATCCTGATTTTATCGTTATCGATGGCGCAGAAGGCGGTACAGGTGCCGCGCCTGTTGAATTTATGGACAGCGTGGGTATGCCATTGGTCGATGGTTTTTTATTCGTTCATAACACCTTGGTTGGCGCAGGTATCCGTGATCAAATCAAGCTTGGCGTGAGCGGTAAAATCGTCTCAGGCTTTGATATTGCTCGCCTATTGGCGTTGGGCGCTGACTGGTGTAACTCGGCGCGCGGCTTTATGTTTGCTGTCGGCTGCATCCAATCACGCTCTTGTCATACCAACACCTGCCCGACTGGTGTGGCAACCCAAGACCCATATCGTCAAAAGGCGCTGGATGTACCTAGCAAAGCTGAGCGCGTGGCAAGTTATCATAAAAATACATTGAAATCGCTTGCCAGCATCGTTGGCGCAGTTGGCTTACAGCATCCAAGCCAATTGCAGCCTTACCACATTGCACGCCGTTTGGATGACGGGCAAATCAAACTGCTATCCAAGTTCTTTTATTTTACCGATAAAGGCGCTTTACTTGAGCAAAACGCGCGCTCAGAGGTCTTTAATCAGATGTGGGTCATGGCAGATCCGTCATCATTCTTAGCCAATAATGATGCACTGATTGCTTATAACAAAGACTCACGTGATATCGGCAAAGAAACCAGTGCACCCACAGAAAAAACAGTTGGAGAGGTAGACGTCAATATTGATGGTGGTAAAATGATTGGCAATGTCAATAATACCGTCCGAGATTTTATACCGCCTACTGTTTAACCATTTAACAGTGTTTGGCTATGACAATCACGTAATTTACTTCCTGATAAAAGATAGATGATTGATGCCAACCACTGTTTTCAAAAAATCGCCTCATGTATTGGCAATGATGCTTATAACGCTCATGGCACTTATGACTGTTGGTATAAGTGCCTGCCAGCAGACAGAGCGCCCGCAAATGGGTTCTGACAATGTATCATGTCAAACTCACAGCACACCATTTGCTTATAGTGCCTGTCATATTCAATCTGATTTGCTGACAGATAAGCGTTATTCATTAGCGTTATTTTGGCAATCCTCTGACAGTAGCGCGCCGCTATTAACTTTTGATAACTTATTAGCGGCACTACCTGCTGACCAAACGCTGCATTTTGCCATGAATGCCGGTATGTACAATGAGCATTACGCGCCCATTGGCTATACCGTTATCGACGGTGAAGAGATACGCGCATTAAATCTCAAAGAAGGTGGCGGCAACTTTCACTTATTACCAAACGGCGTACTGTGGTGGGATAAGTCTGGCAGGGTACAAATTACTGAAAGCAATGCCTTAGCTGAGCAGCTAAAAGATGGTAGCGCGAAGCCTTGGTACGCGACCCAGTCCGGTCCTATGCTGGTCATCAATAATGAGATACATCCACAATTTGACCCTGATAGCACCTCACTCAAGATTCGTAATGGCGCAGGTGTCTGTAGCGATGGCAGCGTACAGTTTGTCAGTAGCGATGCGCCTGTGACATTTTATCAATTTGCGGCGCTATTTAGGGATGACTTAAGCTGCCCGAATGCCCTGTTTTTAGATGGCGGTATTGCCTCTGCTTTATACGCACCTACGATCGATAAGCATGATAAAAAAGAGATGGGTGTGATGATCGGGCTGATTAAGTCGGCACAGTAGAGTAAGTATTCATCAAAAATTACAGGCACTATTATTCTTAATAATAGTGCTTTTTTTGTGCTTACTTAACCCTTCTTATAGCGTCTATAACTGGTAAATAACAACTCCAACAAGCTCAACTTACATCCTGCTTACTTTCCTGCGCTTTGATAATCATTGGTTAACAATAATGCCTATTAAAGCAGTATCGTTTACATAGCTGCTATACAGGTAGCAGCTATGTGCTACAGACTAGCTAAGCCCCTTAGGCTATATTACCTAGCAAGAAAAGCTTACTAGATTTCTTAGCGGTAATAGCAGTATGAAATATTAAAATATGTATTAAAAATGCAAGCGGCTACACAGTGTTGCGAGCAAGCGTCAATAGTAAGTAAATACACTGGTTTAGAGGACAGGCTAAGAGTTGATGGCAAAAATGATTTTTATTTTATTGTCATGTAGATTTTAGCAAATTATATCATTTAACAATAATATCAATAAGGATAATGGTTCATGGATAATATCAATCGTACAGTAGTAGTCAATGACAACGCTGACCCTATCACAGGTGAGCCAGGCTCACATCCAGTTGGTACCGCGCTTGGTGGCACAGGCGGTGCAGCAGCAGGCGCGGCGATCGGCGCTATTGGTGGGCCATTAGGTATGCTAATCGGCGGCGCTATTGGCGCTATCGTCGGCGGCGTCGCAGGTAGCTCAGTCGGTGAGATGCTAGACCCCACAGTAGAATATGAATACTGGCAAGAAACTCATACCACGCGCCCTTATTATCACGAGGATTATGATTACGATACCGATTATCATCCAGCTTATGCAGTAGGTTATGCAACCCGCGCGCATTACCCAAATACGACGCGCTTTGAGGAAGTGGAAGCTGAGCTTGAACAGCGCTGGTATGAGGTAAAAGGCGATTCTCGCATGACGTGGCTCCAAGCAAAAGATATGGTCCGTGATGGTTGGGATAAGACTCATGCCCGTATGAATGGTGAAAACTATGAGCCAAAAGAGTATATCCATTATGCAGGTCATAGAGAGCCTATTGAGCCTATCCATCACGATGCAGATAAGCCGCATCCAGTAGCGACTGGCACAGGCGCACTTGGTGGCGCAGCTGCAGGCGCTGCCGTCGGTACAGCTGTTGGCGGTCCAGTTGGTACCTTGGTTGGTGGCGCTGTTGGAGCTATCGCTGGTAGTAAAGTTGGACACGAAGCAGGTGAGATGGTCAACCCTACCGATAGTTTAGAAGCTCATGAAAAGCCGCATCCTATTGCTAGTGGTACTGGTGCCCTAGGCGGTGCAGCAGCAGGCGCTGCCGTCGGTACGGCAGTCGGTGGCCCTGTTGGTACTGTGGTAGGCGGATTAGCAGGTGCAGTTGCTGGTGGCGCTGGTGGTCAAGAGGTGGGCGAAGCCGTTAATCCTACTAATCATAATGAAGTACAACGAGAAGCCAATCCTGTCAGTAGTGGAACAGGCATGGTCGGCGGCGCAGCAGCAGGTGCTGCGATCGGGGCAGTTGGTGGTCCAGTCGGCTCAGTAGTAGGCGGGGCCGTTGGTGCCGTTGTCGGTGCTACAGCTGGTAACGCAGTTGCGAATGCCTTTGAAGGTAATATGCAAGAGGACACTTACTGGCGTACTCAGCATACGACAACCGATTACTATAACCCACAATATGACTACGATACCGACTATCGTAATGCCTATGGTTATGGTTATGCACAGCGCAAGCAGTATGGCAATGAGCAAACGTTTGAGTTAGTAGAGCAAGATCTGCAAAGAGACTGGGCGGCATCGCGTGGTCATTCACGTTTAGAATGGGCAGATGCTAGATTTGCAGTACGTGATGCATGGAACCGCCCTGTGATGTAAAAATGGGTTAAAAGCTACCATACCCCTTTCACAGATAACAAAAGGTAAGACAAAAACAGCCTCTATTAGATATGGAGGCTGTTTTTATTTTGACTTAAAAATCTAAGGTAACGATGATGCTATCGTGCTAGATAGTTGGTCATCTCCTCTACCCCATGTAAGGTCATCGGATACATTTTATTGTCGAATAGTTTCCTAATCTCAACGATGGTTTGGGTATATTGCCAGTACGCAGGGTTTTCAGGATTAAGCCACGCGACTTTATCAAAGTGCGCGAGCACCCTTTTTAACCATACAATACCCGCCTCATTGTTCATATACTCAACACTACCGCCGACCGTCATCAGCTCATAAGGCGACATTGATGCATCACCGAAGAAGATAACACGGTATTCGCGGCCGTATTTATTAAGCAGCTCAAAGGTTGGCATCGGTGCGCTATGGCGACGATTATTGTCTTTCCAAACATAGTCATATAAACAGTTATGAAAGTAAAAAAATTCCAAGGTTTTAAATTCATTTTTCGCCGCAGAAAATAGCTTTTCTAATGCTTCCACATGGATATCCATACTGCCGCCGACATCAAATAGCATCAGTACCTTGACGCGGTTACGGCGCTCAGCCTGCATATGAATATCGAGCACGCCTTTTTTGGCGGTGCGTTTAATAGTTTCATGAATGTCTAGCTCATCCGCGCTACCTGTACGGGCAAACTGGCGCAGGTTGCGTAGCGCCATTTGAATTTGACGGGTACCAAGCTGGCTGTCGTCATCAAGATTGCGATATTTACGCTGCTCCCAAACTTTTGCCGCGCTGCGTTTACGCGATTCACCGCCGACACGCACACCTTCAGGGTGATCGCCATAGGCACCAAATGGCGATGTCCCGCCTGTACCGACCCATTTACTACCCCCTTGATGGCGCTCTTTTTGCTCTTTTAGACGCTCTTCAAGCGCTTTCATCAGCTCCTCTAGCGAGCCGTATTTTTTGAGCAAGCGCCGCTGTTCTTCGGTCAGATTTTTTGGGTCGAGCTTTAGATCAAGCCATTCTTTTGGGACGTCCGTCAATTTAGCCAATAGCTCATCTAAATCAAGGCTGTCGACCCCTTCAAAATAATCTGCCATGGCGCGGTCAAACTTATCAAAATGGCGCTCGTCTTTGACCATACAGAGGCGAATCAGCCGGTACATATCCTCGCGACTGGCAAAGGTAGATAGCTCTGGATTTTCAGGGTGCGGCTGCATCATCAGCCCTTGATCTAGCGCGGCATTTAGGTCGAGTAGCTCACGGGTACTGACGGGCACACCGTAAGTACGCAAGGTATAGAATAATTTAATAAACATAAAAGTCGCATCGCTTATTGGCTGATAGGTGACGAATAAAGCCGTTTGTTTATTTAATCATAAGCTTCAATCATAAGCTTTAATCATAGTAAATACTCTGTTGCTTAACGACGCATCATATTAGCAAAGCGCTGAAGCAAGCTTACGTCAGCTTCATTTTTAAGCAATGCACCATATAATGGCGGAATAGACTTTTCACCGCGCAAGTTTTCTTCCAGTTCTTCTTGTGCCATGTCATCGGCTAATAATAGCGTTAACCAATCAACCAACTCTGACGTCGATGGTGGTTTTTTAAGCCCTTGTATATTGCGCAGCTTATAAAAGATATCTAACGCATCATTGACCAGCTTTTCTTGTATATTAGGAAAATGCACCTCAACGATTTGACGCATGGTTTCTTCTTCTGGGAAATCAATATAATGAAAGAAACAGCGACGTAAAAACGCATCCGGCAGCTCTTTTTCATTGTTTGAGGTGATAATCACTACAGGACGTTGCTCAGCTGTAATGGTCTCGCCGGTTTCATAAACATAAAACGACATCTTATCCAGCTCATGTAGCAAATCATTGGGGAACTCGATATCAGCTTTATCAATCTCATCAATCAGTAATACGCTACGCTCTTGACTGGTAAATGCCTCCCATAGCTTACCGGGCTTGATATAATTGCCAATCTCATAAACCTTGTCATCACCCAGTTGCGAGTCACGCAAGCGTGATACCGCATCGTACTCATACAACCCTTGTTCAGCTTTGGTGGTTGACTTGATATGCCACGTAATCAGCGGCATACCCAAACTCTCTGCTACTTCTTCAGCCAATAATGTCTTACCGGTGCCCGGCTCACCTTTGATAAGTAGCGGTTTTTGTAGCGTCATCGCCGCGTTGACTGCCAGTTGCAAGTCGTCAGTAGCGATATAGTTTTGCGTACCGGTAAAGCTGTTGGTTTTTTTATCAGTCATCATAAAATCTCAGTTATTGTTATATGCTAAAAAGAGTTATAAAAGGTGGAATAATAAGGAGCTCAATACTGCATTTAGGTTAGCACAGCTATATTGATTGGCAAAATACTCATGCGTTCGCAGTTATGTCTGACATAAAAAAAGACACGCAGGGTGTCTTTTATACTCATCAGAAAAGATATCAATCAACAATCAATGCGCTACAATAAAAAGCAAAGACCATAACATTGCGCGTTTAAAACATTAACGCTCATTTTTCTCAGAGATCGTGTTATCTTTTTTTAGATTAATAGCTGAGTCAGTATCTTCTATCGCTGCGGTCGCATCAGATTTTGTCGCCAAGTAATCGCCCGATGCTAGCTGTATATTGGCTTGGGTATCCTGTGCAGTACGACTGCGAGCTTTATGCAAACTTGACTCAAACGCACCGCGAATAAGCTGCCAAACAAAACCCACAAATAGACCGACGAACAATACTACCAATATTGGTAGCATATTGGCCACTGCACCCGCCATATCCTTCATCATAATCGCATAAACGACGCTAATACTAGCCGGTGCAATCACACTTGGATCACCAAGGGCAGTACCTGGGGCCAATAAAACTGCAAACAATATCATCCAACTCATACCACCGAGAGGTCGTGGTAGCATACGCGCGACCAGTAACCAAAGCACCAGCACGATAATGACCCCACCAAGATAAGCATACATTGGTAAGTCTGCAGGTGGTACATCCTTTACCAATTGCCCCCACCAAATCGCTAATTCACCGAGAATATCGCTGATAGCTTCTAATGGTAAGTTATGTAAGATATTTTTTAACCAGTCCATGCGTGTCTTATTACCTGCGTTTGTAAATAATGCGGAGCTTGGGTGATTGATAGAGCCAATTATGACTATAAACCGCTAGTTTATCACGACTATTTAGCAAAATGCATGACACCAATCATATCTGCATCTATCTACTCTATTTAAAAAAGCCCATTTCAACAAAGTAGACTCAGAATTTGGATATCATAAAAGGTATTTTATAGCCATTAAGTATTATAAATACTGTCTTGAGCTTCGCGGGCGCGCAACTCCGCTTGTCGGCGCATGACATCTTGCGGTGGAAGCTGCACAAAATACCCTTGCGACTGTAGCTTTGCGAGCACCTCTTCTTTATCTACTCGGGCAAGTGTCGGTGTCGCTGCCAAATCAAGATGCATCACAAACTGACTGCGACCAAGACCTGCGCGGAAGTCTTTGGGCAGCACACCCAGCCAATCCTTGATCTCGTCCGTATCATTTGGATAATCGGGACGGGCGATATAAACATACATATCATCGTGTTTGGGAAACTTATAAATATCGCAATGCATAACAATAACCTATCAGAAACTATCGCTATAGATTAGCATATTTCGAGCTATTATCAGTAGCGACTTTACGTTTGGCTATAGTAAATCCGCATATACCTGCCAAATAGACGCTAAAGGAAAACTGACATAAACATATCCTATATGCACCGTTTGGAAAAAGTAATGATTGCAGCCATTTATACACATTATTGCCATGCGTTTTTATAAAAACGTCAGCGCTCAAGTATGTCTTCTACAGAATTCCCCTTATAAATCATCGTTATGACTAACATTATTCACTTTAATGCGCTCGATGGCTTGTAAAAAAGCTGTGAACCTTTCATAATAAAAGCGTTTTTCAGGAGAGAGTCTTTAGCCAACCGTTTGTGATGCTCATGACAATGCGCATGCGCTGACCGCCGCTATATGACCACCGAAGGCGCATCCACCCTGCCAATCGCTCAGGTAAAAGGACTGAAAAACACATGTCACAACGGTTTATTTGTATCGCGCTGATTGGCGTATTGCCCTTTAAACCTTAGGCATAACAAATCTGGAGAGCGGTCAAGACGGGCGACGTCTTACCCACCGAAGGGGAGAAAACACAACTTCATTGTTCTTTTAAAGACGCAAAATGAGGGATTGTGTTGAAAATCTCAGGTCACAGGACAGATGGGGCTTTTATCCAAACTGACGTTTAGCGTTTGTTTGGCAAACAGTTCTGTCTTTTTTATGTACTACCCTTGGTTTCAATACTTGCACCCTGCAATATTGTTTCTCGCTACTATGATCAGGCACATCAGCCTTGATACTTTGATACTGGTTTTTACTACTGGTTATCGAATACAACTGATGTCCACATAAGGATTTGTTATGACCGACACTCAAAATATCACTACCCAAGCCCCTAAGCGTACACCCCTTTATCAGTCTCATGTCGATAGTGATGGCAAACTGGTGGATTTTTCTGGTTGGGAATTGCCAATCCATTACGGTTCACAAATCGAAGAGCACGAAGCGGTACGTACCGATGCTGGTATGTTTGATGTCTCACATATGGTCGTCGCTGACGTTAAAGGCGCTGACGCTAAAGCATGGCTACAAAAGCTGCTGGCCAATGATGTCGATAAACTCAAAACCGTCGGTAAAGCGTTATATTCTGGCATGCTCAATGAACAAGGCGGTGTCATTGATGATTTAATCGTTTACCTAATGAACGAAGACGCTACTGAATACCGTATTGTGTCAAACGCGGCGACCCGTGATAAAGACATGGCACAATTTGACAAAGTCGCTACCGGTTTTGACATCAGTATCACTGAGCGTCCAGAGCTTGCGATGATTGCCGTACAAGGTCCAAATGCGGTTGAAAAACTGGCGCAAACCAAACCTAGCTGGGCAGATACCTTGGCGGGACTTAAGCCTTTCGTCGGTGCTGATTTAACAGACATCGAAGGTACAGATTGGTTCGTTGCTCGTACTGGCTATACCGGTGAAGATGGCGTCGAAGTCATCATGCATGGTGATGATGCTCCAGCGTTCTTTGAGCAACTAAAAGCCAATGGCGTTAAGCCTGCTGGTCTTGGCGCGCGTGATACCTTGCGTATGGAAGCGGGCATGAACCTTTATGGTCATGACATGGATGAAGAGGTTAGCCCTTATGAGTGCAATATGGGCTGGACGCTGGCGCTAAAAGACGAGCGTGATTTTGTCGGTCGTGACGCTTTGGTTAGCAAGCGTCAGCAGTCAAAAGATGATAACACCGCTATGAAACAGGTCGGCTTATTGCTAACGACACGCGGCGTATTGCGTGAAGGCATGACAGTCACCATCAATCAGGGTACAGACAATGAGCAAATCGGTATTATTACCAGTGGCACCTTCTCCCCTAGCCTAAAAAATTCTATCGCCATTGCCCGTGTTCCTGCCAGCGTATCAGATGATGATAGCGTTCAGGTCGATTTGCGCGGCAAAGGTAAGTTTGTCGATGTACGCGTGCTTAAGTTACCGTTTGTCCGTAATGGCAAGCAGCAGTTTGACTCATAGGCATCATAAATTCTATTATTAGCTTTCCTTATTTTTATTAATTTCACTTATGTTTGTTAACCATCCTCTATCACTTAGGAGAGAGACCATGAGCAATATCCCAGCAGAATTAAAATACATCGCCAGCCACGAGTGGTTACGCTTAGAAGACGACGGTACTATCACTGTTGGTATCACTGACCATGCTCAAGACCTACTCGGCGACGTGGTATTTGTTGAATTACCAGATGTCGGCGACATCATCGCCGTTGATGACGAAATCTCTGTTGTTGAATCGGTAAAAGCGGCGTCTGACGTTTATGCGCCTATCTCAGGTGAAGTCGTTGCTATCAACGAAGCACTAGAAGATGATCCAGAAATCATCAACTCTGATCCATATGGCGAAGGTTGGTTCTTTAGAATGAAGCCTGACAATATCGCAGATTACGAAGCATTGCTCACCGCTGATGAGTATGAAAGCGAGCTGTAATATCAGCTTTATGCTCTCGCTGAAAAGTGGTATTTGACTAAAACAAAATATCGCTATCTGTACTCTTAAACAGTGTGGCTTATAAACAGTGTAGCTAAAAAATGCAACTTGCTATGACAGATATTGGCGTCAGCTGATATCTGTACGCTTTTTCCCAAAATGCTCATCGATCAACTTATTATGTCCAATTGATATCTGATATCTGATATCTGATGTATTTATATCAATGACTTATCAGGCGCTATTGAAAGACATACTAATACTGCCCCAAGGTGATCACTTAATCTCCAGCATGGATTCTCATATGCCCTCTGACACTGACAATCAAGCAAACCTTCAATCAAGCGCTCAAGCAAACCTTGCCACGCCTGATAGTACGCCGCAGCTGCAAGCGTTTCGTGAAGTGGTTGAATCACGTCGTTCTGTTCGTCGCTTTACCGACACAAAGATCCCTGATGAAGTGTTAGCAGACTGTTTGCGTTTGGCCATGCTTGCGCCAAACTCGAGCAATCTACAGCCGTGGGAATTTTATGTGATTGATGATGCGGATAAGCGCACGCGCGCGGTCAAAAACTGCATGAACCAAAATGCTGCAAAAACCGCCGCTCGCTTAATCGCAGTCGTTGCTCGCACCGATGTCTGGCATGACCATGCCAAGCAGATATTGCGTGAATACCCTGATAAACCAGTGCCTAAAAAGGTCAAGGATTATTATACCAAGGTTGTTACTCTGGACTTTTTACGAGGCCCTGCCAATGTAGTATCAGCAGCAAAATGGAGTGCCACTCAGGTCGTCAGACGCATAAAAGGTCCGATCAAATCGCCTTATTATACCTTCGAAGACACCAAAAACTGGGCCACCAACAATACCGCTCTTGCTGCCCAAAACCTGATGCTTGCCCTACGCGCGCATGGCTTTGATAGCTGTCCGATGGGCGGCTTCGATGAGCCTGCTATGAAACGCCTGCTTAATCTTAGTAATGAGCAACATATCATTATGATGATTGGTGCTGGTGAACGCGCTGATAATGGTGTTTACAATACCCAGTTCCGCTTTGAGCAAGAGCAATTTGTCCATTACGTATAAAATTGTCAACCGTCATTAATGATTATTACCCGCTATTTTAGCCATCCCTTTATTACTCCCTTAACCAAGGATTGTCATGACTATCTCGCAAAACCCAACGTTTGATACTTTTAAAGGTTTATTCAACGAAGCTGAATTTGTCTATCGTCACATAGGCTCAAATGAGACCAAGCAAGCTGACCTGCTCAGCGCCGTTGGTTATCAAGACATGGCAAGCTTTATTAATGATACTGTGCCTGAACCAGTACGTATGCACAAAGAGCTAGATTTACCAGTGGCCATGAGTGAGCATGCCGCGCTTGCCAAATTACGTACGATGGCAGATGACATCACCGTTAATAAGAGCTATATCGGCCAAGGCTACTCGCCTGTACGTATGCCAGCGGTGATTCAACGTAACGTGCTTGAAAATCCAGGTTGGTACACCGCTTATACCCCTTATCAAGCAGAGATTGCCCAAGGTCGCCTAGAAGCACTGCTAAACTTCCAGCAAGTGTGTATTGATTTGACTGGTTTAGAGATGGCTGGCGCGTCATTACTTGACGAAGCAACGGCGGCGGCAGAAGCGATGGCCATGTCAAAGCGTGTGAGCAAAAGCAAATCAAACCAGTTTTTTGTTGACGAGCGCATTTATCCACAAACGCTAGACGTGATTAATACCCGTGCCAAGTATTTCGGCTGGGATGTGGTGGTTGGTGATTTTGAACTGGCCAAATCAGGTGATTATTTCGGTGCCATTTTCCAATACGTTGGCGTTGAAGGCGACGTCAAAGACTTAACCGACGTTATCGCGGCGGTGAAGAAAAATAAAACTTATGTAAGTGTCGTCAGCGACATCATGAGCTTGGTGCTATTAAAATCACCAGCCGATATGGGCGCAGACGTGGCACTCGGTAGTACTCAGCGTTTTGGTATTCCGATGGGCTTTGGTGGTCCACATGCCGCCTACTTTGCGTTTTCTGATAAAGCCAAGCGCTCAGCACCTGGCCGTATCATTGGTGTCTCTAAAGACTCACAAGGCAATACTGCGCTACGTATGGCATTACAAACCCGCGAGCAGCATATCCGCCGCGAAAAAGCCAACTCAAACATTTGTACCTCTCAAGTCTTGCTAGCTAACCTAGCCGGTATGTACGCCGTTTATCATGGTCCAGGTGGCGTCAAGCGCATTGCGACGCGTATCCATGCCTTTGCCACTGCCTTTGCTGATGTTATTAAAGGTGCTAAGAATAGCAACTTAAACGTGGTACATGATCAGTTCTTTGATACCATCGTCGTTGACTGTGGTTCAGAAAAGCTGGCAACGCAGATTTTTGAAAACGCCGACAATGTTGGTTATAACTTATGGCGCTTAGGCGACAGTAAGCTTGGTGTTGCCTTCAGTGAAATCAGCGATCAAAAAGACTTTAGCGTTTTGACCCAATTGTTTGTTGATAAAGCACATGACCTACCGGAAGACGCACGCGTTTCTCTTGATAGCGCCCATCTGCGTACTGATGCTATCTTGACCCATCCAGTATTTAACTCGCATCATACCGAACATGAAATGCTACGTTATTTAAAATCGCTTGAAGATAAAGATTTGGCGATGAACCGTAGCATGATTTCACTTGGTAGCTGTACTATGAAACTGAACGCCACCAGTGAGATGCTACCGATTACTTGGCCTGAATTTGCTAACGTGCATCCATTTGCGCCGCGCGATCAAGTCACCGGCTACATTGCCATGATTGATAGCTTACAAGACCAGCTGAAAGCGATTACTGGTTTTGACGATGTATCTATGCAGCCAAACTCTGGTGCTTCAGGTGAATATGCTGGTCTCTTAGCCATCCGTCGTTACCATGAATCACTGGGTGAAACTGACCGTGATGTGTGTCTAATCCCTCAATCAGCGCACGGTACTAACCCTGCGACGGCTATGATGATGGGTATGAAAGTAATCGTGGTCAAAACCGATGACAATGGCAACGTTGATATCGATGACCTAACCACTAAGTGTGAAGAAAATAGCGCCAATCTAGGGGCTTTGATGATCACCTATCCATCGACGCATGGCGTGTTTGAAGAAGGCATCCGTAAAATCTGTGACCTTATCCATAAACATGGTGGTCAAGTTTATATGGATGGTGCCAATATGAACGCACAGGTTGGCATGATGCAGCCTGCCGATGTTGGCGCTGATGTACTGCACATGAACCTGCATAAAACCTTCTGTATCCCGCATGGCGGCGGCGGTCCTGGCATGGGCCCTATCGGCATGAAAGCGCACTTAGCACCCTTTATGGCCAACCATACGTTGAGCCCTGTGCATAATGCGCAAAACGACTGCTCGGCGGTATCAGCAGCCCCTTATGGTTCAGCAAGCATCCTACCTATCTCATGGATGTATATCGCCATGATGGGCCGTGATGGTCTGCTAAAAGCGACTGAGCTTGCACTATTAAATGCCAACTATGTTGCCAGTCAGCTGAAAGATCATTACCCTGTTCTTTACACCGGCAAAAACGGTCGCGTCGCGCACGAATGTATCATCGATATTCGTCCGCTAAAAGAAGAGACTGGCATCAGTGAAAGCGATATCGCTAAGCGCTTAATGGATTATGGTTTCCACTCACCAACCATGAGCTTCCCAGTAGCGGGCACCTTGATGATTGAACCTACTGAGTCTGAATCTAAAGAAGAATTGGATCGTTTTATCAGTGCGCTACAATCTATCAAAGCCGAGGCGATGAAAGCCAAAGCTGGTGAAGATGGTTGGACGTTAGAGGACAACCCATTGGTCAATGCGCCGCATACCGCTGCGATGGTCACCAACAGCGAATGGACACACCCATATAGCCGTGATACCGCGGCATTCCCACTGCCTTACATTCGTGCGCATAAGTTCTGGCCGAGTGTGGCACGTGTCGATGATGCTTATGGTGATAAGAACCTTATGTGCTCTTGCCCAAGTATCGAAAACTATATGTAGTTTTCAAACAAAGATAAACAGTTGATATAAAAACAAACCTCCAAGTCAGCAGCTGATTTGGAGGTTTTTATTTTACATATAGATTGTCAACGTTTTTCGCTGTTGCTTAGGCTTAACCACCCAACCAACCTTTATCTAAACCACATTCTATCCAGCTCACTTTTACCTGATCTGTAATGTTAGCATTAGGATAAGTAAATGCCCCGCCACCAAGATAAAGCTCATCGCCAATTTTATAGGGTTTTCCTTCAAACAACAGAATCTTTTTATCTACATCCCACGAAAATGAATCATCCGCTAATACCAATAAATATGTATTGTCTTTCGTCGTTAACTCTTCACTATCCCTAGTCAAAGCAAGACAGTTATTAACAACTGTTAAATATCCAGATACCATAGCTGTAAACCGACCGTTATATTTAGTTGGTGACCAAGTAGCAATTTGGAGAGGTGACTCAACTACTAACGGTTGGCTCACTATTGGTACGCTTGCCAGAACAGACACAGGTTTTTCTAACTCTTGACTAACGCATCCTGATAGCGATAGAACCGCGAATATAAAGAAAAAACACCCTAGATAATTTGACAACCTTTACCCCTAAAGAGTTAATATAAAAGAACCTGTCTGCCCGTTTATTTTAATAAACAAGTATCGATGATAGATCTTATCATATTACTGATTTGGACATTTCTATGCAACAAAAAGCTTCGAGTCAAAAAAGCCGCGTCATTCTGCTCCATGGTCTACATCAAACCGCTTGGATCATGCGACCACTTGCCAAACGCTTACAAGCAGCAGGTTTTGATACCTATCAATTCGGTTATCGCAGTATGCGTGACGGCATCAAAACCAATAGCGCACGCCTTAATAAATGGCTTGAAAAAAACCATCATCCTGATGAACCGATACATTTAATCGGTCATAGTCTAGGCGGTTTGATAATTCGTGATTTTGTCACGGCATATCCTAAGTGGCAGATAGGACGCTGCGTAACGCTTGGGACACCGCATGTAGGAAGTATTTGTGCAGATTATATTTGGCGCTTAAGCCCTGCTATCGTTGGACGCTCATATATCGATGCCCTTGATGGCACGGTCGCACCGTTACCGGAGCATATTAGTTTAGGCGTGATTGCCGGTAATCGTCCTTATGGCTTAGGGCAGTTGTTTTTGCAGTATCATAATCGCAAACTGTGTAAGACAAATAATATGCCATCAGCAGAACACCTACTACACGATGGCACAGTATATATAGCAGAAACCAAAATAGAGGCAGCCACTGATCATATAGTTTTACCAGTGTCGCACACTGGCATGCTGATCGATAAAACAGTAGCTGCACAAACCAGATATTTCTTACAACATGGACAGTTTGACCATAGCGAGCTTCAACACTTATAAACATTAAGCACTAAGCACTTATAAACGTTACTTTTTATCGCTTAGCGAACATTGATACCCATACCCTGCTGCAACTCGGTTTTATGTTTTTTGATAACAGGAATCAAGGTTTGAGTGATCCACTCATGGCGCCAACCTTTTAAACCTTCTGGCAGCTCGCTTAACGCTTTATCAAAGGCAATCACTTCATATAATTGCCCAAGCCACTTCTTACGCATCAAAACATTGTCAGGTACACCGATAGCGCGTGCCTGCTCATCTATCGCTTGCTGCACCGCTTTTGACAATACTTTATTTTTTGAGCGATACGGTGGTAATAGGCAGTCGGGATACTCAGCAGGGTGCAAGTTTTTGGCTTCCTTAATCACCTTGAGCAGCTCTTCGCCATACAGTCGCAGCATACTACGGTGCATGGTGGTCTTGTGCGCAAGCTCTCGCATACTACTTGGTTTTTCCGTGATAATCTCACGTACCGCTTGTTTTTTTATCACAAAGGTGCGGGGCTGATTGGTCGCCCGCGCCAGCTCCTCACGCCATGTTGCTACTGCCTTCAGTATCGCCATTTGCTCAGAGGTATAGCGGTAATCTGCCATGGTTAGATACATTTCCTCGTCTGCAACATGCTGCGCATCATATAAATCGCTGGCATAAAGCTGACAATCTTCCCAGACATATTCATAGAGACCTTGCTTTTTTAACTCGTATTCAAGACTTAAATAAAGCGCTGGCAAAAATCGCACGTCATCAATCGCATACTGCTCTTGCTCATCTGATAATGGGCGCTGCAACCAATCGGACTGGCTTTGTTCTTTATCAATATGCATGTCTAGCTGCTCATCAAGCGCCTGCTGATAGCCCATTTGCAATTGACCCGTTAAGTAAGATAACGCAATTTGCGTATCAAATATATTGGTCAGCGGTGGGCAGCCTGATAACAGATAAAAAATCCCTAAGTCTTCACCACAGGCATGCCAAATAGCGACATCAACTTTACGTAACGCTTGCCAAAAATCCTCTAACTGCAATTGCGGCGCATCTAATAGATAAATATGATTGCCCGTATTCAGCTGCACCAATGCCAAACGCGGATAATAAGTATCACGTTTGATAAACTCAGTATCTAACGCCACCCGACCGCATGTCGCCAAGGCATCGATAACTGCTTTTAGACCATCTTGCTCACGAACCCAGGTGACAGCAGCAGCATCCGCACTATCTAGTAATGCTTCGATATCTGGCTCTATTGGCAGATCTGTGGCAGCTATCTCGGTACTGTTCGGCTTTGATGATCGAGCGTCACTAGCCGGCATACTTTTTGAATGGTTTGAAGGATTTGATTGGATGGCAGTCGTTGAAGCGGTTTGAGCATGGTTGGACACGGGCAGATACCTGCATAAATAGGAGAAAATAAAACGCTAAATTACGTCTTAATAAAAGTAGATAAGAGAGCAATTATAACAATTCCATCAAATAAAATGGACAAGACTTGGTTTTTATAGAGAATTTATGAAATTGCTATAGGTACTACTACAAGAAAGAGCGATTCTGCATCGCTTGCCCAAGGGTCATACTGTCTAAGTACTCAAGCTCGCCGCCCATCGGTACGCCTTGCGCTAGACGTGTGACTTTCTTGACATGGCGACTGACCGCCTCACTGATAAAGTGGGCAGTGGTTTGCCCTTCAACTGTTGTACCGGTTGCCAATATCAGCTCCTCAACAGGCTCTTGCTTGACCCGCCAAACCAGCTGATCGATATTTAAATCATCGGCGCTAATACCGTCTATCGGCGACAAATGACCACCTAGCACAAAATAGCGCCCGCGATAGCCTGCGGTCTGCTCTATTGCCATCACGTCTGCTGCGGTTTCGACCACACACAGCAAGGCATCATCACGCCTTGGGTCTTGACATAAGGGACAAATCGCATCATCGCTAAAGCTGTGGCAACGCTGACATTCGACGATATCACGCATGGCCTCATCAAGCGCTTGGGCGAGCGCCATACCTTGTGGACGTTTTTTGGTAAGCAAATGCAACGCCATACGTTGGGCGCTTTTTTGACCAACACCTGGCAAGATACGCAACTGTTTGACCAGCTGATCAAATTTGGCTGTCAGCAAAATGATGTCCTTTATTTATAAATTCAAGCTATAAAAATGGGGTCGTATCGCGTCGATAACAACCCCATTTTATCTTTAATATGTCGACTTTAGCGTTTAAAAACCAACGACTTAGAACATACCTTGCATACCTGGTGGCAGACCCATACCTGAGGTCGCGCCAGCCATCGTTGACTCATATAGCTCATCTGCTTGACGTACCGCATCATTGATGGCGGCAGCGATAAGGTCTTCAATCATATCCGGCTCATCTTCTAATAAGCTTGGGTCAATGGTCAAGCGCTTGACCACATGACGACCGGTCATAGTTACTTTTACCAAACCGCTGCCCGCTTCTGCATGTACTTCTTTATTGGCAAGCTCTTTTTTGGCATTTTCGACATTTGCTTCGACTTTCTTTTGCATGGTTTGTGCTTGTTGCATCAATGCTTGAATATTCATAGTTGCCTCTTAGTTTTTAATAATAAAGGTTTTAATAATAGGGATTTTGATAAAAAGAAAATAAAATGCTAATAGCAATTATACCGTTATCTTTACAGACTGTCTAAACCACGCGCCAAATCTTTGATGATATCTTCTACATCTTCTAAACCGACCGACAAACGAATCAGACCGTCTTTGACGCCTGCTTCTGCCCGCTCTTGGGCGCTCAGACGAAAATGAGTGGTGGTTGCAGGATGGGTAATAGTGGTTTTGGCATCGCCCAAATTATTGGTGATAGAAACCATTTGGGTCGAGTCAATCACATGCCAAGCAGCAGCTTTTGCATCGAGCGTCTCTGATGGCTGCACCTCAAAACCCATGATCGCCCCAAAGCCGTCTGGCATATGATGCTGACGCTTGGTTAATTCATGCGATGGATGGTCGCTCAAGCCTGAAAAGTGTACAGTACTGACATTAGGATGATTGACCAAAAATTCAGCTACTTGATTGGCATTATTACAATGCGCTTGCATACGTAACTTAAGCGTTTCAAGCCCCTTGGTAAAGACCCAAGCATTAAACGGGCTCATGCTGATGCCGCCTGAACGTATGACGGTAAACGCCTCTTGCATCAGTTTATCGCTACCAACCAACGCGCCACCAAGTACACGACCTTGACCGTCTAAGTATTTGGTTGCAGAATGAATCACCACATCGGCACCCAAATCAAGCGGACGCTGCAAAGCTGGGGTAGCAAAGCAGTTGTCAACGACCAAGAGTATGTCATTGGCTTTACATAGCTGGCTTAAAAAGCCGATATCACAAATCTGTGCCAATGGATTGCTCGGGCTTTCGCAATAAATGACCTTGGTGTTTGGTTGCACAGCATTTGCCCATGCGTCATTATCAAAACAATCAACGTAACTGACCTCAACGCCAAACTTTGCCATGTAGTTATTAAACAAGCCGATCGATGAGCCAAAGAGCTGATTGGCAGCGAGCAAATGGTCGCCGGCTTTTAGGTACGCCAAGCACATGGTCAAAATCGCGCCCATACCGGAAGCGGTCGCCACTGCCCGCTCGCCGTTCTCAAGCGCGGCTAAACGGCGCTCAAAGGTACGTACGCTTGGATTGGTATGGCGTGAGTAGACATTGCCCGTCTTAGTACCATCGAAATGACCGGCGGCATCCGCTGCTGATTGATAAACATAGGAGCTGGTGGTAAAAATAGCTTCTGAATGCTCGCCCTCATCAGTACGATGCTGCCCTGCACGCACGGCAATGGTTTGCATACCATAATCAAGTTCTAAATCCAGCGCATCATCACACCAGTTTGCATCCAAGCCATTCATATTGTCTTTATTTTGCGATTGCGATTGACTCATAAATTTTCCATTGCCTTGATTGTTATTTACAGACCCATTTATTTTTGATTATAAACCTCATGCATTCGCGTTATCATATCATGATAAATTATTCCAAGCAGCAGCTTCAAAACAGCAGGGTTGGGCGCTAGCTGTATATGCTGTTGCCTAGCGCATAACCCTTACTAAAACAAAAAGCAAAACTGTGCTGCTGGTATCCCTGAAGAACGATAGCTAATACAGGCAAGATTTTGTAAAAGTAACGTATTTATAATAGGCACAGATGCCGACACCTGATAAGCTTAGCGGCGATTGAGACTTTGCCTTAGGTGATATTATCATATGCCTTATAATCAGTGTTATCATCTGCAAAACCACCAAAAAATCCTGACATATTTTTTGGTAACTTCTCCATTATATAAAGGCTCACCAAGGTAATTTATTTATGTCGATGTTCAGTATAGAACCTAGCAACTTATCGTTGAGCCTGACACTCGGTCTCACCTTAGGTCTTAGTGGATGCCAAAGCTTACCCAAACAGCCGCACTTGCCTGAAAGCCAAGCACTATCCGCACGGGTCGATGCTTTATACCAATCTGACAAAAGCGAACAAGCCGAAATAGAAAAAGACGCTCAAGAAGAGAGCGACCTTATAAGTACCACGACTGTCAGCACCGACACTGCTACCCCCAATACGGATAATCTTGATTTGGTGGCTGCTATCAGTCAACAGAGCGAGATTCACCCTGATTTATCGGGCTATCATCCAATCGTAACGGGTGCCAATGCTTTTGCCTCACGCAGTATATTGACAGGTATGGCGACGCGCAATATCGATGCCCAGTACTATATCTGGCACGATGACCAAGCCGGTCAGCTGATGCTCAAAGACTTGTGGGATGCAGCGGAGCGCGGCGTGATTGTACGTTTACTGCTCGATGATTTTAATAATAATGCTAAATTTGATCAGCATTTACTGCGTTTTGCCAGTCACCCTAATATCGCGGTGCGTATCATTAATCCACTTATGCATCGTAAATTTCAGACATTAAATTTTGTCACCGGCTTGCCGCGTATCAATAGACGCATGCACAATAAAAGCATGATTTTTGATAAGCAAATCACCATCATCGGTGGGCGTAATATCGGTGATGAGTACCTAAGCAATGATAAAAACAGTCAGTTTGCAGATTTGGATGTACTTCTGATTGGTAAAGTTGTGGCAGATATTGATAATAGTTTTGCCAGCTACTGGTCAGCACCCATATCATTTGACATCCAAACCTTAGCGACCCTTGATGAAGGAGAGACAACTGACTTTATACAAGGGCTCGATAAGTTACAAGCCGATGAGAAAAGTAGCAGCAGTGGCAGTTTATCAGTATATAAAGCAGCCATTGAAGACTCCTCTATCGATACGGATTTGATTAATAAACGCGTGCCGTTTCGCTGGACGGATATGCAATTCTTAAGTGATGACGTTGGCAAATTGACCAAAACCGTGCCAGCAGACACCAATTTGGTGCATCAGCTGCGTACTTTGCTTGGTAGTCCATCAAAGAAACTGACTATTATCTCTTCCTACTTTGTACCGACCAAAGACGGTGTTAATACGCTGATTGCATTAGCAGAGTCTGGTATCGACATAAAAATCCTCACCAACTCATTCGATGCAACCGATGTAACGGCGGTCCATTCTGGCTATAGCCAATGGCGTCCTAGCTTGCTTCGGGCAGGCGTTAAGATTTATGAGCTAAAATCAACTGCTTCTGAAGAAAAGCGTGAAAACAAACTCTGGAAAGCGCGTAGCCAATCTTCAACGAGTCTACATGCAAAAGCTTTTGCCGTTGATGACTATCAAGTCTTCATTGGCTCATATAATGTTGACCCTCGCTCAGCTAATATCAATACTGAGATGGGCGTGATTATCAATGATGATGAGCTTGCCACTCAGTTGCATGGTGCATTAAGCGATGACTTATTAAATCAGGCGTATGAAGTGAAGTTACTAGAAAACGGTGATTTACAATGGCACACCATGGAAAAAGATAAAAAAGTCATTTATGATTCAGAGCCGCGCGTTGATATCAGTGACCATGTTTGGCTGACCATTATGTCATGGTTACCTATTGATTGGCTGTTATAGTTGGCTCAGTATCAAAGGATTAGACGTTGCATGCCCTTTGCTCAATTTCAGCCCAATTTTGTTTCATACAACCTTATTTGACATACACGTCTTTATTTTGACGATAAATCATTAGCAATGATGATTTATCGTTTTTTATTATAGGCAGTTATTTAGATAGTGACTGCCTTAACGAATACCCTAATGTCTGGATGCGTGACCTAATATGCCTTCTCGTTCTCAATATGCACTGATGTCTTCTAAAGATAAAAATACGGTACTGTTCACTTGTTATAGCAGTGCAATAGCGTTTTTCGACTTTTTAATATACCTATATCTTGCAGATATGTTGGCAGCGACTCTATTTCCTGTTAGCTCAGACCCCAGTCTTATGAAGATACAGGGACTGTCATTATTTGCAATTGGTTATGTGGCACGCCCACTTGGCGGTGTTATCTTTGGACGTTATGGCGATATAAAAGGTCGTAAACCGCTGCTACTTATCAGTATCTTGGTTACGGCAGCAAGCTTGTTGGCGATGGGATTTTTGCCAACTTATGCACAATGGGGCTTGGCAGCGCCTGCATTGTTTATTTTCTTACGCATCATACATGGCATGGCTTATGGTCTTTATGTACCACTGTCTTGGGTGTTTGTTGCAGAGCATGTGCCGCGCCAATATCTGTCAGTAGGCTGTAGCTATGTGACTGCCAGTTTTTTTGTGGGCGTTTTATTCTCTAATGGCTTTTTTCTGTGGTTAAGCGGTACGTTGACCACTGAGCAATTGGCAGATTATGGCTGGCGTTTGCCCTTCTTTATCGCAGCTATCCTGACGCTCTTGCCGCTTCTTGGGTGGCGATGGATCGAGGAAACACCGTTTTTCACTCAGATGAAGAAATCAAAACCTAGTAATTATGTGGCTAAGCCTTTTACAACCCTATTTAAGCATTGCAAGCATGCCATCTTTATCGGTCTGGTTCTGACGTTAATTGTCTCAAGTATTACCACAGTTGTCGTTATTTTACTGCCTGACTTGATTGAATTACGCTTTACACTCGATACTGATTTGTTTGGGTTCTCGCACAGTCTTGGTATTGTTTTTATGATTTTTGGCTGTATTTTTTATGGCATTATCTCCAACCATGAAAACTTTGGTAAGATTTTGGCAATCGGCTCTATTATCTTAATCGCTCAAATGCTTGCCTTTTTCTATCACTTAGAATCAAGTGGCGACTATATCCTTATTATGTATGCGCTTTTAGGCTTTTGTGCTGGTGTTATCGGCATGATACCTGCCATCTTAATTCAGCTATTCCCCACCAATGTGCGACTCACCGGAATGGCTTTTTGCTACAATGTCACTTATGGTATCGTTGGGGTACTGGTGCCGTTTGGACTGGGCTATGCTACTTTATATGTCAGCTTCTCACCTGCACTCTATATTACTTTCATCGGTTTTATTGCCATCATCATGGGTATTTATTTTTATAATTTGCCTGAGTTCAAAAAGATCGATCAGGTTATTTAGCGATATCATACCCAAATATAATCCGTTTAAAATAAAGATGATATAAAAGCTGATACATAGACCATCAGCATATACATTTTCAAAATCTTTAAAAAATTAAGGCTTAACCATTATGGTTGATATGACCAACAAACGTCTTTCCGTTGCCCCTATGATCGATTGGACAACGACAGACTATCGTTATTTTGCTCGTCTATTTAATCCGCATGTTTATCTATATACCGAGATGATTAGTACAGGCGCGCTGATACATGGCAATCGCGCGCGGCACTTGCGCTTTGATGCCCTTGAGCATCCGCTGGTACTACAACTTGGCGGCGCAGATATCACTGAGATGACGCAGTGTGCAGAATTTGCCCAGCAACATGGCTACGATGAGGTCAATATTAATGTAGGCTGCCCCTCTGACCGTGTACAACACAATAAAATCGGTGCCTGCCTGATGGCAGAGCCCGATACCGTTGCCGACTTGGTCAAGCATATGCAAGCGGCAGTCGATATCCCAGTCACGGTCAAGCATCGTATTGGTATTGACGACTTTGACAGTTATGAGTTTATGGCAGATTTTGTACAAAAAGTGGCAGCTGGTGGTTGTACACGCTTTATCGTCCATGCGCGTACAGCATGGCTACAGGGCTTGAGCCCAAAGCAAAACCGTGAGATACCGCCACTGCGCTACGATGACGTGTATCGTTTAAAGCAAGATTTCCCAACGCTTGATATCGAGATGAATGGCGGGATTGAGAGTATTGCTGACATTGAGTCACACCTTGAGCATATCGACGGCGTCATGATTGGACGCGCCTTTTATCATAATCCGTACTTGCTTGCTGAAGCCAATAGCTTATGGGGCGACCCTATTCCTAAGCGTTCAGAGATACTGGCGCAGCTATATCCTTATTTAGAAGAGCAGATTGCCAAAGGTGAAGCATTGCCAACGATGACTCGGCATTATTTGGGGTTATTTCAAGGATTAATGGGCGCACGAAAGTGGCGTCAAGCTTTAAGCGGTAAGCCTCATTTAACTATCGATGATATCAAGCAGGCAGCGACTGAGGTATTAACCCTTAATCCTGACGCCTAATATCTGAGGTCTTAACCCTAAGAAAATCAGCTATTCAATAACAGTGAGTACGGCGTCAGTATTCATTATCAAATATTCACTGTTATTTTTATGCTACTTGCGACATATACTGCCACATAGCCGCGCCGTTATTTATAATATGTAATAGCATGGGCAATATCAGCGAACCTGACTTGATACGCGCATAGCAAAATAATAACGCCAGTACCACGATGGTACTGATCTCATACATGCCATATTGCAAATGAATAACCGCAAATATAGCACTGGTCACCAGACTTGCTACGATTGCTCCGCGATGCCCTACATCAGATGTCGAGGTAAACTGCTCTGCAATCGCTGACCACAACAATCCGCGAAATATCAGCTCCTCATAAATGGGTGCGACGATAACCATTGCCAAAACAAGTAGCCATACTGAGCTGACAGACTGATATAAAGGGTCAACAAAGTCTAGTGGTGTCTTATCAAGCGCATACGTCAATGCCTGACTGCCAATCATAAATATCAGTAGCAGCCCTATCATGGCCATACCGACTGCCAACGAAAACGGTCTTAGTGCCAAATACTGCGTTAAATTGCCGCCTCTTAAACGAACAATCAAAGCGCTAATAGCTATTAAAAGCATACAGCCTATCATGATAGAAATACTGACAACCGTTCCATCATTGCTACCAAAAAAGAAAATATTGCTTACGGTTGCGCTTTTTACAGTCGGTAATACCAGCTTGCCAGCGATATAAATACTGATTAACTGACTGATAAAGAAAAAGACCACCATGCCGATGATAAGTAGCAAAGCCCCTAAGCGTGTGAATAAAGGCTGAGGAGATAGGGTCACTATATTGTTTTTAATGGCGCTCTTATTTAACATTGGCATGATAGATTTACTCAAAACGGTACGGAGGCATTGCTGAGATATTACTAAAATATCACTAAGGCATTACAGATGCACTGCCTCAAAACCGCTCATAGAGACAGTCAATTAAATATAAAAAATAACTTAAAAACAAAGATTATTTGGCAGGTAACTGTTTTTCAATCAATGCTAATACCTGCTGTGACACAGACTCTGGATGCTCAAGTGGAAACATATGACCGCCTGCATGAGTAATATAAGGTATACGTAAGCGCGACTTTATTTGTTGCGGGAATCGACGTTTTAAAAAAATACTGTCTTCACCGATAATCAAGGTGACTGGCACTTTAGGCGCTTTATTTGGGGTCAACCAATACCAAGAAGGGTTGGTGCGAAATACCGCAACCTCACTGGCTTTTGGAATCGCCAAGGTAACTTTACCATCGGCACGTGTATGCAAGCCATGCTCAATGTAGCCCTGAAAACTGCGCTCAGTAAAATTCTTAAAAAATCCTTTATGACGCAGCTTATCATACGCATCTTCTCGGCTATCCCATACATCACGGCGATGCTTAGATACCCCAGATGGCGATAGCTTATCCATCAACCGATTATTCATCAGTGGCAATCGGTCCGCTGTCTTAGCCAGATGCCACAGTAAACTAACCTTGCCATAAATCCATGGCGGATCCATCAAAACCGCTTGCGAGAAGTACTGCGGCGCGCGGTATATTGCTTGCATCGTACACATAGCCCCAAGCGAGTGCCCAACGGCGATAACTTGCTTAATCCCGTGCTTCTCGCAGGTATTTTTGACACTATCTATAATCTGCTGCGTAAGGCTGCGCCAATGATTATCTACCGGATAATTAGGCGTATCACCCAACATCGAGATATATTCAATGGTAAAAAATGGCGCCAATTTTTCAAAAAATGGCTCATAGACAGGACTTGGCATGCCGTTAGCATGCGCAAAATGGATGACTGGCTTTTGGGTTATTTTCGATTTAGGTAAGGATGCAAAAGACTGTAAATTGACTTCACTCATACTACATTCTCATTAGTTGTTATAATGGTTTGTACGGTATTTAGGGTTTCAAATTCTAGGTGGCAACACATAAATAAGGCTGAGCATAATCCTACGCTCAGCCCTAACAATCATACAGGGTAACGCTAAAAATTAAAGTCCATTAACGCATCTGCGCATTGCCTTCTTCTTGTGGCAAGAGATCAAGATTGATACTTGAACCTACCCCTGCACCCAATTTGACGGCGAAGCGATCCATAAATAACTGGAACGGATCACTTGGCGTATAATTGACCACGTTATTTAATTTAAGCTCTTTCTCTAGGCTTGAGATACTGCCTTTTTTGTCCGCCAAGCCAAGTTCAATAGATTGCTCGCCTGTCCAAAACAGTCCCGAAAACAGCTTGTTTTGCTCAGGATTTTTTAGACGCTCGCCGCGACCTGCTTTTACAGCGTTAATAAAGTGCTTATGAGTATTGTCTAATACCTTTTCGACATGCTGCTCTTCATAATCCGTTAAGGGACGCGACAAACTCAAAATATCTTTGTACTCACCTGCTGTAATAGTACGATCTTCTACGCCGACTTTATCCATCAAGCCTTTTACGTTATAGCTTGGCATAATGACACCAATTGAACCGACTAAGCTTGATGGGTTGACATAAATCTCATCAGCCGCTGATGCAATATAATATGCGCCAGAAGCACCCATATCGCCAATCACCGCATAAAGCTTTTTATCTGGATATTGTTTACGTAGATCCATCATGGTTTGCCAGATTTCATCTGACTGTACAGGCGAGCCGCCCGGTGAGTTGATATCAAGCGCCACTGCCTTTGAGTTACTGTTTTTAAAGGCGCGTGTGAGCGCATCGTTGACATCATAAGCGTTGGCAACATCACCACTGCTAATAGTACCTTGAAGCTCAACCACTGCCAAATGCGGCTTACTGGTATCGATACCATCAAGCGCAGTGGGCGCTTCAGTACTACAGCTACGACCAATCGTCAAAAATATCAATAAAATATAACCAAAGGTCAAGAGTTTAAAGAAAATACTCCAACGACGGGCACGGCGTTGCTCGATCACGCTGGCCAATAAAGTATTTTCGATCAATCGCCATTCTTGCCCGCTCGGCTGGTTTGAATGCTGCGTCGGTGCTGGCTGATTTGCCGAATTATCAGGACGTTTGTTAGGGTCTGGCGGCCAGTTGGGCATATAACTTCCTAAGTCAGAAACAATGTAAAACGATAAAAGACAGCGTATATAAATTTACGACAGAAAAATTCGATATTTTGCTGTTTGAGTCTTCTATATGAATAGGGTGTTAAGTATGGTGCCATTTCACTTATGGTTCAATAGTGTCTCTGTGAAATACGTATATTTTGTAAAGGTGATATCACCAATAAGACATCAAGGCTAAATTATCAATAGGCCGTTTTGATAAGCGTATCAGAAGATAATGTCACTTCTAACGGTTTATCATCGTAAGTGATTACCTCATTTATTTGTTGCTGACTGATTGCTTCATTTGAGATATGCGATGCGCTATGACCAAGCCATGTGCTATGTTTCATGGCGATATTGCGATTGGCTGTGTCAGCTGAGCACAGCAGTGACCACATTTGCCAAACACGCTCATGGGTGTCTACATTCAAAATCAGGCGTGACTGCAAGGTATTTGCTGGCGTAGGTCGTGATTGGCTTTTTGTCATGAGTGCTTGTGAATGAGCAAAGGATGACTTGAGGGGATCGTTTGCTTGATACTTGAGCACTTGTATAGGCGTGCTGCTATCAATAGTCATTGTACAATCCCAAACACTGGCATCCTCTATCTTGCTCCAGCCTGTGATTGCTTGCAAGGTTAAGTGACCATTTGGTAGCTGCCAAATTTTACCAGATTCACAGCGTTGGGCACCGATAGTTGCCATCTTTTTCGAGTCCGTAGTGACTCTATAAGCCTGCTGCCGCCCAGACCAGCGCTCACTACGCCCTGCTTGCCAGTATTGGCTTACAGGCAATCTTTGACTTAACTGAGCGACTACCATGGGCAACAGCTCTGAATCATTAGGATTCAATGCACGGCTATTTTTATCATAGATATGGGTATCAGTCACACCTTTACTACTGCTTTGGACAATGATGCCCTCTAGTTTATCGACAGATAAGCTGCCCAATTGCTGCGCTAATATGGCAGAGAATTTATCTGCCGTTAGATTGCTAGGTCTAGTTTTATTTTTAGGGCTACTTGGTCTATGATCTGCCAAAAACAGCCAGCTGCTATTTTCGCTATTGATAATAGGATATTGTAATAAAGCTGCACTTATATAGTGATCACCCGTTGGCAAAATATATAAAGTGGCTGTCGTGGTCAGTAATTGCTGATTGGCATATACCGTCATGAGCAAAAGACTGAGCGGTGGTAATACCAACCAACGACTGATCAGGCCGCGAGGTAGTAACCAAGGCAATATACTCATTAATGCCATGAGTAAAATAGCGGCATTAACGGGCGTATAAAGCCACGCATCTGCTAGCGCAGGCATTGATGTCAGCCATGCTATAAGCTCATGCAAATGACTGACGATTGCCGTGACTACTGTCCATATCATATCAGCGACAGACGGCAATATAAGATAGCAAAGCCCAGCCAATAAATTCAGCGGTACAATAATCCAGCCAAATAAGCCAATGGCAAAAAGATTGACGATTAGCCCCCATAGGGACGCTTTGCCAAAGAGCAACAAAGTCACAGGTAATAAAGCAAGAAACAGCCAACACTGCAGCTTAAATAGGCGCTTAGTATGTAGGTATAGACGTCTGACTAATTTGTCATAGGAAGTCGAGGGTTGGTTTGAGATTAGTGGCTGCTTTTGTGAGGTATCTTCATGTTTAAGTAATAACGCCACAGCAATAAACGACAACCAATAACCTGCTTGCCACAATACATACGGGTCATGCCACGCCATCAGTATTGCCAAAGCAAATAACACGCGCATGGTACTGATGGGTAATAAAGTGAGCCTTGCCAGACCGACTGCCAGTAGCATCCATGCGGTACGTGCCGCAGGTACATCAAACCCCGTAAATAACGCATAAATAAATGCCGCACTCATCATCACCCACCAGCGTACGTGCCAGCGCGGAATATAGCGATATAGGGCGGGATACAGACGATTGATGAATAGTATAACGATACCCGCCAGCACAATCGCTAAAAACAAAACATGCGTGCCAGATATCGCTAGTAAGTGTGAAATACCAGCCAGCTGATACAGATCTTTGGTCTCACGATTGATTAAGCTGCGATCACCAGTTAGCAAACTTAACGTGACCGCTTTTGCTTGTTGCTCTGCAGCAGACTTCGTAGCCCAATCTTGATAAAAGTGCTGACGTAACTGCCAGCGCCCTTGGTCAATAATAGTACGCAACCGTGTTACATAAGCATCAGAGAATGATGAATGTGGCTGTGAATATGACTGTAACTGTGGGTGACTTGATGGCACAACTAGGCTACTGGTAGCCAATATAGTGGCAACGCCATCAATATGCCGACCACGTAGCCAGCGATAGCTATCAAACCCTGATGGGTTACTTGATACTTGCTCAGACGTAGCAAGGGGCGCAAGCGTCAAAGTCATCCATAGCCTATCACCCGATCGCAAATGGTTTAAATCAGTAATCTGACTGTGTTTTTCTGCTTTTTTCTGCAAGTTAGGCTTGGATGAGGGGTTAGCGGGCTGTTTGGGGTAAGCATTGAGTAGTACACGATACACTTTATCTTGAGCAGCATTTTCAGTGAGTGAATTTTGATATGAAAACACTGGATACGAAGATTGGTATTTAATCTCGTTATTGCTTAGGCTATTATTTATCCTTCTTCTATATTCTGCTGTTACTTTATCCAAGTCTTGTGCTGTCAGCTCAGAAACCAGTGGCGATATTTGACTGATGGTCGCAACTTGCCGATAGCCAGTATCAGTCGTAGCATCATAGACACTATCACTGATTCCCTCTATATGCACCAAAGCCTGTACCCGCATAGGCTCAGTGATTTTTTGAATATCTGCCTGTTGGTGACTGACCAGCGCCCTGAGACCACCGCTGATAAGCAGAGCTATTCCCAGTATCGTGATAGATATAACATAGAGGAAACGAGAAGCAAACGTAGCATGATAAGAAGTATTTTTTACAGAATTGACAGGATTGGCTGATGGGGTAGCCAACTGGCTAAGCAAAATTAAGATAAAGGCAAAAAGTAAAAATAAGATAGTCAGAACAGGCGTGCTGACGCTATCCATCAATAGCGGCATTGTTGGCATGGGCGTACTATCAGCAATGGCCAAAACGCCCATCATAGCAAGGATAATAAAGCTACCTATTAACCAATACACCAGCGCTCCTTGCTTGATCGCTAAAATGATCAATGGCAGTGAATAAAAACGTTCCAAGTGCTTGCTATATGACCTTGGCACTACATACTGCCATATCAAGCCATGGTATTTACTCGGATATTATCCTATACTAATTACAAACACTAGGATGATGATTGTCTAACGTTCGTTTTACGTTTTTCTGATAGAATTCTTCTCTATATTTTCATCAACAACATGCCTGCTTATCAGCTATTATTATGATCGAGCTGGTAACAGACAATGAGTAAAGGCAATTCTGTGCCAAAAAAACGTTTAAAAGACCTACTACCCACCTCCGAAAAACTATTAGAAAATCGCACCTTAAAACTGTTTGGGCCACAACTTGCTGACCCACGTTTATGGCATTTTAATCGCCATAGCTTAAATAAAGCCGTTTATATTGGCGTGCTGAGTGCCTTTTTCCCATTGCCAGGTCAGATGTTACTGGCACTCATTGGTGCGCTTATTTTTCGCGCTAATGTCCCGATGGCGCTTGGTCTGACATGGATTACCAATCCGCTCACTACCCTACCGGTATTTTATGCAGGTTATTATATCGGCGCGAAAATCCTTGATGTGCCCATGATTAGTCTGCGTACGATTGGCAGAATGATCTCTGACTTGAGCTTATGGATTATCTCTGATGGTGCCAACCCCTTTATTACTTTTAAAGGTACGGTTTCGTTGACCGCATTCTGTCTAGGTCTGACTATCTTGGCCATCATCACAAGCATCGTCTGCGGCTTAGCCTTTAAAGCCATTTGGCGCTATAAGACGGTGACCAGCTGGCAAAAAAGGCAGCTTGGTTCTTTAGATGAGCCGCCCGAATCTTAACCCTCTCTCTTAACTAACTCTCTCAATCATCGTCTTTATTTTCTTCAATCGCATTAAGGATGTTGTCAGTCAGCTTATTATCCATCACAAAAACTTCAACCACCTCTTCGTTTTTGAGCAATACATAACGCTTACCTGTCGCACTGTCTTGAACCTTTAAATCAAAATCAGCGCCTGCCAAAGTAATACGATCGAAAACGGGCGTCAGTAAATCTATTTGCCCCTGTTTATCGAGCGTATCAAATAACGCGGTATCCATATAAGATTTTAATGGCTCATCGCCTTCTTCAATGCTGCCAAAAGCAGCAATCGGATCATCATCTTTATCTATCATCTTTATCCTCATTCGCTCAATGGGCTGCTATTTTGCAGCCTGATCCTATTACCTTTTAATACTCTTCCCAATGACCATTACGTAGTAACAACTGACGATCAGCAAGCGCCGCTAGGCTGCGATCATGGGTGACCATCAATAATGCCGTTTGCATGGTGCTTTGTAGCTCAGATAATAATCCAAAAACGCTTTGAGCATTGTCATAATCTAAGTTACCTGTTGGCTCATCCGCTAAGATAAGCGACGGCTTAGTAACCAGCGCACGCGCAATCGCCACACGCTGACGCTCACCGCCTGATAACTCACCAGGTCTATGCGCCAAACGGTGTTCAAGACCAACACTGTTTAAAATATCAATGGCTTGTTGACGCGCATCCGCTGTCGATACTTCTGTACGCATCAATAATGGCATAGCAACGTTTTCAATAGCTGTAAATTCAGCTAACAGATGATGGAACTGATAAATAAATCCTAAATACTTATTACGCATCGCCCCGCGCTCAGTCTCATTCATGGTATTTAACAGCTGCCCATGTAGCCAGACTTCACCGCTGGTTGGCGTATCAAGACCCCCAAGCAAATGCAGCAAGGTACTTTTCCCTGAGCCACTCGTGCCGACAATCGCAATGCGCTCACCAGCATTGACCGTCAAATCCAAACCGGTCAAGACTTGGGTGCTCACCGCACCCTCATCATATATCTTATTAATATTGGTCGCTTTTAAGATAGCAGACATAATGCTTCCTTTATTTTATTTATAACGGCATTAACGCCTGTCAATTACTCGTAACGTAACGTCTGTGCAGGCTGAATTTTAGCTGCGCGGCGCGCTGGATAAATGGTTGCCAAAAAGCTCAATATAAATGATGCACTGGTAATCAGTACCACATCCGCCAAACGCAGCTGCGATGGCAAATAGTTTACAAAGTAAGCATCAAATAGATTTAGACCAAAGCTTTGATTGATAAAACTCAAAATATCACTGACCGTCAATGCAAAGATCACGCCCAATATCGTACCTGCAATCGTACCAATAAAGCCGATAACCACACCTTGCACCATAAAGATCTGAGTAATCAGACGCGGTGAAGCACCAAAGGTTTTTAGGATAGCGATGTCTGCTTTTTTGTCCGTCACGAGCATCACTAAACTTGAAACAATATTAAAAGCTGCCACAAGGATGATTAAGAACAGTAGCAAGCCAACCATGGCTTTTTCCATTTGGATAGCACCAAACAGATTGCCGTGCGTCTGCGTCCAATCACTAGGATATAATTGCTCTGGCGCTATCGCCGCCGCTTTTTGTGCCGCCATAGGCGCTGTAAAGATATCATGAAGCTTCATACGGATACCTTGCGCGCCCTCTGGTAAACGCAGCAATTTTGCCGCATCGCCCATGGGAATAAATGCCATCAGACTGTCAACTTCTGGACTGATGGAAAATATACCCGTCAAGGTAAAGCGCTTAAAGCGTGGTATCACGCCTGCCGGCGATGGCGACGCCTCTGGCAGCACGAGAGTGACTTTATCACCCAATTGCAGACCTAGTGATTGCACCATACCTTCACCAAGCACAATACCGAACTCGCCATTTTTTAGCGTATCAATATCCCCTTCCACCATATGCTCATTGATGATAGAAACGTTTTTCTCGTACTCAGGATCCACGCCAGTCACCATGATGCCAGCTACCTGACCGTTCGACGTCAGCATACCTTGCAGCTGGATAAACGGCGCAACCGCTGTAACCTCGGGGTCTTCTTTAATCTTATCAGCGACTTGTTTCCAATCGCCAATAATCTCGGTTGAGGTAACCGTCGCTTGCGGCACCATACCCAAAATACGAGTTTTAAGCTCACGATCAAAGCCGTTCATGACCGACAGCACGGTAATTAATACTGCCACGCCAAGCGTGAGACCTATCATTGAGATCAGTGATATAAAGGAGATAAAACCATTACTACGTTCTGCTCGGGTGTACCGTAAGCCGATAAATAACGCTAAAGGACGAAACATATTCAAACTCTTTATCTTATCTACGTGCGACTTTATGTAGGTTACAAAACAAATAGCGGCAACTGCATCACACTTTTGCAGCTGCCACAAAAACATATCAATCGAACACAAAAACAGGGTATAAGACAAGCCAAATATGGCTGTCAAAAGGGAGCTAGTTTGACACAATTTGGCTGGCAGGTGCCAGTCATTAGCGAAAACTGCCCAGATTTTATAATAAAAAGGCCGGTTTTATGATTATTTTTTATAACAGACTTGCTATTCTCTGTGTCTATACCTATATATTGTATGCTAAGGACAATTGTCATTAACCCCTCATTGTTGTTTGTTGCCTCTTTACTGACGGCATTGCTGATCATCATAACCCCCTCTTTCGTAGCGGCTCATGATACTCAGCGATCACAGTTTCAGACCCAAACCTCATGGCTGACTTAAGTTTGAGTATCTTCATGACCATTAATTATCAATATAAAAACATCCAATCTCCTACCAAAATCACTTTAACTGATGAGCAATCCGCTGGTCACGGTGACCATTGGCGCATTTTGACTGACGACATGAGTCATGATGTACCTGAATGGTTACAACAGATGATTGAAAAAGCCGCAATGCCTAAAGGCCTTAATACCAGTGTCAGTGCCAAAGACAGCTGTTTATTGCTATCTGAAAACCAGCCTTGTCATATCAATCAAGTACTGGCAATGAAAGACGGCAAGCCTGAATGCTTTATCAATGCTTACCCTTGTATCGATAGCCCCTATGGACTGCATGGTAAAATCGAGCGTATGATTGTCAATGATAGCTCACATGATGCCGTATTACGCTTACGTACCACCGATGGCAGCATCATCTACGCTTTTGATCAGCTCTATACCGCTAATCGCCATCTGTATCAACGTGATACCACCTATTTTGTCAATTTTAGCGCCTGGGCACATGAGATCAAGATCAGTGAACAAAATGAAGTCATCAAGGTAGAAGACCAAGAAGCGATACGTTATCACCGTGCTTTTAATGATATCGTGGCGGCAAACGATGGAAAGATGCCGGATGACTTACAAGAACAGATCAAAGCATGGCAGCCAGAAACCGATGAGCAAATGGCGCCGGTCGAGATTAATTTAGGTCATATGTGTGCGTATTTATTTGGCGATACGTTAGGCCAAGAAGATGAAGCTTGGTGTCAAGGTCAAGTACTTGGCAAGCAAGAAACCCTATTTAATGGTAAAACGATTATCTTATTTGATGTGGTGGTGCTACGTGAGCAAGATGCTGACCCGTTTGTGATACGTATTGGTGCGCTTAAAACCGCTGAGACAGATGCAATTCAGGTACATGACTATGTACAAGCAAACATCTGGTTACAAGCAGCTATTTATAAAGAAAATCAGCAAGCTGCACAGTCAAAAGTAAGTTGATTTAACCCAGTCTTTTACTATCAAATTTACCAAAAAAAGCCCTTAATTAAGATTAAGGGCTTTTTTGTGTGACACGTTATATCTTCTAAAAGCTCAAACGCGGATGATTAAGCCATGGTGGTCATTGACTTAATGCGACTATAAAGCTCTTTTTGCTCGGCACTTGGGCGAGCTGTCTGTACTGCCATCAACTGTGACATATCACCTTCGACACGAATCTTACCGCCCATAAAGGCACCCATGATTTCATTGGTATCAAAATCAGTGATGATAGACTGTAAAATACTACGATCAAGCAATAAGGTGGTGGTCGCAGCATCGTTTAAACCGCGATGTAATAATCCGTTTGCAAAGTTAGCTTCAATGTCTTGCTCGCTATCAGATACTTTTAGATTAACAATCATATTTGCCAGTGCTGGCGGCAAGTTTAACTCGCCCGCTTCTTGACCCATCTGTTCTACTTGCTCAAACCACTCATCTGTCAAAAAAACTGCCATATTATTATCCTTAATACCTATTGTTATTTATCAGTGCTAAGTCAGCATCTTTTTTATGCCGACCTGACAGCCAGTTACATGCTAAAAAATTACTACCAAAAGCCGACTATCTTAGTGACTAGCTTAGTGAATATCTTATAAGCATTTTATTATGCATGCAGCTCAGGTGCATTATAAGATGTGACCTTACAATAAGTAAAACTTATTTGTAGCGCAAATAATACGATTGTTACAAAACCTTATTGAGCATTTATTGCTACAAACTTGTTAATACTATCTTTTTTCACCTATAGAATAGTCATGAAATTGGGTATAAAATACGTGGATAACCCAGCAGAAACACGCTGCTTGTTCAGATTTTTACCAAAGAGTTTGTATTTTGGCGCAGAGTTCTGATGATATTTGATTAGGTTTGCGTTACAATACCCTTAAACAGAGTCGGGAGTTTTAACTAAACATTACGTAAATATGTTTTTTTGTCAGCTATCGCTAGCATACATTGACGGTCGATACCTTCTTATCACCGGTTGAACATCAGTATCTATCTTGGTTTGTACGGCATTTAGCAGTGACAATTAAGATAAATACTCAGCCTCAATAGATGTTTGATGCTAGATAACGACACATTTTCTTATTAAACCTGACAATATATTAACAATCCTACTATCAATCAGCTTTGCGGGCAGTCCGCTTTCGTACTGCTCTCTATCCGTCAGCAATCACTGATACCTAGACCATGCTTAGCTTGATAGTTAATACCGTCAGCCTGATAAGACGAGTGAAAACAGCCTTTACCAAAGCCACTTTGTGCTTATGATCATTCTCATGATCTCAAGGACATGGCATGTTAGTTAATTCTGTTGATAATTCGGGCTGTAAAGGAATCATCCAATGAGTTTACAAAACACAGCACTCGCCCCCATTGACCGTGAATATGAAATTACTGTCGTAAGATTCTTTACGGTTATGGCCGTGGTATGGGGCATCGTCGGCATGAGTATTGGTGTGTTCATTGCTTCTCAGTTAGCATGGCCAGCACTCAATTTTGACATTCCATGGCTGACATTTAGTCGTTTAAGACCACTGCACACCAATGCGGTAATTTTTGCGTTCGGTGGCTCAGCCCTGTTCGCAACGTCTTATTACATCGTTCAGCGTACTTGTAAGACAAGGTTGTTTGCGCCATATCTGGCTTGGTTTACCTTTTGGGGTTGGCAGACGGTTATCATAGCGGCTGTTATCACTTTACCATTAGGTTTGACCTCAACCAAGGAATACGCTGAGCTTGAGTGGCCGATTGATATCCTTATCGCATTGGTATGGATATCTTATGCTATCGTGTTCTTTGGCACCTTAATTAAGCGTAAAACCTCACATATCTATGTGGCTAACTGGTTCTTTGCTGCTTTTATTATTACGATTGCGCTACTGCATATCGTAAATAGTATGGCGATACCTGTCAGTGCGTTTAAGTCTTACTCGCTGTTTGGCGGTGCAACTGATGCCATGGTGCAGTGGTGGTACGGACATAACGCGGTAGGCTTTTATTTGACGGCAGCTTTCTTGGGCATGATGTACTATTTCGTGCCAGTACAGATTGGTCGTCCTATTTATTCTTACCGTTTGTCTATCGTTCACTTTTGGGCATTGATTGCTTCATACATGTGGGCGGGTGGTCACCATTTGCATTATTCAGCACTGCCAGATTGGACGCAGTCGCTTGCTATGGTCTTCTCTATCATCCTATTTGCACCATCTTGGGGTGGTATGATTAACGGTGTACTAACGCTATCAGGTAGTTGGGATAAGCTACGTACCGATCCGATCATTCGCTTTATGATTGTGGCATTGTCGTTCTACGCGATGTCGACGTTTGAAGGGCCAATGATGTCTATTAAGACCGTCAACGCGCTATCGCATAATACGGATTGGACAGTCGGTCACGTACACTCAGGTGCGCTTGGCTGGGTTGGTATGATTACCATTGGTTCGCTATATGTACTGTTACCACGTATTTATAACAAACCAAAAATGTACTCGATCAGCTTAATCACCACGCATTTCTGGCTTGCAACAGCAGGTACCATCTTCTATATCGTCTCTATGTGGATTTCAGGTATTGGTCAAGGCATGATGTGGCTTGCAACTAACCCTGACGGTACTTTGGTATACAGCTTTGTTGATACCGTTGAGTTCTCGCATTTCCCATATATTGGTCGTGCATTTGGTGGTTTCCTCTATGTATCTGGTATGTTTGTGATGGCATATAATGTCTATAGAACCATCAAGATGCCAGAGGGTAAGCCAGTAGACATTGCTGATCCGACTGATCATGAACCTAGTGTCGATAAAATCTCGACAGCTAAAGTATAAGGAGCGATCATGGCTGGTACACCGCATGAAATTATTGAAAAAAATACAGGCTTGTTGGTCATCGGTATCGTTATCGCTATTAGCTTTGCAACGCTTGTTGAGATTGTGCCGCTGATATACGATTATAGAGGCGCTGAAGAAGGTGGTGTGAATACTCCATTGCCTTCTATGGAGCCTTGGACTGCGCTTGAATTTGAAGGTCGTGATATCTATATTCGTGAAGGTTGTCACGTCTGTCATACCCAAATGGTGCGTCCATTACGTGCCGAAGTCGAGCGCTATGGCCCCTACTCGCGTGCTGCAGAATCAACGTGGGACCATCCATTCTTATGGGGTTCAAAACGTACTGGTCCTGATTTAGCGCGTGTTGGTGGACGCTATTCTGAAGATTGGCAAAAACAACATCTGATTGATCCACGTTCATTAGTGCCTGAGTCAGTCATGCCTGGTTTCCCATGGCTTGCAACCAATGAAGTTAATGGTAGCAATGTACAAGCAAAGATGCGTCTGTTCCGTGATCGCTTCGGTGTGCCTTATACTGAAGAAGATATCGAAGGCGCTCCAGATGCGGTGCTTGGTGCTACTGAACTTGATGCTTTGGTTGCCTACCTGCAGCAGTTAGGTACCGCAATGGAAGGGCAGCGCTAATGGGTATTGGTGAATTACAAACAATTGCGACCGTTTCTGCCTTTATTGCCTTCGTAGGTGTTGCATGGTGGGCGTATTCGCCAAAAAACAAAAAACGCTTCGAAGAAGATGCACAACTTGCGCTTGATGACGAGGATATCAAATCTCTGTCTGACGAGCAGCGCGATAAGGATAAATGATGACATTCTTTTGGAGTTCTTGGATAACCATATTTAGTATCATGTGCTGGGCATTTATCCTCGGTATTCTACTAATGGTATTGAAATACAAACCAGAATTAGAAGAAGACGGTACCACAGGCCATGAATACGATGGTGTTCGAGAATATGACAAAGCGCTGCCTAAATGGTGGCTAGTGATATTTTTTGGCTCAATCATTTGGGGTGTTGCTTACTGGGTATTTTTCCCAGGTATTTTCCCCTCAAAATGGGAAGGCATCACAACCGTAGAAGTCGATGGCAAAACCTTGCCATGGACCTCTAAAAATGAGCTTTATAGCGAGCTTGAGAGCAACAACAAAGTATTTACCGATAACTTTGAGAAAAACATTTTGGCGAAAGCAGATGCCAGCGGTGCTACTAAAACCCTAGCCAGCTTATCTGAGATGCAAGCAACTATGCGTCACAGTGAAAAGCCACCTGCAGATCTGCAAGCTCAAATTGATGAGAAAGTTGCAGAACTGTCGCCTTATGTAGAAAAGCTAGCTGAAAATCCAAATGCGTTAAAAGTCGGTAGTCGCCTATTCTTACAGAACTGTGCGGTCTGTCATGGCTCAAACGCTAAAGGTGCTACAGGCTACCCAAATCTAACTGATAATGATTGGTTATATGGTGGCGAAGCAGCAAACATCTTGACGACGTTGCATAATGGTCGCGTCGGCGGTATGGCTGCATGGCGTGATCAGCTTGGTGAAGATGGTATTCGTGCCGTGTCTGAATATGTGCTATCGATCTCTGGCAACCAACCTGGTTACGAGCTTGATAAAGCCCAAGTTGCTCAAGGTGAAGCTATCTTTAAAGAACCTACCAACTGTGTGCTTTGTCATGGCCCAGATGGTAAAGGTATGATTTCAGCTGGTGCACCAAACTTAACCGATAATATCTGGTTATATGGTGGTGATCGCGAGACTATCCGAGAAACATTACGTTATGGTCGTGCAGGCGTGATGCCTGAGTGGCAAACCAAGCTAGGTAATGAGCGTATTATGTTGCTTGCTGCCTACGTCTATTCGTTATCAGATAGAACGGCTAAACCAGTTGCTAAAACGACCACTGCGGTTGCTACTATGCCAAAACCAGTGGCAAGTACAGAGAAAACCGTTAACTAATACTGTCAATTTTAACGACAGTCATTTGATTAGCAGCTATCTCATTGATGAGTAGAGTTAGATAAAGGGAGGTCTGTTATTACAGTCCTCCCTTTTTTTAAAATGAAATATGATAGGTATGAAGATTCAAGTCCTATTGATTATTGAGGTTTAGTCAACTCAAGAAAATTGCGAATATTCATTGTACAAGCTCAATTTTTTAATAAAAATATTTAGGCTTTATGAGTAATGATGGCTTTTAGCAAGCTTATGATTTATAGCGTAATAGCGCTCATAAAGGTGTTGCTTTTTGGCACTTTTACCCCATTTAGAGTAGGGAGAATGTTAGAATAGCTCGACCCTAAAACATTGATGACAGAATTATTTGAGCTTTTTGCCTATTATTGATAATCCCTCATTTAATAGGCGTTTCTTGTTTTAGTTTTGCTCTCTCTACTTACTGACATTGATAACACCGCACATCCACCTATCTTATGTTTTTAATAGATGTTTGTTACCCATGCCAGCAGACTGATTCTTTTTTTAAAGAGGCACGTTTATGTCAGCACCACAATCCAATAAAATCCCTGTACAGCAAGTAGATCTTGATGCCACAAAGCATCGTGTCCATCCACGATTTGTGACTGGCTTTTATCAAAACATTCGTATTGTTACGATGTATGCCCTTTTGGCGGCGTTTTTACTGTTGCCGTGGTTGCGCTATAACGGGCGACAAGCTATTTGGTTTGATGTGCCATCGCAGCATTATTATGTTTTTGGCATGACATTCTTGACCCAAGATTTTTATTTTATTGCAGCCTTTGCTATCATTGCCGCCTTCACCTTATTCATGGTAACAGTCTATGCAGGTCGTGTTTGGTGTGGCTATGCGTGCCCCCAGACCATTTGGACGCACTTGTTTCAATATGTCGAAAAACTGGTGATTGGCGATCGCAATAAACGTATCAAGTTTGATAAAGCGCCGTTGAGCGCAACTAAGGTGTTTAAACGCTTTCTAATATATTTTATCTGGTTTGTGTTTTCCATGATTACCGCCACAACCTTTGTAAGCTATGTATCAGGTACAGATGCTCTATACAATAGCTGGCAGATGATTGGTTTTATCCCCTTCCCTGATTGGGCGACGTGGATTTGGGTGTCCGTATTTATCTTTGCGTTTTCGACCTACGTCAATGCAGGCTATATGCGCGAGCAGATGTGTATCCAAATCTGTCCTTATGGGCGTTTTCAAAGTGTGATGTTTGATAAAGATACCTTGGTGGTATCATATGACTATGATCGCGGCGAGCCTCGCGGTGCTCGCAAAAAAGGCACCAATCCTGAGAATTTAGGCGATTGTATCGAGTGCCAAATGTGTGTGCAGGTCTGCCCGACTGGGATTGATATTCGTGATGGATTACAAGTTGCTTGTATTCAGTGCGCCGCCTGTGTCGATGCTTGTAATGAGATTATGGACAAGGTTGGCTATCCACGCGGATTGATCCGCTATACCACAGAGCGTCAATTGGCTGAAAAAGAGAAGAGCCGTGTCTTTCGCCCCCGCTTCTTTGCTTACTTGACACTGTTAACGATACTTTGTGGCGGTGTTTTATATGCTTTAAATGATCGCGTGCCGTTAGAGATTGATATACGCCGTGACCGAAATCAGCTGTCTTCATTGAATCAGCAAGGCATGATTGAAAACAGTTATATTGTTAAGCTGACCAATAAAACCCAAGAAGCCCATACTTATAAGATAACGCTTGCGCCGCAAGAGGGTTTAAGCTTAGAGATTCGCTTTAATGATGTGCCATTAGAGGCTGGTGAAAGCTTTGATATGCCAGTTAGTATCTATGGCGACCCTGATGTGATTGAATTTGGTCAAACACCAGTGACCTTGAATGTCAGTAGCGAAGATGGCAAATATCAGGTCAGTAAACAGAACGTTTTTACCACTCAAGGTCAGTGAGTCTCATATTCATTGTAAATAATACCTCCCAGTGAGTTAGCGCTTGATAGCTCACTGGTTATTGAATTACCTTACCTTGGCAGCTATTGGCTGTCAGCTTTATCCGTTGATACGGTTACCAGATATCTGATTAATAGGTATGTTATGTCCAGTCCCGTCCCAAACTTTAAGCATCAAGACAGCCAGCCATGGTACAAAAATTACATGGTAGTGATCTTTGTCATTGGTATGCCAGCTTTTGTCGTCATTGCTTGCATCTGGTTTGTTTATTACTCTTATCAGATTCGTGATAGCGTGGTGCGCGACGACTGGTATATGGATGGCAAAACCCTTTATCATGATGTCTCACGTGATAAATTGACTTATGATTTAGACCTACATGGGCAAATGCAGTTCGCCGATAATGGCGATGTTGTGTTTTATCTCAATTATCCTGAGCAAAGTTTGCAGTCAGGTAAACTCAAGAATGGTAGTCCGCTTAGCTATCCTGAAACATTGGACTTGTCTATCTCTCATGCTACTGACATCAAAAAAGACCGTGATGTGGTCCTAAAGCACTTAGAAGGCAATAAATATAGTGCACAAGTAGATATTGATCCTTTTAAAGCCAAATATTATTTGCAAGTAAGCCATGAGGGCAAAGACGACTGGCGCATGCAGGATGTTGCCAAGTTACCGCGCTCAGAGGTGAGTTTTAACCCTCTACCCGTGTTTGGCGAAAGCTAAACTGTTAAAAAAAACCAGCCATGAATCTATCATGAGCTGGTTTTTTTATTTAAAGCGCAAAATTCACAACGGCCTCATCCCGACATTAAATCACCGGATTAATCGTTGGAATAATGGTTGAGGCTCGGCTGCCCTTTACTGTATCAGTAAAGTCTGGATTGAATTTCTGGGTTTCTGGCGATACGGGTAGACCAATCTCAGCCAGACTCTCAACTTGCCCTGCTTGGATATTATCCCCTTCAAACAAACGCTCGTTGTTATCACGCTCCAAGCTCAAAGTTTCAAAATCAAACAGCTCTCTATCTGCCAATTGTGAGGGTGCAACATTTTGCATCGCTTTAAAAATAGAAGCTAAGCGCTGAGGATGAGCATTGTCCCATTCGCGCAGCATGTCATTGATGATGGCCCGTTGCAGATTGGTCTGACTGCCACAAAGATTACATGGAATAATCGGGAACTCTTTGAGGCTTGCATATTCAATGATGTCTTTTTCTTCCACATAAGCCAGTGGGCGGATGAGCATATTTTGCTTGTCATCACTGAGCAGCTTAGGCGGCATCGATTTTAGCGCGCCACCATGGAATAAGTTCAAAAAGAACGTCGCGAGCATATCGTCACGATGATGACCAAGTGCAATCTTGGTTGCACCGATTTGTTTGGCAAAACCATACAATGAACCACGGCGCAGACGTGAACACGCCGAGCAATAAGTCTTTCCTTCTGGCACCACACTTTTGACAATACTATATGTATCTTTTTCCAAAATATAATGCGCAATGCACTGCTCGTTTAGATAGGCAGGGAGTACGTCTTCTGGGTAGCCAGGCTGTTTTTGGTCAAGATTGACAGCAACGATATCAAAATGAATCGGTGCAATGCGTTTTAATAGCAGCAAGATATCGAGTAACGTATAGCTGTCCTTACCGCCTGATACGCATACCATGACCACATCGCCATCTTCAATCATATTAAAGTCGCGAATCGCCCATGATACTTGGCGGCGCAGTTTCTTTTGTAATTTACGAAACTGAGCCGATTCGGTCAGTGACTGCGCCTCATCCGTAAAATCCTCATTTTCGTCGTCGCTATCGTCATATAACATCGTACTGATATCAGGTGTTTTCGCCTGATGCTTTATGTCAGTATCGATAGAATCCTTATCAAACTGAGGCGTGATTGATGGTGTAAATAGGGTTGCTGCAGTCATAAGTTACTCAATATCTGGACAAAAATGATTTTACTTTAAAGGGGTGAATCGATCTATTTAAAAGGCTGCAATAAAAGCTAACTGCGTATAGCTAGCAATGAAACATCATAAGGCAGCGCTTTAAACAGTAATCTTAAAAAGGGGATTTTAGACAGCAGCGATTATAACAAAATTTGCTAACAGATTGAAAAGATGACATTAAATTATTGTCTTAAATGGTGACTATTAGCTCAAGCAGCTAACGAGTAATGTGCG
This sequence comes from Psychrobacter sp., assembly GCF_041554015.1. Lineage (GTDB taxonomy): Bacteria > Pseudomonadota > Gammaproteobacteria > Pseudomonadales > Moraxellaceae > Psychrobacter. The sequence continues at coordinate 8,769 of NZ_JBFFMS010000014.1, read as the reverse complement.
CAAATTTATCCTATTACTTGCCTAGTGTTTTAATGCTGCTCCCAAGGTTCTGCAATGGTAGAATTTTTGCTAAAATAGACGTTTTCGCCAACCAATAATAGACACCATTATGACAAATACTGCTCTGCCAACCTCTTTTGCTGATCAAGAAAACGCTAACCAATTAAATGAGCTTTATAAAAGCCAAAATGCGGTCGTACTGCTATCAGGTGGGCTTGATTCGGTGACGTGTTTATATTGGGCAAAGGCGCGATATGCGTCAGTAACCGCAGTCAGCTTTGATTACGGTCAACGTCATAATAGTGAGCTGATCGCTGCCAAAGCAATCGCTGAAACCGCAGGCGTTAATCATAGAATCATTGATATCGATATCGCCCAACTTGGCGGCTCCTCGTTGACTGATCACAGTATGATTGTGCCTGATGGCGATACTGATAAATTCCCAGATAAAAAGCGCGATGAGATTGATAATGACGCGATTCCCAACACTTATGTGCCCGCGCGCAATACCATTTTCTTATCGTATGCGTTGGCAGTCGCTGAAGTCACTGACTCAAACCATATCGTCATTGGTGTCAGCTCAGTCGATTATTCTGGATATCCTGATTGCCGTCCTGAGTATATCGCCGCTTTCCAACACATGGCAAACCTTGCTACCAAAGCGGGCGTTACCGGTCACCATTTATCAATCCAAACCCCACTACAGCAATTATCGAAAGCCCAGACCATTGAGCTTGGTCTGTCGCTTGGTGTCGACTATGGACAGACAATTTCTTGTTATCAAGCAGATGCCAATGGTCTTGCCTGCGGCGTTTGTGACAGTTGCGCGCTACGTCGTCAAGGCTTTGCTCAAGCAGGCGTTGCCGATCCTACCCACTATCAGTCGTGATTTTGCGGATGTTGCCTTAAAACAGCAATAGTTGGTCTTTAAATAAAGACATTTATAAAGCTACTTATAAATTTACTTAAACATTGGCGAAACATTCGCTTGCATTAACACAGCACGCTGCCATTGTATTTTAAATACAATCATTGCTATGGTATGAGCCACTTTAGCTAGCACAAGATATAACGGTACAGCAAAGTAGCCATGTGTTGTGTTGTCAGAAGCCATATTTTATAGAAAATTTAAGTTATCGTTGCCACCTGTAAAAGGATATTTATGAAATTTTTGCCAGTATTACCCCTAGCCCTTGCTGCACTATTTGCCATGCCACAAGCGAATGCTGTTGATATCAAACAAAATAATATCAATACTTGCGTCAACGGCGCGGTCAAATACAAAGTCGCTGACAAGAGCACCGCAACTAAGCTTTGTAACTGCACCATTGATGTCCGTAGCAATATGACCATAGGTCAGATGTGGGAGATTGAGAGCTATGCACAAAGCAAAAAAGACCCATCAAGCCTCTCATATGTGAAAAAAATGCAAAAAGATTTGCAGCAATGCACCGTTGGTTTGGACTTAAAGCAACCACAAAAACCAGCTTAAAGCTTACGTTTTGAGATGTCTAAAAGACTGGCTATTGCCAGTCTTTTTTGTTGCTCATCCATAAGTGATGTGTAAAATCGAGGACTTATTTCTACGAATCTGCCTATAATAGGACGACCAATAATCGCATAACCCCAATCAAAATACATAAGGACTTTATAATGGCAAAGCCAACCACAGAAACCATTGCTCTACCTGATTTTCCGGTCACTATCGTACGTGAATTAGATGGTCATTTTATCCATGATGATATCAGCCTAAAAGAGCTGGTCGCCAACACTAGTAAAGGTCTTATCCTGTATTTTTACCCGAAAGACAATACCCCTGGCTGTACCACGCAAGCGACAGAGTTCACCGCCCATCTGAACCAATTTGATGACTTGGGCTATGACATCATTGGCGTCTCACGTGATAGCGTTGAATCCCATCAAAACTTTATCAGCAAATACAATCTACAGATCCCGCTTATCAGTGATACTGATGAAAAACTGTGCCAATACTTTGATGTGATTAAAGAAAAGAACATGTATGGCAATATCACTTTGGGTCTTGTACGCTCAGCATTTGTCTTTAATAACAGTGGCACGCTCACTCATGCACAGCGTAACCTTAAAGCAAAGGACTACACTAAGCGCTTATTAACCACGCTTGCGCCTTAGTCTTTTGATAGAGCTAATGACAAACCTTAAAATCATTTTTATTTGAGAATACTATGAATAAACGGCCCGATACCGCCTCTAACACTTCTGCCCTCGATGATTCTAGCACGCATCAAAACGTGACTCGCAAGGTATCTGTTGCGGTTATTGGGGCTGGGACTGCCGGACAAAACGCTTTTCGCCAAGCAAAAAAATCTGTAGAAGATGTGATTATTATCAACGATGGCTTTTGGACAACCACTTGTATTGCAGTAGGTTGCATGCCAAGCAAATTACTCATTGCAGCTGCTGACCGTGCTCATGAGGCCAATCATTCTGCTGAGTTTGGCGTACATGCTACTGCTCGCATAGATGGCAAACAGGTGATGGAACGCGTGCGTGCTGAGCGCAATCACTTTGCAAGCTATGTCGAAAAACAGGTAGAAAGCTGGCCTAAAGACAGCAAAATAGCGGGACGGGCTTATATTAATAAGCAAGGCTTGATTGAGGTCAATGAGCATTTAATACAAGCGGATAAAATCATTGTCGCCACTGGCAGCACGACTTTTATCCCAGATGGCTGGGCTGATAAGCTTGGCGATACTATGCTCACCTCAGATACTGTTTTTGATTTAGTTGATTTGCCAAAATCTATGGCGGTTATTGGCGCAGGTTCGATAGGTTTAGAGCTTGCCCAAGCGTTCACGCGTTTGGGCGTTGAGGTTACGGTATTCAATCGTGCCAAACGCGTGGCGGGTCTAAAAGATGAGGATATCAATAATAAAGCTATTGACTGCTTAAGTCGTGAGCTGACCATGCATTTGGGCAGTAAGATTATCGAGGTCGGTCAAAAATCAGATAAAAGTATCAATGAAAACAGCACTACGGCTTTTGTGGACTACGAAGACAGCGCTGGTAAAATGCAACAGTGGCAAGGAGACTATGTACTGGTTGCCACAGGTCGACGTAATAATATAGACGAGCTTGGCGTTGAAAACCTAGGCGTTGAGCTCGATGAAAAAAACCGCCCACAACAGCTAGATAAAAAAACTGGTCAAATTGCTGATTTAGAGGTTTATATTGTAGGTGATGCCAATGCCCATATTCCACTGCTTCATGTCGCAAGCGATGAAGGTTTTAGCGCTGGCAGTATGGTCTGCGGCAACAAAAAGGATGCGTATATTCGTCCACCGGCAACGCCGTTTTCTATCGTGTTTAGTTCACCACAAATTGTCAATGTCGGTATGTCTTTACCAGAAATTCAAGCAGATTCAACGCTTGAATATGTGATTGGAAAGGTCAGTTTTGACAATCAAGGTCGTAGCCGCGTTATGGGCGTCAACTGTGGTTTACTGCATATTTATGGCTGCAAAAAAACCGATAGAATACTGGGTGCAAGTATGTTTGGTCCGGATGCTGAATACATTGGGCATATATTGGCAATGGCGATTACCAATGATTTGAGTATCAAGGAGATGCTCGATACGCCTTTTTATCACCCTACCATTTTAGAGGGCTTGCGTACGGCTTTGCGCGACGTTCAAAATCTGATGGAAATACCGTATCAGTCGCTCGATATTCATAAAAACAATTCTTAATCCGCTGTTAAACTGCTATATTTTAAAACTCATGCTAAGATTAAAACCTTAGTAAGGCGTGTCCTCATGTAGAGCGTCATCGGTTGAATTGAGGACACGCCCTAGTGCAGCGCACTATTTTTTAGAACCACCCCTTTCATGGATAAGATAATGGCAATCGCTAGTATTACTGAATTTTTTCAAGAGATTGCTCGTGATCTACATACCAGCCTTTTTCTTGCTATTGGCGGCTCTATCGAGGAAGGTACCTTAGATTGGTCGTCTAAATCAGTAGAACTGGTGAGCACTGGCATCAAAATCCTGATACTGCTTGCAATATCGGGGTTTATGTATTGGCTTGCTATTTATATACTCAAAAAAAGCAAAGCGCGTATTCGCCTAAATGAGCGCCGCGCTAAAATTGCGCGCTCAATCTTGCGTTATGTATGGGTTGTGACCAGTGTTATTGCCATCATGAGTCAGCTGAATTTTGAGCCAGATACCATTAAAGCCACGGCCAAAGCCTGTACATGGGCGGGCATCTATTACGTACTATGGACCTCATCTGGACAAATTGTTCACAAAATCCTGCAGCACTATGGCCTAAACGCTTCGATTGAGCAGCTGCTTAAAAACATCTTATCCGTGCTGTTACTAGTATTAGGGCTTGCTAGCGTCATGGCGCAGTTTGGCTTTGATATTGTCTCTTTGGTCGCAGGTTTAGGTATCGCTGGTTTGGCAGTTGGCTTTGCCGCGCAGTCAACGCTTGCCAATTTTATCGCCGGTATTACTATTTTGCTTGAGCAATCCTTTCAAGTCGGTGACTGGGTTAATATCAATGACAATGAAGGGCGCGTGGTAGTGATTGCCCTACGGACGACCCATGTCTTAACGCGTGACAATATCACGGTCATCATACCCAACTCCAATGTCGCCTCCTCTGTCGTTACCAATCTCACCTCCAAAAACTTTATCCGCTTTGATATCCAGATGCGTATTGCCTTTGAAGATGATATCGATAAGGCACGTGATGAGATTTTACGAGTACTGTCCGATAGTGAGGCGGTCTTAAACCGACCTGAGTCGTCTGCGACGGTGGCGGAGATTGGCGAGTATGGCATATATTTTATTGTCCGCTTTTGGGTCAAACCAGCGGCAGTTGCGCGTATGCCCAAAATCAAGGAAGATTTGCGCGAGAGTATCAAACGCGCTTTTGATGCTGCTGATATCTCAACCCCTTATCCTCATATGCGCCTACTGATGCCAAGAGAGGAGGTTTATCCGATTGTGACCAAGCCCAAACCATTGGCAACGACGGCGCAAACTGTATCCGAGTCATTGCCACTGAATAAAAACCAGTCATAGTACCATTGCTGGCTATAGCCAATTTTAAATCAAACAGATAGCTTATAGCTCAATGCGGAATGCGGAATGCGGATGAATTTTAAAAACTTCTCTCAAATAGCACTCTTTTAACCCTTGTCCTCTTAAACCGCAGTGCTTTAAACCATCCGCTATAGAATTATGGTAAAATTAGCGGTTAAACATCTTATTTTATGATGTGCATTATTTATCAATTGAGCCCACAGGTATCCGTATGACCGAAACAACCACGCCCACCTCTCCATCAGCCGCTTCAGCAGAGTTGTCGCTTGACCTTATTATTACCTGTGCTGATGGGCTTGAAGCACCATTACAAACTGAGCTAACCAGTTTCGGTATTGCAAGCGAGATAAAAAGTACTGGTCGCCTTGCGGTTACTGGTACTTTGCGTGATCTATATACGATTTGCCTGTGGTCACGGGTGGCATCGCGGGTATTGATGCTGATTAAACGCAAAAATATCAATGCTGAATATGATGTGGCTGAGCAGCTGTATGGTTTGGCAAAATCGGTCAATTGGACTGAGCAGTTTAGTTTAGAGCAAACCTTTGCGATTCGCTTGTCTGTCGATAAACGGGTTGCCGTCAGCCAGCAGTTTGCCATGCTACGTATCAAAGATGCGATTGCGGATACGTTTAACGAGGTGTATGAGAGCCGCCCTAACGTTGATAGTAAGAATCCCGACTTTTCTGTTTTTGCGACCGTCAATGACAAACAAGCTGAGCTATATCTGGATTTATCAGGTACTAGCTTGCATCGCCGTGGCTATCGCGTCGCCATGACAGAAGCGCCACTAAAGGAGAACTTAGCAGCTGCCCTACTGTATAGCGCAGGCTGGCATAAGAAAAACGCGGCAGGTGATGCGCCTTTTTATAACGCGCTCATCGACCCTATGTGTGGCTCTGGTACCTTTATCATTGAAGCACTACTGATGCATTGCGATTATGCCGTCGGTATCGATAAAGCCGCCAATCAGTTTGGTTTTTATGAGTGGCAGCATCACGACGCTGTACTCTGGCAAGAGATGATCGATGACGCACAAACGCGCTTTCGTGAAGCTTTAGAGATTGCCAATGAGCAGCCGGATACTTTGCCGCTTATCTTTGGATTCGATGCCGATAGCGGCGCGATTTTGGCAACAGAGAAAAACCTGATTGCCGCAGGTTTACAAGACTTATTACCGCTGCTTGATATCGAAACCCGCGCCCTTGATCAGCTAAGCACGCTATTAAAACCTTTAGTCGCTGACGGTCGATTGAGCAATCCGCTAATCATCACCAACCCGCCTTATGGTGAGCGTTTGGGTGATGAAGAGATGATTAAGCCGCTGTATCAAGCGATTGGGCTTATCTTACAAGACAGCTTTGCCGGTAGTGGTATTGACCCGATGCTTGGTATATTGGCATCTCACGTTGAGCAAGTTGATATTTTGCCAATTAAAGAGCCAAAAACCTTGCGTTGTCATAACGGTGCTATTACCGTATATTTCCGTTATGGCACCTTGATTGCTGGTCAAACGGGCAATCTTGTTAGCCGCTTTGAGAAGCGTGACATTGAAGTTGAAGACGGTCAAGACTTTATCAATCGTTTGCAAAAAAACCTGACCCGACTGAAGAAATTGGCTAAAAAAGATAACGTAAGTAATATCCGCGTTTACAATGCCGACTTACCTGATTTCAAAGTGGCCATCGACCTATATGGCGATTATGCTCATGTCCAAGAGTACGCGCCGCCGAAGACCATTCCACCCGAAACTGCCAAAAAACGCTTTAATTTGGCACTCATGGGTATACGTGAAGTGTTCGGTATTAACCGCGAACAAATCTTTATTAAAACCCGTGCTCGTCAATCTGGTAATGACCAGTATAGTAAGCAAGGCAGTAGCGAAAAGCGTGGCAAGTTCTATATTGCCCGCGAAGATGGCGCTTATCTATATGTCAATTTCACCGATTATCTTGATACAGGTCTGTTTATCGATCATCGCAATATGCGAGCGCGTATCAAAGACAACAGTCGTAATAAGTCGGTATTGAACTTGTTCGCTTATACTTGTACGGCGAGTGTACACGCTGCATTGGCAGGCGCTAAAAAAGTCACCAGCGTGGATTTATCCCAGAACTATCTTGATTGGGGCAAACAAAACTTTGCTTTAAACGGTTTAAATGTCAATGGTCAAAAATATCAATTCGTAGCAGCCGATATTTTTGAGTGGATCAAAGACAATACGGAACAATTTGATATTATCTTTATTGATCCACCGACCTTTTCCAACTCTAAAAAGTTTCAGGGTACTTTTGATGTCCAGCGTGATCATGCTGCCCTGATCAATCGGGCGATGAACCGCTTGACGGCAGATGGTATTTTATACTTCTCTAATAACTTTACCCGCTTTGAGCTCGATGAGCAGTTGACTGAGCGTTATGACATCGTCGATATTACCCAAAAAACCATTGGCTTTGATTTTGATATCAAAAAACCGATTCATCAAAGTTTTGAGATTCGTCATCGTTAGAGTCTATAAAACACCAACTCTTGGCTTTGACGCCTAACTTGCTATAAAACACAACAATGACCCAATCCGCTTTGATTGGGTCATTTTTTGTTGGTATGATAGAGCGCTACTAGCGATTTTTTTACCTTTATTCAATCCCTATATTGCTGGTATAGCGTATCTCATTAAGAAGCAACACTGCACTGTTTTGAACTGACGGTCTTGAAATAGTGGCTACTTTTACTGTTATAAATGTGCACTCCACCCTACTCCAATAAATAATAAGGACCATTCCATGGCATTATCTCTAAATAAAGGCGGCAATTTATCGCTCACCAAAACGGATCCAAATCTCACCAAACTACTTATCGGTCTAGGCTGGGATGAGCGCGCCACCTCTGGTGCCGAATTCGATCTTGATGCAAGCGTTTTCTTATTAAATGCCGCTGGCAAAGTACGCGGCGACCATGATTTTATCTTTTACAACCAGCTAAAGTCCGACAATGGTGCTGTTGAGCATACCGGCGACAACCGTACGGGCGAAGGCGATGGTGATGACGAAGTAATCAAAGTCAACCTAACACAAGTCCCTGCTGATGTTGATAAAATCGTTGTTACAGTGACCATTCATGATGCAGCGGCGCGTAGCCAAAACTTCGGACAAGTTGCCAACGCTTTTATCCGTGTCGTTAACGAAGAAACTGGCACTGAGGTGGTACGTTTTGATTTGGCAGAAGATTACTCTGTTGAGACAGCCATGGTATTTGGTGAAGTGTATCGTCATAATGGCGAATGGAAATTCCGTGCGGTAGGTCAAGGATACTCTGGCGGCTTACAAGCCATGTGTCATCAATATGGCGTTGATATCTAAGTCAGAGTTAGCCCGCGCTAAAACTATCCATTAAGCGATAAAGATTTTCAAAACATTACGCTATTATGAAAGACTATAGGTCATAAAAATGGCCTTAAAAGCTAATTGCAAATAGTCACAACTTTTGATAGCCAAATGTCTGATAATCTTTTGTATTTCGTTTAAAATTGCGCATAAGAAGTGGCTAGCAATAGCCACTTTTTTTATACCCGACCTTTCAAGTAAATGCCCATCGCTTTACGCAACCAGACAGGATGTGTCATGAGACATTTTTATTTAGACTTCATCTTCACAGCCATCGCCTTGATGATAGCTGC
>NZ_JBFFMS010000013.1:0-55955 GCF_041554015.1 Psychrobacter sp. | reverse complement strand
TATCCTATCAGTTATTCATCAATAATCCTCTTTTATATCATAAAATAAAAAAGGCTTCAGGCATTAAAGAGTACTTAATGCCTGAAGCCTTGAGTTGGTTTTTCTTTATAACCTGCTTTTATAGACTTGCTTTATGCTGCTCGAGTCAGCTTATAAGTGCCAGTCTCATGCAGCTCTGCTTGCCAGCCATTTTTAATGACCACAGTAGTGGTTGGCTCTTGGATAAGCGCAGGGCCTGTGACCAATGCACCAGCACCGAATTTCTCACCGTCATAGATAGGCGTATCAATCCAGTCATAGGACTGATCAAACAGCATCTCACGGCTACCCGTTTTAGCATTACTGATATCCCCTTCCTGCGGCACAAGGCTCGGTAGTTTTGGCTTACTGATTTTACCAATTACCGATACCTCAATGTTGACCAGCTCGACGTGACTATCACGCTCATCATAAGTATAAAGTTCACGATGGCGATGATGGAACAATTCTAAAATGGTGCTGACGCTATCCGCATCGAGCTTACCATTCGGTATCAGCACGTTACATTCATGCACCTGACCAACATAGCGCATCTCCATGGTACGTTCGATAGTGATATCTTCATCTGTAAAGCCATCTTCTAACAGTTTTTGCACACCTTGCGCTTCAAGCTCTTGTAACTTGGTATTGAGTGCTTGCAACTCTACCTCTGGCGCAAGGATCATCATTTGTGTCGCCAAGTAGTTATACTTGATATCAGAGATAATCTGACCAAAGGCACAGAGGCAAGATGCGATTTTTGGTATTAAAACCGTACCAATACCCATCTCCTCGGCCAAAGCAATAATATGCATGCCAGCCGCACCGCCTGCGCAGACTAGCGCAAAGTCCCGAGGGTCATAGCCTTTTTCGATAGTAATACGGCGAATGGCATTAGACATGTTTTGGTTAACGATAGCACTGATACCGAATGCGGCATGATCTAACTCGATGTTTAGCGGATCAGCGATGTGCGTTTGCACCGATTGTACTGCTTTATCTTTGTCTAAGGTCACACTACCGCCTAACACCGCATTCGGCTGTAGATAGCCGAGTACCAAGTTTGCGTCTGTGACGGTTGGCAAGTCACCACCTTTACCATAACATGCCGGTCCAGGCGTCGCACCAGCACTCTGAGGGCCGACCTCTAGCATACCAAAGGTATTAACATGGCCAATAGAGCCACCGCCCGCCCCTAATGTCTCTACATGAATCATAGGTACGCCAATACGATTACGTAGAAAATCAATATCGCGGTTAAGGCTGGTTCTGCCTGATTTTGCCATGGTAATGTCAAAAGACGTACCGCCCATGTCGACTGTGATAATATCGTCAATCCCAAACGGGCTAGCAATATACAGGCCTGCTTGCGGCGCTGACGCTGGTCCTGAGTTAATAGCATTGACTGCACGTTCTCGCATGATACTACCAACTGCAAGCCCGCCATTAGACTGGAAGTAACGCACGGGCTGCTCAGCGCCTAATGCCTTAAAGTAATCGTCAATCTTATGGACATAAGATGCCATAACTGGGCTTAAATAGGCATTCACTAAGGTAGTTGAGGTACGCGTATATTCTTTAATCTGTGGATATACATCACTACCACAGCAGACGAACACCCCTGGCATATGCTCTTCAACCAGCTCTTTAGCGCGCTGTTCGTGCTGAGTATTACGAATAGACCAGACGAAGGAGATAGCAACTGCCTGAACGTCTTGCTGCTTTAACACTTTAATCGCATCAAGGATATCTTGCTCATTTAGCGGCTCGTGTTCAGTACCATCAGCTAAGATACGGCCTCGAATAGGAAAGCGACGATCACGGGTGGCGATTTGCGGTGCTGGCGGATAGCTGGCATCATAGCGATGCCCTTCTTCTTTATGCCCTAAGCGTATCTCGATACTGTCCTCATGGCCTGCCGTACATAACAGACCAACCTTTACCCCTTTCATCTGAATCAAGGCGTTTAGCGCGACGGTCGTACCATTGATGCATAGGTCACAGGCTTGGATAATGTCTTCAATAGGACGGTCAAACTGGGTGGCGATTTGCTGTAAACCATTAGCAATAGCCAAAGTGCCATCTTCAGGGGTAGAAGGTGCTTTGAATAGATGGACATGGCCACTTTTTTCGGCCAAAACAAAGTCAGTAAACGTCCCGCCAGCATCGACTCCAATACGGAAATCATTTTTCATCAGTCATCCTTAACTCAAGTTATTTAATATCAGGTGGTTTGTAGTTTTATGCTGTTAACTTCAACTGCTGGCGCTGCAAATGACGACGTAAAGCATCCGTCTCTGCTTCATTGACTGTCAGCGTTTGTGGGTCAATAACCACCCCATATTCAGTCTTAGCTGCTGCCACTGATATGATTCTTTCTTCTACATCTTTTAATACTGCGGGTATCGAGCGCGCAAATGAGCTACCATAGCCGCCACCACCAGGATTGGTATTACGCGCACGGTCACCCGGCTGGATTTCAGTGACAGTATTTTGCTTATATAAATCAGTGACACCGCCCTTATGGATAATCTCTAAGCGTCCTAATTTGAGCTCAGGTGAGATTTGCTCCGCACCAGCAGCGCCCATCGTTGGATGCTCACGGCCTTCACCAAAGGCAACTACCGTCATCTCATGACCTAACGGCTCAACTTCCCATACCGTGCCGCAGCCGCCGCGATACTCGCCAGCGCCGCCACTGTCTTCTGCCAAGCCATACTTATGAATCAAAATAGGATATTGATACTCTAGTAGCTCAATATCACCGGAGCTTAATGCACCAAAGCAGCATAAAGGACCGCAAGCATGCCAGCCATCCATTTGCTGAGTCGCGCCGGCACCAGAGATGATCGAAGCTAAAATCATCGTGACGTATTGTTCCCCTGTTTTTGGGTCAATACCTGAGATATTGATACCTGACGCATGACCCCAAGAAGCAATCACTCGATCTGGCGCTGCATCTTCAAACGCCATACGCACGGCATCGGTTAAGGTTTCCATCGGCGTGGTGGTACAGTTGACATGAGGGGCAGGTTCTTTGGCATTACAAAGCGTGCCATGCTCGCCCAAGTCTACCGTGACACAGCGATACAACCCTTCGTTGTACGGCGGATCGACTTGCGCAAACATCATCAGGCCTAGTAGTACACCAGACATCGAGTTACCAGCATAAGAGTTAATAAAGTAAGGCACTTGCGGTGGACTGGTGATTTTAATATGTACATCGCTGTCTTTAATCTTAATATCAGCGCTGATGGTCAAATCACCCAGACCGTGCCCCGAATCTTCTAATACCGCTTCACCATGATACTGGCCATCTGGGATAGATGAGATCAATGAGCGCATATGGGTATCAGCCATATTCTTTAGCTCTTCAATCGCCGCACGGACGGTCTCTACGCCATACTTGTCTAACAGCGCGATCATATTACGTTCACCAACCGCACAAGCACCATACTGCGCATTAAGGTCGCCTTCTTGGTTACGACGAGAGCGCATGTTGCTATGGATTAAGTTGATAACATCACGACGTCTAACGCCTTTTTCCCATATTTTGATAGGTGGAATGCGCAAGCCTTCGGCGTATATCTCTTTGGCATCTGGATTATAGCCTGCTGGTACAGGGCCACCGATATCAGTGACATGACCTTTACATACTGTCCAAAATACCAACTCGCCTTTATAAAATACAGGCTTGTACATACAGCAATCTAGGATATGACTGCCCATCATCACCGGATCATTATGATAAATAACGTCGCCTTCATGAATGTCATCACCATAATATTCGGCAACGGCTTTCATAGCTGGCATGAGTGAGCCTAGATGAATAGGAATGTCCTGACCCTGCAAAATCATCTCAGGCAAATGATCAAACAAAGCATTACTGTAATCGTGAGCGAGGTTAAAGACACTAGAGCGGGCGGTTTTTTCTAAGGTTGTCGTCATCTCGCGCTGTGCCGTTTCTAAGGCACCACGTACGACGGACAAGGTGATAGGATCAATTGAAGTGTGAGCGTGGCTCATGTGAGACTCCCTGTCTAGAAATTTATATCAGAAGATATGAGTGGCTCTGTAAAATATAGCGTCCAATGTGGCTGTTAATACTTAAACAGTTACACTCATTCTTTGCTTGCCTGTCATCCATCCTAATGACCAAGCTTTTTTACTATAACGAGGTTGTTAGCAAATAGATTGACTGACAGTGCAGAGTTTTTGACTGTGAGTGCACACTTTTATCAATAAACAGCCTGCTTTTATCTTTATCATAGTGGGACGTAACGCATTTAAAATAAAAAAGGGCAATGCATCGTTTGTGATGCACCGCCCTTTTTTATTACTTCATGTTTAATATTTTAAACTATTAAACATCTTATAAGTCAGCGACTAAAAAATTCCCTGAAACAATCTATAAACTGAGTAAACATTGATGGTTTTTATAAGTCATATACAAGGTAGTAGCAGTACCCTTATCCTCTTTGCTTGTATATATTGGATACTTATAAGCTTCCTCAAAAACGCCTTTATAACTCTCTAATTTAGCTATGCCTTTTATCGTTAAGTCTGCTTTGTTATTTATATTCATTAAATGATAAATATCGCTATAATCCACCCCTTTTTGTCTCATTTTCATAACATTAAAAGCAAAAACTGATTGGGTTGAACACAAATCCTCATTATTATCAGAGACATTTTGCACAGCATCTAGGGTTGAATCGATATAAACTCCTAATTTTTGTAACTCTTTAGGATGTTGTGAGGGTGCATGGATAGAGTCTGTTTTAGATTTAATTTCAGAGGGGAAGCTTGCTTGTACCGTATGCGTGAGTAGTAAAGTGCAAGTTAAAATTAGCGATTTTTTCATAATAGCTATGTGCTCATAAGTGGGTTTTTTCTAATAACCTCTACCGAGGTAGTTTTCATTCACATCGGCGTCTGACGAAATAACTTTACCATCAGCTCATAAATATCAGGATAAGCCTCTACCAATTTCTGCGGTGTTTCAAAAAACACTTCACTCAGTACCGCAAAGAACTCCGCTGGATTGGTCGCGCCATAACGATCAAGTCCTGACTTGCGGTGGGTCTGAAAATCTTCAAAATCTCGTGTCATAATCTCAGTCCAACGAGCAGGATCCATATCAGCTTGCAGCGGCGGAAAACCATTGGCGCGGCCGTTTAGCATATCAATCTTATGGACAAACTCATGAATGACCACATTATGCCCATCACGCTCGCCCGAATGCTTAGCGTCCTTCCATGACAATATGACAGGTCCGCGCTGCCATGCTTCACCGCTACGATGTTGAGTACCCTCATGGACGATACCGAACTCATCTATGGTAGTGGTGTCACTTTTGTATGAACCAGGATAAATGATTATCGATGACCAGCCAGCGTACCATTCAAGCCCTAGGTTTAAGATCGGTAGACAGGCTTGTAAGGCAATAGATTGTCTAGCAGCATCCGTAATCTCAAAACCTTGCGCGCCGTTAATAGATTTATCGTCCAAAAACAATGTCGCTAGCTCAAATAACCGTGTTAGCTCCTCCTGATTTAACCTATCAAGTATCACAATCCGCTGAGCCGCTTGCATCCAATCATTATGGGTAAATTCGCTATTATCCAATATACGCTGCTCGCGCCAGTCTTTTATCATACTAAACATGGTTATTTCCTTAATAGATAGACGTGTTCAAATCGTTTATTTCATTATTATCAAATGATGGATTGTATTTATCTATAAGAATTTTATATCAATCAAATCTTGTCCGGCTCTTATGATAATGCCCATAGCAACCCTAAAGGAGTAACCCCAAAATAATAAACACTCATTGTGCATTCATCGATAGACACGGTATAGTGAATGTAAGACATGGGCTATATAGCGGATGGATTGCCATACCAGTCTGACTATCATAACAATAACTTTACCAAGGATGCGTGAGGTATTTATGAATAAAGAATCGACTCAGTCCCAACATCAGTCTCAAAGCTACCCTCAAACTCAGGGCACAGAAAACACTCAAACTCAGGGCACAGAAAACACTAAAAACCCGATACAGACATCGACTGCCAATAAGGCGGCGGCCAAGGCCAGCGCTTCAAATACGACAAAACATACAGCGATAACGTCCAAAGAAAAACCAGAATGCTTTGATGAATTAAAAATCAATAATGACCAGTACCGTCCTGTAGCACAAGCAGTTGGTGACTGGCTAGATAATATCAATAATGATGCGCTTAGCCATCTTAATGAGCAAGCAGAGAACATCTTTTATCGAAAAGGTGTCACTTTCACCGTTTATAGCGATGCCAAAAATATCGAGCGTATGATACCGTTTGATATTATCCCGCGTATCATTGCGGCAAGTGAGTGGCAGCAGATTGAGGCGGGTTGTAAGCAGCGTATCACCGCTTTAAATGCTTTTTTGCATGATATCTATCACGATCAAGCCATCATGAAAGCTGGTGTCGTCCCGGCCAGCTACGTCTATGCAAGTGGCTGTTATGAGCCGTGGATGATGGGAATTGAGCTTGACAAGCCTATCTACTCGCATATCAGTGGTATTGACCTTATTCGTGATGAAAGCGGCCGATTTTGTGTATTAGAGGATAATCTGCGCACGCCCTCTGGCGTCTCTTACATGCTTGAGAGTCGTAATATATCAGAGACGCTGCTGTCCGATTTGTTTGCGCATACCCCTATCTTAGATGTCAGTGACTATCCAAAACGCCTCAAAGCCTGTCTTGCCAGCTCAACCAGCAAATACGACCCACAGATTGCCATCTTAACCCCAGGTCGCTTTAACAGTGCCTATTATGAGCATGCCTTTTTAGCACATGAGATGAATGTACCCTTGGTACATGGTTATGACTTAGTGGTTGAAGACAGCAAGGTCTATATGCAAGGTATTCGCGGCAAGGTACAAGTCGATATCATTTATCGCCGTATTGATGACCCTTATATTGACCCATTAGCCTTTCGCTCAGATTCTATTTTGGGCGTGTCCGGACTGATGAGTGCTTACCGTGCAGGCAATGTGGTCATCGTCAATGCACCGGGTACAGGCGTTGCTGATGATAAGAGTCTGTATCCATTTGTACCGGATATGATTGAATTTTATTTGGGTGAAAAACCTATTTTGCCTAATATTCAAACCTATCAGTGCCGTAAGCCTGATGAGCTGCAGTATGTACTGGATAATCTAGACAAACTCGTGGTAAAAGAAACTCAGGGCTCAGGTGGCTACGGGATGCTCATTGGGCCAACCTCAACCAAGCAGGAGATTGAGGAGTACCGAAAACGCTTACTTGCAAACCCAATCGGCTTTATCGCCCAGCCGACGATTTCTTTATCTACCAACCCTACTGCTGTCAATGACGGTATTGCGCCGCGTCATATCGACTTACGCCCCTTTATCTTAAGCCATGGCGATGGCTCAGTAGATATCGTACCGGGCGGCCTAACCCGTGTGGCGATGGTTGAAGGCTCTCTAGTCGTCAACTCATCACAAGGTGGCGGCATCAAAGACACTTGGGTGATTGACGACAGTAGTGTACATGATAAGCTCAACCAAAAAAGCCTGCCTACCTCTACCAAAATCGCCTCGGACAATCAGCATCCTGATAAGTCCAATCGCGTATCAACCGATACCAATAATAACGGCCATGCCAATTATTACGATCGCGTACAGCCTACAGAGGCAGGCTATGAAGATCTGGATGATGCACCGATGATACTACTGCTATCCACAGCCAGCCATCTCATTTGGCTCGGCAGATACAGTGAGCGCCTCTATTATTATGACGACGTTATGAAGCAGCTGATCAAAGGCGATCTCAAAAAATCCCAGATACAGCATCTAGTTGCTCATCTAGGCTTTGCAGCTGATGCCAATGAATCACTAAAGACGATGAAGGCGCAAATGATGACTGACTTAACACAAAATATCATTCCAAGCGTGATTCAATCTATTGAGACCAATGTCCAAGAGGCCAAGGGCGTGATCGGTAAAGATACGGCTGAGCTATACAATTTAATCAAACGCCTCTCAAGCGCAGGCACTTATCGGGCAGCCACCTTACAATTATATGCCTGCAATGCTGCTATGGCACAGGAGCATGTAACGGTCGTTTGCTTTTGGCAATTGGGACGGCATTTTGAGCGTTTAGAGCGCGCTGTCTTGTTAAATGAGGATTCAATGGCAGCAAGCCTTGAATTTAAGCACTGGATCAACAAATTGCCAGAGAACACGCGCTGGCGGGAGCTAATACGTTTGACCAATCAGATGATCCGATCAAAGCAATTTAGTGACTTTACGCTCATCAGCCAAGAGTTCAGTATCATACTGAAGCAAGGCGTCTAGTGTGGCGCTAGAACATCAGCATAGGGTGATGAATACAAAACATTAGACGAGATCATAGGATGATATTATGAAACTTCAAATCAGCCATCAAACCAATTATTACTATGATGATTTGGCTCAGCGCAGCGTACAGTATATACGTATGACGCCCATGCAGCTGCCGCATCAAATCATTCATAAATGGGATGTCATGTTGCCCAAAGTAGCAACCAATCAAAAAGACGGCTTTGGTAATGACTGGCTAACCCTCAGCCGAAATGAGGCGCACAATAACTTACAGATGCAGGCATCAGGAATCGTCGAAATCAACACCGAAACTGAGCGCCTAGAAGATATGGCGCATGTCCCCTACTTACTGTTCACCGTCCAAACCCCCTTAACAGAATGCTCAGAGGCGATGCGTGAATTTGCGGCACCTTATTTAAACAATCCCACGCATGACACTCTAAAAGCAATGGCCAATGCGCTCATCATAAAAATGCCATTTATAAAAGATATGACCCATGTTGGGACAACGGCGGCTGAAGCGTTTGCTACTGGTGCTGGCGTATGCCAAGACCATACTCATGTATTCTTAGGTTGTTGCCGTGATCAGAATATACCAGCGCGTTATGTGTCCGGATATCTCTATGATGACACCGAGAATCACATGGCAAGTCATGCTTGGGCAGAAGCGTGGCTAGACGGCTATTGGTATACCTTTGATATCTCAAACCAGTTATTTCAGCCAAGCTCTCATGTCTATGTCGCTATCGGGCGCGATTATTTAGACGCCGCTCCCGTGCGCGGCGTACGCATGGGCGGCGGTTACGAGAACCTATATAGCCAAGTACTCGTAACACGGCTATCGTAAAAACAGTGACAGCCATACTGAGAATAAAATGCTGTTTTTAGCTGGTTTTAATAATAAGCTTCATTTGAAAATGCTCACTACGTCAGTAAATTAAAACCCGCCTTAAGCGGGTTTTTTGCAACAGATATTCAATATCGATAACTTAAGCCTTTTTAACCTACCGCTAGTCGCATCAGCTGCGTACTGATATAGCCGCCAAATGTCCCTACCGCATAGCCTAAAATCCCCAAAAATACACCCACAGGGGCAAGTGATGGATGAAAGGCTGTAGCAACAATGGGCGCTGATGATGCACCGCCCGTATTGGCATTTGAGCCTACGGCCAAAAAGAAAAATGGCGCACGGATGATTCTGGCAAAAATAAATATCAACACCACATGGATACTCATCCACAGCAAACCAATCAGTAGCAGTCGCCACTGCGAGACAATACCAGCCAGATTGATTTGCATACCGATCGCCGCAATCAGCACAAAGATAAAGACGGTGCCGACTTTGGACGCACCAACATGGTCGAGTCTACGGATTTTGGTGAAAGAAAAGATGACCCCTATGATAGTAATGATCACCACCATCCAAAAGAAGGCGCTGGCAAAACTGTACTGTACCGCCCAGCTATAAGGAGCAAAGAATCCTGCAATCTGCCCACCAATAAAGTGTGCCACCCCTACCATAGCAAAGCACAACCCAAACATCACCATCAAATCATTTAAGGTTGCTGGACGGGCATTATCACGCTCATAGCTTTCAACCGCTTTGATGACCTTATCAATGCTACTGCTATCTGCCCGTAAAAACTTATCAATCTTAGCGCTATGTTTGGCCATAACTAAAATAGCCAGTAGCCATAATGAGGCATTGGTGGTATCGACAAGGATCATCATCCCAAATAAATCATCACTGACCCCAAACAGCTCTTTCATCGCCGCTTGGTTCGCCGCGCCGCCGATCCAACTACCAGCAACCGCCGAAAAACCGCGCCATAGCGTGTCATCGGTAAACATCTCAGGTGACACCCATTTGGCAATGCCTAAGCTGATCGGACCACTGATGATAATTGCAATACTGGCTGCAAAGAACATGGCAATGGCTTTCCAGCCTAATCCCAATATCTTTGGTACATCCATCGATAGGGTCATTAGAAGCAAGCTGGCTGGCAATAGATAGGTGGCAGTAAAGCCATAAATCTGTGAGCCAATACCGTCAGCGAATACACCTAAGCTGTTTAGCGTTGCAGGGATAAAGCAGCACAGTACAATCCCCGGTAGTACCGCATAAAACCGTTGCCAAAACTTACCCGGCAGTGCTTGAGTATAGAACACCAAACCGATGATGGCCATAATGATGCCAAACGCTAATGGCAAGCTTTCAATAGCTAAATAAGAGATATCAGGCATCCAATGGCTCCACTGCACACGATAAGAAAAAGTCTGTCAGTATAGACAAGGCAAAAAATACCTGCAAGCAGCTATCGAGTACAAAGCTTAACTTTACACTGTTTGGATAAGCTAGGTTCGTTAAATAGCCATGTATATTTGGGTCATACCTCTACAAAGTAGATTAGTATCAAACCCTTAAACACAAAAAAGCCAGATAACAAGTATCTGGCTCTTTTTGCGATATCTTTAGACGATTAAGGCATGATTATAAAAACCATTAATCGTTTAAGATAGGGCTATTACGAGTTGTTACCACGGTTGCCGCCGTTTGGACGACCTTGACCACGGCTGTCAGAACGACCAGCTGGACGGCCTTGGCTACCGCTTGGACGACCGCGACCTGTTGCAGCACGCTCACCACGTGGAACGCCTGTGCTATCACCACGGCTAGGAGCACCAGTACGCTTACCTTGATACGGCTTGCCACCTGAACGCTCATTTGGTTTACCTGATGCGTCACGTGGCTTACCTTGATAACCGCTGTCATTGCTTGCGCGTTGACCAGTTACCGAGCTATCGCTTGAACGTGCACGGCTTTGACCATTGCCACCGCCAGTTGAACGACCGGCATAACCACCCGCTGAACGACCACGGCCTTGACCATTACCGCCGCCGCTTGAACGACCACGGCCACGGCCGCGACCATTGCCTTTGTTTTCGCTAGGTACATAAGTTTTCTTAGCTTCCATACCTTCGATAACACATACTTCCATCTTACGATCTAAGTAACGGTTGATGGCGTTAAGCTGTGGGCGATCATCCATGCTACATAGGCTGATGGCAATACCGGTACGACCAGCACGACCACAACGACCGATACGGTGAACATAATCTTCCGTTTGGCGCGGCAAATCATAGTTGATCACGTGCGAGATAGCTGGCACGTCAAGACCACGAGCAGCAACGTCAGTCGCTACTAGGATTTTACATTTGCCATTACGTAAGTCTTGTACGATACGGTTACGCTTGCTTTGTGGCAAATCACCATGTAGGAAGCTGGCTTTATGACCCGCTTCTTGTAGCTGTTTAGCTAATTTTTCAGTACTACGTTTGGTCGCAGCAAAGATAATGATTTGTTCCATATCTTTGTGGCAAACGATCTTGTCAAGTAAACGGTTTTTGTGATCAAAATCATCACAATAGTATACTTTTTCTTCGATGTGTGCAGATTCAACTTTGATTGATACGCGCTCAGGATTTTTGGTAAAGCTGGCTGCGATTTTGCCAACAGGACCATCCCAAGTTGCTGAACACATGATGGTTTGACGGTTAATAGGTGCCGCTTTTAGGATGTCGCTGATATCATCAGCAAAACCCATGTCTAGCATACGGTCAGCTTCATCAAGTACCAAGATTTCTAGGCTTGATAAGTCAACGCGGCCTGCATTGATATGGTCAAGTAAACGACCTGGTGTTGCAACGATAACTTGAACGCCTTTTTTCAGCGCAGTGATCTGACCATTGTATGGTGCGCCGCCCACTAAAGGTACGCAAAATAGACCACGCATGTCTTTAGAATACGTACGGACGCTATCATGTACTTGCTGAGCAAGTTCACGCGTTGGCGTTAAGATAAGGGCTTTGGTTAATTTATCAAAGCTGGTTGCACGGCTTAAACGATCAAGTACTGGGATCACGAACGCGGCAGTTTTACCACTACCTGTTTGCGCTGATAATAAAAGGTCACGACCTTGTAGCGCGAAAGGAATGGCTTGTGCTTGAATAGGCGTTGGATTGGTATAACCACTACGATCAAGTGCGGTCAAAATCGGCTTGGCAATGTCTAAGTCAGCAAAGGTAACTTGATCTTCATCAGTCGCGTCAGTAGTAGCGGCTTGATTATTAGTATCAGTATTTGGGGTGTCAGTGTTTTCGATGATGCCGTTTTCAGCAGCGATTGCAGATAAGATGTCAGTCATGAGTATCCTTGGTAAGTATAAGCTGCTGTAAATTCAGCAGACTTGATGCATACCACTGATAACCGTTCACCACGTTACCTATATAATCTGAGTATCACAATCGTGATAATCACATGCCAAACCGATAAGGCTTGTCAAAATTATATAAAGGCGTTCGTGCTGTCTGACGTATTTTGGTGGTAGTGCCGAGTGTCTCATCTTTGTCTGCTAAAAACTCGATATCAATGCTTTGTCCAAAGCAGATAAAGGTAAATAACAACCAATCTAGCCCCTACAAGGGTCCGTAGATAAGATATGAGTCAAAAATAATAGGATTATTTAAGTACACAAAATCATCGGCAACAATTACTTTCGGTCATCCTAGACCCAAAATCGCAGGCGATGTTATCAATCTCATAATTCACATTAGACTATGCTAACGTGGCGACGCAGTATAACACAACAAAATCGTAATCAGTAGCTGTTTTTACGATTATCGTAGAAAACAGCCATAAAATGAGCATTGATGAGCCATACATGATTCATAATATAGACATTTTTGCATAAGCGCTTAAAAATAAAATTCTGCAAAAATGATGCATTGTAGATTTGTAGATATAGATATTAACGTGATATTTTTACATCAGTGACATATAGGGGTAATTGCCAAGCACCGCCCGCTTCAATCATACGGCACAGGCCGGTATTGCTTTCATGGCTTTTCTCAAAAGTCTTACCCGTCCATAACCATTCCGTTTTGGACAAACAGTCGCCAAGACCTCGACCTTTTTGGATAGATGTGATCTGACCTTTATCATAGTCGGTTGCATTGGTTGTGATCAGCTTTGGCTCGTATGGTCTAGTGTCATTGATCACCCAGACCCCTTTGCCTGCATTATAAGCAGCTGTCCAGCAGTTATGCTGCACGATCAGCTGCTTACTGTTTAGGCGCGTGACGTTCCATGACGACTTATCAAATAGGCTTGGGCAGTCACTACCGACATCTTTGATCGTACCCTTCATCAGCTCTGATAACTGAGATGAGCGCATGACAAATTTTTTCTTATTAGCAGAGATGGCTTTTGGATTGGGCATCACCATCCGTAGCGCTGGTGCGGACTTAGGCGATAAAACACTGCTACTGGGTTTGCTTGCGCCCTCTGTACGAATAAAAGCACTGGCTGTGCCCACTCGACCTTGTGCTTCATCTGCTTTTAGCATGACCGCACTCGCCCCTTTATCGGACAAGCGCCAGCGCGTATTACGCACAACCAGCTCTATTTTGCTTGATTTGCTCAAGGCCTCTAATAGCGCGTTGACTTGCGCTGAGGTCAACTCTGCATAGCCCGCTGTCCCCGAGTAAGGCTTGGCTTCGCCATAATCTTTATCGTTAATAAATAAAGCTATCCGGTGGCGGTTACCCAGCTGCATTAAGGCTTTGGCAGAATTTTCTCTGGCACCGCCAAGCTTGATCCGAGCCTCGACTGGGGCATTGGCACCTGCACGGCGTATCAACAATAAAGACACTGGCAATTCGATATCATTGTCTGCTTGATAACCTGCCAGTCTGCAAGTACGGGTATTGTCACAGACCACTTGCCAATCTTGGCTGGTAAAATCTATAGGCGTGCCAGCACTACTAGCGGCGCTATATAACGCGGTACTGATGGCGGTAAGGATGGGCAATAATATTCTTTTTGACAATATTCTTTTTGACATAGTTTTTATTATCTTTGTTGTTTTTTTAGATGGCGCTTTGATATGAGTGTGGTTTGAGTATTTAGGTTTGACAACATTGCTCTGGCGACTAGGAGTATTTACACTCACTAAGAGGATTGATCGAATCCTAAGCATATTCATCTCCTTCACATTCATCATGTTCATCATTCATCAATGCAAAAAATTGAAGCGCCTACCCTTTTTGGGTGGAGGCTGCTATCTTAACGCACCCATGTTTCTATCTGTTGTACTAATGTACCATTATGTAATTCATAAAGTATAGCTTAAATGCTTATAACCATATGTATATTTGGAATTATGAATATTTAAAATAAAAAAGGCTAATAAGACAGGTGCTTATTAACCTTTTTTGTTCGTCAATATACAGATATATTTTTTATTATATTTAATATCAAGTGCTTACGTATGCTGAGATGAGCCGTTTAGACCAGTGGTTATGACAACCTATCTAAGCGCATACTGGTCAGTCTAGGCAATAGGCTTAAGGACCAAGTCCACCGCTCGTTTAACAGCTGGACGTTCAGCAATTTTTTTCGCCCAGCGCTGTAGATGTGGATACTCATTCACTTGTAAGAATTCTGCTGCCTCATAGAGCTTACCAAGTGCCAGTTGACCATACCATGCCCAAATAATCATATCGGCGATATTATAATCAGATTCCTTATCACCGCCCATATATGTATGATCTTTTAGATGGCAATCAAGGACGTCAAGCTGGCGTTTGACTTCCATGGTATAGCGATTGATCGGATATTCCATTGGCTCAGGAGCGTAGGCATAAAAATGCCCAAAACCGCCACCTAAGAAAGGCGCGCTGCCCATCTGCCACATCAGCCAAGACAAGCACTCTACCCGTGCCTTGCCTTGCTGCATCGGAATAAATTTGCCAAATTTTTCTGCTAAGTACATTAAGATAGCGCCAGATTCAAAGATAGCAATTGGCTCGCCAGCCTCACTAGGATTATGGTCAACCAACGCTGGTATCTTTGAGTTTGGATTAATGGCGACAAAGCCCGAACCAAACTGATCGCCTTTTGAGATATCAATCAGATAAGCATCGTATGCGGCGTCCTTGATACCAAGCTCAGCCAGCTCTTCTAACAAGATATTTACCTTTACCCCGTTTGGCGTATTCAATGAATACAGCTGTAATGGTGCACCCCCTACAGGTAGCTCCTTATCTTTACGTGCGCCAGCAGTGGGGCTATTGATACTTGCAAATTTGCCACCGTTTTCTTTATCGTTTGTCCAAACTTTGGGCGGTGTGTAGCTCTCTATCTGATCGTTCTTAGAAGGATTATCCTGACTCATAATGTGACCTATTTTTGTTGTATGGGTTGTTATATTTTGGAGATGGTTGTATCTGCCATATATCTCCCACTATAACGGGGACTCATGCTGCTAATAAAGTCTTGTCTTGTAATTTATGGTAGAGATGTTTAAGCAAGCTATCATCTAGTCTTGAGGATAAAGGATAATGGATAATGGATAATGGATAATGGTTACTATGCTGCTCTTTAACTGAGCAGCCGTTATTTTTATACTACGCACAATATAATGCTTCTAAAGATATGGTGACATCAATATGGTAGCTCTGACTCCAACGCAAGATAAATACCTACCTTATGTACTGGCGGTAGCGTTATTTATGCAAATCTTAGACGCTACTATCTTAAATACCTCCCTACCGCAGATGGCACATGCGCTCGGCGAATCACCATTACAAATGCAATGGGCGGTTATCAGCTACGCGCTCACATTGGCAATTGTTATTCCTATCAGTGGGTTTTTAGCCGATAAATATGGCACACGCCGCGTGTTTTTGGCTGCCATTATCATCTTTTGTATTGGCTCGCTACTGTGCGCTCTATCCCCTAGCCTGGATTTTTTGATCGGCTCTCGTATCATACAAGCTATCGGCGGGGCGATGATGACGCCGGTCGCCCGTTTGATACTAGTAAAATCCTATCCACGTAACAAGCTTTTGACGGTGATGAATTTTGCGGTAATCCCTGCTTTGGTTGCGCCGCTAGTCGGACCGGTATTGGGCGGCTATATCGTACAATACGCCAGTTGGCACTGGATATTTTTAATCAATATTCCTATGGGTATTCTTGGTTTTATCATGGGCAAAAAACTGGTACCGGCGTTATTTGAGGATACCAAGCGATTAGATTGGACCGGATTTTTATTGTTTGCTGCTGCTGCTTGTGGTTTTACTTTGGCAGTAGAGTTTGGTGCGCAAGTTGGGCGTGGGTTTTATGGGCTAATATTTGGACTACTGGCAAGTCTATTACTCGGCGCTTATATTTGGCACGCAAAACGTCGAGCGGCCCCGCTATTTCCATTGAGTTTGTTTGATATACGTACCTTTCGTATCGGTATCACGGGGAATTTATTTACTCGATTTGGCATTAGCGCTGTACCATTTTTGCTACCGTTACTTTTGCAGGTGGTGTTCGAGTACTCTCCTTCGCAAGCTGGCTGGCTACTTGCCCCTATCGCTGTCGGCGCTATCGGCATCAAGCCTTGGGTAAGTAGAATTATTCAGCGTTATAGCTATCGGACGGTATTGATCTACAACACAACTTTTATGGGCATCCTGATTATTATTTTGGCACAGTTTAGTGATGCGGCGCAGTGGCTATGGTTTATCCCTATCTTGACAGTAATGGGCGCTTGTAACTCCATGCAGTTTAGTGCGATGAATACCATTACCATCGGCGACCTGCATGGTGCTCAGACCAGTAGCGGCAATAGCCTAATGGCTGTCAATCAACAGCTCGCCATCAGCTTTGGTATTGCCTTTGGTGCAGCACTGCTTACTCTGCTACGTGAGCGCCTACAAATGGATACATTGAGCGCCTTTCAAACCACCTATTGGATATTGGGTATCTTTACCATACTTTCAGGCTTACATTTTTTACGCTTAAAACCTGAGGACGGGCGTGGTTTATATTAACTATAGGTTTTGAAGACTTATAAATAATAATTGAATATTGAATAAAAAAGCCAGCCTATGCTTGGATGATGACCAAAACATAGGCTGGCTTGCTACGATTACATAAAAATCACGGCTATTTAAGTTAGTCGTCATTCATCTGCGATTGGATATAGTTTTCAATACCCACATCTTTCATTAAGTCTTCTTGAGTTTCAAGCCAGTCTTGATATTCTTCATTACCGTCTTTTAGAGTGACCAATAGCTGACGTGATACATAATCTTGCTGCGTCTCACACAAGGTAATCGCATCAGTGATGATGCTAAATTTTTGCTTTTCTAAACGCAAATTGCAGTCGATCATCTCAGGTACATCTTCAGCGATGAACATCTTGCCATAATCTTGCAAATTTGGCAGACCACCTAGCAATAAAATCCGCGCAATCAAGTCATCAGACCATTTCATTTCTGCAATAGATTGCTTATAGCAACTCTCGTTCAGTGACTCTAAGCCCCAATGACGAGCAATACGTGCATGTAAAAAATACTGATTGATGGCTATCAATGACTGACCCAGCACTTTATTCAGTGCGCGGATAATCTCTTTATCCCCTTTCATTTTTTCTCTCCCTATCTATCTATTATATGAGCTACTGTTTGCTGATTGTGACCCGTGACTATCAAGCAAGATTGGGAGAGACTTCAGCCATCTGACTTTGCAAATAATTTGGCAGACCAATCATATCAATCAGACGTAACTGCTGCTCAAGCCAATGGGCATGGTCTTCTTCTGTATCTTTGAGCTGCACGACCAACATCTCGCGTGTAACGTAGTCATGGGCTTCTTCACATAGGGCAATACCGTCTTTCAGATGTTTTTGTACTTGATATTCTAGATCTAAGTCAAGCTGGAGCATCTCAGGTACAGTCGTACCGATATTAATGGTATCAACACTCATTTTAGGCGTGCCGCCGAGCATCAAAATACGACGAATAATCGCCTGTGCATGTAGTGTCTCATCTTCCATCTCATGACTGATACGGTCGTACAATTTACCGTAATGCCATTCTGCATACATCTCAGAGTGGATAAAATACTGATCACGAGCCGCAAGCTCACCACCTAACAAAAAGTTTAAATAATCAATCACTTTAGGGTTGCCTATCATCACCTACACTCCTGTATGTATAATTGTTTGTTATATACATTCATAATTTTGCATATATATAAAGTACTATTCGTAAACCAATCAGTAAAGAGTAAATTCAACGAATATCCTTACATTTTCAGAAGGATATAGTAGCATAGACAGCGCTTAACGCTTGTAACGATATGAACTGAGAATCATAACCAACCACTATTATATTAATGTGTTAATGCTGGCTAAGAGAGTACAAGCTTGATAGGGATAACCAAATGCAGTTTTGCAGCGGAGTATCAGTGGTGTTATAGAGACGTTTGCACCTTATTCTTTAAGGGATCAGACCAAAAAGCAGATGCTTGATAGTGAATAGGCTACTGTTGTATTGAGGTTTATATAAGATTGGGATGCCCAAGCTAGCGCTTAAACCGCATACGCCAATCCTTCGAGCTTAGCATGATGTTCGTCTAGGTAATCGTTTACCATAGGCTCACAGCAGCCGCAGCATGTAGCGACATCTAACGTGTCTTTTAGGCCATCTAATGTATCAATACCAGCAGCAATGGCAGCTTTGATTTGCTTTTCTTTGACATCATTACAGATACAGACATACATAAGCGGGTTCCTACTGTGATTAACTAACTGGTTATTCGCTATAATAACGATAATTATTAGCATTTACAACAGGGTTTGGTGAATTTTACAGTCAGGTTCGTGCCTGCCTTATGATTATGTTAACCTGACTCGATTCATGTAACTGAATATAACAATCTGTGTAAACCTACAGTATGAAAGGTAGTAAAATGGCGACGAACTGTAAATCTGCTCATTTTTTAATCGATTTTAAGGATAACTGCTGTTATATTGTCCTCCTATTAACTAAATACACATTGGAATTGACCCATGTCTAATAATAATTCTATGATACAACCGCTTGAGTTGTTTAAAGTATTATCTGACCCTACGCGCTTGAAGATTTTCCAAATCCTATACAATAAAGAATCACGCTGCGTCGGCGAGTTAGTTGAAATACTTGATCAACCACAGCCAACGATCTCGCGCCACCTCAATCACCTAAAAAAACTGGGCATCTTAAACTGCGTTCGTGATGGAACTTGGATGTGGTACGAGGTCGCAAATGATTTGCCAGAATGGTGTCAAGATATTTTGGATATCACCTATAAGCAGATATCAATCAAAGAAAGAGCCATGCTTAAGCTTGCCTAACGTTATCACGTTATTAATAGGCAGTAAGTTTTTCGCTGATAAAACTTTGGTTTATTGAGCACATAAAAAGACCTCATCATGAGGTCTTTTTATGTGCTACTGTTTTATGTGCTATTGATAGCAGTCTTGCTCGAGCATTAAACCAAGTCTAAAAAATCACTCACAAAAACATTGGCTGGATGGTGGATCAGCTCCTCGGACGTCCCTACTTGCTCGACACGGCCATGATTCATCACCACGATTTCATCAGACACCGCCCGCGCCTCTTCTTGGTCATGAGTCACCATGATGCTTGTGATACCAAGCTCATGATGTATGTCTTTTAGCCAAGTACGCAGCTCTTTTCGCACTTTGGCATCTAGTGCCCCAAACGGCTCATCTAATAGCAATAATTTTGGCTTCACTGCCAGTGCCCGAGCCAGCGCAATTCGCTGCCGCTGACCACCTGACAGCTGATGCGGATACGCATTGGCCACTTGTGGCAACTGTACCAACTCTAATAGTTCAGCCACGCGCTTATCGATATCCGCTTTACTTGGGCGCTCATTTTTTGGTAGCAATGTCAGACCAAAGGCGACATTGTCAGCCACGTTTTTATGTCGAAACAGCGCATAGTGCTGAAACATAAAACCAATATGGCGCTTTTGTACCGGTGTATTGGTGACGTCTAGCTCATCAAACAATATCTGTCCAGAGTCTGCATATTCAAGACCGGCGATGATACGCAGCAAAGTGGTTTTACCGCAGCCTGAAGGACCCAACAAAGTCGTCAATTTGCCAGTAGGTACTGTAATATTGATATCATCTAAAGCGGTGAAGTTACCGAATGTTTTATTAACGTTGCGAATCTCGATGCTCATAATGGTGTCTCTTATTGTCTCTTTTATCGTGCGTAGCAGAGGATCTCAATAGTATGGCGTATAACAAAGTGGCTGCTATAAATCGCTAAGGTTTGCCAGCCGGCTCTGGCACGGTCGCATTGGTCGCATTGGCACTGACTGGTAACTCAGGCGCACTTATCAAACGCTCAGACTTCGCGAATTTGCGTTCTTGTAGCTTGGTCATGACCTGCTGAATGAGTAAGGTCACCAAAGCAAGGGCAGCAAGTAAGCTCGACAAGGCAAAGGCGGCGGTAAAGTTATAGTCATTATAGGCAATCTCGACCAGTAGCGGCATGGTATTGGTCTCACCGCGGATATGACCTGAGACCACACTCACCGCTCCAAACTCTCCCATGGCACGTGCATTGGTTAATATCAAGCCATAAAGCAATGCCCATTTGATATTGGGCAGTGTCACATGCCAAAACGTCTGCCAACCGGTCGCACCTAACGTTAATGCTGCCTGCTCCTCAGAATCGCCCAGCGTTTGCATCAGAGGTATCAGCTCACGCGCCACAAACGGAAAGGTGACAAACAACGTCGCTAAAATGATGCCTGGCACGGCATAAATCACCTGAAAACCCATGCTCTCAAGCCAGCCACCAATGGTAGAGTTCAGTCCAAATAACAGCACAAACATCAAACCTGCAACCACCGGCGATACCGAAAACGGTAAATCAAGCAGCGTCGTCACCAACTGCTTACCTTTAAAATGATAACGCGTTACTAGCCAAGCAATGGCAACCCCCATCACCATGTTAATCGGTAACACAATCGCCGCGGTAATTAAGGTAAGCTTAATAGCTTGCAAAGCTTCAGGGTCGACAAGTGAGGCGATATATAGCTCCCAGCCTCCTTTAAACGCTTCATAGAACACCGCTAGTAGAGGGACTACCAACATAATGACCATGAATAAAACCGCAATAATAATAAATATTCGGCGTACCCATGGCGTGTCTTTGGTTGCTGGGTTGCTTTGGTAGTCGTAACTATTGGATATTTGCATTAGCGGGCTCCTACGCGGCGTGACAGCTTCCACTGTACGATATTGATGGCCAATAAAATCGCAAAGGAGATAAGCAGCATAAATAAGGCAACCGCTGAAGCGCCTTGGACGTCAAACTGCTCAAGCTTACTGATAATAATTAAGGGTAAAATCTCAGACTGCATCGGAATGTTACCGGCAATAAAGATAACTGATCCATACTCGCCCGTAGCACGAGCAAACATCATGCCAGCACCCATCAGTAGTGCCGGTAACAGCTCTGGTAAAATAACCTTACGAAATGTCGTCAAGCGATTGGCTCCCAATACCGCAGATGCTTCTTCAAATTCAACTGATAACTCTGCAAGTACGGGCTGTACGGCACGAACAATAAAGGGAAAGCTGACGACCACCAAAGCCAGCCAAATACCGATCGGTGTAAAAGCAACTTGAATATCAAACTTGGCAAACCATTGCCCGATAAGACCATTTGGCGCATATAAAGTGGCAAGCGAGATACCCGTGACCGCTGTGGGAAGTGCAAAGGGTAAATCTACCAAGGCATTTATTAAGGATTTGCCCCAAAACTCGTAACGTACCAGCACCCAAGCGACCAATGTACCAAATACCATATTGGTCAGCATTGCCAAAAACGACATCCATAAGCTGAGTTTGATCGCTGCGGTGACTTGTGGTTGGCTAATGGTCTCCCAAAATCCTGTCCAGCCCATCTGCGTTGTGGTATAGGCCATCATGGCAAACGGTAGTACGACCAATAGCGACAAGCTAAAGACAGTGATGCCCATACTTAGCCCAAACCCTGGTAGCACATTGCGCTGACGCAAGCGTGTTAACCAGCCTTTTTTAGGTATCGGTTTGATGGTAGAAGGTGTTGTTGCACTCATAATAGCGTCCTATTGCCTAGCTGATGGTACTTATCGTAAGCACTCTATCGTAACGATATAAAGAAAAAAGGTATGATAAAAAGCGATGATGACTATGCTCATGGTATAAAGGACATAGCGTTGACGGCCATGTCCTTTATGAGATTGACATAATTTCATGATGTCGTGCGTTACTGAGTGACAGTCAAAATAATGATAGATAAATAACGCCGTTGCTGTATTTAAACAAGTTAAGCAAAATGTTGAATAAAAAACAGCTGCTAGCGTCGGTTATTTACATTACCACTGCCCTTACTGAGGCGCATTAACCGCCAACTTATCAAACAAACCACCATCACTAAAATAGGTGCTCATGATCTCATCCCATGTACCAAATGCATCGTTTGGACGGAAGGTTTCGATAGGGGGTAATTTATCACTGTTTTTATCAAGTACACTCTTCACACTTGGGCGCAGGTATAAGTCAGCGGCCAGTTGCTGAGCAGCATCACTCCATAAGAAATCAAGATAGGCTTTGGCAGCATCTGTCGTGCCTTTTTTATCAGTCACTGTTTTCACAACCGCAACTGGGCTTTCAGACTTGATTGAGTATTTTGGATAAACGATATCGACTTGACCGACACCAAAATCTTTTGCGGCAAGGTTGGCTTCGTTTTCAAAGGTCACCAAGACATCACCAATACCACGCTGTACAAACGTCGTAGTCGCTGCACGCCCGCCGCTCTCATAAACTTTGACATTTTTTAACATGTCTTTGACGTAGTTTTGCGCTTGGGCTTCATCTTTATTAAACGCATGTAAGCCATAACCATAAGCACCTAAAAAGGCATAACGGCCGTTACCCGTGACTTTTGGGTTTGCCATAACAATCTCAACACCCTCTTTAGTCAAATCCGCCCAATCATTGATACCCTTTGGATTGTCCTTACGTACCAAGAAAACGATGGTGCTGGTAAAAGGCACGGCATTGTCTGGGAATTTACTTTCCCAATCTGACTCAACCAAACCTTTTTTCTCAAGCAGCTCAATATCAGAGCCTTGGTTCATGGTTGCGACATCGGCCTGTAGACCATTGGCGACCGACAAAGCTTGTTTACTTGAACCACCATGAGATTGCTTGATTAAGATATTACTGTTTGGGTTTTCCGCTTTATAGTGCTCAACAAATAAGGGATTGTAGTCTTTATAAAAATCACGGGCGACATCGTAGGAGACGTTTAATAGCTCAATATCCTGCCCTTTTGTCGCGGCAGGCGTGCCCTCTGCATTGGTTGCGGGCTCAGTTTTTTCGCTATTGCTACAGCCTGCAATACCTAATGTGAGCGCCACACCGGCGATACTTAGGGCGCTAAGCGTTTTGTTTTTATAACCTGCGGTATAGGATGTCATGGCTGCCTCAAAAAATGTCTGATAAGTAATGTAAGTATGCTAACAGCGCTATCTTATTATGTTTAATGATGAATATGTTTATGTTATTGCCAAAATGGAATAAAGGAATTAGAAATATAAGATTATCAATAACTTAAAGTTATTAATAAGATATAGGTTACATATTTTTAATAAGCCTTGAGCTATTTGCTAATAACTTAACCGCTTGATTCGCTTTTCATACTTTGATGAATATCTAAATCAAACGGCTTATAACTGAGTAATTTGGTTGTCTTTTTACTTACCTTTTTAGCTGTCTTTTCAGCTGTCTTCATGATTGCTGTCTTGACTATCTTTATTGCACGCTTGCCAGCTTATCGAAACGCCCGCCATCGACAAAAAACGTCTCCATAATCTGTGTCCAAGGACCAAAGACACTGACAGGCTTGAACGTCTCAATGTCAAGCAAAGTGTTCTTATGAGCGGCAAGCACTTGCTCATTACTAGGACGCATGTACATCTGTGCCATCAGCTCTTGCGCTGGCGTGTCCCATAAGCTCTTTAGATAGGTAGTTGCCGCTTCGGTTTTGCCCGCTTTATCCGTCACCGCATTCACCACGGCAACAGGATTGGCAATCAATACTGAATAACTTGGATAAACGATATCGACTTGTCCTTTGGCAAACTGCTTGGCGGCCAAATGCGCCTCGTTTTCAGTCGTAATAAGCACGTCGCCTAGACCGCGCTGAGTAAAGCTGGTCGTTGCGGCGCGCGCGCCATTGTCATACGTGACGACGTTTGCCAAAAGCTTTTTGATAAAGGTATCTGTTTTGCTAGAGGTTTCGACCGTTTCTTTAAAATGATGCAGACCGTAACCATAGGCGCCCAAGAAGGCATAACGCGCCGTGCCGCTGGTTTTTGGATTGGGTATCACTATAGCCACGTCACTACGGGCCAAGTCTTGCCAGTCTTTAATACCCTTTGGATTACCGCTGCGTACCAAGAGCACCATGGTGCTGGTATAAGGAATTGCGCCATTTGGTAGCGCTTGTTGCCAGTCAGCAGCAACCAAGCCTTTTTCGACCAATAGATTCATATCGCTTTCTTGGTTAAAGGTCACCACATCCGCTTGCAAGCCATTGGCAACTGACAGAGCTTGCTTACTTGAGCCGCCATGCGACTGATTGATATGCACTTTGCTACTCGGGTGCTCTTTTTGGTAGCCTTTGGCAAATAAGGTATTGTAATCTTTATAAAAGTCACGTGAGACATCGTAAGAGACATTCAGCAGATCAATATCTTGTGACGGCGCTGCTGAGCTTTGCGCACTATTTTGGCTCTCGTTTTGCGTGGCTTCAGTAGGGCTACAGCCTGTCATTAAGGCCACCATCGTCAGCGCGCCGCCCATGATTAAGGTGCGAGGTGCTTTGTTTTGACGACCACGATTGTCAGTCCATGAGATATGTGGCAAAAGCTGATTCTTGATTATATTGGTCGTTTGCATAGACGCTCTCGATAATGTCATGCTGCCACTTATCAACCCTATTGTTTTTTTGATTCTATACATAAGGGTTATAAAGGCAGTGATGGTAAGAATTTTGGAAGAAGCATTGGTTTTTTTGTTGATGAGAGATATGCTAGCAGCATAGACAACAAACGCTTAGTGACGAATACGCTTATCGAGTGCTGAACTTGGCATAAGCGCGATTATTCATAGCGCTACGATAAATGGTGCGACAGTGAGTTTTGGCATATCCCTTTTGCAAAGTTATCTTTATAAATTATCCACTTACCCAAGGCATGCTTATGATTACTTCCTTCTCTCGTCCCTCGCGTTTTTTTGCCGCCCTGTCTTTAACGAGTGCCGCGCTGCTTGCTTTGAGTGGTTGTAATAACACGATAAAAGCCACGGTAGACAATCACAGTGTCATGCAACCTAGAGTGGCGCCCTCGCCTGCTGTAAAAGTCATCGTTGGTGACTATGCTTCTGAGGGTTATGATCATCGCGCGCAAGGCAATGATTGGGTAGGCGTGATGGTCAAAGCAGCCGGTGATAAGCAAATTAATATTAAGGTACGGGCGCGCAGCGATATCAAAAAACCGACCTGCCAGTTTGATGGCACCGCAACATTGATGGGTCAAGATGATGCACACGGCATTATTTTCCAGAGCAAGATCAACGACAGCACCGCTTTTTTTCAATTTAAAGATAATAAGTTGACTATTGATAGCCAAGATAAATACGCGCTGAACTATTTTTGCTCTGGCGGTGGCACCTTGGCTGGTGACTACCAAAAGCTGGCAGGTGATTTAGAGCTCAGCTAAGCATAAAAGGCGCAAAATATTCATAAAACAAAATATTCATAAAAAAAGGGACAGATGGTAAATCTGTCCCTTTTTTAAATTTTCTCTTTACGATAAATGCTATACCGCCGAAGCCCCTACCAATTTAACCTCAGCACGCTCATCAAAAGCGATACCAGCATAATAATCACGCAAGATCTGCAACACTTCTGGACGGCTAAAGTTCTCTGGTACATCTTCATCTTCTGAGAGCGCTTTACGTAACTTGGTTCCTGATACTTTGACATGCTCAGACGCTTCATGCGGGCAGGTTTTATCTGACGCCATCGCATTACAAGCATTACACCAAAACGTCCAGCCAATCTTTAGCGGCTGGGTAATCAAATCATCTTTGCCAACGTGGTCAAAGATGGTTTGCGCATCAAAAGCACCGTAATAATCACCAACACCAGCATGATCACGACCAACGATCAGATGGCTACAGCCATAGTTTTGGCGGAATACCGCATGTAATAATGCTTCACGGGGTCCGGCATAACGCATATCAAGTGGATAACCTGCTTGGATAACCGTGTCAGCTCTAAAGTAATTGTCAATCAAAGTCTTAATAGCTTCTTGACGTACATCTGCTGGGATATCGCCCGGCTTTAACGCACCCAATAACGAATGTATCAATACCCCATCACAAATCTCGATGGCAATCTTGGCAAGATATTCATGCGAGCGGTGCATTGGATTACGGGTTTGAAAAGCCGCGACCGTTTGCCAGCCTTTATTGTCCAAAATCGCGCGCGTTTCAGCAGGGGTTTTATAAATCTCAGGGTATAAGATTGGGAACTCGCCTTCACTTAGGACGTCAACACTGCCAGCAATATTGATCTCCCCTTGCTCTAGGACTTGCTGTACGCCAGGATGCTCAGGATCTGTGGTGGTAAATACTTGTTGGCACTCATGTGCTTTATCGATGGTATAAGTTTCTTCCACCGTTAAAATTCCCATAATCTCGCCATCTTGCGCGACCAACGCCACTTTATCACCTTGATTTAGGCGATCGGCGGTCGCTTTTGGCGCTGATAAGGTAATAGGAATCGGCCAAAACAAGCCAGCATTGTCACCAATTTGCAGGCGCATATTATCAACCACGCCCTGCCAATCCGCTTGATTCATAAAACCATTTAACGGTGTAAAACCGCCTATACCAAACATAATCAAATCACCGCGCTCACGTGAGCTGAGCGTGATGGTTGGTAAAGTACTGGCAAGTTTTAATGCTTGATCGCGAGCCTCACCATTTAACAATAGTGGCTTAAGCACGTCACTACCGTGCGGAGGAACAAGTTTTGATGGTGTTTGATTATGCAGGATAGATGTCATAGGAATTTTACAGCCTTAAGAGATGAGAGAAAATGAGTAACGGTAGATCAAGGTAGTAGAGAAGCAATTGGGCGAATAACGTAATAAACATAGGCTACCTAACTTTCGTTATGAAAATTTATGCTGTGTTTGGATATAGATATGTCTTAAAGGAATTTATGTTTATAGAGCCAAGCTTATATGATGTAAATCTGAATGCTTTACCTTGCGACTGGCAATAAGATCAAGTACACACGCAAATCATTTTCGTCGCCGCTTTTATGTTTAAAAACAAAATTGAGATTACGTCATGTATCAATATAACTACGCTGACCAAACCCTGGTAGAAGAACGAGTCGCCCAGTTCCGCGACCAAACCGAGCGGTTTTTGGCAGGCGAGCTTGCCGAGGAGCAATTTTTACCGCTGCGGTTGCAAAATGGTCTATATATTCAGCGCTATGCACCGATGCTGCGTATCGCCATTCCATATGGCCTGCTTGCCAGTTACCAATTGCGTAAATTGGCAGAGATTACCCGTAAATATGACAAAGGCTATGGGCACTTTACTACCCGCACCAATATTCAGCTGAATTGGCCAAAACTTGAAGATGTGCCAGATATTATGGCGGAGCTTGCATCAGTACAAATGCATTCTATCCAAACGTCTGGCAACTGTATTCGTAACACCACAACCGACCCATATGCCGGTATCCATCAAGAAGAGATTGCTGATCCGCGTCCTTATTGCGAGATTATTCGCCAGTGGTCAACTTTTCATCCTGAATTTGCGTTTTTGCCGCGTAAATTTAAAATTGCCGTGATTGGTACCGCCAATGACCGCGCTGCCACACAAGTACATGATGTGGGACTGCATTTAAAAACCAATGACGCAGGCGAGCTTGGTTTTGAAGTCCTCGTTGGTGGTGGACTTGGACGTACCCCAGTGATTGGTAAAGTGATCAAGGAGTTTTTACCGCGCCAGCACCTGCTTAGCTATCTAGATGCTATCTTGCGCGTTTATAACCTACACGGTCGCCGTGACAATAAGTATAAAGCGCGTATCAAGATATTGGTTGAGAGCATGGGCGGTCCTGCCTTTGCCAAACTGGTTGATGCTGAATGGGAGACGCATCTCAAGGACGGTCCATTGACCTTGACCGATGCCAATTTTGATACTGCCAGCAGTTTTTTCACTGAGCCTGATTATCAGGTTTTCGATGCGCTCCAAGTCCAGTCTGAGCTACAACAACAGCTCAGCGCCGATAAAGCATTTGCCAATTGGTATCAGCAAAATACCGTCGCGCACAAAATAGCCGGCTATCGCGCTGTCGTCATCTCCCTAAAAGCAGGCTTAGTCGACGGAACCTACGTACCATCTGGTGATGTTACTGAGTCGCAAATGGACGCGCTTGCTGATCTTGCTGATACCTATAGCTTTGGTGAATTACGTGGTACCTATCAGCAGAACCTAGTCTTTGCAGATGTACAAACCAATCAGCTGTACGCGCTATGGCAACAGCTGTCGGCGCTGCATTTGGCCCGAGCTAATATCAATACCTTAACCGATATGATTGTTTGTCCTGGTTGGGACTATTGCTCGCTTGCCAATGCCACCACGCACAATATCGCCGAGCAAATTGAAAAGCAGTTCGATGATCTTGACTACCTTTATGACTTAGGTGAGATTCGCCTCAATATGTCTGGCTGTATGAACGCTTGTGCCCATCATCATACGGGTGATATCGGTATCCTTGGGGTCGACAAAAAAGGCGAGCATTGGTATCAAATCAGTCTAGGCGGCAATTCTAGCAATGATGCCAAGATTGGCAAAATACTAGGTAAAGCAGTACCAGCAGATGACGTAGCGACTACCCTACAAAAGATATTGGATGTGTATTTAGAGCAGCGCGTCAGCAATGAGCATGAGGTAGAAGGTTTTGGTGATTTGGTCGATCGTGTTGGCATCGCACCCTTTAAGGAGAAGGTCTATGGGTAATCATCATGTATTAAATAATAAGGGTGTTGATATCAGCCAAAACGATACCTGGTTGGCGCTTAATACCGATGAGCTACCAGATGGTATTGCCCTTATCCATATATCGCTGCTTGAGCTATTACATAAACAAGAAAGATTCGATATCGTATTGCCGCTCATGGATTTGTTAAATGCTGATGGCAAGCTTGCTGGCGGGTTGTTAAAGCAGCTGAGCGACTTGCTGACTGAGCATGCCAGCCGGGTTGGCGTTTGGGTGACCTCAGATAATGACGCCGAGACATTGGTTGGTTTATCAGAGTTTTTATTACAGCAAGATTTGATTGTGATCCATGTACTAGCATTTACCGACGGACGCGGCTTTAGTTATGCGCAAACCCTACGTCAAATAGGTTATGAGGGCGAGATTCGCATAGCGGGCAAGTTTGGTCGTGACCAAATTGCCTACCTTTTACGCGCTGGCGCAGACAGCTTTGTGCTTAGCGAACATGATATGAAATCTATCTCTGATATCAGTCAAGCATTTAACGCGCTTGCCAGTAGTTATGACGGACGTGATGCTAGCGCATTACCGATGTTTGCAGGTGCTTAATTTTAGAATCAAACATAAGCGCTTATATTGACTTAAACACACAAATATTTATATGCGTGATATTTCACTCTACTTCTTTTTACATGAACTCTCACCAAGGAATCTACCATGAGCCAGTTACACCCAAATCTAGATATCGATCAAGCCAACCAAGACTTGCACGGCAAGTCTTCAGAAGAAATCGTTGCATGGGCATTAAGCCAAGCAAAAAACCCAATCATCACCACCAACTTCCGCCCTTACGAGTCAGCGATTTTGCATTTGGTTGCGTCGCTGCGCCCTGACATCACTGTACTATGGGTAGATTCTGGTTATAACACTGATGCCACTTATCAATTTGCCAATAAAGTCATCCGTGATTTGAACCTAAATGTCATCACTTACATCCCTAAGCAGACAGCAGCGTATCGTGACGCAACGATGAATGGTATCCCGGGCATCGACAACCCACAGCACGATGAATTTACCGATCAGGTAAAGCTAGAGCCGTTCCGCCGTGCTTTAGATGAGCTAAAGCCTGATGTGTGGTTCAATGCTATCCGTCGTGATCAAACCGAATTCCGTCAAGGTCTTGATGTACTAAGCCTATCAAAAGACGGCGTATTAAAGGTTGCGCCGTTATTTGATAAGACAGATAGCGACTTGGATGTGTATCTTGAAGAACATAACCTACCGAATGAATTTGACTACTTCGATCCAACTAAAGTAGAAGAAAGCCGCGAGTGTGGTTTGCATACACAACTATAGATAGCTGCTGCCGTTAGGCATTATTCACTAAATACATAGACTTAACACTCCTCTTATCACTTTATTACTGGTAAGAGGATTTTTACGTTAAAAAACGTCCCTTTTTTTCCTCTATTCCCTTTCTCAGTAAAATCACCGTTCCATATCTCAAAAACGACTATGCTAATGCCAATACATTACGTGAGCCTGCGCAGCTGATCACTCATAATAACGCTATATATTCAATTGAATGACTGGTCATACTATGAATACCTTTCCCCTATTTTTTAAATTAGAAGATCGTAAAGTGCTTATCGTCGGCGGCGGCGATGTGGCATTACGTAAAGCTGATTTGCTAAGCCGTGCTGGCGCGTGTATCACCGTCCTTGCGCCAAGCATTAGTCATGAGATACAAGCATTGCTCAGTGACACTAAGCACCAGCTGATTCATGAGAACTATCATAAAACCTATATGACAGACTCGCGCGTGATTATTGCAGCTACTGATGATGAGACGCTTAACCATCGAATACATGCTGATGCGACGGCATTAAATATTCCTGTCAACGTCGTCGATACGCCGCATTTATGCGATTTTATTTTTC
This sequence comes from Psychrobacter sp., assembly GCF_041554015.1. Taxonomy (GTDB): domain Bacteria; phylum Pseudomonadota; class Gammaproteobacteria; order Pseudomonadales; family Moraxellaceae; genus Psychrobacter. Next base: position 24,617 of record NZ_JBFFMS010000013.1, on the reverse strand, counting down.
CAGCTATTGTTGATCGCAATCCCATCGTGATTGGTATCTCATCAAATGGTAAAGCGCCGGTGCTGGCACGTCTATTACGTGCACGGTTAGAGACGTTGATTCCACAAGGTTATGGCAAATTAGCTAGGCTTGCTGGTGAGTTCCGAGGTGAAGTTAAAGCCAAAATCCCAACATTGACTGGGCGTCGACAGTTTTGGGAGCGCGCATTTGAAGGCAAAGTCAGTCAATTGATGTTTGCGGGTAATGAAATCGAAGCTATCGCCCAACTGCAAGCAGATTTGGATAACACAGCGGCAACTATGACTGCAAAAGATACCATAGAAACTGAACCCAAGAACACAGTGGGCGAAGTCTATATCGTTGGTGCCGGTCCCGGTGACCCAGAGCTGTTAACCTTTAAAGCGCTACGCCTGATGCAGCAAGCGGATATCGTTTATTATGATGCACTGGTATCACCGCAAGTATTGGATTTATGCCGCCGCGATGCTGACAAAGTATTTGTCGGTAAAAAACGGAGCAATCATGCCGTAGCACAATTGGGCATCAATGAGCTGTTGGTTAATAGCGCAAAAGAAGGTCGGCGGGTGGTGCGTCTAAAAGGCGGTGACCCGTTTATCTTTGGGCGCGGCGGTGAAGAGATTGAAAGTCTGCGAGCGCATAATATCCCTTATCAAGTAGTGCCCGGCATTACCGCTGCCAATGCGGCTGCTAGCTATGCTGGTATTCCTCTGACTCATCGTGACCATTCGCAATCGGTACGTTTTGTGACAGGTTTTTTAAAGGCAGGTGCACCTAATAGTAATTTTAAGAGTTTTTTGAATACTGACGAGACCGTTGTCTTCTATATGGGTCTGCATTCTCTACCACGCTTGACGGAAGGTTTGATTAATGCTGGGCGTAGTGAGGAGACGCCGATTGCTATCGTCTCTAACGCCAGCATGCCCAATCAACAAGTATTAACGGGCACACTTGCTAGCATCGTTGAATTACAAGAAAAGAACCAGCTGCCGACACCTGCACTGCTCATCATGGGGGATGTGGTTGCACTGCATGATGATTTGGCTTGGTATAACATACCCAATCAGCCACATAATAAAGATACTTTAGAAGAAAATGACAATAATTGGTTACGTGGCGGTACGGCTACAACACCCAATACGACACTAAAACCGAAACTAAAACCGAATGCTCACCAACAAGCGCATGCGCTATCTATGATTGCAAATTTGACAACGGAAAATAGCGATCTTGAACAGTTGGTGATAGGTTAAAAAGCCTCCTAAAAAGCCCTTTTGATTTAAATGATTTAAAGCCCTGCCAATTTAGTGGTAGGGCTTTTTTCTGATTGCAACAAGTAAACTTCTCCAATCCTTGATAGAATAATGGCTGTCTTTTATTCACCATTAAGCCTCACTATGTCTGCATCCGCTGTTAACCCTCTTACTATTCTTCATACCTCTGATTGGCATTTGGGACGCAGGCTCTATGGACGTCTGCGCTACGATGAATTTGCTGCATTTTTAAGCTGGCTACAAGACACCATTAGTGCGCAGCAAGTGGATGTACTTATTGTCGCAGGCGACATCTTTGATACTATGACCCCAAGTAATAAAGCCCAAGCGCTGTATTATGAGTTTTTAGGTAAGGTTTCAAAATCTTGCTGTCAACATGTCGTCATCGTCGCTGGCAACCATGATTCACCGACATTTCTAGATGCCCCAAGCAATGTCCTTAAGTTTTTAAACGTCCATGTCGTTGGTACCGCTTGTGAAGACTTAAACGATGAAGTGATGGTATTAGATGATGCTGATGGTACACCGCATTGTATTATCGCAGCTGTGCCTTATCTGCGTGATCGTGACGTACGTGGCAGTCAGGCTGGCGAGTCAGCTCAAAGCAAAGACGCCAATGTCATCGCTGGTATCTGCGCGCACTACGATGACGTTGCAGATATTGCCAAAGCCAAACAAGCTGAATTAGTTAAAGCACACAAACACCAGATACCTATCATTGCCACAGGTCATCTGTTTGCTGCCGGTGGCAGCACTACCGACGATGATGGGGTGCGTGAGCTGTATGTTGGCTCGCTTGGCAAGGTCTCCGCCGATATGTTCGATGGCTGCTTTGATTATGTGGCGCTCGGTCATTTGCACGTACCGCAGCGCGTTGGTGGCCGTGAGCATATCCGCTATTCAGGCTCGCCCATTGCAATGGGATTCGGTGAAGCACGCCAGCAAAAACAGGTATTGCTGGTGCAGTTTGGTACTGCCGCAAACGATTTTGAAGATAAAGTATTAGCAGACCCTATCGAGCCTTCTCTACCGCCAATCAAACAAGTTGCTAAAAAGGTATCCATTCAAACCTCTGAATTTATGGACGACCTGTTTGGCTTTGATGATTCAGCAGGAAGCGCTGAGAATAAAAAATTTGAAGCAGGAATCTCTACTCAAACAGATGCTATACGGCCTATCGACTCTACCTTTCATGTAACACCTAGGTTAACTTCTCAGTTATTGCATCATGATAAAGAACGTCAGATGCAAGTGATCTCAATGCCTATTCCAAAGTTCCAAAAATTGGCGCAAATATCGGGTGATTTGGAGACCATCAAGCAAACCGTTGGTAGCACCATTAAAGCTCTGACTGATACAGAGTCGGTTTGGTTAGAGATTGTCTATACCGGTGATGAGGTTGTTAGCGAATTGCGTGAAAGTATTCAAGCGATGGTAGAAGGCCTACCCTGTGAGGTGTTAAAAATAAAAAATACGCGTACTTATAATAAAGTACTCAATCAGCAACAAATCTCAGAGACGCTACAAGATTTAAATGAGCAAGAAGTATTTGAGCGTTGTCTAGCCACTCATAACATCCCTGACGAGCAAAGATTGAACTTACGAGAGGCTTATGAGCAAATCGTTTATGATCTGCACCATGCAGATACTCAGGCTGAATAATAGCTAACACTCATCAGCCTGATACAACGAACAGTAAATTATCACTACTATCTATAAAAATAAGACCCTGCCATGCGCCTAATTGAACTCAGACTTAAAAACCTCAACTCCTTAAAAGGCGAGTGGCACATTGATTTCAGTGACGCCGCTTTTCTTAACGAAGGTATCTTTGCTATTACAGGGCAAACAGGTGCTGGTAAGACGACCATTTTGGATGCTATTTGCTTGGCTCTTTATAGTCAAACACCAAGACTTGGTGATATTACTGGCTCTACCAATGAGATCATGACCCAAGGTACCGGAGAATGCTCCGCAGAAGTCATTATCGAAATTGATGGCAAGCGCTATCAGTGTTCATGGTATCAACATCGTGCTCACAAAAAAGCCAAAGGCAATTTACTACCGATTAAACATGAGATTAGTGAGGTCAAGTCTGGCAAGATTTTAGAAGAGAAAAAATCTAAGACCTCGGCTTATATTCAAGAGCTTATTGGTATGGATTTTAGCCAGTTTACCCGCTCCATCATGCTGGCACAAGGCAGCTTTGCCGCCTTTTTAAAATCTGATATTGGTGATAGAGCAGCGATTTTAGAGAAGATAACAGGTACGGCTATTTATGCCAAAATCTCACTCAATGTGCATGAGAAAAAACGCTTTGAAGAAGAAGTGCTTAGTAAACTGCAGGCAGGCGTTGATGGCTTATCTTTGCTAAGTGTTGAAGACGAAAATCTACTAGCAGCCGAGCTAAAAGCTTTAAATGAGCAGCAAAGCACACAGCGACAAACTTTTAAGACATTAAGCGAGCAGCTGCAATGGCTAAATAACGTAAAACAGTTGCAACATAACTTATCTACTTATCAAAGTGAGTTCGCAAGCGCCCAGCAAGCGCAACAAGACTTTATCTCAGAAGCCAAGCGTTTAGATATTGCCAACAAGGCATTAGAGATTGATAGCCAGTTTCGTGAGCTTAGCTATAGCCGTGAGTCGGTAAAAAAGCTAGATATTGAACAACAGAGTTTGCTGAGTCAGATTCCTGCTCAGCAAGAAGCACTGACGCAAGATACACATCATTTAGACGACGCTAATACGCTAGAAAAGCACGCCTCAGACAACCTGCAAATAAACTTGCCTATCATCGCACAGGTACGCGAGTTGGATAGCAATATAAGACAGCAGTCTCAATCCTTAGAGGAAGACAATCAGCGTAAGGAGTTATTGGTAGGCAATGTACAGATATCACGCCAAACAATACAAAATCATCAGAAAACTGCCGATAGCACCAAAAATCAGCTAAATAATATTAACCAGTACTTTGATAAACACCCAGAGCTGATCGACCTTGATACTGATATGACTATCTTTGATAGTAGCTGTCAGCGATTAAGGGCGCTACTAGCAGAGAACTCTGAACTTTCAGCCGCTAGGATGAGTCAACATAGCCATGCCCGCCAACTGCAAGCTGATTTTGAGAGGTTATCCAAACAGCAAGACACTGATATCTCATTAGTAGCGCAGCGGCGCGAGCAACTGCTAAAGCTACAGCAGCAGCAAGCAGTCATCACTCAAGACCAGCCCCTTTCTAGTATGCGCGGTGAGCAAGAGCAAATCGATCAAATTATCACACAAATTGAGCAAATCAAATTTAAGATTACACAGCGGTCTGAGCTGTCCACTCAAATTCATAATATTAATCTTGCGCTACCAATATTGAATCAAGAACTGACGGTCTTAGACGACTTAATTGCCACTCATCGCGCAGATATTCAAAACACTAAACTTAAAAAGCAAGACAAGCAGACGCATCTTCATCTACTACAAAAAGTCGCAAGGCTTGAAGATTACATCCTGGAGCTCGAAGACGGTATACCCTGCCCGCTGTGCGGTGCGCATGAGCACCCTTATGGTGAGCACCATCCGCTATTAGATAGTCAGATTGACAATAAACAAGCGTTGTCGCTGATGCAGCAGACCCAGCAGCAATTATCTGAGCTTGAGATACTCATTGAGCGTCTAGAGCAAACGTTGTCCAAATATCATATTGATCATGCTACTAAGAACGAAGCCATTAACCACCAACAGCAGCAGTTAGCCCCTTTGCAGCAGCAATGCAAGATGTTGGGCAAAGATATCCAAGAAAGCCTGCTCTCACTACTTGAGATCAATAAAGATTATTCAAAAGCGATTGCAGCGATTATTCATCCTCTTTATCAATTGAATGAAGATATAAATAAACCTAATAATGATATTGAACGCCCTTTAGCTTTATTAGACAGTACCAAACAAAATCTGCTTGAGCAAAAACAGTCTCTTAAAGATATATTGATTCAACATGATAACTTGACACAAAGCATATTAACGCTAAGTATTGCTATAGAGAGTGATGAAAAGCAGCATCAAGTACTGATGAGCAAGATCAATAACCTGACGACGGATATTAAGCTACACTCGCAGAAAGCAGACACTATTGAAGAAAAAATAGCCGCTAACTTTTTGGCATTAACCCCTATAACTAGCAGTATTTTATCTTTGGTAGCTAAGTATTCGGCGGATCACTACGCAGAATATTTGTCTATTGATTTCCAAAGAACAGACATTCAAAACGTACTTAAGCAATTGAACACTAGTATTGATGAGCAAATCATACAAGATAGCAGCGACTATGAGCGTCATATTGATAGATTACGTCAACAGCGCAGTATGCTCAATCAGCTAAAAAAGCATTTTAATGAGCAAAAAAACAGCCAGCAACAGCTGACTAATACCTTGAGTACAGTGAGTGCTCAAATTGACACCAAGAAAGTTCAGCTCTGCACTGATGAAAGGGCTCTAAAAGACCTTGAACACTTGATAGCGGAGAAAAATACCACTCTTGAGCAGCTCAAGAGCGAAAGAATAGGGATTTTTGCAGATAAAAATACAGAGTCTGAAGATACATTACTGCGCCGCGCCGTCGATGACGCAAGAGCCAAGCAGGCAAATGCTCAGAGACAGTTAGACAGCACGCAGCAAATATTAGAGCAACTGCAAAGCAGACAACGACAGCTATTGGCAGAATTGCAATCGGCTACGACAGCACTCAATACGCAGCAAGATCTATTTATGGAGCATCTAGCAGCGGCGCAGTTTGTGGATGAAGATGCTTTTATCCATGCGCGCTTGCCTAAAGAAGAGCGTGATAACTTACATCTGCGTAAAACTACGATTGATAGCGCCTTGCAGCAGGCACAGTTACAGTTAGATAGCACCCAACAATCACTAGAGCAGAACCTATCTCTGGCTATGACCAATGCCAGCCAAGAAACGCTTACCGCTCAGCATCAGCACATTCAGATGGAGATTGATCAGCTCAGCCAACAGATTGGTGCTATTGTTCAAAAGCTCAAAGACAATGAGAACCAAAAAGGTCAACAAGCAGCGCAGCTTATCGCCATCAATGCGCAAAAAGAGAAATTAAAGGTCTGGCAGCAGCTCCATACTTTGATTGGTTCAGCGGATGGTAAGAAATATCGCACCTTTGCCCAAGGTTTAACCTTTGAAGTGATGATTAGCCATGCCAATAGCCAATTACAAAAGATGAGTGACCGCTACTTGCTGATTCATGATGACAGCAATCCGCTTGAGCTGAATGTCATTGATAACTATCAAGGCGGCGATATTCGCAGTACTAAAAACTTATCTGGCGGCGAAGGCTTTATTATCAGTTTGGCGCTTGCTCTTGGCTTGTCGCAAATGGCCAGTCACAATATCCGTGTGGATTCGCTGTTTTTGGATGAAGGTTTTGGCACGCTTGATGAAGAGTCGTTGGATATTGCCCTAGATACTTTGACTGGCTTGCAACAAGAAGGGAAATTGATTGGTATTATCTCTCATGTACAGGCGTTAAAAGATCGCATTTTGACCCAAATCAAGGTCGAAAAAATCTCCGGCGGCTTTAGCCAAATCAGCGGCCAAGGGTGTCGGCGTGTGATGAGTGACAAAGCATGATAAGTTAAAATGGTTGATGACGGCGTATGAGTGATAAAGGATAAGGATATCGCTATGAACAATCAAAAAAATCGACTTTGTATTGGACGGAACCGTCTAAAAAAAGCGCTCAATCCTGCTAGATTGGCATTATTAGTGGTTTTATTTGGCGGTGTTATTACCCCAAGCTATGCCACTATCAACTGTGCAGGCTTCTTACCCAGTAGCTATTTTGAGCGTATCAAAAACAACCTACCATTTATGGGCAAGCTCGTTGAACAAGCTAATGGTAGGCAGCAGCTAACAGATGTAAATGGTAACGTCGTCATAGACAATCTTCATAATGCTTATATATTGGTGGATAAGTATGTGTTGGCTCAGAAAAGTGGTAAATATGGTGTTGTAAACGCAGCTGGCAAGATAATCGTGCCCTTTAAGTATGACGATATTCAAACTGAGCCCGATATTTATACCAGTTTTATCGTTAGTGTTAAGTCATCTGAAGGTAATACCAAACAAGGCATTATCAATCGTCATGGCGAATGGATTTACCCATTGGCAGATGTGCGTATTCAGCATGCTCATTATGATGCAGATTACGACCAAGATTATTTTTTAGTCACGAAAAATTTAGCGACCCACAATAAAAGTCTGACAGGGCTGCTAGACGATAGAGGGTATTGGGCCGTTATGCCGCAGTATGATGGTATTACTCCATTAAATTCTTGTACTGGTCAGCCATTATACTTGCAGGTAGGTTTGCAAAATATGACCGCGCTTATCGACCAAAGCAGCAATATCATCATTCCTTTTCTAGACAAGCAGCATATAGAGTCTTTTAATAATAACGTCAGTCCCTTATTATTTTTGCGTAGCAGCTTAGTTGATGTGCCTAATACAGCTGATATGGCGACTGCTATGAGTGAGGATATTCAAGAGTATATTGTCAATGCCGAAATGATCGATGCTAATGGTAAATCAATTCTCTCGTCAGAAGCACCTATCAGAAAGCTGTTATATCATCAGTTTTATACATTTAAGCAGGCTGGCAAATTTGGTCTAATTAATGATAAAGGCAAGGTGATATTAAAGCCAGAGTTTGACAGTTATAGAGATGACGCTGATAAGGTATGGTTAGAGAAGAATGGCAAAATGATTGGTTTAAATACGCTGATAAAATTAGATTAAGTTTCAATAATACGTCCAATTCTAGACAAGAAAAAACCACCGTTAATTGATAACGGTGGTTTTTTCTACTAAAAATAATTATTTAGTGCCTTTTATTTAGTCACTAAACCACTCAACTCACTCATCAATACCGACAACGTCGATAAGCTAATCGCATTGTCGTCATTACTATCGATTTTTTGCATCTCTGCCATAACAGTATCAAGCTGGCTGGCGTGACGTGATTTCCAGTCGTTAAAGGCTTGCTTGGCATCAGACTGAGCCAATAACGTATCCATCAGCATACGTAAGTTGCGCGATACTTCATTGGCCAGCGCATGGCGGGCACGGCGATCCCAGTGATCTTGCTGTGGCAGCGTAACGATATTATCCATCATCCAGTCAAGCTGTAAAACGTGATAGGCTTCAAAATATAAGGTTGCAATCTCATCAACCGGACGCTCATACTGCTCTGCTAAGAGTGCCGCATCAAGCGCATCGACGTGATAAGGCAGCATGGCGAACATTGACGCATCATTGACAGAGAGACCATCAGCCATCAGACTTGAGGTGTCCTCTTGCAAGTATTGGGAGAATTGCTGCTCAATAAAGCCGCCTGATTTGGTCAGCTTCTCGACACTGTCCTCAAAACGACTGATCATATCGGCCACTTGCAAATCTTGTCCAAAGGCATTGATAAACCAAACCACCCCGTTTTCGAGTGCATCGCGCAGACGCAGTTCAAGCTCAAGCAGCAACGTGGCATCGACTTGATTGTCGAGTGCTTCTAGTAGCACCCATGCTTTTGAGACATGGAACACATCACGTGCAATGGCATAGCCGCGCACGATAGTGGCAAGCGTTTGTCCGGTTTCTTCATGCAGACGGAATAATGCTTCGATACCCAGTCGGTTAACCACACTATTGGTCAGATAGGTACTGATGATTTCACGGTGCAAGCGATGCTCAGTCATCTCATCAAAGAAGCGCGATGATAGCTCATCAGGGAAATATTTACGCAATTCATTCACAAAATACGGCGCATCCGGTAAATCTGAGAGCAATAAGTTGTCATAAACCCACATTTTTCCGTAAGCCAACACAACCGCCAGCTCAGGATTGGTCAAACCGGTACCCGCTTTTTGACGTTTGGCAATTTCTTCATCTGATGGCAGATACTCAATCGCCCGGTCCAGACGCCCTTCTGCTTCTAACATCTGAATAAATCGCTGATGATCGCTTAAGTTTGCAGCTGCACGGATTTGGCTCAGCTCAATGGCTTGCGGTTGTAGATAGTTTTGACGCAGTACCAACTCACTAATGGTGTCAGTCATGCTCTCAAGAAGCTCATTACGCTGCTTGAGCGTCATATCACCTTGCTCAACCACTTTGCCAAGTAAGATTTTGATATTGACTTCATGGTCTGAGCAGTTGACGCCGCCTGAGTTATCGATCGCATCGGTATAAATGCGTCCACCAGTTTGGGCATATTCGATACGACCTCGCTGCGTGAATCCTAAGTTACCACCCTCACCAACGATGGCCGCCCGTAATTCGCCACCGTTGACACGCACGGCATCATTGGCGCGATCACCTACGTCAGCATGACTTTCTTCACTGCTTTTCACGTAAGTACCGATACCACCATTCCAAATAAGATCAACCGGAGACTTTAACAGTGCACTGATAAAATCGTTGGGCGTGAGGCTATCTTCACTGATATCAAACAGCGCTTTCATCTCAGGACTGATAGCAACGGTCTTATCTTGGCGTGAGAAGATACCACCGCCTTGGCTAATAAGAGACTGGTTATAATCCTCCCATGACGAGCGAGGCAGGTTAAATAAGCGCTCGCGCTCTGCAAAAGACGCTGCTGTATCTGGATTTGGGTCAATAAAAATATGCAGATGGTTAAAGGCAGCAACCAATTTGGTATGGGTTGATCTGAGCATACCGTTACCAAAGACATCGCCGCTCATATCACCAATGCCCACGACGGTAAAGTCATCGCGATTTTGGATGTCCATGCCACGCATACGGAAGTGGCGCTTGACCGACTCCCAGCCACCGCGTGCGGTGATACCCATTGCTTTATGGTCATAACCAACCGAGCCACCAGAAGCAAAGGCATCGTCTAACCAAAAGTTATATTCAGCAGACAAGGCGTTAGCAATATCAGAAAAAGTTGCTGTGCCTTTGTCGGCCGCGACCACCAAATACGGGTCATCTTCATCATGACGTACGGTATTGGCTGGCGGGACAATCGCACCATCGACGATATTGTCGGTCACATCGAGCATACCGCGAAGGAATGTCTGGTAGCAGGCAATGCCCTCAGCTTGGAATACATCACGACCATCCGCCATGGTTTTGGTCTTAACAATAAAACCGCCTTTTGAGCCAACTGGTACGATAACGGCGTTTTTGACCATCTGTGCTTTGACCAGACCAAGGACTTCGGTACGAAAATCCTCCATACGATCAGACCAACGCAGACCACCGCGAGCGACTTTGCCACCGCGTAAATGCACGGCTTCAACGCGTGGCGAATAAACAAAGATCTCAAACATTGGCTTGGGTTTTGGCAAGTTTGGAATATCTGCGGCCAAAAACTTAAAGGACACACGATCTTTACGCGAGCCGTCCGCCTCTCTTTGAAAAAAGTTGGTACGGACCATGGCGTTAATCAAATCTAAATACCAGCGGAAGATACGATCTTCATCCAAACTACTGACACCTGCTAATGCGGTGGTAATCTGCTCTTGGATTTGGCGGGTTTTGCTGGCACGCTCCTCTTCACTGTATTTAGGATTCATTCGTGCATCAAACAAACTGCCTAACGCGACACTGATGTCGCTATTTTTGACCATGGTTTGTTGAATATAGACGTTTGAGAATGGGGCTTTTGCTTGCATCATATAGCGTGATAAGGCGCGCAGCACCACCACATCATAAGTATCTAACTTGGTGGTCAATACCAACTCGTTAAGCGCATCACTCTCTACATGACCTGCCCAAATTTGCTTTAAGCTGTCCTCAAACTGTGCGCGCACCACTTGCATATCAATGGTATCGACGTGTTCTAAGACCAGCTCATACTCTTGCATCCAAATAGGCTGCTCAGGCAAATCAAACTCATAGGTCTGCGCTGAGATAACAGAGACACCAAAATTCTCTAGTACAGGTAAGACTTTGGATAAAATAACGGCTTTTTGACGACCGTAGAGTTTTAAATGTAGCTGATTGCTTGCATCCCCTGTCGATTGGTATAAGTGCCAAATCATCGGCTGCTCATCGCTAAGCCCAGCCAAACGCTTGGTATCTTCAACCGCGGTACGCGCATCGAATCGCTCTTGGTAAGCAGCAGGGATATAAGTTAAAAATCTGCGTGTCAAGGCATTGGCGTGCTGCTCACCGACATTGTCCAGTAGCATTTTTTGATAGTTATCATTCCACGACTGCATCAAAGAGGACAGCTTGACTTGCAGCGCGGCAGTATCCACCTCATGCACTTGACCGGGTACTGTACGGACGTGCACATGCACGCGGGCATGTTCAGATTCATTAAACTCTGTCGTAAAGCCTGACGATGTACCGCCATAGGCTTCTTTTAGGACATTTTGAACCTTGATGCGAAGTTCGGTATTGAATTTATCACGCGGAATATAGACCAAGCAGGAGACAAAACGCTGGTAATGATCGATACGGCAAAATAAGCGCAGGCTTTTTTTATCCTGTAGCTGACTGATTCCGAGCACTGTTGGGTAAAGATCTTCAACGCTGGCTTGAAACAAATCATCACGCGGTAAGGTATTAATGATATGCATCATTTTATGATAGGCATGACCATCGCGTGGTAGTTTTGCCATCGCCATGATTTTATTAGATTTTTCACGCAGGAGTGGGATTTGTTGTACGCTTAATTGATAGGCCTGTGCGGTAAAGAGACCGATAAAGCGATGCTCACCGATGAGCTTGCCATTATCATCAAACTTGTGAATACCTAAAAAATCCATATACACTGGGCGGTGTACTGGTGATACGCGGCTTGATTTTGACAGTACCAATACTTGCGGCGCTGTTAGCAGTCTTTTTAGATTGCTTGGCAGCTCATCAAAGCTTTTTGAAAGTTGATCCTCGCTACCGCCGCGCAATAAGCCAAGGCCACTATTACCAATAGAAAATAGATCCAGATCACTACGTTCAGCTTGACTGCTGTCATTGCCGACCTCGATACTGTGGCCATCTTCAAAGCGATATTCTCGATATCCCAAAAAGATAAAGTGATCATCCAAGACCCAGTCTAGAAATGCTTGAATCTCTTGTTGAGAGTAAAATACTTCCGGTAATGTTTTTGTTGCAAGCTCCGCCTTTATATCGGTTAGCTTGGCGCGTATTTGCTGCCAGTCATCAACGACGACATCCAGCGTGTCTATTTTTGCCAATAATAACTGTTTTAATGCCGCCAATTCATCATTGTCTTGATAAGAGATTTCACAATGAATCAGAGACATGTGTGAGGTGCCACTTTCTTGAGCACTTTCAACTTTGGTGATCGCTCCATTTTCATCGCGCTCAACATTGACGATGATATGATAAGTACGATGCACATCGATGCCTTGCTCTTCAAGGCTCATCAATAGTGTGTCAACCAAAAATGGTCGGTCATAGGCAACGATTTGGATAACGGTATGTGAGCTGTGAAAATGCTGCTCTTCAGCAATGGGGTTTAAGATAGCGAGCTGCGGATGGCTGCGATCATAGGCTTTTAATAGCGTAAAATGATGCAGCGCCATCCCAGCCAAATCAGCATTACTGATGTCCTTGGCAGTTTCTTGATGTAGTGGCTGATAATAGCTATGAATAAAGTGGTCAAATAGTGATTTGTCCGCTTGTACATAACTGGTGGCAATATCGCTTATCTGGCTGATCCGCTCTTTTGCGATATTTAGAGAGTTTGGCATATCCTTTGTCCTTGCGATTTTTTATAAGCTTGTTATTTATGTGTTATATCTTATGTGTATAGTGATTGGCTCAATTTACGCTTATTGATTATTATCAATCATGGTTTGTCTGACTCCTGCGGTACGAATTATTGTATCAAAGCTATGCTCTTAGGTGGCAGTGTAACGCACCTAAGCGCATAGCTAAAGCGTACAAAATCATTTCATGAATCAGCAGTATTTCGATAACCTTTGCTAATGGAACATTCATTAGCTTAATAGGGTTCAATATTGATGAACAGGCGCATAGCTATGACAATTGAGGTGTTTTTTTGTTAGAATAGCACGGGATATTGAACAGTATTTTGCTGGCTCGCTATTAACTCACTTATTATGAATTTTAATGCTAAGGGCAAGAGGTATGATGAATATTTTGGTGATTGGTTCAGGTGGTCGTGAACATGCGCTAGCATGGCAGTGCGCAAAAGATAATAAGGTAAAAAATATCTATGTCGCGCCCGGTAATGCGGGCACTGCTCTTGAACCTAAATGCCAAAACGTCATTTTGGAAGAGTCAGCTGGTGCAGGCGAGCACAGTGCCGTTATCGCGTTTTGTCAAAATAACGCTATTGATATGGTCATCGTTGGTCCAGAAGCACCCTTGGTCACCGGCATTGTCGATGCTTGCCGTACTGCGGGCATCAAAGCATGGGGGCCGACAGCGTACTGTGCGCAGTTAGAAGGCTCAAAAACTTTTGCCAAAGAGTTCATGGAGCAAAACAACATCCCAACGGCCGCTTATCAAGGCTTTACCGATGCAGTAGCAGCAAAGGCTTATATCGATGAGCAAGGCGCACCTATTGTCATTAAAGCCGATGGTCTTGCTGCCGGTAAAGGTGTCATCGTCGCTGAGACGATCGAGCAAGCACATGACGCCATTGATGATATGCTGGCGGATAATAAGTTTGGCGCTGCAGGCAGCCGCGTGGTCATTGAGCAGTTTTTGCAAGGCGAAGAAGCCAGCTTTATTTGTATGGTCGATGGCGAAAATATCCTACCGATGGCAACCAGCCAAGACCATAAACGTGCCTTTGAAGGAGATACAGGTCCAAACACAGGTGGCATGGGTGCTTACTCCCCTGCACCAGTTGTCACTCAAGAGGTTCATGATAAAGTCATGGCACAAGTGATTCAGCCTGTTGTAGATGCGATGAAAGCTGCCGGTCATCCTTATACCGGATTTTTATATGCTGGGCTAATGATCGATGATGCAGGCGACCCGTATGTGATTGAGTTTAACTGCCGTTTTGGCGATCCGGAGACGCAGCCAATTTTGATGCGTTTGCAATCTTCTATGGTTGATTTGGTCGAGCAAGGGCTTGCAGGTAACTTACCATCTGAAGCCAACTGGGATAAGCGCCCTGCCCTTGGTATTGTTGTTGCCTCAAAAGGCTATCCTGAAACCTCATCGAAAAATGATGTGATTGCCGGCTTGCCAGAGCTCGATAGTAACAACCAACAATCTGTAAAAGTTTTTCATGCTGGTACTGCTTTTTCTAATGAAGATGCGCTTAGTAATGAGAAAGAAATCGTAACCAATGGCGGGCGCGTACTATGTGTGACCGCATTAGCAGATAGCATCTTGGATGCACAGCAAGCAGCATTGACGGTCACTGCCGCCATCAGTTTTGATGGTGCTCATTATCGCCGTGACATTGGTCATCATGCTATTGCCCGCGAAACTATTTAAAAATAGCGATTTATAGCTGACTTGACTGTATTTTTTTAACTACTATTGTTTAAATACTGGTAGTAAATTTTAGAGACACGACCTCGCCTAATGCTGGGTCGTTTTTTTATGATGGTTACCTCTTACGATCTTCAGATGGTTATCCAACTTACAATGTAAAGAATACCGCTTAGCTAAGCTGCATAACCTGCCTTCTTTATATGATACAATTCTGTACACTCATAACACATCTCCCTTGTATTGTAGGTACATCACCCACAAATCAATACCAACTCGATGAAATGACGATATCTATGGCAAACAATACCTCTAGGTCTTCTAATAAAAAGCAGTCTATCGATAACTTAAAAACTTCGGGGTTTGATCGCCGTATGTCGATTGCCAAAACCTCATTAAACATCGGTCGTCGTTGGGCAGGTAATAGCGTGTCTGGTATGTTTCTTAATAAAGAAGCGCGTACAGCACGTAACCAGATTTTTATGGAAGAGCAGGCGCATTATTTGGCAGAGGAGCTTGGTAAATTAAAAGGCTCTGTGGTAAAGATCGGCCAAATGCTGGCGATTTATGGTGAGCATATTTTGCCACCTGAGATTACCCGAGCCCTGCAAACGCTTAATGACGATACCGCGACACTTGCATGGCCAAAAATTGAGCAGAATTTGCATGACTTATTGGGTGATAAGCTGCATGAACTTCAGGTTGACCCCGTCCCTATTGGAACAGCATCCCTTGCCCAAGTTCACCGTGCAACCGTCATCGCCACAGGTGAGCAAGTGGTATTAAAGATTCAATATCCAGGTGTGGCTGATGCCATTAACTCGGATTTGGCTTTATTTAAGAGCTTGTTGAAAGTGAGTAATATCGTTCCACAAACGCGCTCACTTGATGCGTGGTTTGAAGAGATACGTGATTTACTCCATCATGAAGTTGACTATGAAGCCGAAGCTACCACAACCGAGCGGTTTTATAACCGTTTGATTAACGATACACGTTACGTTGTCCCCAAAATCAATCGCCATTATTCGACCAAGCGCCTGCTGTGTATGTCTTACGAACCTGGTATCAGTGTCGTCTCTGATGCATTGCAACTGTTACCGCTTGAGCGCCGAAATACCATTGGACAGGCAGCTATCGAAATCATGATACAAGAGATTTTCGTTTGGGGTGAGATGCAAACGGATCCAAACTTTGGCAATTACCTTGTACGTGTTGCACGTGATGATCATGAAATTGATAAATTGGTTTTGTTAGATTTTGGCGCGATTCGCCAGTTTGATAATAACTTATTGACGATTGCTCATAATTTATTACGTGCCGGTTATTATCATGACCATAAATCTATGATGAGTGCGATGACGGGTTACGATTTTTTCGACATTATGAGTGACAAAGTGCGCTCAGATATGGCCTCATTGTTCTTGTTAGCGACCGAACCTTTTAGTGACCCTCTAATAAATACTGATATGCCTGTGAATTGTCTAGATGAGCAGCAACGTTATATTTGGGCCAATAGTAAGCTGCATACTCGCCTCTCAAATGCTGCAACAAAGGCTATGCAGTCTTTTGAGTTCAATCTACCGCCTAAAGAGTTTATGTTTATCAGCCGTAAATTTATCGGCGCTTACACTTTCTTGACTGTGCTTGATGCTCGTACTGATTCTAATCATCTCGTAAAGCCATTTTTATAAAGCGCTTTTTATGTATGTTCTTAGCAATTTTTGAACCGCCTTTTTGGGGCGGTTTTTTATAATTTAGATTTTAATCGCTTAGGCTATTTTGTATATTTAATCTTTATCCTTAGGGTTTGATATAAAGCATGTTTTTTACTTAGGCTATTAATTTAAATACTCATACTAGCTATCGTCCATGTATCAAATCTGGTCTGATATCCTTCTGGTTTCTGTACTCTCAACTCCCAACAGGTTTCTTGGCGTGCTAAGTACTTAACTTCAAAATGCGTACGCTGACTACTGCTTGCAACCTGACTACGGATAGTAGGTAGGCACCATACTTCACGCGCTTGTTGCTCAGCATTGTCCATATAGGCTTCAATATTGGTCGCGAGTATAATCTCCCCGCCTACCTGTAAGCGTGATAGTAGAAACTCAAAAAATGGCATATTGAACCACTGCTGATTGGGGTTATGCTGCTCAGGGTTCGGGTACAAGATATAGATGGTTTCGATACTGTTTGGCGCGATGGCATGGACAATCCACGCGATAGCATCAGCATGAATCGGGGTCAAATTGGCTGAATTCTGTTGTCCTGCCAATTTTTCAAATGCCTCAAACTTGTTGCGCGTACGCTCAATTGCGACCAGATGCTTATCAGGATTTTGCATGGCAAAACTTAAGGCATGCTTGCCCTTCCCTGCGCCAATCTCCAAAACGAGCGCTGATTTAGATTTGGTAACTGCGTCTGGCATTACAAAATCACGTGGTGCTGAGAGTCGTTGAGGTTGGAATGCTCGCATTTTTTGATGTGAAAGCTCAAGGTTGTCAGTCATTTACTGTCCTTAAAGTATTTGTCATTTGTCATTATTCGGCTGCATGCTATTATATAGTCAATGTAACCCAATAGTAATATCACGATATCGATTACTCATCGACAAATGACTTTCTCAATCACATTTATAGAGCAACGATTTGAAAATCAATCGTTGTTTAGTTTTTGTTGGTCATTTGTCGATAAAACCAAGGATTTCTTTACTGTTATCATGACTGAATCTACTACTAGCGCCAGCCCTTCACCCAAAACCTATCCTTGTCCAGAGTGCGGTAAACAAACCTCCTGGCAAGATAATAAATATAAGCCGTTTTGTAGTCATCACTGCAAGCTGATTGATCTTGGCGCATGGGCAAATGAAGACTACACATTGCCTGCTGAGTCGACGCCGTTTTCTGATGAGCTATAAGTATTAAACGCTCTACTTTCTTAACCTCATAACTCTTTACCCTCATAACTTTATTATTTCAAGGATGCTATACATGTCTGCTACTTACCTGATGCCCACTTATCTTCGTCAACCTATCAGTTTTACCCGCGGCTCAGGAAGCTGGCTCTATACTCAAGATGAGACGCCTTATCTAGATGCATTGACCGGTATCGCAGTATGCGGTTTAGGGCATTGTCATCCACAAGTAACCGACGCTATTCAACAGCAGGCAGCAACGCTGGTTCATACCAGCAATTTATTTGGTATTGACTGGCAAGAGCGTGCTGGTGAAGCTCTATGTGATGCAGCGCAAATGGACAGTGTCTTTTTTGCCAATAGTGGCGCTGAAGCAAATGAAGCAGCGCTAAAATTGGCGCGCCTATACGCCCATCAGCAAGGCTTTAATCGTCCAAAGGTTATTGTGATGGAGCAATCTTTCCATGGTCGTACTTTACTGTCATTATCAGCGACTGCAAACCCTAAAGCCCGTGAAGGCTTTTATACCTTAGATGAGGATTTTATCCGTGTACCATTTGGCGATATTGCCGCCATTGAACAAGCCGCTCATGATTATGAGGATATATGCGCAGTATTTGTAGAGCCTATTCAAGGTGAAGGTGGTCTTAATACCGCTGCCAATGGTTTTACTTATCTTGAGCAGATACAAGCTGTCTGCGATACCCATAACTGGCTGTTTATGCTTGATGAGGTGCAAACTGGTAATGGAAGAACTGGTAAGTACTTTGCTTATCAGCATAGCAGCGCACGCCCTGATGTATTGACAACCGCCAAAGGCCTAGGTAATGGCTTTCCAGTGGGTGCCTGTATGGTACGTGGTCGCGCTAATGGCTTGTTTGGTGCTGGTAGTCATGGCTCAACCTATGGCGGTACACCATTAGCCAGTCGTGTGGTACATAGCGTGTATGATGTACTATTCAACAGTGATATCATGCAAAACGCTGTCAGCGAAGGACAGTTTATTCGCGACAGCATGGTTGATGCATTTGGACAATATGGTGTCAGCAGTCGCGGCGCTGGGATGATGATTGGTATTGCACTCCCTAACGAGATGGACTGTAGCAAGCTTGTAGATGACGCTCGTGATGAGCAAAAGCTGATTATCAATGTCACAGGCGGTCACGTGATTCGTCTGCTACCGCCGCTTAATATGAGCCGCGACGAAAGCTCACAAGTGGTCGAGCGCTTGGTTAACTTATTAAAACCTTTGTTTTAAACAACTGATACAGTCAAAGTCTAACGCGAAAAAAGCCTATAGATACATTATCTATAGGCTTTTTGCTTTTGAACATTTCAAAAGTACTTTAAAGCAAATATCGTTAAGCGCTCAACTTAATTGGCGTGAAAGTATTTTTTTAATACCTCTAAGCAGCGCGTGATTTTTGCAGGCTGTTGCTCACGGTTTAAAGTGACGGCATATAGCACAAAACTTGGCATTTGGTAGCCTGTAAGCACTTCGACCAAATTGCCAGATTCTAGCTCTTTTTTGACATCCATTTCCATCATTCTAAGGATACCATGACCTTCTTTAGCAATAGTCATTGCCATAAAAACGTTATTGGTATGGATACGCGATGTCATTTTAATACGTGTTTTCTTACCAGTTTCAGTCTGAGTAAGCTCGACATGATTGGCATCTTTCATGATATCAATGCAGATAAGCTGATGATCTGCCAAATCTTTCGGGGTTTCGATTTTTTTATGCTGACGTAAATATTGCGGTGAAGCCACTAACATTTGGCGCACATCAGATAAAGGATGATTGCTCAGCGTTGAGTCGTTGATATTAGGGCTCATACGTACCGCAATATCAATGCGCTCATCAATCATATCGATATAATTATTATCTGCGAAATACGTGATACTAAGATCGTCATGCGCTGACATCCAAGTAGATAAAGCAGGCAAAATATGATGCACGCCCAGCTCAGGCGTCGTTGCAATACGCAAACTACCTGCAAGCTCATCACGCAATTGATTGACTTTAATTCGACCTTGTTCAGCAGCACTTACCACATCCTTTGCTGCTTCATAAAAACTGGCTCCCGCTTCTGTTAAGCTGAGCTTACGGGTTGAACGATGCAATAATATGACACCAAGCTCATTCTCTAAAGAGCGTATCTGCTGACTGACTGCACTGGTGGTAATACCCAGTTCACGAGCTGCACCGCTAAAAGAGCCGTGTCCGACCACACTAGCAAACACAGCCATACCACGTAAATTATCTAACATATTCTCATCCAAGCTACTTTTTAGTTATTAATATAACTTAACCATTATAACCAATTATTAAAATTCTTACAGTTTTTTAATACAATCCTGATGGACAAATAATATGACTTCTTATGTCATAAAACCAAAAATATCAAGATGATAAAGCATTTCATCTTGATATTTCAATAAGCTGATGAGCAGTCTGGTTTTAGTAAAACACTGTTATTAGAGTTTATGCATGATTAATACAACTGAATCTTGCCCATTTTTCCCTCACCGCGCTCAATTAAATACTGCATCACTGGCGTATTGAGCAGTCTTGACTCTGCTACTGTTTTAGCCTCAACAAGACGTTTTTGTTGCCGACGCTCTGGGGTTTTATCATCGGCTTGCATGATACTGCTATCAATTTGTAACGTAATAGTGGCATCAGGGAACTCTGCCTGTATCTTTGACGCTAGCTGCTCAAAGGTTGCCTGCAAATGCTTGCTATTGACCGCTGTAACAAAGACGGATTCGGCATTACAGCTTCCTGTCATCATGCCTTGACGGGCAAGCGCCAACTCATCTTGAGCCAAACTAGCGGCTTCGCGAGCACATTGTAACCAGTAATCCCATTTTTCAGGCGTCCACTCCCCTATCAATTCTTGCGGCGGACAACGTAAAAGCGTACGAGGGTCGTCAGAGTGACTAAACAATTGAGAATCATTTACCTTAGGCTCAACAACAGGTTCAGGCTCAACAACAGGTTCAGGCTCAACAACAGGTTCAGGCTCAACAACAGGTTCAGGCTCAACAACAGGTTCAGGCTCAATAACAGGTTCGGGCTCAATAACAGGTTCGGGCTGATGATTGGACAACTCTAGCGTGCTATAACTACTAGAGTTGTCATACGGGCTAAAATGATCAGCCTCGTCATATGAATGATATTGCTCATATTGATGACTACTATTGCCAGCTCCAACATCCTCTTTATTATTACCGGTGACATTGCCACTGACATCAGTATGGTTATCAGCGATAGTGTCAGATTGCGTTTGTGATTCTAATGACGGTGATACTGGCTCAGTGATTAGTGCTGTGCTAGAGACAAGGCTAGTCGGTTTTTCTATAGCTGTTGCCATATTATCAGGTACATGCGCTAATATCTCATCGACTGGTAAAGGACGAAAAGCTAAGAGACGTAAAATACACATCTCAAGCGCTTGCATCGGCGTACTGGCAAGCTTAACGCCTTCACGTGCTTGTACCACGATTTCATAATAAAGCTGTAATACCTCAGGGCTTATATGCTGAGCAAGCTGATTGATATGCTGTGCTTGCGCTTCATTGACATTAAGAGCGACTTCGGGCAACAGCTGACACAATGCCAACTGGTGCAATAGCTCAGCGAGCCCATCAAACATGCTACTGGCATCAACCATTTGCGCACGCATCTGCTCAATATGAGCAGCAACAGCAGGCTTATCATGATGATAGATATCTGTGATTAAGCTCACTAGGTCAGCTGCATCAATCAAGCCGAGCATTGAATTGACGGTCACATCATCAAGCATCCCTTGACCAAAAGCAATCGCTTGGTCGGTCAATGAGAGGGCATCACGTACCGAACCTTTTGCGGCACTAGCCAGTTGCCAAAGCGCTGGCTGCGTATAGTCTACTTGTTCTTGGGTTAACACATTAGCCAAATGCTCACTCAGTAAGCTTTGGGGCAAAGGACGCAATACAAACTGTAGACAGCGCGAGATAATCGTAATTGGCAGCTTTTGCGGATCCGTCGTGGCTAATAGGAACTTGACATGCTCAGGCGGCTCTTCTAAGGTTTTAAGAAGCGCATTAAAACTGTGTGTCGACAGCATATGCACTTCATCAATCAGGTACACCTTATAACGACCTTGGCTTGGCGCATAGGGGACGTTATCAAGTAGCTCGCGCGTGTCTTCAACTTTGGTACGAGAAGCGGCATCAATCTCAATCAGATCAATAAAGCGCCCTTGGTCAATCGCCACGCAATTATCACACACGCCACACGGGGTACTGGTGATGCCTGTATCACAATTTAAACACTTAGATAAAATACGGGCGATGGTCGTCTTACCGACGCCGCGCGTACCGGTAAACAGATAAGCATGATGCAGACGATTGTAATCAATCGCATTGATCAACGCCTGTGAGACATGCGTCTGCCCAATCAACTCATGAAAGTTTTTGGGTCGGTATTTTCGGGCTAAAACCTGATATTGCTGCGTCATAATGAATGCCAAGGTAAGTCGTAAAAATATAAGTAAAGCATCAAATTAGCAATTTATCTTAAAGTCAATGATCCAAGCTAGATGTCAAAATAACTGTCGAGCCAAGCTATCCAAATATAGCATCAAAACCAGCTATCAAACTTAAGTCCGAAAGCTAGGCTATGATTGAGCTCTCAATTGCGCCAATTGTTGGTATAAACGCTGTGTATTTGCATCGATAAGCGACCCATTGAGATGAAAAGCATCGAGATGGACTTCGGTATTTACGCTATCTTCACAAGGTCTGACCTCTACCCCAATTAAAAACAGATCCTGCATAACTGGCTGCTGCATCTGGGCGTTGAGTTCGAATAACAAATCTTGATGACCCGCACGAACCTTTTCAGCGCTCAATGAGCTGTCGTCATCTTGGGCATAAAACACCATCAAATAGTGGCGACCAAACACATTATAAGAGTGCTCATGGCGCACATAACCTGTCCAGCGCGACTCTTGATCGATGGTTCTATGCGCTAATATTTTTTCTATTAGACACGCATAAGTGTACATGGATTCATCAACCAAAATATCAACTTGCTCTTTTGGCAATGGATTACCCGCTTCATAACAACTTTTGATTAAATTATTAAAAAGCTTGTACCACATCCGAGTGTTCTTCTGAATCTCTACCATCAGCGCAGCTGCAAACTCAGTTTGGTTAGGATCTGCCGCTTTTTGTAATCGCGGTTCAATCTGTGCTATCAATTGATTGCTGACCAATTGCGCCTGCACATCAATTGCTCTTTGATGAAAATCTGATGATTGTAAGAACTGCGCAAGCAAGGTCGATTCATCTGCAAATGCTTCAAATCCTGTCAATTTACTGCGATGAAAGGCTAGATAAGCGCTCAAATCACTGGGCGTAACCAACTGATTTAATATCTCAGAAAAATTTTGATAGCTAAATACTTGCAGTACACTCTGCTCGTCATCTAAGTCCAACACACAGTCTTCAGCGAAGAACTGACTGCCATACTCATAACCAACTGCATAAGATGGCGTTGCTAAATAATCGTTTTGTAGATCAGTATGATCGCTAACTTGTTGCTGTATTGGTTGTTGTATTGAAAGCGAGGTTAATCCAATAAAATATACAGGTTTATTAGATGTTGCCTGATTTTTATGGGCAATGATTTTATCGTTTTTGAGGTAAAGCTGAGCATGCTGCTTAATCAGCTGATTGACAACCTCTTTTCTCCAAGTACGCACCTGAGTACTATTAATATCTTGCTTGCTTGCCTGCATCACGACATCATTGACGATAAGATAAATCATCGCATTGGAAAACTCAAAGACAAAATCATAACCCTGAAAATATTCAGGGCTAGAGATTTTATGTGCTGCTAAGGTATACAAAGACAAAAAACTCTGTTGTATCATCTGTTGCCAAATCGAGGGTGGTACTTGCTGATTGTCCATAATGTTAAACGCATCCCTATCCATGATAGTACTGAAAATCATATGAGGCTTTTTCAACAAATCAAAAAAGCCATCTTATGTTCAGTTTAGTATCAGTATGGACTTATGGCAAGCAAACTATCTTTAACCCTCAAACTTACGGCGCATGTGCGGAAATAAAATCACATCACGGATACTGGCAGAGTCTGTCAATAGCATGACTAAGCGATCAATACCGATACCTTCGCCAGCGGTCGGCGGCAAGCCATAAGATAAAGCTTCGATATATTCTGCATCGAAGTGCATGGCTTCATCATCGCCAGCATCTTTTTCAGCTACTTGACCGAGGAAGCGCTCTGCCTGATCGGCAGGATCATTAAGCTCACTAAAGCCATTCGCCAATTCACGACCACCGACAAACAGCTCAAAACGGTCAGTAATCTCAGGATTGTCATCATTGCGGCGTGCAAGTGGCGAGGTTTCAGCAGGGTATTCAGTAATAAAGGTTGGCTGACGTAGCTGGTGCTCAGCGGTTTCTTCAAAGATAATAGTTTGTAATTTACCCACCCCAAAGACGTCTTTTACCTGCTGTTTTAGCGTTTTAGATACGTACTCGGCGAGATACTCACGATCATTGATACGTGACATATCGAAGTTTTCTGCATATTTGGCAATCGCATCAGACATAGACAGACGCTCAAAAGGCGCTTTTAAGCTAATGGCTTCTTCTTGATAAGTAATCTCAGTGGTACCTAAGATATCGATCGCCAATTCGTTAAATAGGCGCTCAGTCAAATCCATCAAATCATGATAATCAGCATAGGCTTGATAAAACTCAATCATAGTAAATTCAGGATTATGACGGGTTGAAACCCCTTCATTACGGAAGCTGCGATTGATCTCAAAGACCTTTTCAAAACCACCAACCACCAAGCGTTTTAGGTAAAGCTCAGGCGCGATACGCAGATACAACGGCATATCAAG
>NZ_JBFFMS010000012.1:0-60980 GCF_041554015.1 Psychrobacter sp. | reverse complement strand
GTTTTAAATATGGCGCAGCGGACGGGACTCGAACCCGCGACCCCCGGCGTGACAGGCCGGTATTCTAACCAACTGAACTACCGCTGCTTAGGTCGTACTTAGTTTATTTAACCACTTAGCCTACTACTTAAGAGTAATGCCATACTAAATAGTGGTGGGTGATGACGGATTCGAACCGCCGACATTCTGCGTGTAAGGCAGACGCTCTACCAACTGAGCTAATCACCCTTCGAACAATTGCTAAGCAATTTATTCAACATCAACTGAGCTCTAAGTTTGTCACTAAGCTCTGCTGCTGTGGGTGTGTATTATATAGATTTACACATGGCTGTCAAACACTATTTGAAGATTTTATACAGATTTTTGCTTATTTTCTTCATTAAAACTATAAGCAATTGTTTTTATTCATCTTATATTTTAAATAAATTCTATCATTAATCAAAAGCCACATACCTATTAATGAGGGTAACAAGATAAATGAGGAGTAGGAAGCCTTTAATACTCCCTACCCTTACTTTATACGCTCTGATTAATGACACCTTCAATAACATATTCGCCGTTTTAGCTATTATTCCGACTTATCTAAATCGATAGACAGAGAATTGATGCAATAGCGCATGCCTGTGGTTTCACGCGGACCATCAGGGAATACATGACCCAAATGCGCGCCGCAATTACTACACGTCACTTCTGTACGGCGCATGCCTAGCGAATCATCGATGTGCTCATCAATAGCGCTATTATCGATCCCTTGATCAAAGCTTGGCCAGCCGCATCCTGCATCGAACTTATTGTCTGATTCAAATAAGCTTGCACCGCAGCCTTTACAGCGATAAATACCCTTGTCATTTATATCGTTATAAACGCCCGTAAATGGTCGCTCTGTGCCCTTCTCGCGCAGCACATGATATTCCTCAGCACTTAAGCGCTCTTTCCAATCTGCTTCGGTCAATTGGCTGATTTCTTCTTTACTCAGTTGATTGTCTTGCATAACGTATCCTTATGAAATAACTGATTGTTTACTCTATCGTGAGCAATGGTTTATCGAGGCTTTATCGCTATTTTTTATAAAAACGATACGCTTTATCTGTTGGCGAGCGTCTTATTATTCAAGATGCTGCTAATAAGAATACTTATCGCCTTAAATGTAATTGAATGGCATTGATTGTCATTGATTGACAGCATCATACATGAGCAGCCAGCTGATATAAAAAATAACAAGTTAAATAGCCCTATTTCAGTTGAATTGCTCAAGAACAGTATAAGAACCCCTTCAATGCAAGATATACTTGCATTGTTGGAGTCTACGATATATAAAAAACTTGCATTTAGTTTTTATATGCAATAATATCTTGCATTGGCAACCTATTAAAAGCAGCTCCCTTTTAAGCACTGGTTTAATAATCATCAAAGAGAGCTGCTTTCGTTATTTTAGTGATAACAGATTTATAAAATATAAAAAAGGCTTATACAATGAAGGCTGACGATAGAATTAAGAGCACACAAGCTGAACGACTGGTACAGCTGCGCCGTGACAAAGGCTTAACAGCAGAACAGCTAGCACAAGCGATGACTGCTGCTGGCGCTAAAGTTAGCCGCGGTGCTATCTCTAACTGGGAGCGCGGGACGAATGGGATTGTTTCCTCTAAGCTGCCCACCCTTGCGCGTATTTTAGGCTGCAGTGAAGGATATTTGTTACGCGGCGAGCTTGAACGCGACAGCAAATCAGATGTCGATTTTGACAGTATATCGTCTGATAATCATAAAGCTGTCAAGGTAGGCGAGCAAGCTCCTAGCATCAGTCAAATCACACCAATCGCTATAACCTCTTCTACCCCCCATACAAATTTACCAAATAACCTGCTGAGTAGTCACGCTATGAACCCAATAAAAAAATCCGATAAATTACAAAACGTTTGCTATGATATTCGCGGTCCTCTGCTACAAACTGCCAATAAAATGGAAGCCGAAGGCAAGCGTATCTTAAAGCTTAATATCGGTAACCCTGCTCCTTTTGGATTAGAAGCCCCGCATGAGATTTTACGTGATGTGGCGATGAATTTGCCAGAAGCAACGGGCTACTCAGATTCACAAGGGATTTTTTCAGCACGTAAAGCAGTGCTGCAATATTACCAATCAAAGGGACTACTATCAGCAGTTGATGTCCGTGATGTTTATCTCGGCAATGGCGTCTCTGAGCTGATTGTGATGACCATGCAGGCGCTGATGAACGATGGCGATGAAGTACTGGTTCCCATGCCCGACTATCCGCTATGGACAGCAGCAGCCAATCTCGCAGGCGGTACAGCGGTACATTATCGCTGTAATGAAGAAGACAACTGGCATCCCGATATTGAAGATATCAAATCCAAAATCACCAGCAAAACCAAAGGCATTGTGGTTATCAACCCTAATAATCCAACAGGCGCGCTATATAGTGATGAAGTACTGATGCAAATCGTTGAGGTTGCAAAGGAGCATGATTTAATCATCATGGCGGATGAGATTTATGATCGTATTCTTTATGATGATATGCAGCATACGCCGATGAGCACCTTAACTGACGAAGTACTGGTACTGTCCTATAATGGTTTATCAAAATCGCATCGTATCGCAGGCTTTCGTGCCGGTTGGATGATGGTTTCAGGTCGTAAAGAGCATGCGGCTGACTTTATCGAAGGTTTGGATATGCTTGCGTCTATGCGTTTGTGTTCTAACGTCCAAGGGCAGTATGCGATTCAGACAGCCATGGGCGGTTATCAAAGCATGAAGGATTTGACGTCTCAAAAAGGGCGCTTATATAAGCAGCGTGAGTTGGCAGTAACCCGTCTTAATGCAATTAAGGGCATCTCTTGTACCATGCCACAAGGCGCGTTTTACTGCTTTCCAAAGATGGACCCTGAGGTTTACCCTATCAAAGATGACATGCAGTTTATGATGGATTTATTGCTCGAAGAAAACGTACTGATGGTACAAGGAACGGGGTTTAACTGGGACAAAAACGACCATTTCCGCTTGGTATTTTTACCCAATTTACACGATTTAGAAGACGCCATGGATCGCTTAGACCGCTTTTTTGCTAAAAAGCGTAAGCAGTTTGGTACTGAGTAGGCTTCCATTTATATTACTTAGGTATAAACCCAGCTATAAAAGAGACAAAACATAGATATAAAAAAACGCTTATCGATATGATAAGCGTTTTTTATTTGTACTTATTAATACTTAAATAATGCTAATGGCAACTTTTAAAAGAGATTTATCAGCAATATATAACTGATTGCAGACATACCGGCTGCGGCAGGAAGCGTAATAACCCATGCCAAACCAATCGGCTTCATCAGCGCCCAGTTGGTGTCTCTATTAACGATACCTATACCAAGTACAGCACCGACTAAGGTATGGGTACTTGATACTGGTAGACCCATCGTCGACGCGCCCATTACAACTGCAGCAGCAGCGAGCTCAGCTGAGAATCCAGACGCTGGATGCATTTTTGCCAAACTGGTACCGACTGTTTGAATCACTTCTTTACCAATAAACCAAAGACCTACAATCAATGCCACACCAAAGGTGAGCATCACAGCAGGCGGGACAGCCGCTTCGGTTGAGATACTATTAGTACGGATGACATCCATAATCGCAGCAAACGGACCAACAGCGTTGGCAATATCGTTCGAGCCATGACTAAAAGCAAACGCTGATGCGGTAAAAACTTGCATCCAGCTAAACATAATAAATGTGGCTTTGGTCAAATCCTCTTTGTGCTTACCGCGGATACTCTTAGTATAAATATAGGTTGCAAGCCATACCAATGCTGCAATCATCCCCATGATTAAAAAGCCTTGCAACGTCGTCATACCATTATTGACGTTTTTAAGACCTTTGAAAATCACCAAAGAGGCCATGACCGCGCCGCCTGCAGCCGCAATGATAGGCACCCATTGCTTAAGTGCTTTTAAGGTATCAAGGCTGCTGCGCTCATTTTCAATCTCATAAAGCTCTTTGTAATAGTTTGTCTCTAGATCTTCAACGACGCAGTCATCATCTTTATAGATTTCTTGGTCGCGGAGCATCGCTGAGGTATAAGCCAATTGCTCAGACTCAGTTAAACCATCCAAATACTCTTTATGGGTTTGCTTTAAGGTTTTCTTATTGTCTTTTAGAGTCGCAATATGCGCCTCTGTTTTATCGTTATACTCGATGATGTTTTTCTTAATCTGTCCATATAACAGATAAGACAAAACGCCTCCTAATAGCGGTGATAAAACCCAAGAGATGGCGATTGTGCCAATCTTGCCCCAATTCACGGTTGATAATGCCATCTCAGTACCACCCAAGGTGATACCCAAGACAATCGAGCTACCAACCACACCGCCAATAATCGCATGCGTGGTCGAAACCGGCAGACCTTTTTTGGTGGCAAACAACAGCCAAAATGCAGCAGCGATGAGCGCTGACAGCATGACATAAATGAACTGGTTGGGCGTAACCGACAGACCATCTAAATCGACAATACCGCTACGAATCGTATCGGTCACTTCACCGCCTGCCAGCACAGCGCCTGATACTTCAAATATCGCCGCAATACCCAGTGCTTGCGGGATGGTTAATGTCCCTGCACCGACTGAGGTACCAAAAGAGTTGGCGACATCGTTACCACCGATATTGAATGCCATAAAAACACCAAAAGCAGTGGCGACAATAAATAGTGTCGTCTGCTGATGCATGGTGTAATCTAGACCCCACCACAAAAAGTAGGCGGTCATTCCAATCATTAAAATGGCAAAAAATAGATTGATTCTCATAGAGCCGACTGATTTTGTTGGTCCTGTAGAGCTGCTGCTAATACCCATACGTTGATACGTCCTGCGTAAGCTGATTGAAATTATTGACAAATGATGACATTGCGCGGCCATGGTTGATGTGATTATCATCAACCAAAATTACAACACTATGCGCGCAACGCTGTTCTTTGAAATACAATTTTAGAATATCGTGTTAAGAGCGCTGTCTAAACGCTCTGACACCTTCTTTACTGTCTTATCTCAGCGATTATAGCCATTTGCCAATAAGCATTTGAGCTGAATAACAACCAAAAACTGGGATAAAACATATAAATGAAATGCCATAAAGCCGCAAGTGGTATTGCCAAATCATCTGATTAAAGCATCTTGCGGCTTACGTTGTTATGATAATAGCGCTCTTTTAGACCCGCTATTTATCGTGCATAATACATTGATATTAAAGATAAATAAACAAAAGACAAAGTTATTTTAATAAATAACAACGCTCATTACGCGCCTATTATATTAAATATAGACGCATAATGCATGATGATATTACAAGATTTGTAACTGTGAATATAAGATCTAAGAAATATAGGCGTTAGCTTAGAAGTGATAGGGATGTTTTCTAGAGTCTGTCATCTACTTATATTTTGTACTATACACACGAAAGGCATAATAAGACTTATATAGCATAGTAATAGCAAAGCTGTGTTTAGCTAGTAGCAAGCAGCGTGGATAGCTGCTCGATAGCATGGTCTAACACCGCTAAACGTGCTTGGCGCTTATCATTATGAGCGACTACACACCACGGGGCATTCTTAGTATCTGTACGTGCCAGCATATCGGCAGCAGATTGTACATATTCTGACCATTTATCACGGTTGCGCCAATCATCGTCGGTCAATTTAAATTGTTTGTATGCAGTCTCTTCACGTGCCTCAAAACGCTTGAGCTGCTCTTTTTTATCAATGGCAAGCCAGTATTTGATGACCAACGTACCTGACGCTGCCAAGGCGGCCTCAAAACGATTGATTTCATCATAAGCACGCTGCCACTCGTTGTCCGTGGCAAAGCCTTCAATACGTTCGACCAAGACCCGCCCATACCAAGTACGATCAAAGATACCAATGCGGCTGATGCGGTCTGTTTGCTCATTCGGAAGCTTTTGCCAAAACCGCCATAAATACGGATGCTGTAACTCATGGAGCATAGGCGCGCCAATATTATAAATTTGATATTCGCGTGGATCAAGGGGTGCCACCAGTCTTTTGATAGCGCCGCCCTTGCCAGCCGCATCCATACCTTCAAAGGCGAACACCACGTGCTGGCCTTGACGCGCACGTAACAGCTCTGCCAAGCGCGCCTGCTTCTTAGCCAATGCCTCATTATAGTCAGATTTATCAATCTCGGAATCTTCGATATCAGTCAGTAGCTTAGGTATTTTTACTGGTTCAAACTTGATTGATTGCGACTTTACTTGGTTATTATGAGTAGCATTTGAATCTTGCGCTTGATCTGCCTCTACATGGCCATCTATCCGGCTACTGACCAGTGCCTTTTGCATCGCCTGTAAGACTTCATGACAAAAATGTATGGCTGCTTGCGACTTATCAGCGCCATCGATGATTACCCAATCGCCTTGCTGGCGTAATAAGTCGGCTGCTACCTCATTAAACTTATTCACTATCGCCACATCATGCCAATCAATCTGGTACAAAAATTTTGGATCTGGCTCATCGTCATTTAGCCTCTCCTGTAAAGTCTCGATATCGACATGAAACCAGCACTTTAGCAGCTGGGTTTGATTTGCCACAAGATCTTGCTCAAAAGCTTGCAGTTCCACCAGCTGCTGGCGTAAATAGTCCTGCCATTGACTAATGGGTAACGCTTCAACATCCGTATTCTTTTTATTTTGTTCTGATTTACCGCCCTCAGCGCTTGCCATGCGCATGACGTTATAAAGTAAGTCCGCATACCAGTTACCAAAATATACCATCACATCACCGTGGCGCGGTATGGCTTTGGTATGCGCCTGCCAAATGGGCTGGTGAGCTAAAGGACAAGAGCCAACGGTTGCTTCAACCTTAAGTAGGCGCGGATCAACCCACTGGCGCAGTTGCGTGACCGCAGTGCCCTTACCCGCCTGCTCCATGCCATTGACCAGTACCAGTAGCCCAACGGCTTTATCAGTGCTAGGTGTTGGCTGGCGCGTCGCTCGCAGCGCAAGCTGAGCTGTAACCAATGCCAATCGCAGCGCGTATTCATCAATGGAAAACTTGCTCAAAGGATTGGGCGTGAGATACTGCTCGACCACTTGCTTATCAAATACCGCGCGCTCATCTTCCGATGATTTATCCCTGTTATCCTTTTTTTTGCTCATGTGTATGCTCGCTATAGTCTTATCAAATAATGGGTTAAAATAACCGTCTAAAATAGCTAAGTTGTTTTATCATAGCACTGCGCCCATTTAGTAAATAACGTGGCTATGTAACAGTTTGGCATTTGTATTCTGCTTTATTTTCTTTTAAGGTGAACAAAATCTTGCGAGCATGCTTTAATAGCTGCCTATAAGTATAAAAACTGCGTGCTAGCTTACCCCATTGCTATCCCTTTTTTATTATCAACCTGATGACTATTTTTATAGGATAACCTGCCATGTCTGCTTTAGCCAATCTACAACAGCACTTAAACCGCTTTTGGGCGCTGCCACATCATGATGATGCTGCCTTAAATAAAAAGCTTAATGAGGTGCAGTCATGGCAACAAGAGCGCATCAAACGCACCCATAGCGCGCTGTTTGAACAACCAAAAAACCAGCTAATGGCAGATTATTTTTTAACACAGCTATATGGCGGTGATGAATTTAAAGTATTGGCAGAGCAATTGGAGCGTATCCTTCCTAAAGCTAAGAAACTTGAGCGTCTTGCCAAAGAGTCCTCTTTAGAAGCTGGCAGTATGGGTATTCAAGCATCTATATTGGCGATTGAGCTTGATTTACATTTGGCCGAGTGGCTGCTTGCGCAAGACTTGGCGGTTAATGAAGAGAATATGCTGCGCGCTTATCGTACCGTTGACGAAGCAGATGAGCGCCGCGTGCAGATTAATAATTTAAAAGAGGTCTGCTATCGTACTGACAAAGACCTAAATTCTTTTATGCTCAAAAAAGCCTTTGCGATGGCTAAAGGCACCGCCTATCGCTATAACTTTCAGCCGCTATATGACTTTATCGATTCAGGCTTTAAAGCCATGAAGCCTCTGAAAAGCGTGAGCAGTTTTATCGAACCGTTTTGTGAGCGTGAGCTTGAGGTGATCGATGAGGTTCATGCCATGGATAATGACGGTAAGCCCGCTGCGTTTGGTGTATGATAAGAGCCATTGTCTCAACAACTATTTGTATTTTATCTGACTAAAAATAATCATAAAAAATTATAGGACACCGCGATGACTGATCATGTGAATAATACAACGACCACTAACGGCCATATACAAGATAAATTGGTTCAAGACAGTATCACCAATAACCAAAATATCAGCGCGCAAGTAAAAGCAGGTCAAACTACTGCTGCAAGCGCTAATAGTGTCAATAACAATGACTTTACTCATGTTGAAGAATTACCCATAGGAACGCCACAAGGGCAACAAACGACTATGCCAAATGCCAATGCTACCAACACTCAAAGCAGCACTATAAACAACGCTGCACAAGCGACTACCCAAACGACCAAGCAAACGCTTTTTAACCAACGTGATGACATCAATAATCCACATACCCCTGAAACCGATGGTCATGAAGAAACCCATTTTGGCTATCAGACTGTCAATAAAGCAGAAAAGCAAGCGCGAGTAGCGGATGTATTTACCTCTGTTGCCAAAAAATACGACATTATGAATGACTTGATGTCCTTTGGTATTCATCGCTTATGGAAGCGTTATGCCATCAGCTTGTCTGGTGTACGCGCCGGTCAACAGGTGCTCGATATCGCTGGCGGCACCGGTGATTTAGCCAAGGTCTTTAGCCGTGAAGTCGGTCGCAACGGTAAAGTCGTGTTATCTGATATCAATGCAGCGATGCTAGAAGTTGGTCGTGAGCGCCTGATTAATGCTGGCTGTAATAACGTTGATTTTGTATTGGCAAATGCTGAAACCCTAGCGCCATTTGATGACAATAGCTTTGATCTGTTGACCATCAGCTTTGGTCTACGTAACGTCACCGATAAAGATGCGGCATTAAAATCTATGTACCGTGTGCTGAAGCCTGGTGGTCGCTTATTAATATTAGAGTTCTCAAAACCTGTCTTTGAGCCATTATCAAAAGCCTATGATTTATATTCATTCACAGCGCTACCGATGATGGGCAAGCTGGTTGCTAACGATTCAGAAAGCTATAAATACCTAGCCGAATCAATTCGTATGCACCCTGATCAGCAGACGCTAAAGCAGATGATGGAACAAGCAGGCTTTGAAAATTGTGATTACCATAATCTAACAGCGGGTATCGTCGCGGTACATCGCGGTTTTAAAGCCTAATTTTCAGCGTTGTATGACAATACCTAGCGACACCTAGCGATAAAAACGCCATTACGTCTAGTGATGGCAACTTATATTTATAAATAATGCGCGTTTTTAAGGCGCTTAACTGACTATGCGAGAGCCTCATGCTGACTGTTCTACTTTTGGCCGGTGCCGAAAAGCTGATTAATATGGCGATTGCCAGTGATGAGATTACCAAAGCGGGGCTCGCGCCGCTTGCTGGCAAGGTGCTGCGTCTTAAGATGGGCATGCCTGAGCTAAATTTAGATGTGCTATTTACCGATGAGCGCTTGCGTTTTGAGCCGGTGACGACTGAGAGCGTGTTTGAGCAAAGTGGCACGATGAATGAGTATCAAAAGGCCAGTATGGAGCGCGCACGTCTTGGTCATAGTCGCCCAGACTGCACCATTATCGTTGATAATCCTGCGCAGCTACTGAACCTTATGCGCGGCACCGAAGGCAATCTGCCTATTGAGGGCGATTACAAAGTGCTGATGCAGCTAAATCAATTAATAGCAGGCTTTGATCCTGATGTTGCTGGACAACTTGAGCCGTTTATTGGTAAACCGATGGCAAGCCAGCTGCATCTACTGATACCACAGCTTAAAGGCAGCTGGCGTCATAGCGCCAAACGCGCTTTTGATGATGTCAGCGACTGGGCAAATGATGTGGCAGGCAGTAGTGTGCCTGATTCCGTTGAGGTAGCAGAGGTGAATGATCTTAAACAGCAACTGTTAAAGCTGCGCGCCGATGTCGAGCGTGAAGAGGCTAGACTCGCCGCCATCAAAGATGAGCAAGCACGTTTGACCAATAGTAGATAAGATTTTTTTCTACAACGCCTATCTTATTTTGACTTTATCTAGAGTACTTATATCACATGCTATTATCCCATCGCGCCCGTTTACTTGAGCTATGGCGTATCGCCGCCACCTATCGTATTGACACCCATTTTCCTGTCGAAGAGGCGCCGCAGCTGCAACCCTTGGTGCGTCTAATCCGTATGCATCCAGCCGCGTGGGGCAAAAAACATCAGCCTAATGCGATCAAATACGCGCTTGAAGATATGGGCACGCTGTTTTTAAAGCTTGGACAATTGCTCTCGACTCGCCGTGACCTTGTGCCACCTGAGATTATCGCGCAGCTTATCCAACTACAAGATAAAGTCAAACCTTTTGACTCTGATGTTGCCATTGCCCAAATCCAAGACCCAAAGTATGGGCTTGGTCAATCTATTGGGGCTTTGTTTGCACGTTTTGACGTCAAGCCTTTAGCCGCCGCCTCTATTGCCCAAGTCCATACCGCCGCCTTACATGATGGGCGCGAGGTGGTAGTCAAGGTGGTTCGTCCTGATATTCGCACGACCATTATTGCAGATTTTGAATTATTGCGTGAGCTTGCTAATTGGGCATCGGCTCGTATTGAAGCGGCACGCGCGATACATATTATCGATATCGTCGAAGACTATCGTCAAGTTATGCTCAATGAGTTAGATTTGACGCTAGAGGCGGACAATACCACCCAGATGCGCAACAACTTTTTGGGCTCAGCATTGATGTATGTGCCAGAAGTCTATGATGCTAATAAAAACGTCATGGTCATGGAGCGCATACAAGGCGTCCCTATCTCCCAAGTTGAGGTATTTGATCAATTAGGCTACGACCGCGCAGCCTTAGCAGAAAAAGGCTTAACGATATTTTTTACCCAAGTGTTTCGTGATAACTTCTTCCATGCTGATATGCACCCCGGCAACGTCTTTGTAGAGACGCCACCAGTCAATACCTTGACTGCAAATATGGCAGCGGTTGACTTAGGGTATGAGCCGCGTTATATCGGGCTTGATTGTGCCATCATGGGTACGCTATCTAAAGACGACCAGCTTATCGTTGCGCGGATGTTATTGGCGGTGATGAATAATAACTTTAGCGCTATGGTTGATATTGTTAGCCGAGCAGGATGGATACCGCCAAATACCGACAAGCATGCCTTGATGCGTGATATGAAACGCACTGTCGGTCCAATGCTACAAAAATCCATTAACGATATCGATTTTGCTGGCGTCTTGATGCAAATCTTAGATATTGCCCGCCGCCACCATATGAGCATCCCGCCACAATTAATGCTACTGCTCAAAACCTTGGTACACGTTGAGGGTCTTGGGCGCGATCTATATCCTGATCTTGATATCTGGTCACTTGCCAAGCCCATCCTTAGCAGCTGGATTAAAGAGCAGCTAGATCCAATGCGTAATTTGCAGCATTTACGCCAGCAGTTGCCAGAGATATTGTTATCGGCAACTGACATCCCTAAGCTACTAGACCAAGGTTTACAAAGCCTTGCCGCGCAGGGGTCTCGTCAAGATACCCAATTGCGCGAGATTCAGCAGATTCGTGCTGATATGTTAAACGATCGTCGCCGAGATTGGCTGGCACTGGCAGGTTTTGCTATTTTTATTGCTATCGCCACGCAGGTTGTTGGCTGGTTGTCACCTGTTTTTTATATCCTAGCTATTTTGGCAGTGATATGGCGTATCCTTGCCTAAACCATGAATATAGTCAGCTTCATATAAAAAGATGCAATGGCACTGAGATGAGTTTTTTTTAGCATTATCCACTTTCTGATAAAGACGGCAATAGCCAATGTCTAAAACATCATAAAAAATGCGCCAACTTTTAATCAAAAGTAGGCGCATTTTTCATAGTGGTTATCTTTATAGGAGCTGTTTTTATAATGGCTGTTATAGCTTTTATAACAACAACTGTAGTTATAGAGCTATAGCATCTGATCAATCGCCATCTGCGTCAGTACGCGTCCACGAGCAGTCCGTAATACATAGCCCTGCTGGATAAGATATGGCTCAATCACATCCTCAAGCGTACCGCGATCCTCAGCCATCGCTGCTGCTACCGCTTCAACGCCAGCGGGACCACCATCAAAACGTTCATGCAATATCTCGATATAACGTCTGTCCAAATGATCAAGTCCGCGTCTATCAACTGCCAGCATATCAAGCGCACTGCTCGCTATGGTGCCATTGATGCTACCGTCGCCCCTCACTTCAGCATAATCACGGACACGGCGTAATAAACGATTAGCAATCCTTGGCGTACCACGAGCGCGGCGCGCAATCTCCACCGCACCATCTTCGCTCATCGGTACACGCATCAAACGAGCAGCCCGGCTGACAATAGTGGTTAAATCTGCAATATTATAAAACTCAAGTCGCTGCACAATGCCAAAGCGATCACGCAGTGGTGAAGTCAGCAGCCCTGCTCGCGTGGTCGCCGCAACCAAGGTAAACGGCGGCAAATCAAGCTTAATAGAGCGCGCAGCTGGTCCTTCCCCAATCATAATATCGAGCTGAAAGTCTTCCATAGCAGGGTACAGTATTTCTTCAATAACCGAACTCAATCGATGAATCTCATCGATGAACAGCACATCACCCTCTTCTAGATTGGTCAGCATCGCTGCTAAATCACCGGGGCGCTCAAGCACAGGTCCTGAAGTTGAGCGCAGGTTACCACCCATTTCACGAGCAATAATATTGGCAAGCGTCGTTTTTCCAAGACCAGGCGGACCAAAAATTAAAGTATGGTCTAATGCCTCGCCTCGTCCACGTGCCGCGCCAATAAACACCTCCATCTGCTCACGTACCACTGGCTGACCAATATATTCAGCCAATAATGCCGGTCGAATATTGGAATCAGGCGCATCGCCTGCCCCTTCGAATGGATTAATCAAACGATCTTGCATCATAGGTTTTATCATTATATTAAAAAAATTATTTTTAAAGACTAGGTAGTAAATAGCATAACCAAACGCTGCGTATAAGTCATGCAAAACATCATAAAGCAGCGACTAAAAAAAGCACAGCCCAAAACGAAAATAAGCGACAATGAATGTCGCTTATCGGTCAAGAATGATGGATACTCATGAATGATAGTAAGGGCAATGAATCAAAATCCTGACAACTGTTGCAATGTGGCTTTGAGCAACCCTTGCGTATCAGCAAAAGTATTACCATGGCTCTTAGCGGCTTTAATCGCTTGCTGAGCTTCTTTTTCTTTATAGCCCAAGCTGATCAAAGCGCCTTCCACTTCAGCCATAATACTGCCTTCAGCAGATACTGACACTGGCTGCATCGCAAATTCTAAATGACTGCTATCAACTTCGATATTTTTCAGCTTGTCTTTTAGCTCAATCAATAAACGCTGCGCAGTCTTTTTGCCAATACCAGGAATACGCATAAGGGCCGTTTCTGAATCTTGCTCGACATGCATTTTTAGCTCAGCTGCTGACATGGCAGACAGCATCGCCAATGCCATTTTTGCCCCAACGCCGTTGATTTTAATCAGTTGACGAAAGACATCACGCTCTTTACGATCGATAAAACCAAACAGCAGCTGCGCATCTTCACGCACATGAAAGTGCGTCCAGATGCTCGCTTGCTGATTCAGTTGCAACTGACAAAATGAGGGAAGCGGTAGCTCAATATCATAGCCTACGCCAGAGGTGGTCATGATACAGGCGGTTGGCGCCATCAAATACTGCACCTGTCCACTAATCAATCCAATCATGATTTATAACCTCTTATACGGACTATTATAAAAAGGGGCTAACCCTCACTTAACGAGCAAACACCTTATGTTACCCTCAAGCCTACTGGTAAAAACTCACCATACCTTCAAGGCTGATTGGGCGAATCTTATGTGCTTGACCCGCAGAACCAAAGGCTTCAAAACGATTGGTACAGATATCTGACATCGCAACCATAGACGCTTTAAAGTATTTGCGTGGATCAAATTCACTCGGATTTTCGGCAAGGAATTTACGGATAGCACCCGTTGATGCCAAACGCAAATCGGTATCGATATTTACCTTACGGACGCCATGCTTGATCGCTTCAACGATTTGCTCAACAGGCACGCCATAAGTCTCACCGATATTACCGCCATTTTCATTGATGACTTTTAGCCACTCTTGCGGTACTGATGATGAGCCATGCATGACCAGATGAGTGTTCGGAATACGAGCATGAATTTCTTTGACGCGCTCAATCGATAAGATGTCGCCTGTCGGTGGACGGGTAAATTTATAAGCGCCATGACTGGTGCCGATTGCAATGGCTAGCGCATCGACATTGGTGTCTTTAACGAACTGTTCAGCTTCATCAGCACTGGTCAATAGCTGCTCGTGATCAAGCACACCCTCTGCACCCGAGCCATCTTCTTCGCCTGCCATACCGGTCTCAAGACTGCCTAGACAGCCAATCTCGCCTTCGACTGAAACACCGCAAGCATGAGCCATTTTGACCACTTCACGGGTGACGCTGGCATTATAATCATAATCCATCGGCGTTTTGCCGTCTGTACCAAGCGAGCCGTCCATCATCACTGATGAGAAGCCAAGCTGGATTGAGCGTTGGCAAATAGCGGGTGACATGCCGTGATCTTGATGCATCACCACTGGAATATGCGGCCATTCTTCGATAGCAGCGATAATCAGGTGGCGTAAAAACGCTGAACCTGCATAATTGCGTGCGCCAGCACTGGCTTGTACAATCACAGGAGAGTCACAGGCGTCAGCCGCCATCATGATGGCACGCATCTGCTCTAAATTATTAACATTATAAGCAGGAACACCATAGCCGTGTTCAGCAGCATGATCCAAAAGTTGACGTAACGATATTAAGGCCATAAAACACTCTCTGGTTATATTTAAAAATAGTATTTTGAAGATGCTATTAAGGCAGCATTTTAGCAATATGACGCTGCCACATCTGCACTGCAGCATAGCTTTACAACATCGCTATGCGACATATATTTGCAGTGGATACCGCATGATAAACCAACAAAAAACACAGTTTCTTGCTGTTCATTATTACGCGGTGATTATAGCAAAAATTACCAGTGCTTCGTAGCGCTTAGCCAATTATTTGTTTGTCTACTTGGTTTTTCTATCTTATTTGAGGGGCTAGATGGTCAATCCTGTTCACAACTAGCCATAAAGTACTTTTTATAAACGAGATTTATAAACAAAATCGATTATTTTTGTCCATAAAAAAAGCCTTGGCTATTGCCAAAGCTTTTTTGTATTTTAGGGACTTACAAAGCAACTGCTGTATATCAGCAATGCTTAAAATTAAAACTACTGATTAGTACTGCTGCTCTGCTTCTACTGCATTTTCACTGGCTTTAGCTTCAACAGCAGCGGCACCGTCGGCAACCACTTCAGCAGTATTAGCAACGGCTTCATTTGCCCCTACCACAACCGCTTCACCAGTATTTTCTAATGCATTTGTAGCAGCAGCGCCAGCAGTTTCAGCGCCTTCGGCAACTTCAGTACCTGCGTCTTGGGCAGCAACTTCAGCTTCAGCAGCAGCAGCTTCGGTATTTGCAGCCGCTTCTTCAGTGTTTACTGCCGCGTCTTCAGCAGCAGAATCAACTGTCGCTTCTGCGTTCTCTTCGGTTTGTTGGCTACATGCAGTGATGGCAAAAGTACCAGCAAGAACACTAGCAAGTAATAAATGACGTTTTAACATAAAAAAATCCCTCATAAATAAAGCATGTCAAATACATGGTTTGCGCTATTTTATATAGTGCAAATTAGACATGCAATAACAATTTTCAGTATAGAAACAAATAATTACCACTTAATAATAATAGACGGCTATACCTACTTGTCGCCCTAAAAAACAAGGAACAACAAGGTTTGTATGATAGCCAAAATATTACTGATACAGCGTACCTTAGATATTGAGGCTAAGTTGTACGCCTAATGTTACTCATCTGCTAGAGTCTCGTTAAGAGGTTATTTAGCAATCTGTAAGGCCGCCACTGCTGGCAAAACTTTACCTTCTACAAACTCTAAGAACGCACCGCCGCCCGTTGACATGTAGCTGACGCCAGCTGCGACTTGATATTTATCAATCGCAGCAAGGGTATCACCGCCACCGGCAATCGAAAAGCCTTGGCTGTTTTTGACCGCTTCTGCCACGATTTGAGTGCCCTGACCAAACGCATCTACTTCAAACACGCCAACGGGACCGTTCCATAAGATGGTTTTGGCATTGGTAATTGCTTGTGCTAATTTCATCGCACTGTCTGGCGCGATATCTAATATCATGTCATTGTCACCGATGGCATTAACAGGCTTGATGGTAGCAGTCGCCTTTTGCAATGAGCCGGTAAAATCTGCAAAATCAATATCATTCTTATCAGCAACGACTACGTATTCAGGCAGTAAAATCTCAGTTTTTTCCATGATTTCACGCGCTGTATCGAGCAGATCTGCTTCATACAGTGATGCACCAACGCTATGACCTTGGGCTGCTAAGAAAGTATTGGCAATCCCGCCACCGACAATAATCTGTGAGCACACTTTGGCCAAGCTATGCAGCACTTCAAGCTTGGTAGAGACTTTTGAGCCACCAACGATAGCAAGCATCGGCTGTGCTGGCGTTTCAAGTGCTAAGCTTAGCGCATCAAGCTCCGCTGCCAATAAAGGACCTGCGCAGGCTATTTTACCAGCTTGGTGCATGGCTTGAGTCACGCCCTCTGTTGAGGCTTGGGCACGATGTGCTGTGCCAAAAGCGTCCATCACAAACACATCACATAAGTCAGCATATTTTTGCGCGAGGGCTGCGTTATTTTTCTTTTCGCCTTCATTAAAACGTACATTTTCTAGCAGTACGACGTCACCTGCTTTGATAGCGACGCCTTGAGTGAGGTAATCACTATTGAGGGTTACAGGCGCTGATAATTTTTCGCTTAAATAGTCAGCCACGGGTGCTAACGAATACATGGTTTCAGGATTACCTTCTGTCGGGCGTCCTAAATGCGAGCAGACGATTACTGCTGCGCCCTTCTCAAGCGCCATCTTAATCGTCGGCAGGCTGGCTTGTAAACGTGCGTCACTAGCGACCTTACCTGCTTTAATAGGGACATTCAGATCTTCACGAATCAACACTACTTTATCGGTCAAACTCAGCTCGCTCATACGCAAAAAATTCATTACCTGCTCCTATGTATCATCTATTATTAATCTGTACGACGGTTAGCTTTTGTTACATCTTTAGCAAATTTATGTCATCAAATCCTATCGCTGCTGGTTTTTTAAAGCGTACCTGGTTAAAAAGTAGCTAGTTAAAGCGTACCTAGCAAGAATTTAAGGCGGTGTATTCTAACAGTTTTCTGATGGGCTCTCATACGTAAGCTCAGATAAATTTTGCCCTAAGCAGTTTTATTAACTTAAAACAGTTTCAGTAACATTTTGTGGTGGCACTGAGCTAATCGGCTATTTATGATAAAGAAGATATTTATAGAATAAAAATAATCTATTAGGAGAAAATAATGAAGATTGACCTTAAAACTGTCAAACAAGAGCTATTAAAACTTAAAGAGGAATATGAAACTCGCATTGCTAAGATCGAGGATCATATCCAAAATCCACAAGATGATCTTAACGAACATTGGGAAGACCAAGCGGTTGTTTATAGTCAAAATGACATGCGTAAGAATTTGATGGTTGAAGCGCAGCAAAGTCTGATCTATGTAAATAATGCCTTAAGTCGTATTGAAAATGGCACTTATGGCGACTGCGAGGTATGCGGCAAGCCTATCGAGCCACAGCGCTTGCAGGCATTGCCTTATGCGACCTTGTGTATGAAACATGCCAAATAGCGTGTAGCCGCTAGTGCCAAATATACCTCTTAACTAATAAATACCTTAGCAAGCAGGCACACTTCGCTATTGCCATGTATTACGCCCATGTATTAAGCGCCTGCTGCCACTCCTTACAACGAGCAGCGATTTTATGTACCGGTAAATCCATGATATCGCCGACGACTGCCACATAAGTAATAGGCAAACCTGTTAGCTCAACCACATTCTCTGCACTCAATCCCCCGATGACACATATATCAATACCTTGCTGACAACCCTCTATCAGCTGCTGGCGCGATATGGTATGAGCATGAGGTTTAGTATTTGACGCAAAGACTGCACCCATGGCGGCGTAGCTTGCACCATCAGTCTTTGCCTTTCTAATTAGCGCCATATCGCCATGACAGGTACGACCAATGATCTGATCGGGTGCTATGCAATGTTTTGCCACGCTGATATCACCGTCTTGCTGCCCTAAATGCACACCAACCCCAAGCTTTTCTGCCAAAGTAATATCATCATTGATGACGACCGGCACATGATAGCTCTTAGCCAAATTGACGATCTGCTGAGCTTCTTGATACAGCATAGATTCGCCATTTGGCAATGCCAGTATTTGTTTACGGCGGATTTGCAATAGAGCAATTATCCCTGTTGCCAGAGCCGCTGCCAGTTTTTGATATAAAAGTGCAAAGTCATCATCATTGGTAAGCAGATATAGCTTGGGTATACTATGAGAAACTTGAGGAATCAAAGTCTGCTCCATGTATTACTCCTTAAAATCAACACAGTTTTTGGCACAAAAAATAAGAAAAAGGCCGTTATATCGCATAACAGCCTTTTTATCAATTTATCAACGTTTCGATATTTCAACGTTTCAATATCTCTTGGTGATACCACGCTAGGTAATGATAAGCTTTATACCGTACGGCGTGTTGCCAAGCTATTTAAGATATTTTTGGCATCGCCCCAGCGCGTTGCTGAGCTATTAGCACCTAAAATAACGATAATAGCAGGACGATTATTGACGCGGGTTTCCATCACGACGCAACGACCTGCTTCATTGATAAAGCCAGTTTTTGAGATACCAATCGGATAGCTACCATCACGAACTAGGCTACTGGTGTTATTGGCTCTATAAGTGCGGTTACCACTTGAGAAGTTAGAAACGAAAAAGTCATAGCTCTTGGTAGTAGAGAAACGACGAATCACATCATAATTACCAGCAGCACGTACCAGTTTTACTAGGTCATTTGATGAAGCAACGTTACGCTTATCTAGACCTGTTGGGTCACCAAAGAAAGCAGTGGTCATACCTAAATCTTGCGCTTTACGGTTCATCGCACGTATAAAGGCGTTATAACCACCTGGATAATTACGGGCAAGACTTTTAGCGGCAGGGTTTTCAGACTTCATCAATGCCATTAACAACATCTCAGCACGGTTTAGACGATCGCCTGACTTAAGATTGGAGCTGGCGCGCTTTGGACCGACGAAATCTTCTGGATCAAGGGTGAGCTCTTCACGCATATCAAGACCGGCGTCCAAGACGACCATCGCGGTCATGACTTTAGTAATACTGGCCATTGGACGAGCAATATCAGCATCTTTTTCGTAAATAGATTCACCCGTTTCTGCATCGATAACCGCAACACTGCGCGAATCGGTGCTGATCGGAATCATATTGCTGCTGCCAAAACTGCCACGATAGGTGGTGTTATAGCTATTGCTAGTATTGTAACTGTTGTTATTACTAGCAAATCTAGTCGTATTGGTAATGTTGGTGGTGCCAGAACCGTTGTCTATTTTTTTAATTGTAGAGCTGCTGCCAGATCTCGACATGATACTGCGCGCTTCTGACAAGCTATCGGCACCGCCCCAACTCAGGCGAGCACTAGACTCGGCACTGGCGCTACCATTAATTGTCAGTGCGGCTTGTGCGACACTGCCCAAACTCAATGAAATCATA
This sequence comes from Psychrobacter sp., assembly GCF_041554015.1. Lineage (GTDB taxonomy): Bacteria > Pseudomonadota > Gammaproteobacteria > Pseudomonadales > Moraxellaceae > Psychrobacter. The sequence continues at coordinate 41,034 of NZ_JBFFMS010000012.1, read as the reverse complement.
GCAGCGATTAATTGCTGTTTGGTTAATGGTAGTTGCTTCATTCTGCCTCCTGCTCACGTGCTATCGTCAGTTGCATACCGACTGACGACAACGACGTACGTAGCCTTTGTAGGTGTGTTTGTAGATACTCACATAGAGTTTTTGTATTTTTAGTGTATCATGGTTTGCATTTAAGTTTAATGTAGTAAATCAATTAGATGGCATTTTAACGTCACATTCAAATTTTACTACACTTACTTGATATTACAGCAATATTACTTAACATTAGCGCAATATAGCATTACATAAGCGCGATTACACTTTATAACGCCTCAGTTATTCCCCTATGGCGCTTATATAGTGGTTTTTTTATATGGAAATGAGTGTGATTAAACAAATAAATTGATTAAGATAATTTAGCAGGGCACCTTTATTCTGACAGATAAAAAAGAGTATGACTATGATTCGAGTATTGGTAGTAGATGATCATGATTTGGTGCGGATGGGTATCAGCCGTATGCTGGCAGATAGTGCGGATATCGAAGTCGTTGGCGAGGCGGACAGCGGTGATATGGCGATAAAGATGGCAAAGCAGCTACGTCCTGATGTGATATTACTAGATGTAAATATGCCCAATATTGGCGGGCTTGAAGCGACCAAACGCTTGATACAGCTGGATATGGGCATCAAAATCTTGGCGGTTAGTAGTATGTCCGCTCAGCCTTATCCCTCCATGCTCATTAAAGCGGGCGTCAATGGCTATATTACTAAAGGCACGCCTTTGGATGAGATGATAAAAGCGATCAAAAAAATCTATCAAGGGGGTCGATATTTTAGCCAAGATGTCGCTGAACAACTGGCTGACGTACTTTTATCTGATAATGCCAGCTCACCTTTTGATTTACTCAGTGATCGTGAGAAACAAGTGGCAATGATGGTGGTCAACTGTCAAAGCCCTCAACAAATCGCCGACCAGTTATTTGTTAGTGTCAAAACCATCAATACCTATCGTTACCGTATTTATGAAAAAGTAAATGTCGATAGTGATGTAAAACTGACCCACTTAGCCATTCGCCATGGTCTTATTCAACCTTAATGCTCAAGCACCCCCTTTATGCTCAAGCATCCCCTTTATCAAGTAAATTAGTTATCAATCCATGAATGCTGCCAAAACTGCCTCGACGCTTATTGCTGCGATTACTGACTATCTGAAGCAAGATGATATCTTGCCTGTGCCGCAGTTACACAAGCTTGGGCTCATCTATAGCAGTTATCGTTTTATCGTCAGCTTGTTTTTTATGCTGATGGTCTATATTACGGTTCGCACTGATGGCAACCAATCATTGCCAAGTTTCTTACAACAAACCGTGCTCAGCTTTTACGTGCTACTGAGCTTGATTTTGCTCGGACTGTTTTATACCGTTAACAGACATATGCGCCGGCAGCTGGCATTTGGACTGGCCTTAGATGTCATTATTCTAAGCCTCCTACTCTATACCGCGGGCGCACCCGATTTGCAGCTGACCATGTTATATATGGTGGTTGTCGCAGCAAGTTTTATGCTATTGCATAGCTCACAGGCGTTAATTATTACATTGCTTGCCATTATTTTTGTGATTTATCAGCAGTTTTTTTATGCCATTGCCAATAGTATGAGCTTGGCAAATTTGGGTAATGCGCTACTGATGTCAGGCAGCTTTTTGGCAGTCGGCGGTCTAAGCTGGTCAATATCTCAGCGCTTGGTACAGCTTGAAAAAGTAGCGGTTCGCCATGCCAAGGAAGTTGAGCGCTTAAATAGCATCAATCAAGAAGTCATCTCTCAAATGGTCAATGGTGTCATCGTCATTGATGATAAACAAGTGGTCTTAGCTAACCTTGCAGCTTATCAGTTACTTAGCATTCCAAACCGTCATAACATACAGTCAAAACCAGTAGCCGCCTTTGAGCAGCAACTGAGCGAACAACATCTGCAGTTGTTGAATGCGTGCTTATCAGTAGCAGCAGGGCTCACGCGTACTTTTATTTATGAGCTGCCAGCTGTTGCCAATTCTTCTATCATTGGCAAGCTGCGTGTCGATATTATTCCGTTAAAAGATGACAGTAAGCTCATTATATTAGAGGATTTACGCCGTGAACAAGCCAGTGCACAACAATTAAAGCTTGCCTCACTCGGACAACTGACCGCCAGTATCGCTCATGAAATCAGAAACCCTTTGGCGGCCATCTCCCAAGCAAGTCAGCTATTGATAGAAGAGGTTATGGAAAGTGAGATAAGTACTGACAACCTTCTAACCCCTGCCGCTAGCACTGATATAGGCAGCGATATGACTGGCAATTATGAGCTTTATAAAATGATATTTTCGCAAACAAAACGCGTCAATCGCATTATCGAAGACGTCTTAAAGCTGTCGCGCCAGCAGACCGCCAATCAACAAACCATTGTCCTTGCTGATTGGATGCCTGTATTTTTAGACAATTATTTTAAAGGACACGATGTCTTTTTACATATTCTGACCCAGCCTAGCATCTCTTTTGATACCCATCACTTAGAGCAGGTACTTATCAATTTAATTAACAATGGTCTACGCTATAGTAGTTATGCTCACCCTCATGCCTTTGTGGAAATCGAAATTTATTGTGCCGATAACGATGTTATAATCGATGTTTTAGATGGCGGTACGGGCGTTAATACTGATGATCTGCCCTCTTTATTTAACCCATTTTTTACTACCGAACAATCAGGTACCGGGCTTGGGCTATATTTGTCACAAGCCTTTTGTGAGGCCAATCAGGCGCGCTTACTGTACATTCCTGAGCATCAAAAAACCTGCTTTAGGCTGATTTTCCCTGCTATTCATAGTGACGTCGTCAGCCCAACTTTTATCTAAAGGTTCAGCACTGGCTTATAAAAAACATTCCAACAAAATATAACGTAAAAGGATTTATATAATTTATTAAAAAATACCTATAACCCATGCCGTTATTAAAGTTAATAAATCCCTAAAGAGTTATTTTTAATACTTTTGTAGCACTTGAAAACAATGAGATGACGTATGACAACCACCGCACTAGTCGTCGATGACGAAGTAGATTTATGCCGTTTGATGCAAATCACCCTAACCAAAATGGGTATCAAAAGTGATGTTGCTTATACGTTGTCGCAAGCGAAATCGTACTGGCAAGAAAATGACTATGACTTTTGTCTAACCGATTTAAAGCTCCCTGATGGTTCAGGACTTGAGTTGGTCAAATATATCAGTGCCAACTCCAGTAAGCCCATTGCGGTGATTACGGCACATGGCAGTATGGATCTCGCAATTGATGCACTAAAGCTCGGCGCTTTTGATTTCGTTAATAAGCCGCTTGAGCTACCCCGCTTACGGCAGTTAGTCGAAAACGCGCTAAAGGTTATACAACAGGACCTGACTGCCAAATCCACGCCGCAGCGCTCACCTGAACAGCAGATGCTTGATCAGCGCCTGATTGGTGATTCAGCGGTCATGCATCCTTTAAAAAATACTATTTTAAAATTGGCGCGCTCACAGGCACCCGTATTTTTATCAGGGGCCTCGGGCACGGGTAAAGAAGTGGTTGCGCGGCTGATTCATGATTTAAGCCCGCGGCGTGATGGCAGTTTTGTGCCGGTCAACTGTGGGGCGATCCCCTCAGAGCTGATGGAGTCAGAATTTTTTGGTCATAAAAAAGGCAGCTTTACGGGTGCTGTTGCCGACAAACAAGGACTGTTTCAACAAGCCAATGGCGGTACGTTGTTTTTAGATGAGGTAGCAGATCTGCCTTTGGCGATGCAAGTAAAACTCCTGCGGGCTATTCAGGAGAAGACAATACGCGCAATTGGTGATACCAAAGAGGTGCCTGTTGATATTCGCATCTTGTCAGCCACGCACAAAGATTTAAACCAGCTGGTGCAGTCAGGTTCATTTAGACAGGATTTATATTACCGTATCAACGTGATTGAGCTTAAATTACCCACACTCAATGCACGCCGCGATGACATACCAGTATTAGCCGCGCATTTTTTAACGCTGATTGCTGAGGAGTGGCAGTTAGAATCGCCGCCTTTATTGACTGCAGAGGCGTGCATGCGACTCCAACAGCATGACTTTGCGGGCAATGTCCGTGAGCTGCGTAATGTACTTGAACGTGCCGTCACTCTAGCAGAAACTTCAAGCATCGATATCAATCATCTTGGCTTATCTGATCTTGATACTCATCAACAAGCTCCTATACCTCAAGGAATCAATAACACATCTGACTTAATAGAAACTATAGATAAGAATAATCATAAACCCTCATCTATTAAAAACGATTACAATCAGCAAGTAGCGTCTAATCTGCATCCTTATCGTACGATGACTCATCATTATGCGGCAGTAAAGCCGTCTTCGACAGCTGCTACGTTAGCGGATTCATCGCCCTCTGTAATAGGTGTGCAGCAGCCATCAGTAAATAAAGATGCAGATAGTGATAAGATCAATGCGGTGAGCAATCTTGATGAGAGTATTGTTAGTAATACTGATTCGTTAAGCGGTAGCGCGATAAAAAGCGCCGTCAATGCTCAGCTACCAGCACAGGGATTAGAGCACTATCTTCAAGAACAAGAAAGACAACTTATTATCACGGCGCTCAAGCAAACTGGCTGGAATAAAACCCAAGCCGCTGAACTACTAGGAACAACCTTTCGCTCCTTACGTTATCGGATGAGCAAACTTGAGATTGCAGAAGATCAAACGGAATAAAGCGCTTTGCATTAGGACTGCCACCAAACCATCAAATTAGGGCTTTTCCTTAGTTGTCGGCTTTTCAGTCACGTTCTCTATGATATTATTGTTGTTAATAACCGTATTTTTAGGATCAGGATTTTTTTCAGGACGTACAAATCGAATACCTGAGCGAAGCGCTTTCTTGCGTAATAGATCAAGCGCTTGCTGCTCCCACATGCTTTCACTGCCCGATAGCGCAATATCAGGCTCTACCCCAATACCATCTATCTTTTTACCTGAAGCAGTCATGTAATTGGCAACCGTGAGCTTGACTGCTTGCTCATCGTTAAGCGGTATCACTGACTGTACCGAGCCTTTGCCGTAACTGACTTCACCTAAAACGGTCGCACGCTTTTGCGCCTGCAAGCTACTGGTCAACACCTCGGCCGCTGACGCCGAATAGCGATTTTGCAGCACCACCACTGGCAGTGCCTCAAGTAATGCAGCCCCTCTAGTCGACAATGTACGCGAATCCGATTGGCGACTCTTTATCTGTACGACATCCGTATCTGACATAAATAGGCTGGCAACGCTCACAGCGGATGCCAATACCCCGCCTGGGTTGTCGCGTAAATCTAATAATATTCCTGTCACAGGCTTATCTAAATCAATCAAACTTTGCAGCAATTTTTCACGGCTGTTATTTTGGAACGCGGGCAAGCGAATAATGGCCATACCGTCTACAAAACGAGTCTCAATGATTTGAGGATGGCTATTGTTACGCTGTAACGTAGTGACATGTTTACGTCGCCCTGCTTTCGACGTTACGACATCTACCTGCGTCCCTGCAATCCCTGTTAAGAGCTGCTCAATATCATTGCTTTCTTCATCTTCCCCAAGCTTAAACTCATCAACTTGGTGTAAATAATCACCGACGGTGATGCCCTTTTTATCAGCAGGTGAATCATTAAGTACCTCAGTGATGACCCAGTAGCCCAAGGCGGATTGATACTCAACTTTGATGCCAATATCGCCGACATCACCTTCTGTAAAAGCCCGCAGATTCTCATAAGATTCAGCATCCAAAAACTCCGCATGGCTATCAAGCTTGGTCAACATGCCGCTCATGGCATTATTAAACAGCTCTTCATCATTGACCGTATCCACATATTCGCGGCGCACCAAATCAATCAAAGCCACAAATGTCTTTAACGTTTCAGGAGAAATCGCATTTAATGATACTTGAGCCACGTCTGCCGGAATGTCGGTATTAATAACAGCTGATCCATCGTTGAGCACGCTCTCATCCGCCACACTATCGATCAAATCATCAGCTTGGTCAGCAGATTCAAGCATATCAGCAATATCTGATAAATCGTCTGCGCCGTTATTTAAGGGCACAGTATCTGTATTTAAGCTGATGAGCTGTAAGCTTGCCGTATGACTTGGGTTGTGCACTGCCACCGTATTTTTGACAGCCGCTTGCGCTGATATAGCCATCATACTTAAGCCCAGAGCACCTACCATAAGCATCGGCTTTAAAAGGCTAGCATCAGTAGATACCCTATCTAATGGCAGCTCTACTCTATTAGAGTGCAATAAAAAAGGACGACGATTAATAGCCCTGATAGGATTGTTAAAATGCATAAAAACCACCTGAAAATTTGTCCAAAGTTAAGCCATCATTATTATAAAATTGTTATATGGTTATTATTGAATAATAGCCCACAGGATAGCATCAAGCATTCTTGTAATAATAGGAGAGTATTGCAAGTAACTTAGGTGAAATGTTAGACAAAATGTAGCAACAAAAAAAGGGAGAGCTTATCAATAGCCTTCCCTTTCGGTATCACTCGTTCCGCGCTGACATATAACGTAGCGACTTTCGTGGCAATCGCCTATGTTAGAGATTTTCAGTGCTTGAATACAGTTTAACTATTCAGCGCTAACCAACAGACTTTCGCCTGTCATCTCTTTTGGCGCTGCGACATCCATCAATGCCAAAATAGTTGGTGCGACATCGCTCAGCTTACCGCCACTACGGACTTGCATTTTTTTCTCACCAATATAAATCAGTGGCACATGCTCAGTGGTATGCTGAGTATGAACTTGACCACTTTCATAGTCTTGCATCTGCTCGCAGTTGCCATGATCGGCTGTAATCAGCATATCACCACCCGCAGATTTTACTGCCTCTGCCACGCGCCCAACGCAGATATCTAACGCCTCTACCGCTTGCACTGCCGCATCAAAAATACCTGTATGACCGACCATATCGCCATTAGCATAATTGACAACTAAGACGTCGTATTTACCAGATTCAATCGCTTCAACCAATTTATCAGTCACCTCAGGCGCACTCATCTCAGGCTGCAAGTCATAAGTCGCCACATCCGGTGACGGTACGAGAATACGAGTTTCGCCTTCATACTCTTCTTCACGACCACCGCTAAAGAAGAACGTCACATGAGCGTACTTCTCAGTTTCAGCGATACGCAGCTGGGTTTTACCTTGATCTTGCAAATACTCGCCAAGGGTATTGGTCAACGAGGTTGGATAATAAGCGATGCTAGTCTTAGTACTGTCTGCCAAAACATCAGAATATTTGGTCAACATCACAAATGATGCAAGTTTTGGCTGTTTATTGCGGGCAAATCCTGAAAACTCGTGATCAGGCAATACAAAAGCTTGCGCAAGCTCACGGGCACGATCAGCACGAAAGTTCATAAAGATAAGCGCATCATTATCATCAACGGTATAAGGCACCTCGTCACGCCCAATGACGACCGTTGGATTGACAAACTCATCAGTTTCACGCGCTTTATAAGCCGCTTGTACTGCGCCATCTGCACGAGTGGCTAAACGATCGGCTTTACCTTCCGTAATCAGCTCATAGGCTTTTTGCACGCGATCCCAGCGATTGTCACGATCCATCGCATAATAGCGACCGATAATACTAGCAATCTGTACGCGACCGCCTTCATAATGGGCATTAAGCTTTTCGATATGATCACGCAGACGATTGATATATGTATCCGCCGATTTAGGCGGTGTATCGCGTCCATCTAAAAAGCAGTGTACAAAGACATTTTTGGCACCATGTACCAACGCTGAATGACACATCGCTTCGATATGGTCTTGATGAGAATGAACGCCACCATCTGATAGCAAACCCATAATATGTACATTACCACCAAGCGTATTGGCAGCTTTTACTGCATTGACCAAAGCTTCATTTTTATAAAAATCACGGTTGGTAACCTCACTTGAGATACGGGTTGAGTCTTGATAAAGGACACGCCCTGCACCCAAATTCATATGCCCAACTTCTGAATTACCAAACTGACCATCTGGTAAACCCACATCTTCTCCTGATGCTGATATCAATCCGTGCGGATATTGCTCATAAATCTTGTCTAAATTTGGCATATTAGCCGCAGCGATGGCATTGTCTTTGTCGTCTTCACGATGCCCAAACCCATCTAATATCATTAAAACACGCGGCACTTTTTTATTGTTTTCGCCATCTTGCTGCTTGTTTGACTGCGCCTGATTGTCATCAATAGATTTTGATTGTTGCTGGGTGTTGGTCATGAATTACCGCTCCTCAAGTGAATGAACGCCTATAATGCTGTATTAGGATGTATAAAGTCCCCTATATTAGCACACATCTTGAAATAGCTGAAAAATGAGCCTGTAAGTCAACAATTGATTACTTTATAAGCAGATAGCTCTTTAATTAAACATTCATCACAATATTACCAATTCATAAAACCACGTAGTAATCTGTAATTCTGGCTTGCAATCACTCAAACCATTGGTTAAGATAATTATATTCTGAAGTGTTGGCTAGCAGATGTTTATTCCCTGAGCCGATAATGCTTTACTAGGATGTGGTACCTATTGCTTCATTGTGTATGCCTGCACCGCTTGCGGTGTATCAGGAAACCTGCCGAGGCAGTGACGCATCCGCCCTGAACTTCACGGTTCATGGGTCACCATCTTGCGGCGGCACTTCGGTTGTTATATTCGGTTCATTGCGATTTGCTCTTATAGGCAATACCTATTGATACATAAGCAATAACCACTAAAAAGCCCCTTTTGTCATTGACGAAAGGAGCTTTTTTTATGTTTAATTATTTAGCTAGTTATCGAAAAATAATTATTCATCATTGGCAGACTTGGTGATTTTCTTCACATCTTTAGGAACCGTTTTTGCCGTACCATCAACGGTGGTATGCTGTTTAAACACATCACCGAACGGGTTTTGCTGCTGACCAAACGGGTTCTGATTATTCATACCACCAGCGCCGCCAAAGGGGTTTTGACCACCCATTCCGCCAAACGGATTTTGTCCGCCGCCCATCTGCTTTGCCATCATCTCCATCATCTTTTGCTGATTGTTCATGACATAGTTATTGGCAAAGTCTTTGAGCTTTTTCTGTACGGGCGGCAATATCACCAGCAATGCCAGCAAGTCACTAAGCACACCTGGGATCAGCAGTAAGATACCAGCGGCTGCCATAGCGACACTTTTAATCATGGTTGATTCTTGTGGGCGCATCGCAGGATTCATCATACCACCCGCTTTCATCTGCTGTGCCATCGGGTTAAGAGCCGCCATGCCTTTACGCAGGAACGAGATACCGATAACGGCGGCGATGATAAACCACATAAATACCCACCAGCCACTCGTAAACTGAGCAAGCAAATACCAAAGTAGCATCTCGATAATAAACCATACGATGGCAATACCAACTATCTGACCCATAAAGTGTCGTCCTATAAGATAAAATCTAAAAAATTGAGCGCCATGCAAATTAAGATGGCTAACATATGATGTATATGGGGATTGATTGCTATACTATCAAACTTACGGCTAATTTTTAAGCCATAAAACAAAATGTAAGCAAGACGGAATACTATGGCAATTATTATTGGGATTGATCCGGGTTCACGTATGACCGGCTATGGGATCGTCCAGCAAACAGGTGATAAGCTCACCTATATCGATGCAGGTACCATACGTACCGATACCAAAGAGATGCCAGAACGCCTAAAGCGTATTTTCAATGGTTTAACGCGTATTACCCAGCACCATCTAAAATATGCCGACGAGCCTATTTATACTGCTATCGAGCAAGTATTTATGGCAGAAAACCCTGATTCGGCGCTGAAACTTGGGCAAGCGCGCGGCGCTGCTATCGCGGCGATGGTAGCATTAGATTTGGAAGTATCAGAATATACGGCACGTCAAATCAAACAAGCGGTCTGCGGTTATGGAGCAGCAGCAAAAGAGCAAGTGCAAGAGATGGTCTGCCGGATACTGGCTTTAGACTTTGTACCACAGCAAGATGCTGCTGACGGTCTTGCCTGCGCCATCTGCCATGCGCACTCAAGCCATTCAATGAACAAACTCATATTAAATAGCGCCATGCGCGGGCGCGGTGCTTCCAAGAAAAAGGGGCGCTGGCGTTTGACAGAAGAAGATTTGGGCAACTTGCGTTAAAACGCTTATTGGATAGGCACAAAAAACACGCGCCTTTTTAGACGCGTGTTTTTTTATGCCTATCTCATATTACTATTGAACATGGGTGGTTAATAGTAAGCAGTCAGCCCTACTCTACGACTGAGCTTTCGATCACAGCATCCAATACATAAGCATACTCTTCATCTGCTGATGTCTGGTCGCTGTCTAACTGATAGCGTTGTAAGCGTAGTACTTCATTATGCTCACCATCATGCTCATAGCCATCGATCTCACCATTAAATATTGACCACTCGCCTTCACCTGTTTTGATACCTTGGTCATCATATGTAATTGGCTTTACTTGCAAACACATTTTTGAGCTACTGTCGGCACAGGGTAGCATTTTTGCATTCACTGCCCAAAATAAGGTTTCGCCTTTGGTATTGTACTTGGCTTGGGAGGTCAGTCTGCCTTTCCAAGTCAATGTGACATTATTGCTGGTCACCTGCGTTAGTATTGGGTTTTCGCCCTCAGTAACACTTAGCTCACTAGTACCTTGCATCAAGGAATCTAAACGATTCTCTGCTTTATTTAGATTCTCGCATAGCATTTTGGTACTCATGATGTCTTCAGTGGTTATTGTATGACCTTGCAGCTCATAACCGGCACTCATCGTGTTACAGCCCACACCGTAATTTAGCGTATTATTACCTTGGTTTTGTTTAAACGATAAGACTACCTGATTTTTGATATCGACAAGCGTCGTGATGACAGGTCCACCACTTTTGTCATCGATATCAAGTAATGTCCAGCGATAACGCGCAAGATTTTCAATCATTTTATCTTCAGCACTCATCTCGCTTACCTTAGCTAGCGGCTCACTATCATTCTCTATATCAGCCTTTTCAGTGCTGATATTCGTCTCAACTGACTCACTACTTGTATCTGTTGGAACAGAAGCCTCTTGGCAGGCAACTAATGCCAGACTGAGCGCTAGCATACTTGGCAATAGGGCAGATTTAAAAGAGAGTGTCATGAAGATCATACCTTACAGTGATAACAGTGATACTTTTTGGTGCAACTTTTAACCCATTTAAGCTACAACATCTAACGATCACAACTAAAAAATAGAGATGAGTTAGGCTGTTTAAAGGGCATTTAGAGCGATAATAGTAGATAGTGATAAAAGGAAGATAATCTGACCACTATAGCCCTCGTATCTGATAGAGGTGTAACGAAGTGTTTAATTTTATAGATTCATAGTAAATATTACATATAGTCTAATGCTATTTTTGATATTGATTATAACAAAACAGCCTTACGTTGTTAGCAATTATCCTAATAACGTAAAGCTGTAACTCACGACATGTTCAAAAAACTGACGGTTTTAATCTTCTTCATGCACAGGTTTGGCTTTGGCCATGTTTTTGAGACTAAAACGCTCATTCATTCTCTGGTAAAAACGCGCCAGATTGTCACCTTGCTCGTTGGGGTTAACTTGCAGAACCTTGCCAAAATCTAAGCCCAAATACAGCACAATATCCGCAAAGCTCAACTGATCACCGACCAAATACTCATGACCTTCTAACATGGTTTCAAAATAAGGCAATGCTTTAACAGCGCGCGCGATAGAGGGCGCGACAAACTCTGGTACTTGTTCAACGCGCTGCGCTTTAGACGGATGGCTGTGCTGAAAGGCTAGCATAAAGTTATATAATACCTCAAACTCTGCGATACGGCGCATCGAGCATACTTGCGCACGCTGTACCACATCATTGCCCATCACCGAGCGCTCACCATAGACACGGTCTAGATATTCGCACACTGCTTGCGAGTCATTGAGGACAGTACCATCATCTAATGTCAAAACGGGTACAGTTTGCATAGGATTTATTTTGGTGAAGGCCTCTGACATTTGCTCATTGGCAGCAAAATCAATATCAATCACATCGAGGTCATCCATATCATCAACATCAATACCTTTTGACGCTAGCAAAATAAGTGCTTTACGTGGATTGGGTGCTGTACGGGTGACATATAATTTTTTCATAAAAAACTCCTTGTAAAGTGGGCTTAAGAGTAACTCGGCACTGCTATCCTTTATTATGATTGTTGTCTCATCAAGTATTAACGTGAATGATTCCTCTCTAAAACATCCATACTTAATTTAATAGTTATAGCGTACTCTGCTTATCATAGCAAAGCCTTATTTAGCTCATGCTGTAATGTTAAGCCAAATAGCAGAAAGCCCCACAATTTTGCATTACGGGGCTTTTTAAATCAGCTCTGAATCACGCTCATGCTCCAGCTTATTACTTATTAGGTGCAGGCGTGGTACGCAGATACGGCTTGATTTCTGTATGACCTTTTGGATATTTGGCAGCGATATCTTCGTTTTTTACACTTGGCGGAATGATAACGTCATCACCATCTTTCCAGTCTACTGGCGTTGCGATGTTGTATTCATCAGACAGCTGTAAGGCGTCAATCACACGGATAATTTCGTCAAAGTTACGACCACAGCTGGCAGGATAGGTCAGCGTTAGGCGAACCTTTTTGCTTGGATCAATAATAAAGACGCTACGTACGGTATGGGTACTGTCCGCATTTGGATGCATCATGTCATACAGCTCAGCAACTTCTTTATTCGGGTCAGCGATGATAGGGAAGTTCAGTTCAGTACCTTGAGTCTCCCCGATGTCTTTTGCCCATGCATGATGGTCATCAATACCATCAACAGAGATACAAATAGGTTTTACACCGCGCTTTTGGAACTCGCCATTTAACGCAGCAGCACGACCTAGCTCAGTGGTACATACGGGGGTAAAATCAGCTGGGTGTGAGAAGAAAACCACCCAATTGTCACCCGCCCATTCGTGAAAATTGATATCACCGTCGGTGGTCGTGGCGTCAAAATTTGGTGCGGTATCGCCTAAACGTAGATGTGCCATGCTTGATTCCTTATTTATGATTTATGATTGTGATGAGCGCTATTATCAAATGCTATCGACGCGCCCTCTTATTATCAACGACATACTTAGTGATAAAAAGTCATACTAAACATATCAGAAAAAACTGACTTTATCTTAACAAACTGGTTATGAATGTCTTGTGACGGATTGTAATGCGGTTATTCCTTTTATTACTAATACCGGGATAGCAAAACTATCCTTTGACAATAGAGTAAAAGCTTAAACAGTAATAAATTAGATAGACAGTTATATCACCATTCCTGAATCCCACAAGCAAAACTCGCCAAACTTTCCACGCTTACTCGTCCCGCCTGCGGCACGTCCAGCATCTGTTAATAACAGCTCCCCTTCTTGTTCTTGTAGATAACCAACTGCCAATAACTTATCATTTAATTCTTGCGTCTTAAAGCCTAGCTCTTTGGCAAGCTTTGCCGTCGTTAACTTAGAATAATTAGGTGCTGCTGCTTCTGTAGGTCTAACAGAATTAGTTCCTGTAGCGGTTTGAGAAACGCGCTCAGAACTAGGGTTGTTATCAACATTATCATTAGGCTCAATTACTTTTTCAAGTGACATTCTGACTTCATCACTGATACGGATAATACGCTGGGCTTCCTCATAAGTATCGGCATAGAGTTTGGCATCTTCATTACGATAAATTAGCACGCCCATCTCATTATTATTGACTTGGCTAAATTCATAAAGGTTTAAGCTGGTAATAATGCACTCATTTTCATTTAGGTAGCACTTTGCATGTAGGTTTTTGCAAAAACTGGTACGAATAAAAGTTAGATTTTTGAGCCAGTTTATCTCTTCAGGGTGTAGGTCGTTTTTACCATAAACAATACGAATATCAATTTTAAGACGATTACGGTCTTCTAGTAGCTCTTTGATACGTTCATTCAGCTTTAGATAGGGACTAATAATAATCAATCTGTCAGACGCATTTTTAATCAACTCTTCTAAATGATAAGTTGTACCACTGCTGTTTAAAAACTTTGCCATTTTTACTACCCTCACTATCTAATATTACCATTTATGCTTATTCACAAAAAAGCCCATCCCTAGCGTACTAGAAATGGGCTGCATTGCAAACTACTATTGTTCAGTATTTTCTTACAAATACTTATCCACCATGCTAATGATATATTAAGCAGGTTTATAACTATCACGTAAGCTTACGATTTGGTTAAATACTGGCTTATCACTGCTGTGATCTTCACTATCAGAGATAAAGTAACCTTCACGCTCAAACTGAAAACGCGTGCCAGCATCAGCATTGACCAATGATGGCTCAACCACTGCATTTAGCTCAGTCAATGAGTTAGGATTTAATGCTTGATGGACATCAGCGACGCTGCTTGGGTCTTCAGCGCTAAATAGCTGCTCATACATACGTACGGTCGCTGGTACGCCTTGGCTGGCTGATACCCAGTGAATGACGCCTTTTACCTTGCGACCTTCAGGGTTGGTGCCCAAAGTAGCCGGATCAATCGTGGCTTTTAGCTCAATAACATTACCGCTATCATCTAGGATGTGCTCAGTTACAGCCAATACATAGGTATTACGCAGACGAATCTCGTTTTTTTCTGGTGACAGACGCTTATAACCTGCTGGCGGCTCAATTTCGTAATCGCCTTGATCGATATACAAGGTTTCAGTGAAAGGAATCTCACGCTCGCCCATATCGACGTTAGGATGGTTTGGCTGAGTAAGCCATAGCGTTTGAGTTGTATCATCAAAACGCGCTTGGACGCTATCTGCCTTTTGCGATTCCCAGTTGCTAACGGCATCGCTAAAATTAGTAATCGTCACTTTTAATGGCTTGAGTACTGCCATACCACGCGCTGTGGTGGTCTCTAACGACTGACGGATGCTAAATTCTAATAAACGAAAATCAACGACGCTGTCTACCTTGGTCACACCTACGCGCTCACAAAAATCACGTAAGCCTTCTGGTGTATAGCCACGGCGACGCATGCCAGCGATCGTCGGCATACGTGGATCATCCCAACCGCTGACGATATTTTCATCAACCAGCTGCTTTAATTTGCGCTTGCTGGTTAAGGTATGGTCAACATTTAAGCGGCTAAACTCATACTGATGCGGCGGCTGCTCAAAACCCACTTTTTCTATTGCCCAATCATAAAATGGACGATGATCTTCAAACTCTAACGTACATAGCGAATGAGTAATGCCCTCGAGCGCATCAGAGAGCGGATGAGCAAAGTCATACATCGGATAAATACACCATTTATCACCGGTTTGGTGATGGGCTTGATGCATAATGCGGTAGATAACAGGATCACGCATATTCATATTAGGGCTTGCCATGTCAATCTTGGCGCGCAGAACCGCTTTGCCTTCAGCATATTTGCCCTCTTTCATATCATCAAAGAGTTGCAGGTTTTCTTCAACACTGGCATCACGATGCGGCGACGCTGTGCCCGCTTCATTAAATGAGCCACGATTTTCTTTAATTTGCTCAGGTGACTGCAAATCTACATACGCATCACCTTGCTTGATAAGCTGAATGGCCCAGGCATGAAGTTGGTCAAAATATCCTGAGGCATGGTACGCCTCTCCTGCCCACTCAAAGCCGAGCCATTTTACGTCGTTCTCGATGTTATCTATGAAATCCTGCTTTTCAGCGGTTGGATTGGTGTCATCAAAACGCAAATTACAAATACCGCCAAACTCTTTTGCTATCCCAAAGTTTAGGCAGATAGATTTAACATGACCCAAATGCAAGTAGCCATTTGGCTCAGGCGGAAAACGGGTGACAATCTGTTGGTACTTTTGCGCATTAACATCATCACGAATGATATTACGTATAAAGTCGTTTTTTTGTTCGTCTTTTTGTACATGGTTGCTTGAGTGCTCACTCATCGGGCATTGCTCCTAACGCAAAGGGTCCATTCGTGCGACGTGCTATCACGCCTCACGGAAAGTTCAAAGTATGTCGTAAAATAAAATGGTCTGTTAAAATAACAATCAGTCAGAACAATACATCTGGCTAAAGAGAATCTTAACCATAAAAACAGTGGGTTATCACATTAAGCGCTGAAGAGCGTTTAATAAATAGGCTTAAAAATCGGTAAAGTTGCGTTATTCTATCAGCTTTTGCAAAGGCATTAACAGCCTGATACATGACACAGGATAAAAAAGCCGTTAGACTAGCCATAACTTTTTATCCACCAACTTTTTATCCACCACTTAACAGCGCCATTTGAGGCGCTATAATCAAAAAGGAATATCTCATGGTAGACATGCCACCAGTAGTAGAACTTGACACCAGTATGGGTGCAATCACCATCGAACTCAACGAAGAAAAAGCCCCAAAAACTGTTGAAAACTTTTTGAACTATGTAAAATCTGGTCATTATGACAGCACGATTTTCCATCGCATCATTGATGGCTTTATGATTCAAGGCGGCGGAATGGACGCTGACATGAATGAAAAAGCGACCAATAAGCCAATAGAAAACGAAGCGGACAACGGTCTAAAAAATGACAAAGGCACCATCGCAATGGCGCGTACGCAAGACCCACATTCAGCGACCAGTCAGTTTTTTATTAACGTAAAAGATAACGACTTCTTAAACCACTCTGGCAAAAACATGCAAGGTTGGGGTTACACCGTATTTGGTAAAGTAACCAGCGGTATGGATGTGATCGAAAAAATGAAAGGCGTTCCAACCGGTCGTTTTGGTATGCATGCAGACGTACCAACAGAGCCAGTCGTTATCAAATCAGCGACCATTATCACTCAGTAATCGTTATTTAATAGCCATTACTCAGTAAACGCTTATAATATGTTACTGCTTAACATTATAAGGATACAGGTAAATGCAAACTTTTAATCATCTGATAACGACCCGCCCTCATGAGGTACGGCAAGTTTTGATTAGCGATTTGCATTTATCGCCCCAAGAGCCTGCCCTAGTGCAGGCTTTTTTGGCGCTGCTCGATGATTGCCTTGCCTTGCCTACGCTCAAACGCTTATTTATATTAGGGGACTGGTTTGAGGTCTGGCTTGGGGATGACTTTTATCTAACTTTATCAGAAGAACAAAGACAAACTCATTGGCTCACCCCCCTTATCGCTAAATTAAAAAAACTGCGTATCGAAGGTTGTGAGATTTTGGTCATGCATGGCAATCGTGATTTTTTGTTAGGGCAACCATTTTGTAATCTATTCGGTGGCGAGCTAATTAACGAGCCTTATACCTTGACGGTAGGACAACAGAGGTATCGATTAGAGCATGGAGACGCGCTTTGTACTGATGATAAAAAGTATCAACTTTTTCGTAAAATCATGCGCAATCGTCTGACGCAGTGGTATCTGCTGAATAAATCGTTAGAGAAACGCCTGGCAATCGCCGACAATATGCGCCAAAAAAGCCAGCAGAATAACGTCAATAAAGCGGCGCATATCATGGATGTTAACGAAGCCGCAGTGAATAAGGCGATTTATAGCTTTGACGCTCTACTACATGGTCATACCCATCGTCCTGAGATCCACCAAAGTAATGAAGGCAAAACTCGTTATGTCCTTGGTGACTGGCGACTGTTAGAACATGATACTCGCCAGCTAAAAGTCAGCGCGGTGATTGGTGCGGTAGTATCAGATATAGATACTGATAGTGACGCAAATGATGATAATACTGAATTTGACTTATTTGAATTTAAAAGGCTTATTTAAATCTCTCAACCATCACTGTCATTTTTGTATAAAAAAACTCCGCTATAGAACGGAGTTTTTTATTCATTGGCGTTATTATCGTTAAACAACCAGCGCACATAGCGGTTGTCCAACAATAGTGATATTACTCTATCTCACCAACCTGCTAACGAAGACGCACTGCGCTGAGTGATAAAACCATCTGGCGTCTGACCGTTGGCAGCTTGCCAGCGCTGGAACGCATTGCGAGTATTGGTACCTACGATACCGTCAGCACCCTTGGTATCGTAGCCCAAGCTTGTCAAACGCTGCTGTAAATTGCGTACTTGCGATGTCGATAACGGACGCTCATAACGCGGCCATGATTTTTGTAATCCACCTTCTCCGGCAAGCGCCTTACCCAATAAGCTGACACCAAGCGCATAGCTTGATGAATTGTTATACACCTTTATCACATCAAAATTTGGACTAAGTAGCAATACTGGACCGTCTTTACCAGCGGGCAACCACAACTCCATTTGAGTGTTACCATCCAAGGACACATCAGCTATGGTATCGACACCCATCGACGCCCATCTAGCAGCAGGCTGCTTAGTTCCAACCAAGGTGTAATCAAATGACGCTGGAATGGTGGCTTCATAAAACGGTGCCAAACCACGTACCCATCCTGAGTTGCTCAAATAATGAGCCGTAGATGCCAAGGCGTCGCTCGTCGACCATGGGTTACGATGACCATTACCATCGCCATCGACCCCATGCTTAAGCCAAGTATCAGGGATAAACTGCGTCTGCCCCATGCCACCTGCCCAAGAACCGTCTAGCTGCGACCAAGACACATCACCGCGCTGCAATAGGGTCGCTAATGACAGTAACTGAGTTTCGGCAAATTCTTGACGGCGACCATCATAAGCAAGGCTGGCAAGTGAGCTTGGAATACTACTATTACCAGTCACCACGCCATATGACGACTCCATGCCCCAAATCGCAGCAACGATTTCGGCATTGACACCATACTGCGACTGCAGCTGCGACAAAAATGCCCGCTGCTCAGCAAATTTACGCTTACCGGTGCTCACACGTCCATCTGATACTGCAGAATCGACATATTCCCATGGCATTTTGGAAAACTCTGGCTGCCCTGAGTCAAGCGAGATAACTTGCTGATTTAAATAAGCAGAATCAAGCAGACGACGAATGGTAGACGCATCATGCCCAGCTGATATAGCACGCATAGAAAAGTCAGACTTCCAATCAGCAAAGCTGTTGTAGCTTGGCTTAGCAACGACCGTGGGCTTAATCACAGGGGCGGGAGTCGGCTTTACTTGAATGGTTTGAGTCTGGGTAATTTGTACGTTACCTTGACGAACCGGCTTATTAGGCTGCTGCATCGCCTGCTGACTGGTACAGCTAACCATGACTAAAGCGGGGAAAAAGGCAAGGTAATGTTTATGTAATCGCATAAGAGGTCTCAAGTATCCGTAAGTAAGGTGGCAGTGCTGTAATACTGCAATGCGGCTTAGATAATTCCATTTAATCGCCAAATGGTCAGAAGTTTAACGTCCTAGTACCGCTCGTGGATCGATAGGATTGCCATTTAAGCGTACTTGAAATTCCAACCCTACTTGGTTGCTCTGACCACTACTGCCCATATTGGCAATACGCTGACCGCGCTGTACCGCTTCACCTTCTTTGACCAGTAATGCACTATTATGCGCATAAGCAGTGATATAGTTGTCGCTATGACGAATCATAATCAGGTTGCCATACTCTGGCAGACCATTGCCCGCATAAAGAACCGTACCCGCTTGGCTTGCCTGCACGGGATCGCCGACGTTGCCCGCAAACCACATGCCCATTGTACCCGATGCAGCATCAAAATTACGGGTGATCTGGTTACGAGTCGGATACTCATAGCCTGACGTGGCATTGGCAGTTACTTCATAGACAGGGGGCTGTGAATAGTTAGGCGTGTTTGTCACAGGCGGGGTATAAGTAGGTTGTACCGGTACAGATTGAGCATTGTAGCGGTTACTGTTATTGGCGCGCGCAGGCTCACCTTGCCATAGTTTGAGCCACTGACCACTATAAATGGTATATTTACTGTCTAAGCCATTTAGCGCACCGATTTGACGGTAATTAAGATTATAGCGCGCCGCTACTTGACTGACCGTATCACCACGCTGCACACGATGATAATTAGGAACGCCTTGATTATTGGTAATAATCTTCGGTCCCGCTTGGTTGGCCGTTTGATAAGTGGGTTTGGTGGCACAGCCTACCAAGGTTACTGTAGCAGCAGCCATCGTACCCATTAATGCCACTGTCATAAATCGCGATCCAGCAATAAGCTTCTTCATTCAAGGTTTCCTATTCTTTGTGTTACGGACAAACTCCTTGTGCAACTCACAAGCATTTTGCTAACTGTTATACCGTTTAATGTCTCAGATATCAGCATTGATCATCGGATAATCAATGCATTTTTTAATGTCTTACTATAGTAACGCTCATCATCACGTCAAAATCCTATCAAACCCGTATTGTAAAATTATTATTCAAAAATAAGGAATAATAAATCACTTAAGTTATAAGATCGATGCTGATAGCATATCGATTGTGGCGGCTGGCGTATGGTGCAAACGTACAGGCGATAGACTAATATAACCTGCGGCAACTGCCTGATCATCGCTCATAGTCGTGACAGATGACTCATGATCAGTATCGTCCGCCACTGTAGCCTGACGCTTGCGTAGCGACAGCCAGTACGCATCTCTCCCGCGTGGATCGACCACATGATGGACAGGCTGTGCTATTGGACGATGCCCAAGCGTTGTCAATTTGCGACCTTTAATCTCATCAGCCGCGCCCACATCAGGAATATTAACGTTTAATACGTGATAGGGCAAATTTTTGCAAATATCCAATATGGACGTATCTGTTAATAATTTTACAATCTCACTTGCTGCTGTGCGATATTGACGCGCGTATTCTTTCGCACCGCCGCCTACCAATGAGGTTGCAATAGCAGGTATGCCAAATAGTTGAGCGGTTAATGCCGCCCCAAAAGTGCCTGAAAATAAAACGTCTTGGCCAAGATTGGCTCCCGAATTGATCCCCGTAATCACACAATCAAAATCAGTGTCAGGATACAACTCATTTAATGCCAAATAAATACAATCAGCAGGTGTACCATTGACAGCAATAAAGCCAGATGGCAATTGATGCGTGTATAAAGGTGCGGTGATACTTAGAGCACTGGCGCAACCACTTTGCTCACTATTTGGCGCAACCACCATAACCGTGGCAATAGTAGATAATGCCTCATACAATGCCTGCAAACCGGGTGCATACACCCCATCGTCGTTGCTTATTAAAATCTTCATAGTTACTTAATCTATTTATGAATGACCGTTCATCCACTTCTCTATGTTAGTTACATAAAGTTGCTATAATCGTCGCTATTGCGATTAAAAACGCTGTTTCCAAAAATAGGATAATAGAGGCTTACATTGCAGATAGCTGTGATTGTGTCGGGCGATTATACCCTAATAGACCATGGAGACGAACCCGCTCTTTATAGATAAACTGCATAGCAGGCCAATTTTTTAGCGGATGTGTTCATAACAAAGCCCTGATTTTGTGGCATTAAAAACTTGCGCTGAGGTTACACTAGGCTACAAGCCACAACATTTACACCTGATACTTTTATGTTGAAGTAACTTGCCGGTTTATAATACGGCTATGTTGCTGAAGACCTGATTTGGCTCACAATATCTCTACACATAAAGCAATATTTTATGTGACATTTGTTTTTTTACCCATTAACATAGCACCATTAAATAAAGATAAGCGAGCGTGATACTGAATGAAAAATCAATCGATATTATCTGTGACTTCTATGATGGCAAAGAGTGCCTCAAAAGTCGGGCTGGCAGCATTGATAACATCTATTGCGATGCTGTCTCAAGCCACAAATGCTGCACCCAACTCTGCGACAACCATACCTTTAGACTTATCCGGCATCAATATTACCAAACATGAAATTGCAGTGATGCAAGTGTTGTCAGAGATATGTCCGTCCATGCTAAATGCCAAGCAAAAGCAGCGTTTTTATAAGTCTTATAACGTGCAGCTTCACGAGTTGATGCCATCTTTAGAAGACCCGAAAGCGGCTATCCAATACCTATCTACTCAGCAAGATTATCGTCAAATCTTGCAAGGTATTCGCAGCTGGACCATGGGTTTTTCTAAGCAAGACAATAAAGCATTGTGTGAAGATTTAGCAGATGCGCAATACTAGTATTAACCCATGATTGTCACTTTTTGCATCAACACTTGGTGTTATAGGTAGTTTTTTGATCCATAGGTAGAGGATGAAGAGTCAAAGAGATAGATGTCACTATAATTAATGATAATAACCTACTGGCTTATCTCTTTAGTACTTTCATATTAGTTCTACCATATTAGTGCTCACATAAAGCAGTTAAACAAGCAGGTTTTAAGCACTTGTTTGTTTAGATGATTTGTTAAAAAAAGCTTGCTGCTCTTCTTGTTAAATAACAGGAAGAGCAGCAAGCTTTTTTATAAGCACTCTTATAAAGTAAGGCGCTTTATTTTTGGTAACCTCTTATTTTATTGTATTTATCGTTTCCCCATCGGTCGGCATTTTGCTAAGATAAGGCGTTAATTTTATGTCCGTTGTTTGAGTCATCTCTACTCCTAAAAAATCCATGGTTGAACCTAAGATTTCATACAGTCTGCTAAAGCTTGTATATAAATGGAGTATTGGGGATAAGCGACAGATACATTTGGTTTTATGATGCGGTGTAACAATCTATGACAGTAAAGCGTGTGAAAAAACAGCTGGTACAGCTGATAGTGGGTGTCAGTGTTTCTATGGGTGCAGTGATGGCAAATGCAGCCATACAGCCACCTGAGATGGAAAATACTGCATATGTATTAATGGACTATAATACGGGTGAGATTTTGGCACAGAAAAATGCCAATCAAGCCTTGCCGCCAGCGTCTTTGACCAAAATGATGACCAGTTACATCATTGAGCAGCGTTTAGCGTCAGGCGATCTTAAAGAGACTGATCAGGTATTGATGAGTCCAAGTGCTTGGTGCCGTGGTAGCAGCAGCCAGTCGTGTATGTATGTTCCGGTAAATAAGAGCGCAAGCGTCATCGATATGTTACGCGGTATTATTATTCAATCAGGTAACGATGCCTCAAAAGCGATGGCTGAGCATATCGCGGGTAGCGAAGCATCATTTGCTGTCTTGATGAATGAGCAAGCGCAAAAGATTGGTATGAAAAATACCCATTTCGTCAACTCTACTGGTATGCCTGATGAAGGTCACCAAGCATCTGCTTTAGATTTGGCTAAGCTATCACGCGCTATTATCAAAAACAGTGGCGATTACTACAGCATCTATTCAGAAAAAGAGTTTACCTATAATGGTATCACTCAAGGTAACCGTAATGCTCTACTTGCCACAGACCCTACTGTTGACGGTCTAAAAACTGGCCATACGGATGCTGCTGGTTATTGTTTAGCAGCCTCAAGCAACCGTGAGGGTATGCGCCTCATCTCTGTCATTATGGGTACAAAAAGTCAGCAAGCACGTGCTGATCAGTCACGTGAATTACTCAACTGGGGTTTTGGCCACTTTACCACAGTCACTCAGGCACCTGCTGGACAATTCGTCAGTAAAGTGCCGGTCTGGTTTGGTGAAGCCACAGAGATAGAAGTCGCCACTGGTGATAATCTGCAGATTCTAACCACTAAGACCCAAAAGAATAAAATCACAACTGTGGTCGATATTCCTGAAAGCTTAGAAGCGCCTATTAAAAAGGGTCAAGAAATCGGAAAAATGATGGCTGTTATCGATGGCAAAGCCGTTGCTTCTGTGCCTGTGATTGCCACAAGCGATATTGAGCAATCAGGTTTTATGAGCCGTATCTGGCAACGTTTTTCTCGTTGGGCACAAAACTTATTTTAAGCACAGTTTTTAAGCACAGTGAAGCGTGCTGAAAGAACACCCTTAACATGAGTTAAAGATAAAAAAGACGTCTCATATCGAGGCGTCTTTTTTATGTCTACTTACCTTGTATGTTTACGTATTATAAGGTCATGCCCATGTCAGCCAACTTTTTAGTAAATCACTCAATGCTTTGTCCTCGTATTTAGCAACCTCGCAATAGTCGATACCAGCCGTCTTTAGGCCAAATTCAAAATCGGCTAAATACTGTGCTTGCTGCTGTGGATACCAAAATACCAATAGCGTTCGATACTCTGTCTCAGCGGCACGAATGCGACTTGCCAGTAACGCAGCTTTTCTTGGGAACACATCTTCTGCAAACATCAGCATGTCAAATTGTGTTTTTTGCATCTCATCGATGATGAGCTGTTCATGTTGATAGCAGACAACCTCAGCCCCTAGATGCTGTAGCTCGTCTACCAACAATCCTTTTTCATGGTAATAAAAATAAATGACTTTTAAGCCATGCAAGTGTTGCTGCTGCTGAGACTGGTGCTGGTTGGACAGAGGAATCGTCACGGTAAAAGTTGTACCAACGCCTAAGGTGCTCTCCACCTCAATACTGGCTCCCATCAGCTGAGTCATTTGCTTAACCACTGGCAGACCAATCCCCGAGCCTTCGTATTGACGCGTCTGCGATGAATCTACCTGAAAAAACGGATTAAAAATATCTTCAATAAAATTGCTATCAATACCAATACCGGTGTCTTTCACACTAATCTGCCAGCGATTGCTGGTATCAAAGTGGATCAGTTGCGAAGCAATCGCGATTTGACCGGCTGGGGTAAATTTTATGGCATTACTGATCAGTATCGCTAATATCTGCTGTATCCTTTCGGCATCGCCTTCTAGTATATAATCGGTATGATGCACCTGACTGACTAACGTTAAGCCTTTTTTCTTAATAGCGGGCTCAAAATCTGCCAATAGGTCAGCAATTAGCTGCAATGGGTTAAATTCATGTACATGTAGACTGATTTGACCTTTTTGGATTTGATTCAACTGAATGATTTGCTCCAAGGTTACCACCAGCTTGTCACTGCCCTCTTGAATAATATCGACTGCATCCTTTTGCTCATGACTTAACTTGTCATCATCCAATAGCTGCAAGCCGCCGACAATCGCATTTAGTGA
This sequence comes from Psychrobacter sp., assembly GCF_041554015.1. Classification (GTDB taxonomy): domain Bacteria; phylum Pseudomonadota; class Gammaproteobacteria; order Pseudomonadales; family Moraxellaceae; genus Psychrobacter. The sequence goes on along the minus strand of NZ_JBFFMS010000012.1, from coordinate 16,039 downwards.
GGTTTTTAGCTCATGGGTAATCATACTTTGGAAATTATGCAGCTGCACATCAAGCGACACATCTTTATGATGCAATTGCTGCTCAAAAACCGCCAGCGCCTGATAGTCTTGCTTGGCAATTTGGAGACGATCAAATAAGGCAATAAAAGCCTGTTTAATCTTTGTCAATTCCTGAAACTCAAAACGCTGCTGAATCAAAGGCAGATGTTCAAGCTCTGGATTTTTGATAACCATATCGCAGGCTATAGTCAAATTGGCGATATCTTTTGAGGGCCAATTGAGCTTACGCAGGATAAACAGTGCCCACATGATTGCCAATAACGTTGTGATAAGCCATAGAGGTAGGTTCTTTTTGACCCAGTTTTCACGCAGCGTTGCTACATTTAAAGTGATGTTAAGATAACCAACCAAGGCGTCTTCTTTAGGGGAGATAATTTTGTTGGTAGGATCGCCTACAACTGGATAGTTAAAGCTTACCCTATTAGCAAATAATGCATTCTTCCAATCGTCTCTTAATTGATTGGCATCAACAATGGGCTGAGAGGTGGTATAAAATAAAATACTTTCAATACCTTGCTCTTTTTTTGATAAAAACTGCATTTGTTCATCGACGATATCGGTGGAATCCTCTATCGATGCGCTGATAGTCAGTAACACCGCCAAGTCCTCAATATGCTCGCGTGTGTCTTTATAATAGTGAACAAAGCCATAGATAAAAGATATTAACAGACCTGCCAATACAGCCAGAACCATGGTCTGGATGATGGAGTGCCAGATAAGCGTAGGAATGGTTTGATGCCGACGGTTGTTCATATTGCTCAACTGAGTTAAGACAACTGCTGATTATAGTACAGGTATTTTATAACGGTTATAAGTGAAAACTGATATTTTAAGGCAACTAATGAATAGTGCCCTAAATTGCAAAATGCCATGACAACTGATACAGCCGTCATGACGAAGCACATTTAAAAAGCCTGATAAATAGTATCAAAGGGCTTTTATCGGCTAGCTACTACCACCCAAAAGCGCAAATATGATTGCATTAACGCTTTTTATCTTTGTTGGTAAATCTCGGCTTATCTTTGGTGGTAAATTTCTGCGCACGATTACGTTCACGTTGACGTAACTGTTGGGTTTTGGCTTTGGTTGGCGTATCGCTTTTATTAGCATACGGGTTTTCATTCAGTTTAAAGACCACGTTTAGTGGCGTGCCTTCTAACTTAAATACCTGACGGAATTGATTTTCAAGATAGCGCTGATAGCTCTTAGGTAACGAACCAGTTTGATTACCATGAATGACGATAACGGGCGGATTGTGTCCACCGATATGCGCATAACGCAACTTAATACGGCGACCAGCGACCGTTGGCGGTGGATTGGCAGTAACAGCATCTTGCAAAATCTGCGTCAAACGGTTGGTTGATACCTCAAACATTGACGATTGATAAGCACGCAAAATAGACGGATATAAATTGCCCACGCCCGTACCATGTAATGCTGAGATCTGATGGACTTTTACATAAGGAATAAAGTTAAAACGGCGATCCATCTCAATCTTGATATAGTTCTTTTGATCAGCAGTCAGACCATCCCACTTATTAATCGCAACCACTAGCGCACGACCTGCATCCAACGCATAGCCAATCATATGCAAATCTTGATCGACAATACCTTCATGAGCATCAATAACAATAACGGTTACGTTAGAGTCTTCAATCGCTTGTAAGGTTTTGATAACTGAAAATTTCTCAACTTTTTCATCGATTTTACCACGGCGACGAACACCAGCCGTATCAATCAATACGTAATCTTTACCTTCACGCGTATATGGGATATAGATACTATCACGAGTGGTACCTGGCATATCAAAGACGACAACGCGGTCCTCACCAAGCAAACGGTTGACTAGCGTCGATTTACCAACGTTTGGACGACCGATAATAGCAAGTTTCAAACCTCTTGGCTCGACGATATTTTCTTGACTCGGCATATCAGCAGTCAATACTTCGAGCAAATTGCCAACACCGCGACCGTGACTTGCTGCCATCGGATAGGGTTCGCCCAATCCTAACGCATAAAACTCAGCAGGCGCTGAATCATGCACGCCATCTACTTTATTGGCAACGACATATACAGGCTTGCCAAGGGTATGTAAAAACTTACCAATCTCAGCATCGGCACCAATCATCCCTGCGCGTGCATCAACCACAAATACAATGATATCGGCTTCATGAATGGCAGTATACGACTGCTCAGACATATAATCATCAATATCGCCTCTGCCATCGTCCGCTTCACCAATACCACCGGTATCAACGACAATAAAAGCTTTGTCTTCGTAGGTTGCATCACCGTATTGACGGTCACGAGTCAATCCTGACAAATCAGCAACCAATGCCTGCCGACTTTTAGTGAACTGATTAAATAAGGTGGATTTACCGACGTTTGGACGACCAATTAAGGCGACCACAGGCTTGATACTCATGGGTTACTCTCAGTGAAAGGCACAATGACGGACAGTGCAACTACTTAGATACAATCTCTTTTGCAACGTAAATTTACCGTTATAAAAAAGCAAAAAGTAGCAGCCGTTGACCGCAAATTTAAATGAATGATAAGATAAAACGATAGTCAGAAAATAGTTCTTGGCTATCTTACAATGAATAAATGATATTCAGAGGAATGCATCATATATGGATATTATCTGTCGCTATTATATATAGATAACGTCGATAATGCACCGGTCGCATAGCGTACGCGAAAGCCGATATGTAAACAAGCAATTTTACAAGGCATTAAACGCTGACTATGCAGCGTTTTCTGTTTATTGTGATAATAAGCTACTTATCTAATAAGTAATATAGGAAAGTATTTATTAGATAAGACTGCCAATAATCAAGATTAGCGTGCCAACTGCCAAATCGCGACTTGACCAGAGGCGCTTTGGGTCATTAAGCGGCTGCCTTGCACTTGCAAATTGGTCAACGCGCCCTTGGTTTGGACGCGGCTGACAATCTTACCCGTGGCTGGGTCAAATAAATGCACCACCCCATCAAAGTCGCCCACAGCGATATAGTTGCCAATCATTACAGGATTGGTCAAATGGCGATAGGCCAATTCTTCACTTTCCCATAATACAGCACCATTACTGCGGTTATAAGCAACCACTTTACCGTCTAAGCTTGTCGCAATCACTTGCTGCTTATTGACCGCAAGCGCTTTTAAACTGGCAAGCTCATTAACAAACAATACCTGGTTCGATGCCATATCAATACCGAGTAGCTGACCACTATAGCTAATGGCAAATAACTGGTTGTTATCTACGATAGGCATACCATCAACGTCGCTCATACGTTCAACTTCGCTGCTGCCTGTACCGACACCAACGCGTCTTGACCATAATGGCAAGCCATTATCTACCGTGATAGCATGCAAGCGTCCATCTGCAGTCGCCAGCAGCGCCGTCTTAGCATCTAGCAAGGTTGGTGCAGCGCTACCACGTACACTGATCGCTGGAACTTGGGTAGCAAACTGCCAAACAGACTGACCTGTCTGCAGTGATAAGCCATGTAGAAAACCATCATTAGCTGACAAGATAACGCGGTTATTGCTGATAAGGGCTGGCGTTAGCACAGAACCGGTAAGCTGCTGTTGCCAGCGTTTTGCACCTGTTACGCTATCAAATGCCATAACCTGACCACCGCGCGTACTGATAATAGCAGTTTGACTTAGCTCGTCCACTGCAACGCCACCGGTAATCTGGTCGCCAACATTCACTGACCATAAACGCTGACCTGCTTTGTCAAAACCGACCAAATCCCCACCGCGCGAGGCTGTAACGATTTGCGAATTGGCATAGCCGACTTGTAAAGTCAGTGGATCTTTTCTACTGACATTTTTATTACCAAGGTCAGTACTAAAGACCGGCTGCAACACACTAACAGGTTGGACGATTTGTACCAATTTTACAGGGTCATTGACAACTGGCTTGATACCTCGATTACACCCAATGACCGCAGTTGCCATCACTGCAATTACGGCTACATGCATGACCGTTTGGCGCATGGTCTTGGCTTTGATGGTTTTGTTAAAGCGAATAGCTTGAGTCATTATAGGTCTCACTACAAATAAATTAATCATTAATAAATTAGCATTTAATCAGGGTCAAAAAATAATAATCTCTAAAAAACCACCTCTAAAAATAGGTGTTGGTTATTATCATTTCTCTGACTGATTAGGCTACTTCCTTTGTAGAACGTGTTGAGATGCTGCCATATCTATCAAAATCGGTACTAACATTATATTTATAAAGTCTTTATATTTATAAATTTTTTATCACACAATACCTTTATTATCCAATACTGAGTCCTAACAGATTATGCACCAGCATCACTATTTGCTGCTACTGAGTCTTCGCTCACTGCTGCTTGCGGTGTTGCCGTAGGCTCTTGAATAATGCTGGTTTGCTCAGCGATAGGCTCAGGTACGATACCCAAACTTTCCATCTTTAATGCCAATACTGCACGATTTTCTTGACGCTCACGTAATAAGCTCCAAGCATTATTGTAAGATTTAATTGCTGAATCTGTATTGTCTTGTGCTAAGTAGATATCGCCAAGTAATTCTTGCTGACTGGCTTCAAATGAGCTTGGCATATCACGACTGGCTTCTGTCAATGCCGCTTTTTCATCACCTGCTGCCAAGAGCGTAGACGCATAGCGCAAACGCGTAATTGCCTCTAGACCTGCATCACCCAAATCGATAGCCAAAGCTTTTTTAAAGGTCTCGCCTGCTCCCTTAAAATCATCACTATCGACTTGTTGACGCGCTTTAATCATCAAAGCTTGCCAAGCATAGACTGACTCTCCATGCGTACCAACTAAGGTCTCGATGTTTTTATTTAGCTGAGTACGGCTCTTTTCTAGCGACGCTTTTGCCTCGGCTTCCAGATCTGGATTTTGCGCTGCCAAGCTGACTTCTTCATTAAGGCGTTGAATATCTGCATATTGATCAGCTGCAACAGTATCGACACGCGCATGATTATCCTGCCAATAAGTCCAGCCAAAATAGGCGGCTAACGCCAATAAAATCACGGTGACAATATAGCTGCCATACTGCTTTAGCGCTTGCATTGAGTTGTCTGCATTCGGCGAATTAGGGGTCAGAGCCATATACTTTTACCTGATAAAATTGTTATTAAATTGCTGATGCTACACTCAAGGCTATTTTTGGCGACAGAAGTTGTCTTTATCCGACAACCAATCTTGTGCCACTGTTTTTTGTTCGCCAGTTTGCATGTCTTTGATGCTAATGGTTTTATCATCAATCTCTTGCTGGGCGATAATAACGGTTAACGCAGCACCTGACTTATCCGCTTTTTTCATTTGGGCTTTTAAGCTGGTGGCACTGGCCATTTTGACGCGCACATCTGGGCGACTATAACGCAGATTTTGCGCATAACTCATACCTGCATTAAACACCTCAGGATGGGCAACCACAAAGACATCACAAGCAGGCATATCAGCAATAGGCGCAACAGCATCCATAAGCAGTAATAAACGCTCAAGCCCCATAGCAAAACCAACCGCGGGCTCAGATTTAACCGGTTTATTATCGCCTTTACCCTCACGGGTATCAGCAGATTTTAGCTGGCCAATCAAGCCGTCATAACGACCGCCAGCACAGACCGTCGCTTGACTGCCAAGCTTGTCAGTCACCCACTCAAATACCGTTTTATTATAATAATCAAGACCACGTACCAGATGCGGGTTGATTTCAAAGGTAATACCAAGCTCTGTCAAATACGCTTGTACTTGCTCAAAGTGCGCCGCGCTTTCTTCGCCCAAAAAGTCAGCAAGCTTCGGCGCATCTACCAATAGCGCTTGGGTACTCGCCTCTTTACTGTCTAAAATACGTAGTGGATTGGTCGTTAGGCGACGCTTGCTATCCTCATCTAACTGCTCCTGCTTGTCAGTTAGATAAGTAACCAATGCTTCACGATAAGCATGACGCTCATCAATCTCACCCAGACTATTTAGCTGCAAACGCATCTCATCTTTTAGCCCCAGCTCTTGCCACATCAGATGAGTCATCGCAATCAGCTCGGCATCGGCGTCTGGCAAGGCACTACCAAAGCTTTCAACACCTATTTGATGAAATTGACGATAGCGCCCTTTTTGTGGACGCTCATAGCGGAACATTGGACCGATATACCAAAGCTTGGGCGTATCGCCGCGTAGTAGATTGTGCTCGTTCACCGCTCGTACTGCCCCTGCTGTACCTTCAGGACGCAAAGTAAGCGGCGTTGGTGGATCAGATTTATCGGTGAAGCTGTACATCTCTTTTTCAACGATATCTGTAGCACCGCCGATAGCGCGCGCAAACAAATCAGTTTGTTCAACGATAGGCAAGCGAATATGCTCATAACCGTATCTGCCCAGCACATCAGCCAATATAGACTCTAGATACAGCCATTTTGCAGATTGTGCAGGCAAAATATCATTAAACCCTTTAATTGCTTTAATCATGGTACGGTCATATCCTTTAAATTTTAACAAACAGCGCTATCATTCTTATGGGTAAAACATCTTCTTATCTGACGCGAATGATCTCGTTTTCTCGTTTTTTGGCCAATTCTTCTGCATGGGCGCGTACCATGCCTTCTATCTCATTAACCAAATTATCAGTATTAATCAAATGGCTTTTTTCGCCCATACGATAAACCAAGGATTTCGGTGCCGCGCCAACAATACCGATATCCGCCTCTTTCGCCTCACCCGGACCGTTTACTTTACAGCCAATCACTGACAAATTCATCGGCTCGCGAATATCTTCTAAACGCGACTCTAGCGCAGTCATAACTTTAATCACATCGAACTCTTGACGTGAACAACTTGGACAAGCAATAAAGTTTACGCCATTTGAGCGAATATTGAGTGATTTTAAGATATCAAAACCGATTTTAATCTCTTCTTCTGGCTCAGCTGCCAATGAGATACGAATCGTATCACCGATACCGTCTAATAATAAACCGCCCAGCGCAATAGCAGACTTGACCGAACCAGTACGATAAACCCCAGCTTCAGTAACGCCTAAATGCAGAGGATTATCGATTTGTGCTGAGATCAGACGGTACGCATCCATGGTCAAAAATACATTACTTGCTTTGACTGATACTTTATATTGATCAAAATTTAGACGATCTAAGATATCAATATGACGCATTGCTGATTCAAGCATCGCTGCGCCATTTGGCTCTTTATATTTACGCTGAATGTCTTTTTCTAAAGAGCCTGCATTAACACCGATCCGAATAGGGATATTGTAGTGCTTAGCGCAGGCAACCACTTCGCGTACTTTGGCGTCACTACCGATATTACCCGGATTGATGCGCAAACAATCTGCACCCGCCTGTGCAACAGCTAAGGCAATTTTGTGGTCGAAATGTACATCTGCTATCAAGGGTACGCTGACCAATTTACGTATTTCACCAAACGCCTTGACTGTGTCCATGGTCGGGGTAGAAACTCGCATTAAATCAGCGCCTGCTTCAACACAGCGCTCAATTTGGGCAACAGTCGCTGCCACATCACAGGTATCGGTATTGGTCATACTTTGTACACTAATCGGCGCATCACCACCAATCGCGACATCACCGACATATATTTTCTTAGTAAGACGACGGTTAATAGGCGCTGACGTTGACATAGACAAACCCTTTCATGAAAGCAGTAAGAACGTGAATAACAATAAAAACAAGGCGATACTATTTACTTTAAAAAATGAAGCACTTAATCCATTAAGGCGTCAATTCAAAACTGGCTTGATTGCCTGTTGCATAGCTACTTAACGCAACAGATTGCTGATTCATCATCAAGCTTACGTTATTAATATTATCAATCTGCACATTAAAAGGTGGCATACCTGACAACTGATAATCACCCGCATTCTGTGAGCCTGCGATCAAGCTACTACCAGTAGCATCGGTAATAGTAACGACCGCAGCATCGGTCAACTTAACATCCAAAGTAGCAGGAGCAACGTCATTGCCGCCTAAGTTTAATGCTGAGCCTGACGCGCTCACACCTGTAACGTCGGTATCGATGGCTGCGCCTTGTGCCTGTTCGACGGCTGAGATATCTTCAGCGCCAGATATAGGCTGCTCGGTATTTTCCTTACTGGCATTACTGACCAGACGGAATAGGAAAATTGCTAAAATAATGACACCGACAACTGCGATGATAAGCAGTGGATTAAAGCGAATGCGATTGTGGGTATCACGCTGTAGCGTACCCATAGGGCGCAGTGGCGACTTAGTATTGCTGGCTGAAAGCGACTTTAGCTCGTTTGGATAGGCGGCATCAAAACTACTGGCGATCCTAACTGGATCAAGACCCAAGTACTTGGCATAGTTAATCGCAAAACCGCGGGCAAACGCCGCCTGTGGCAAATCTGCAAAATCTTCATTCTCTAACGCTTGCAGGTGACGTTTTAGAATAAACAATTCATTTGCCGCATCGTCCAAGCTTACCTGCTTAGCTTTGCGCGCTTGCTGCAACATGGCACCAAATGATCCCTGAGCGTTAAAGTTTGTATTTGATGATGGGGTGGTCATTTCCATGGTGCCTCTGGATTGTTAAGCCAAGTCTTTAGTTGTTTTGCTTCATCACTTAATGGATAAGCAGATAGAAGTTGCTGTGCCAATTGTTGGCGTGTCTGGATGTTTTTTTGTACTGCTGCCAATTTGATACCTTGTAATAGCAAGCGTGGACTAGTACCCTGCCCTTTTACTAATATCAATGTCTCATCATAGAGTCTTTGTGCTTGCTGAACACGCTGCTGTTCAAGTAATAAATCAACCAGTTCAATATGGGCAATGATGCTATTTGGATTGCCATCTAAAGCCCGTAAAAAAGCCTTTGCTGCTGCAGGATGGTCATTGAGCTGAAGGTAGGTTCGCCCTAAATTCTCCAACGCACCAATACGACCTTCGTAGCCAAGGGCAGCGCCTGCGATTTCAAACTGCTCTGCGGCCTCTTTATAGCGCTTCATCTGCGATAAATAGACGCCATAATTATTGTGTGCTTGATCAAAATCTTTATCAAGCGCAATGGCTTTTTTAAAATACTGATCGGCTTTTTCAAGATTTAGGCGACTGCCTTCTTGCTGCAACAAAACGCCCATCATATCATAGGCGGGCGCATGACGGCTATCGGCAGCAAGGGCTTTTTCCAGCTGTCTTTGAGCAGCATCAAGCTCGTTTTTGCGGATATATTGTGCAGCAAGTGTCGTTCGAACGCGAGCAATTTCTTGCTGATCCAATTTACGATTGTCATTGGGTTGCGTTGAGGTCTGATACGGCGTACCTGTAATGAAATCATTGGTTGGCGTGCTTTGACAACCAATCAAGAATCCAGACAACAACGTACTAAAGATGCCTACAACGTAAGCACGCCTTTTATTATTATGAAAGACTGTAAAGCCTAATCGTTTTATCACAGGACAAAAGGGTCTTTTATAGTTGAACTGATAAGAGTTTTTAGAAGTCATCATGGCTACCATCATAAAACTATAAGTCAATGCGTTCGATCATCGAGGCATCAGTTTATTGACATACTCACCCCACTTTCGCATTGCTCAAGTGGAGGATTCTAAGAGCAAAAGCTCTTAGGCGACTTCCTCACGGCTGTCACAAGTTTTCTGTATCATCGGGTGACCTTTACCGCATCCTCCCTCCGCAGACAAAACGGCATGTCCTGCCGATAATATGTTACGCGCCGCATTAAAGTCGGCATTTGCAACATAAGTGCATTTAACACACTCAAATTTTGCCTGAGTCTGTCTATTTTCTTTGGCAACATGTTTGCAGTTAAAACAAGTTTGGCTGGTGTACCTTGGATTGACCTTAATCACTACTCCACCGCGCCAACGTTGCTTATATCCAAGCATATCAATTATCATGCCCCAACCTTGATCTAGGATTGATTTATTTAATCCTGATTTGGCTCTGACATTACGACCTTTATTGTTCATCGTACCGCTTGCCGACCTCGACATACTGGCTATTTTTAAGTCCTCAACGACAATCATGGCGTGGTTTTTGCTGATCGTGGTCGTTACTTTATGCAAGTAGTCGTGGCGAATATTAGCAATATGGCTGTGAAGTTTTTGGATTTTGTGGTTGTGCTTTTTCCAGTTTTGACTGAATAGATCTTTTCTACTTAATTGACGCTGTAATTTTGCAAGTTTGACTTGATTGGCCTTAAAGCTGTTTTTGGGATTGATGACTTTATTTTCTGAGGTAGTAATAAGTTTGGTAATCCCTAAGTCAACGCCTAGTATGCTTTTAGAGTGGTGAATTGGGTTTCGTAGTAGTTCTCGCTCAGTACTAAATGATACATACCAGTGCCCCGATTTCTTGCTGATGGTGACGCTTTTAATACTACCAACAATTTCTTGCGATTTTCTAAATTTTACAAAACCAACACCGTTAGGTAGCTTTACTCGATTGCCCTCAACACGGCAGTATTTATCAAATTGCACCAAGCGAATTGAGTCGCGGCGATCTGCTTTACGCTTAAATTGCGGCATTAAAGGTCGATGCTGAATTTCTGTACCATCAAGTAATTTAACAAACTTAGGCTTTCTAGGCTTCTTCTTATTTTCTTTAAATCTAACATGTACTTTGGGATCAAAAAATCGTGACCAAGCTGACGCGAGATCACGAACTTTTTGTTGTAGAGATACGGCGTTAGATCTGGACTTTAAAAAAGAAAATTCAGGATTGTCCTTTATTTCAACAATCTTGTTAACTAAATTAATAGCGTTAATAAATTCATTTTTAGCAAACATTTCAAATGACATTGCCAACATTTTATTCCAAACAAAACGCGCAGAGTCAACAAGGCTGGTTAATATGACCGCTTGCTCTGCATTAGGACTAAGCCTAAATTTGTACGCCTTGTTGATTTTCATCAAATACTCTTTATCAATGAACAAATATTCTATATGTTTAACGCTATACAGATATGTCATTTATTTTGCTCTTAATGAATAAGCTGTGTGAAAAAGACTAAAAACTATCCGAAATTTACCTACGCCCTAGCTCGGTTGGAGCCCTCTTTATTGCTTAGTTAGGCCGATAGTAACACGACACGCTACTACAATAAATTGCTGATTAGTACTACCTGCATAGTAGAGGCTACAAAAAACACTATAATAAGATTTTTTTAATATATTAATTCGTCTGTAGCTACGTCAGGTAGCTATAGCAGTCATTTTCACCATCTTATCAACTGTTTTCGCGATCTTTAATACTTTGCTGCCAAGCAGCTGAGCGACGCGTTCTGTCAGCGACTTGTCCAACCAATTGACCACAAGCGGCGTCAATATCATCTCCGCGCGTTTGGCGAATGGTACAAACAAAGCCCGCCTCACTTAAGATATTGCTAAAAGCGTGAATGCGATTATTACTCGACTTATCATAGTTGGCATGAGGGAATGGGTTAAATGGTATCAGGTTAATCTTACTGGGTAAATCGCCCAATAAAGCAACCAATTGTTCAGCATGCTCATTGCTGTCATTAACCCCATCAAGCATGACATATTCAATGGTCACATGTTTTTTATGGCGTGGATTGACTTCAAAAACATAATTTCTCGCGGCCGCCATCAGCTGCTCTAGTGGGTATTTTTTATTAATAGGTACTAGCTCATTACGCAGCTCGTCATTGGGCGCGTGTAATGAAATCGCTAAAGCTACGTCAAGCTCCTGTGCCAACTCATACATCTTTGGCACCACACCTGAGGTTGACAAGGTAACACGGCGCTTTGATAAACCATAAGCATGGTCACTGAGCATCAATTCCATCGAGCTGACAACAGGACGATAGTTTAATAGCGGCTCGCCCATGCCCATCATGACCACGTTAGTCACGTTGTTTTCCCATAAGCTATGGTCAACGTTGTCTAAACTGTCGTTGTCATCGCTCATATAAGAGGCATTTGCTACCCATAATTGTCCGAGGATCTCAGCCGCTGTTAAATCGCGCTCAAAGCCCTGCTTACCGGTACTACAAAAGCTACAGTCTAGCGCACAGCCTACTTGCGATGAGATACACAAGGTTTTACGACCGTTTGACTTACTATCATCAGCAGGAATCAATACCGTCTCAACCAACGAGCCGCCAGTCACCTCAAACACCCATTTACGTGTACCATCATCACTATATTGGCGATGAATAACTTTTGGCGGAACAACACAGGCATTGGCTGATAACTTATCACGCAATGACTTACTTAAATTGGTCATTTGCTCAAAATCCGTCACCCCTTGCTGATATATCCACTTAATGACCTGTGTCGAGCGAAACGGCTTCTCGCCAATACTCTTAAAGTATTCCGCCAATTGCGCTTGTGTCATACCCAATAGATTGGTTTTCGCCTGTGCTTCGTCTACCAGTTTTATACTCTTAGCAGTCTTAACTGGTATGTGTTGGTCGGCAGTTTGGATAGGGCTTTGAATAATTGACATAATAAATAACCTTTTTGCATTTGCTGATATAAGCAATGCAATTATTGAGATGGGTGTTGCTAAACGTACTCAAATGATGAGCGCATGAGCAATCCGTTATGAGCGCATTTTTATCGATATATTTATAAATGTCTGATAAAAACATGCTGACAAGGGATTGATAATGCTTAATAAAACTAATTATGAGGGGGAAAGTTAAAATTTCAATATATAGCCCGACTATTATAATAGCTAAAACGGCTTATACCAAAAGATATAAGCCGTCTCGCCACACTAATAATTTATAGTCAATTTTATAAGCTATTAGTGCATAGTGAATCAAATATAGAGCAGGTACAAGAAAGACGAGCGCCTATTGTACATTGAGTACATTAAGCGAGTCTGACACCGTAACAGACTATATTTGCTTTACTATATTAACGCGTACGTGCACAAACTTCTTCTTCATTGAAGAAGTAACTGATTTCACGTGCTGCTGATTCTGCTGAATCTGAACCATGAACGGCGTTTTCATCGATGCTGCTTGCAAAATCAGCACGGATAGTGCCTTCAGCGGCTTCTTTTGGGTTAGTAGCGCCCATGATATCACGATGCTTAGCGATCGCATTTTCGCCTTCTAGTACTGATACCAATACTGGACCTGACGTCATAAATGACACTAGGTCATTATAAAATGGACGTTCAGCGTGCTCAGCGTAAAAACCGCCTGCTTTTTTATCATCAAGTTGCATCATTTTAGCGGCAACAATTTTTAGACCTGATTTTTCAAAACGGTCGTAGATCGCGCCGATGTTGTTGCCAGCGACTGCGTCAGGTTTGATGATAGATAAAGTACGTTCGTTAGCCATGAAAAGCTCCTGATATAATAAGTTAAATAATTTATGTTGTCTGTGACCACTACGCTAAGCGCATTTGATTATGCCTATCCAATGCGGATAAGCTGTGCAAAGATACTGTGCTCAGCGAATGATTGTTGCCTATTATAATGATTAAGCGTATAAATGATAGGGTTAATTTATGGTGATAACTTACACCAAAATAAATTGAGCAAGCTTTTACCGCTCATCCATCTTCTTATTTACCAAAAACAAAACCCCAATGTTTGGCATCAGGGTTTTGTAAATAACACAGACAATATCTTTATGACCAATTAAGCATCATACGGATCACGTAAAACGATGGTCTCTTCGCGGTCAGGACCGGTTGAGATGATATCAACTGGGCAACCAATTAGCTCTTCGATACGTTGGATATATATTTTAGCGTTTTCTGGTAGGTCGTCATAGTTGGTGATACCAACGGTTGACTCGCTCCAGCCTTGTAGGGTTTCGTATTTAGGCGTTACTGATTCATAGAATTCAGCATCATGGGCGCCAGCACATTCAGTTTCAGGTAGGTTATAGCCAACACCGATTAATAACTCTTCTAGACCGTCTAATACGTCAAGCTTGGTTAAGCAAATACCTGACATAGAGTTCAGTACCACAGCACGGCGTAATGATTCAGCATCGAACCAACCACAGCGACGGGCGCGACCAGTCGTTGCCCCAAACTCATGACCGACTTTGGCTAAATGGGCACCAACATCATCAAACAATTCCGTTGGGAACGGACCGCTACCAACACGCGTGGTGTATGCTTTAGTGATACCCAATACATAATCTAAATATAATGGACCGATACCCGTACCAGTTGATACACCGCCTGCGGTTACGCTAGAGCTGGTGACAAACGGATACGTACCATGGTCGATATCAAGCAATGTACCTTGCGCACCTTCAAACATTAGGTTCTTGCCAGCAAGACGCAACTGGTTCAAGTCTTCAGTGACATCGGTAACCATGCCTTTGATTTCCTCGCGCCACTCTTTACAAAGCTTAAGCGTCTCATCAAAATCAATCGCCTCAACTTTATAGTATTGAGTCAATTGGAAGTTATGATATTCGATTAAGTTACGCAGTTTTTCTTCTAAGTCATCGCGGAACAAGTCAGCAAGCTTGATGGCACGGCGCGCAACTTTGTCCTCATAAGCTGGTCCAATACCACGACCCGTCGTACCGATTTTACCAGTACCGCGCTTGGCTTCACGCGCTTGGTCAAGGGCCACATGATATGGCATGATTAGTGGGCAGTTAGGAGAAATACGTAGGCGCTCACGTACCGGTACGTTATTGTCTTCTAGATTTTTCATCTCTTTTAATAACGCGTCAGGTGCTAGTACCACGCCATTACCGATAAAGCAGGTTACGCCTTCACGTAAGATACCTGATGGGATCAGATGTAAGATGGTGGTTTTGCCATCAACGACTAGCGTGTGACCAGCATTGTGACCGCCTTGGAAGCGAGCGACAGCTGAGGCTTTTTCGGTGAGTAAATCGACGATTTTACCCTTACCTTCATCGCCCCATTGGCTACCTAAAACTACGACATTCTTACCCATGATAAATCCTTACCTTAATATATTGAGGTGTGTGCAATAAGTGTTTAAAACTACCTATCAAAACAAAAGTAATGCTAAAAACGATACCTTGAACAGCGTACGTCTTTAGCGACTTAATGACTAGATATCTTTTTATCATAAACGCTTTTTTTAAAGCATTGATAAATATTAAATGTTTTTAGAGTTAAACCGCGTGAAGCTGCCATTGATTATCAACAAGGCTTAAACGATGGGTCATCCCCACTGGTATATCTTTTGCCGTTAATGGCAAGGTCACGCGATAACCCTGCTGACGCAAGCTTGCCACTTGCTGTAATAATAGCTGCAGCTGCTCACTGTCTAAGTTATTAAAAGTCTCATAATCGACCAGCACGATGATAGGCGCATCAAGCTGAGTATGCGCAAGCAGGCGGCTGACATCCATACTAAAGCCTGTCGCTTGGCGCGGCTGATTGGTGGCCAGCTGATTACTTTTCATCCCATCAAAGCGACCACCACGTACCAGCGGCTGGGTCTCACTATTGATATAACCGTTAAACACGATACCCGTATGATAGTGATAACCTGATAGCTCGGTGACATCGATACTGACCGCACACTGCCACTGTGCCTGCAAGTGCGCTTTTAGGCGCTGCAGCTCATCGATAGCGGTGACGATTTGGGTATCTTGCTGTGCATTCTCTGACAGTTTCTCAAGCAGATGGGCAATATCATGACCAAAGCGTGCCAAGGTATAAAAATCGCTTCCCATCGGCAATACTTGGCAAACCTGCTTAAGCTCTGGCAAGTTTTTATTGGCATAAAGCTGCATCAACTGCTCAGTATCGCTATCAGATAATACTGCTAATGCTGCTAAGCGCTTAAATATTGCCACATGACCCAAATCAACGTGCAATGTCGCACTCATATCTAAGCTATTAACCATGCTAAACAGCACATCTATCAGCTCGATATCAGCAGTAATGGACTCACAGCCAAATATCTCAGCACCTAATTGCAACGGCGTACGTGAGCCAAAAAGACCCGATGGCAAGGTATGAATGACATCGCCTGCATAGCAATAACGC
>NZ_JBFFMS010000011.1:0-61562 GCF_041554015.1 Psychrobacter sp. | reverse complement strand
TGACCCCTGCCGTCAATCCCGTATATATAAACTTGGGAGATTTTGATTACGCAGCCTGACGATAATAATCAAACCACACCTGTCTTGGCGATTTATAGCCTAAACCCTTTTGAATCCTAGTCTGATTATAATATAACTCAATATATCCAATGATATCTCTGATAGCTGCAAACCTTGTTTTATAGTCTTGGTGATATACTAGCTCGTTCTTCAATATGCCCCAGAAGCTTTCTATGGGTGCGTTGTCAAAGCAGTTGCCTTTACCGCTCATTGAACCTGTAAACTGATGCTGCTTGATGATCTTGTGGTAAGCATGGCTACAGTACTGACTGCCTCTGTCTGAATGAACGATTAGCCCTTTGCTTGGACGTTTATTCTTGATGGCCATGTTCAATGCTTTGCATACTAGATCTGCGGTCATTCGCTTATTGATCGCATAGCCGACCAGCTCTTTGGTATATAAATCTTTGACTCCCGCTAAATACAACCAGCCCTCAAGCGTCCAAATATAGGTGATGTCACTGGCCCACGCTTGGTTAGGGCGACTGGCATCAAACTCTTGATCCAACACGTTTGGATAGACCAGTTTGTTGTGATTGGAGTCGGTGGTGACTTTAAAGCGTTTGTGGCGACGGCATTTGATGCTGTATTCCTCTTTGATGCTTCTGACCATGTAGGGACTGATGTTATGACCTTGCTCACTTAGATGCGCATGCAGACGCTCAACACCATAGCGCTCATGAGTTTCACTGTGAGCGGCTTTAACGAGTAGCTCACAATGGTTGCGATGTATCTGCTGCTCGCTGATATCGCGACTCAGCCAGTCGTAGTAACTTGAATGCTTAACCCTTAGCACGCGGCACATAGTGGTGATGGTAAAGAAGTGCTGGTTATCTTTGATGAAGGCGTACCTGACTAGCTGTTTTTCGCGAAGTACGCCGTCGCCTTTTTTAATATCTCTCGCTCCTCTTCGGCAACTTTGAGCTGTCGTTTGAGCTGCTTTATTTCTTGAAGAGCTGTCATAAGATCAGGGTCGTATTGCTCTGTGCCTTTGAGCTTGCCTTGGTTGGCTTTGTTATGCCAATTCGATAGCGTTTGCATGGCAATGCCAAGCTGCTTTGCGGTTGCTGAGATATTGCCATTATTGTCTGATATCTTCTTAACGGCTTCAGCTTTAAATTCTGTGCTATAGGTTCTTATTTTCTTGACCATGATAAACTCCGATTAATATGCTTAGTTTACCAAGTTTACTTGTACGGTTTCTTCAGCATAGCTCAGTATGCGACTTCTGTTGTCGCTTTAGACATCAAAACTGGTGAAGCGCGCTGGGTTCAGCAGTTTGTTCATCATGATCTGTGGGATATGGATACCCCTGCTCAGCCAACTTTACTTGATTTAAATACTGCCGATGGCATGCAGCCTGCTCTTGTAGTGCCAACCAAGCAAGGTGATGTATACGTACTAAACCGAGCAACAGGTAAGCCTATTATTCCGATTAAAGAGCGTCCTGCGCCTCAAGGCTATCTGGTCGCAGGTGAATATGCAGCACCAATGCAGCCTTACTCTGGTTTAAGCTTTGAGCCTGCACCCCTGACTGAGAAAGATATGTGGGGTGCCAGCCTCATTGATCAGATGATGTGCCGTATTGAGTTTAACAAACTAAACTATGACGGTCGTTATACACCACCATCGACTAATGGCAGTTTGGTCTATCCTGGTAACTTTGGTACATTCAACTGGGGCGGTATCGCTGTCGATCCTGAAAATGGCGTGATGTTTGGTATGCCGACCTACTTGGCATTCACATCAAAGCTTATTCCTAGAGATAACCTTGGTAACACGGAAACAAACAAAGGAGAGCAAGGGGTTAATACTAACGAAGGCGCAGATTACGCTGTAGAGATGGGACCATTTTTATCACCACTAGGCGTTCCGTGTCAGCAGCCACCTTGGGGCACAATAGCTGGGGCTGATCTAAGTACGGGTGAGATTGCCTATCAACGTAGAAATGGTACCGTGCAAGATTTATCGCCTATACCATTGAAATTAGAACTTGGTGTCCCTGGTATCGGCGGACCGATCATTACCAAAGGTGGCTTGGCATTCTTGTCAGCCGCTACTGAAAATAACTTTCGCGCTTATGATTTGAAAAATGGCGACGTGTTATGGAATGTTCGTATCCCAGCAGGTGGTCAAGCCACGCCTATGACTTATCTAAATTCTAAAGGTGAACAGATGGTCGTATTAGTGGCTGGTGGACACGGTTCAGTTGGCACAACTATTGGAGATTATGTTGTGGCTTATAAACTTGCTGACAAAGCCAAGTAACGTCATACCTTATCAATAAATCGACAATGATTTGATTCATTGCCGCTTTATTACTAGGATATATCTTTGCTTAAGCTGACAATTTAAAGTAATACGTTCCGATTAGATTATCGGTATAGCAGGAACCTAAAATAATAGTTAAATCGTTTAAAACGCTAAAGCCAGACAGCATAGCTTAGTCTGGCTTTTTTGTATTTAGTACCCTTATACACCGTTCAAACTGAATGCGCCGATACAGACCTTACTGCTTTTAAATCACTACCGCCAAATCCGTCAATTTAGCCAATACGATATCTGGCGAAGATGTCTCAAGCTGCTCTTTGGTCTGCGCGCCTGATAGAACACCAATACAAAGACCGCAATTGGCATTTTTACCTTCTTCAATATCGATACCACTATCCCCTGCTTTTAGTACGTGCTGCGAATCCTCAATACCAAACTTATCCATCGCCAGCACAAACATATCTGGCGCAGGGCGACCATTAGTCACATCATCGGCTGTAATCAGTGCATCAATCTCGCGGCCCACTGACCATCCTAAGATAGACAAAATCTTATTGGCAGTCGTTGCATCGTAGCCGGTGTTTAAGACTACCTTTCTACCCGTTGCTTTTAGCTTGTTAAACAGCTCCAACATGCCATCAAAGGGCATCAACGTCTCTGCTGTATAAGCCTCTGCTAAACTGGTTTTAAAGATCATAAATGCCGTATCGGTAAGTGACTTAACCTCATCCTGAGCGATATCCAATTCATTTAGTATGTCATTGATAGCTTGGCGTTTTTCCTTGCCAGCGCCAAACTCTAAGCAGATATCCAAATCAACTGCTTTATCCGCTTTATCCTCATCGCTAAGCGCTTGATTAATCGCATCACGTACCGTTTTATAAACGAGATTGTCCTCATTGACAGTGGTGCCTGCCATATCAAACACGCACAGTTTAATATGCTCAAATTGCGCTTTAATACTATTTATATCTGTACTCATTATTTTGACTCCAATACTAGATCAATTAATTCTTCACCAAATGCAAAGCCTGTCGAGGCACCAGTGCCGCCAGTGACAGAGCCGACAACCACGCCTTTTTCTGGAGTGGCTTTAAACACAACATCGTCTGCGCTGGGATAAACACCTAGCCAATGCTGGACAATGTCAATCTCGCCAATATCCATCACTTTATGGAACTCGTTAATGATTAAATCATCAAGACCCACGTCCCTAAATGGCAACTCTCTATCGCTATAGTCGTGGCTATCACCAATGATGAGGGAGCCATCAGCGGATTGCACCACGATCAGATGGACGCCTGCTTTGCGCTCAGCTGACTGGACATCGTCTAATAAAGCAATCAACCCTCTTGCTTCAGGTAATTGGGCAAAGCCATCATAACGAGCAAAGCTTAAATCCGACATCACCGCGGTATTTAGCTTAAATGGTTTTTTTGGCATGACGCGCATCATATTGAGCGTGCAAATTTTGGCATTGGCCTGCGCTAACGTCTCAGGATACAAGCTATGAAAATCTGCACCGGGACACACCACACAATGCTCTGCTTGCAGCGTACCTCGGCTGGTATAAATCTGAGGTAACTCGATGGAGTGCACAATGGTTTTATTATAAAAATCTACCCCGTGCGCTTGATGTAACCAATTGGCCAATTTGCCAATGGTAGTTTTTGACTCAACTCTAAGCTCATGAGGGCTATACAGCACCCCCAAGCCGTCTTTAAGATAAGGGGCATTTGTAGCTATTTCAGTTTGCGTCAGTAAGCGACAAGACGCGCCCATCTCTGTCTCTAAAAACGCTTCAGCGACATCCATCGCCTCTGGGCGTTGAATAAGCATATGCAAACCACTATGCTCCACCTCAATACCTGCTTTGGGTGCTATATCTGCCCAGACATCACGCGTATGCATGGCTCGTTGCCAATGCGTCCCGCACTGCTGACCACTCACGGTGACAAAGCCAAAATTACGTACCGACGCGTCTTTGTTTTGTGACTCACGCTCGACCAGTGCCACACTCAGCCCTTTTTTCACCGCAGCATAAGCGCTTGCAAGACCGACAATACCACCACCGACTACCACCACGTCATATTTTTTTTCAGACAATTTGCTTGTTAACTGCACTTTGATGTTCCTTATTCTTAGAATGTAAAATTAGAACTTATATCTCAAATTTAGCTCACACTGGTTGCAACGCTTATAGCTTTTGACCGTGAAAAAATGCCCTATGCTTATCTAATAATTCAGCGGTGAGTGGCTCAGCATACGTTTTTACATTTTTGATTTGGTTCTCAGATGCAACAGTTTCACCGTCATAGATAATATTTGGATATATTTCTAACAGTTGCGGTCGCGCATTTTTAACGATGATTTCTGCCATTTTCATCGCATTCTGATTGGTTTTATCGCCTTTATCGATGACAGCAACTGACTCACTCAGCGTATAGTTGCCTTCGCTTGGATCGATATAATCAATGGGCAGTCCTTCTGCTTTATTAACGACGGCTTGATGACGCATACCAAAACCAATGGGCACCTCACCTGCCATGACTTTCTTCAATGGACCTGACCCTGATAATTCTAAATTTGGTCCAGCGTTGTCACGAATACGATTCATGAGTGTTTGCCCCTCGGCATCCATGCCATACGTGGCCGTGATATTTTGCACAAATAACCAACCGGTCGATGAGCCATTGGGATCAACCATGGCGATTTTGTTTTTATAAATTGGTTTTGCCAAATCTTTGGCACTGGTTGGTCTAGGCAGGTTTTGCGCGGCCATCTCTTTAGTATTTAAAATGATTGCTCCAGTAAAACTTAAGATGGGCGCATAGTAACTAGGTACTGCGACTTGGGGATTGACCTCAAAGCTGACATCCTTAAACATCGAATGCTTTGCCTGCGCGCTCTCTAGATAAAACGAGCTCATAGTGACCAAGTCTGCCTCTGTGTTTTTACCTTCCGCCAATAAACGCCCGCCCAGCTCACCGGTGCCAAAGGACTGGAATATATATTGACCTTCATAGCCTGCTTGATCTAGTACCTCTTGAATGACTTCTACCGCTTCTTCGTCGGCATTGCTATAAATGATGACTTCTTCTGCGCTACTTTCCTCTGAAGAAGCTGAGCTACAACCTACCAATGTGAATCCGAAAGCAAGACTTGCCATTAACGTTTTGAGTGAAAACATTATGTATCCTATATATTTTGTTGAAGGTTTAATTATTAGAAGTTAGTTATTAAAAGTGGCTTATATAAAACTTATCGATAGATTAAACAGCCGTTGCGGTAACAGCTTTTTCGGTGGTTATTTTCGATGTACCGTACAGTCGTCTGCTATGTATATGACGGATAAAAGCAAACAGGATCAAGGCGCAGATATTGGTCAGCAATATCATGAGCGATAAGATAAAAATCTCATCAAAGCGCGCAAAATGCTGCAACTCGACGATTTTGGTGGTAAGCACCATGGTTTTGGCACCAGAAATAAAGATAACCGCACTAATCGTCACCATGGCACTGATAAAGTAGAAAGACGCCACCTCGATTAAGGTAAAAAACGAGTTGGGAATCACCACGCGCCGTAGCGTCGCAAACCACGAATCACCCAGTAAGCTCGCCGTCGTCTCCCAGCCTAGATTCATTTTAGCCAGTGCGTTTTTACTCATCAGATAAGGGGTGGCGAAGTAGTGAATGATATTGCTTATCACGATAATAAAAATAGTATTGGCGACAGCAGAGCCTGAAAACATCATAAGATAAGCAATACCCACCACCATCCCTGGCACGGTATTGGTCACCAATGCTGAGCTCTGGATACTGAATTTACCAACTTTGAATAAGCCCGAGCGCTCGCATAATAGCGCTGAAAAGTAAGTGATTAAGGTACCAAAGACAGCTGTCAATACCGCGACGATGAGCGAGTTTTTATAGACGCGCATAAGATTGGCAGACTCTAAAACCTTGCTGACGGTTTCTGTACTGAACTGCATTTGATAAGGCCATGTCTTGATCCATGGAATGATAAATATCACCGCAAAGACCATCAGTAAACAAAACAAGATAGCGCTCGATAATACGGCTAATGCTCGGTCTTTGGTTTTCGAAGAAGGCAGGTCGATATTTTCAACCGAATCATAACGGACATTAAAACGCGCGACATACCAGAGTGTGGCAATGCTCAATATCGATGGAATGAGCATAAACAGTGCAACCACCGCCCCTTTTTCAAACGAAGGCGATGCCCCTAGTATTTGTGTATAAAGCTCAGTAGCGATGACCTTATATTGCCCACCAATGGACGCTGGAATGCCAAAGTCGGTAAAGGCTAAAAAGAAACACTGAATCATGGCCGCGGCAAAGGTGCCAATCAATGGGCGAATGACCGTCATGTCAAACTGGCGCAGAGACGAGTCGCCCATTAATTCTGAGACGATCACGAACTTTTTGTCTAAATACTGAAAGGTATTATTGAGTAATAAAAAGGCGATGGGTAAGGTATAAATGGTATAGCCAAGCCACATTCCTTGAAAGCCATATATATTTTCAAACAGCTGAAAGCCGAGTATTTGGGTCAATAAACCTTGCTTACCAAAGGTATAAATAATAGCAAAGCCATAGGTCACCGTTGGCAATAACATGGGCAATAAGGCGGCAACTTTGATGACCTTTTTAAAGCCCTTTGGTAAGTTGGTCCAATGCACGGTATAAGCTAAGATAAAAGCAAGCATGGTGGCACTAAGCGCACTTATTGTCGCTACAAAAAAGCTATTAAACATCACCTGTTTAAAGCTATCACTACTTGCGATACTCTTATAATTATCTAAGCCAATGCCATCACCGACATTGAATGACAGCGCCAGCATTTTACCTAAGGGTACGAACAAAAAGGCGATGAATAAAATCGTCACAAATAGCCAAATGGCTTTTGCTTGGGGTGGATTACTAAGCTTCATAAACGTCCAAAACAATCAAATGGTCAGGTTTTTACTGAATGACAGCTATAGTCAGTATTTCAGTTGCCGATTCAGTCACTGCAAGCTGTTACAAAATCAGCCTTTTGCAGTATCTTTTGACTTTTGCTTATCATGGACAGTGATAACTTTAGAGTCAGTAAGACGGGGACTAATCTCAGCCTCATACTGTCCATAGTTTTGGGTTTGAGTGTATTTACTTAGCGGATCAGCTTCAGAGATACCGTTGGCAAATAAGCTTAAGATATTGCGACGTTTGATATTGAGCTGATTTAGAATGAAGTTGGTGACAAAATCATTGGCAGGATTGTGTATGATTTCAGCGGGTTCAGCGAACTGCGCCACTTTACCATCTGATAGCAGTAGGATGCGATCAGATAACGTCATCGCCTCTTCTGGGTCATGGGTGACAATCAAGGTAGTTAGCTGATAGCGCACGGCAATCTCACGAATGCGCTCTTTGACGGTTTCCTTAATCACCCCATCTAATGCTGACAACGGCTCATCTAACAATAGTATTTTGGGTTTCATGACCAGCGTACGTGCCAGCGCGACACGTTGTTTTTGACCGCCTGATAGCTGATGAATACGCTTATTTAGATGGCCTTTGATGTCGAGTAAATCGACCAGCTCATCAACTTCTTGTTGTGTACTGACACTAGGATTGTTACGCAGACCGTATTCGATGTTTTGTTTGACACTCAGGTTGGGAAATAGTGCATAGTCTTGAAAGACGATATTAAACCCTCTTTGTCTCATAGAGACGCGGGTAATGTCTTCGCCGTTATAGGCAATACGGCCGCCATTGATGTCGGTCAACCCCAAAATCATATGCAGTAAAGTAGTCTTACCGCAGCCAGATGGCCCTAAGATGGATACTATCTCACCCTTGTTAATTTTGAGGGAGAGGTCATCAAAGATCACTTTTCCATCATATTTTTTTGTCACACCTCTGAGCTCTAGCATATCAACCAACCCAATCAATTTTAATGAACAATTTAATGATTTATTTTGCATAGGTCGGTAGTTTAGCTAGCCATTATGACAGCTTGGTTAAGGTCAGATGACAATCTGATGACATAGTTACTCTGAGAGGGTTACCCTGATATGGTGCGCTAGTGTGTATTGAGCTTAAGTATAATAAGGAGCGATTATCTAAGAAAAAATATGCAGTCAAAAACAAAAAATCCAGACAACATAGGCTGTCTGGATTTTTATACCGCATCTCTTATCGGCTATCTAAATCATTTGACTATAGCGCATTACCCTAGGGTTTTGAGGATCGCTTAGAGCCGCGAGCTTTTACAGGGCGCTTGCCATTTGCAGCAGGTTTTCCCTTGCCTCCGCCCTTTTTACCCTCCCCAAAAGGACGACTGTCCTTACCTCTAGAGCCCGCTGGTTTTTTGGCACCATCCTTGGAGTATTTAGCATTTGGCTTTGCTGTGCCTGTTGATTTTGAAGATTCTTTTGACTTTGACGCGGTATCAGTACGAGGTTTTTTTCTTGGGTTATGACGAGATTTCTTAGCCGAAGTTTTGTCTTCTGAAGAAGAGTCTTCTATGGATTTTAGTAAAGTCGACAACTCATTTGGGGTTAAATCTCGCCAGTCGCCAACGGGAAGACCCTT
Organism: Psychrobacter sp.; assembly: GCF_041554015.1. GTDB lineage: Bacteria > Pseudomonadota > Gammaproteobacteria > Pseudomonadales > Moraxellaceae > Psychrobacter. The sequence goes on along the minus strand of NZ_JBFFMS010000011.1, from coordinate 52,631 downwards.
AAGACTCACGTTCATAATCCGTGTCCGCTCAAGCTTCACGACTTCATAGCCAAAATGCTCACACATACGGCGGATCTGACGGTTTAAGCCCTGTACTAGCGTGATGTTAAATACGGTAGGCGCCACCTTAGTCACAGGGCATTTTTTCGTCATCTTCCCCAAAATAGGCACACCACCTGCTAAACCCTCAATAAAACTATCGGTTATCGGCTTATTTACCGTCACCGAATAATCTTTCTCGTGATTATTACCGGCACGTAATACTTTATTGACCAAATCGCCATTACTCGTCAAAAAGATAAGCCCTTGGGAATCTTTATCCAAGCGCCCAATCGGGAAAATACGGACACTGTGTCTTACAAAATCGACAATGTTGTTTTTCTCAGAGCCCTCTGTGGTGCTCACAATGCCGACTGGTTTATTCAATGCAATAAAAACAAAATCATCGGCTTCTCGTGGCTCAATCAGCTGACCGTTCACTTTGACCGTATCTCCAGCCACTACTTGCGCGCCGACTTGAGCACGCTTGCCATTGATATATACATTACCTTGTTCAATAAAGCGGTCAGCATCGCGTCGAGAACAAATACCGCTTTCGCTGATATACTTATTTAAACGAGTCGAGGAAGCGTTAAACATAAAGCACCGTTTTTACCTAATAAAAAGCTTTTTTGCTAAAAAAAGACCTAAAATGAATGGATTATCAATAACGAGATGGCTTACATTATATAGCAGATTTAGTGCTCATATCGGCAGAGAGGGACAAAACCTAGAAATATATGTCCAGAATCATATAAAGTGGGATAAGGTCGATAGTGCTTTTTTATAGCGCCAAAATTTAAACACGCCAAGAAATAACAGGTAATATATAAACAAGATGTAGCGCTCTATATAGCGCAGAAAATTTCAGCATAGGCGATATTATTTGTTTTACTCATCTCAATGAACTTGAATACGAAAAATCTAAATACGAAGAACAGACCGTTAAGGATAATTAAACCACAGGAGCATGTATGTCTGCGACCAAAGAAGAAATAACGGCCTTTATGGCATTAGAATTCCCTCAAACCAAGTGCAAAGTAGAAGCCGTAGGCGATAATCGCTCAACCTTATCGCATGAGATCGGTATAGACGAGCTACGTCCCGGTGGCACGGTCTCTGGCCCTGTATTGATGAGCATTGCTGATGTCGCGCTCTATGTCGCGATACTGGGTAGAATTGGCATTGTACCCTTGACAGTAACAACCAGCCTTACTATCAATTTTTTGCGTAAGCCCTCAGCAGCAGCACGCATTATGGCTGATTGCACCTTGTTAAAAGTAGGTCGCACGCTTATTGTAGGCGAGGTTTCTTTATATTCAGAAGGCTCTAGCGACTTAGTGGCACATGTTGTTGGCACATATTCTGTACCGCCCAAACATAATTAAGCCATGGTCTCACAAGATTTTCTATGCAATCATATTTTGAGCAATAAGACATATAACGATGGATAATCAGCGCAGCCCTTTAAAGAGGAAATAACATCCCACCACGGTTAACAATAGCGCAAAGCACTTCTTTAAGAGCTCTGGTGATAGGATATGAGCGACTTTTGCCCCTAGCTTTGCGGTAAAAAAGCTCATGATACTGATGCCTAAAAAGGCGTAAATATGCACAAAACCAATGGTATTGGGCACATTGACTTGCTGCTGCATCCCAAAGAACATAAAGCCTAATGCCCCAGAAATAGCAATCGGCAGGCCACAAGCTGCTGAGGTGCCAACGGCTTTTTGCATTACAACACCATAACGCGTGAGATAAGGGACCGTCAAGCTGCCGCCGCCAATACCAAAAATGGCAGAAGCAATGCCAATCACCCCGCCTGCTGCGAGTTGCTTAGGTTTTGAGGGCAGCTCTGTATTAGCGTCCTTAGCATGGCTAGCGATCTGTTTTTTGCCACCGAAAAACATCTTGTAAGCGACCCAAAGCAAAAATATGCCAACGATAAGCTGAAGATACAACCCTGATATCTGTCCTGCAATGCCTGCCCCTAAAAAGCAGCCTATCGCTAAGCCTGGGGTTAGGTTTTTAAAGACAGGCCACATAACGGCACCTTTTTTATTGTGCGCCATGAGCGAGCTGATAGAGGTGATAATAATGGTCGCCAATGATGTCCCTAATGCCAGATGCATGATATTGTCAGGACTGTAACCCATTTGCGTAAAGACGATGAATAGCAGTGGTACGATAATCGTACCACCGCCAACACCAAATAGCCCCGCAGCAAATCCTGCTAAAGCGCCTATGATTAAAAAAATGATTAATTCCACGGGATAGTTACTTCTCGGTTAAATGATAGTTTTATAGTCGAGGCAAAATAAAATGGATACCTTATCTGACAACCTAAAACGAGGGTAAATTTTCTAGCTTGCAGTACCTACGCCGATAAAGGCTGAAAACTTAGGCTAAAAAACTTACTTCCGTCTCACTGTACCTTTTTTATATTAAACTGACTATATTTAAATGACAATGAGACAATCAAGGTCAGAAAGTCAGCTTAAATGGTTTCCACTTGACCTACTTGATGATAAGCGCGGTTAAAATATACCAAGCTTTCACCAGCGCCCTCTTGTTGATCGCTATATTGTTCGCCATGATTTATACCGACAACGCGGCACATAAAGACACTGTGCGTACCAACTTGCTGAACATCCTCAATCTCACAATCAAAACTGACCAGTGCATCTTCTAAAATAGGCGCACCTGTGACCAATGTCGTCCAAGAGCCCTGTTGAAATCGCTCTTCTGAGCATAATTTGGAGGCAAAGGCATTGGATATGGGCTCATGCTGTGCGCCCAATACATTGACACTTAAGGTTCTGTTTTCGATAAAATGGGCGTGCGAGCGAGCCGTTTGATTCATACACACCAGCAAGGTTGGCGGTGTATCGGTGACGCTGCATACCGCCGAGGCAGTAAACCCATGGGCGCCAGAGCTGCCTTTGGTGGTGACCACGTTGACGGCCGTGGTCAGCAAAGACATGGCGTCTCTAAAGGCAGTTGCTTTAATCACATCATTACTCATTGCTGCAATCCTAAATGTTAAATCGGTAAGTACATTAATAACTGAGGCCATTCATGAGATTAAACAAGCTTATATAGGTTTAGTGAGTACATCCTAAGCGCTCAGCTCTTGACGGACGATTGCCGCGCCTGCACTTAATGCTTGCAATTTACCGCGGGCAACTTGGCGAGACAATGGTGCCATGCCACAGTTAGTCGACGGATAAAGCTTGTCCGCATCGACGAATTGCAGGGCTTTACGTAGTGTATCCGCAACCTCTTCAGGAGTTTCAATAGTATTGGTTGCCACATCAATGGCACCAATCATCACCTTTTTACCGCGAATGAGTTCTATCAAATCCATCGGCACATGTGAGTTTTGACACTCAAGTGAGACAATATCGATATTCGATTGCTGCAACTTAGGAAAGGCTTGCTCATACTGCCGCCACTCTGAACCCAGCGTCTTTTTCCAATCGGTATTGGCTTTGATGCCATAGCCGTAGCAGATATGTACCGCTGTCTCACATTTTAACCCTTCTATAGCACGCTCTAAAGTCGCGATGCCCCAATCGTTGACGTCATCAAAGAACACATTAAATGCTGGCTCATCAAATTGGATAATATCTACACCCGCTGCTTCTAATTCTCTGGCTTCTTGATTCAAGATTTTAGCAAATTCCCACGCCAATTTTTCGCGGCTCTTGTAATGACCATCATATAAGGTATCAATCATGGTCATCGGACCGGGCAGCGCCCATTTGATCGGCTGATCAGTTTGCGCCCGTAAAAACTTGGCATCCTCAACAAACACTGGCTTTTGACGGCTTACCGCCCCAACGACTGACGGCACACTGGCATCATAACGATTACGAATGCGCACGGTCTCACGCTTCTCAAAATCGACGCCATCCAGATGTTCAATAAAGGTAGTGACAAAATGCTGACGGGTCTGTTCGCCATCACTGACAATATCAATGCCCGCATGACGCTGTTCTTGCAATGTCAAACGTAGCGCATCTTGTTTGGCGTCAAGGAGTTGCTCACCTTCTAATGCCCAAGGTGACCAAATTTTTTCAGGTTCTGCAAGCCAAGAAGGTTTTGGTAAACTGCCCGCAGTTGAGGTCGGTAATAATTGTTGTGTCGGTAATAGTATCGTCATGGGATTCATCTTCTTATTCATTTATATTTTGGCGAGAGTTAGATTGCTTAGGCCGCCTGCTTTTTGGCCGTGTCTTTTTGAGCCGCTTCTCTTTGAACGGTCACGCTTGCAACATCATAGCTTGCCGCCCATTCCTCAAGAATGTTTTGGTAAGGCTTGATAAACTGTTCTTCTGTGAATTTACCTTGCGTCACTGCCATTTGGCTGCGTTCTGCGCGGTCATAGACAATTTGCGTCAGTGAATAATCTTGATAGTTTAAACTCGGCTGATAGACGTGGCCCGCTGTCGAATTGGCATTATAAATCTCAGGGCGGTATATCTTTTGGAAAGTCTCCATGGTACTGATCGCACTGATGAGCTCAAAATTAGTATAATCGGTCAGCAAGTCTCCAGCGAAATAAAATGCCAATGGCGCCACACTACCAGTGGGCATAAAATAGCGCACGGTTAAGCCCATTTTGGAAAAGTACTCATCAGTTAGTGAGCCTTTGTCCAAAGAGCAGCCATCTAGTTTGTATTCAACGCCCAATACAGGATGCTGATTGGTTGTACGCTGATAGGTTCTACTGGTTGATACACTAAGGCAAATCACCGGCTGTTTATGAAACTCCGCTTGATAGGCATCTGAATTCAATAAATATTGAAATAATTTGCCATGTAAATCGCCAAAATCTGCTGGAGGTTGCGAGGCAGGATGTTTATCGAAATGCTCTGGCAACACCACACTAAAGTCATAATCGCGCACATAAGACGAAAAACTATTACCAATCATACCATCGATGCGGCTGTTGTCTTTATGGTCAATAATCGTTGTTTTAAGCGTTTCGATAACAGGGAATGTATCGCCATTACCCGCGACATCCATATCGACAGAAATAATATCCACCCCGACGGAATAACGGTCTGCGCTCGGGTTATCCCAATGCGCCAAGGCATTAAAACGATTATTAATCATGGTTAAGGTTTTGCGTAAGTTCTCTTCACGATGCTCACCGCGTGCCAAATTTGCAAAGTTAGTGGTCAGACGCGTACTGTCAGCAGGATGATAGTTTTCATCAAAACGTATACGCTTAATTGAACAGTTAAATGCTTTACTCATGATAATCCGCTACCCTAATCTATTCTCATTGTGTGAGATAAAACCAAATTTGTGTATGAGATGAATCATACCTGAACCAAATCATGAATAAAAACGACTTAAATTAAAGATAAGTTGAATTAAATTCATGTTGGTAAGATTAGGTTATGAGATAAGGATTGGATAGTAGATGATTTGACGACAGACTTAATAAATATTAAGCCTGTCAAATAGGTTAAAGATGTGGTCTAGTGCGTTTAAAAGCTACATCTCTTAAAGATTAAGTCTGTTAAAAGCTATTAAGTTTTTAAAATCTCTATTACTTAAAAATTAGAATCAAAGCGCCTACTACTAAACGGCTCTGCATCAATAAATAATGGCTTACCATGAATCATCTCTTCAATAAGACGTCCTGTCACCGGCCCTAGCGTCAGACCTTGATGGGCATGACCAAAGGCAAACCACAAATTGTCATGTTTTGATGCAGGCCCAATTACGGGCTTCATATCTGGCATGCAGGGTCGTGTCCCACACCAGGCTTCAGATTCAACAGCAGCCTCAAGCGGCAGCACTTTTTTTGCAAAAGTCAGTACAGTCTCTAGCTGATTAAAATCTTTCGGATCATCTAGCATTGCCATTTCAGCGCCAGTGGTGATTCTTACGCCCTGATCCATAGGGCCCATTACAAATCCTTTATCTACATCAAATAAGCTGTGAGAAATTGCGTTTTGGTCGGTAATCTTAAAGTGTTGGTGATAACCACGCATAGGAAATAAAGGGATCTTATAACCTAATGGTTTAATAAGATCCGCTGACCAAGGACCGGCAGCAATAACTAAATTCTGACATATATGGGTTCCGCTATCGGTGACAACCTGCCAGCCCTCCTCTGTCTGTATCATACTTTTTACGGTAGATTGCTTGATCTCTCCGGCCATTGCTTCAAAGTTTTTAGCATATGCTTTCACAAGACTGCCGGGGTTTTTTATCTGCCAAGAGTTTTTCCAGTGGATACCGCCGATATACTCGGTAAAACTCGCATTTGGCTCTAGCGCTTGGAGCTCTGCTAGCGATAGAACCTGATATTCCACGCCTTTATCGGCAGCTTTTACTGCTTTTTTAATTGATTTCTCAAAACTATATGAATGACGATGAAGCTCAATCCAGCCTATTTTACTAACCAGTTTATCAGCGCCCGATGCTCTAATCATAGGCGCATGCTCATCTGTACAATGCTGAATGAGGGTCTCCCACTCTTCATCAATCTTTGCAACGTTTTTTGGACTTGAGTGCATCCAATACTGTAATAATGGGCGCTGAAGACGATATATCGCAGACCAGCGGTAGCGAATATCAGCACTGCTATTAGGCAATACTCTGGAGATTTCTTTAAAACTTCTGGGAAATGGTTTGGTAGTTACCGCTTCTCTTGTGATAATACCGGCATTACCATAGGAGGTTTCTTCTCCGGGTCGCTTTTTATCTAACAAAAGTACTTGCGCGTTGTTTTTTTGCAGATGCCAAGCGATAGAGGTTCCTACGATGCCAGCACCAATCACAATAACGTCATAGCGCATATCACTATCCCCAAGTAATCATCCGCCCTAACCCTTCGTCTTTGGCTTTTTGAGCCACTCTCAAAGCAACTGCCGCATCAAAGCTTGCGGCTCCAACAGATTTGAACAGGGTGATGCCTTTTTTATCTTGGTCGATGGTAATATTTTTTGTGACCAAATCAGCTAAATCACCACTTAAATCCTTCCAAGTCCAACTGCAACCTTCAGCAGCATCTGCTTGAATCAAATCGCCCGCTTCGTGACGTCCACCTGCGATATCATCGATAAAGACATGTGAGCAGGCGTCAATGACTGAATCACTGACTTCTTTCATCTCAGGTTGATAAGCACCTACGGCATTAATATGGGCGTCGGCTTTGATTTGATTCACTTCAAACAAGCCTTCGGTTGCACGTGTCGCCAAATTAATCACATTGGCATCTTTTATAGCGCTTGCGATATCTTCGCAGACCTCCATAGTCACCGACCATTCTGGATACTGTTTTGCAAACTGGGCTTTAAAGGTATCGGCTCCTTTAATAGTTCGATTCCATAACGTGACCGTTTTGATGTTTGGACACACAGTGAGCACAGCATTTAGCTGCTCATATGCCATCCCGCCACAGCCTATAACTGCTACTTGCTGGCTGTCTGGTTTCGCTAAATACTTACTCGCGATACCTGATAGCGCGGCCGTACGTACTTGAGTCACGTAAACCCCGTCCATAAATGCTAGAATTTCACCCGTATCATTGTTAGAGACGCTTACCATAGCGGTCGTCGTCGGTAGATTTCGCTTTGGATTATCTGGACAAATGGTGACCAATTTAACGATAGCAAACTCCTCATGACCATCGAACAATACCGAAGGCATCGATAAATGTGAGCCACTGCTTTTATCACTGGCAGTGAAGGTCGGAATGACCAAGCGCTCAGGACATTTAACCCACTCTGGATGCTGCGCTTGTAGGGTCAATAGCTTCTCGATTGAATCGATCGCCATGGTCATGGACAATTGACTCTGTACCGTTTTGCTGTCTAAAATATGCATGAGGTTGCCTTGTAGTTTTTATTAAAAATAAGTCCTAGTTGACCATGATAGCATTTAACTAGAGATCAAAATCCTGCCGCGTTTCATAATCTCATTGGGATCGAGTATCTTATTAATCTGTCATGCGTCGTCATTATGCTTCTTTTACACTATAGACCATACTGCAAGAGTCAATGCTAGCATGGTAGAAGCATGCCCAGCATCAATATACGTAGCTTCTATTTGCATAAATTCTAAAATAGCCAATACTGAAATATCAGTCACAGTCTAGGTTTCAAATAAATAAAAGCAGCGTCCTGCTTATTTTACCCTTTACCAAATCAGCAACGGTAATCAATAAACATCAGACACTGCATCAACCAATTACCCAATTACCCAATAATTCTTAAGCATTGACCCGCATGATATAAAGTCAATCCCAGCTCAGTAAGGCCCGACTTAATGCTGCCAAAAGAGACTTTTGCCTCCTCTAACGTCTTAAATGGCAAGGGAATACTGTCTCTATTACCGGTCATTATATAATCGGCAAAGCACTTACCCATGAGCGTTCCTGTGGTAATACCGCGACCGTTATAAGCCGTTGCGGTCAGCAAACCCTCAGCAGGTTCCATAACTCGAAAGATATGGTCTTGCGTAAAGCCAAATCTACCAGTCCACTCATACTGCCACTTAAATGCTGGCAAATCTGGATAATAGCTTTGTTGCACCGCATTGGCCCATGATTGATAAAAGGATTTTGGTTTCAGCTGTGTACCACCTACTGTTCCCAATAATAGGCGATCATCGTCATCACGGCGAAAGCTAGACAAGGCTAAGCGGGTATCCCATGCCCCTGTTTTATATGGCAAAATCCGCTCTGCCGCCTCGCCGCTGAGCGGCTCGGATGCAATCTGATAATAATAAACCGGATAAAAGGTCTTTTTGATTTCTGTCCACTCGCCCTCGGTATAAGCGTTGGTGGCAATAATGACGCGCTCAGATTTCACGCGCGCTTTAGACGTCCTTGTATACCAATAGTCATCCACCTTCTCTAATGCTTCAACCGCAGAATGCTCATAGATAGTAACACCAATATCTGTTGCTACCTTGGCGAGCCCTCTGACATAAGCCAGCGGGTTTATAGTACCAGTACGGTGATCGAGTAGCGCCTTATTTATATTCTTAGTACCACAATACTCATGGCACTTACTGCCGGTTAATACTTCAACATTTGCACCGCGGCGACTAAGCTGCTCGTATCTAATATCGACATCGACTTCACCTTTAGCGTTATGTGCCATGTGGATATTACCGGCTTGAGTGGCTTGGGCGTCGATATTATAATGCTTGATTAAATCAAACACTAAGCTTGGCGCCTGTCCAAGGGCTTCAGTTAGATGCTCACCTGCCGCTTCACCTAGCGCAATATTCAATTCATCAGGGCGCGCCCAAGTACCTGCATTGACGAGCCCGACGCTTTGACCAGAGCCGCCGCTGCCTATCGTATGGCTCTCAAGTAAGATAACTTTGACGCCTTTTTCTGCCAAATGAATCGCCGCCGACAACCCTGTATAACCGCCACCTATGATACAAATAGTCGCTTCGGTATCACTATTCATCTGGCTATAGGTATCTATAAGGGGTGCGGTCATATTCCACAAACACTGCTCTTGCAACATCTCATGCTCCTCTTAAATTATACGTTGTCTACAATGGTGAGCCTGCTTGTGTCGTGATTAACAGTAGGTTCTTCACGAGGAATAAATTTATTTAACACCACCCATAGCAAGCCAAATAGCGGTGATAACCAGCATGCAAAGGCAAATGGCGCATAAGTTAATGTTGCTATACCTAGGGTTGCCGCGACAAAACTACCACCCATATTCCAAGGAATCAGAGGAGATAACAGGGTGCCGGTATCTTCAATAGAGCGCGTAAGCGTCGTGCGCTTATAGCCCATTTCTTGATATTTGTCTTTTAGCAGACGACCTGGCAATACCAGTGTGGTATAGACGTCACCGATGAGCGTACCGACACCAAGTGTGCTGGCATACGTGGTAATCACTAGACCAAATCTTGACTTCACCATGTTGTTGATTTTTGCCATGATGGCTTTTAGCGTACCGTAATGCTCGATTGAACCGACGAACGCAAGTGCAAAAATGGTTAAAGTCACGACCCATGTCATGGACATTACGCCGCCTTTAGACAACAGCTGATCGACGACAGCAAAGCCGGTCTCACTTTTAAAACCGTTTTGTAGGACGTTAAAGATGTCATGGATACCGACGCCTTGCATAAAAAAGGCTACGAGACCAGCGACTATTACACCTGATAGTACGGTTGGAATAGCGGGCATTTTCATCACCGCGGCAATGACAACGACAACAGCAGGTAATAAAGTGATAATACTGAGGTTATAGTTGGCGGCTAATGAGGTTTGAATTTCTTTGATTGAGGAGAGATCGACATTGTCTGCGCCATAGCCCATACCAATCCAAGCATAGATAATCAGGGCCGTAATCATGGCAGGGACAGTCGTTGGCAACATGCCACGGATATGATCCCAAAGATCAACACCAGCAGCGGCGGGTGTTAAGTTGGTCGTATCAGACAACGGAGACATTTTATCGCCAAAAAAAGCACCAGAGACGATAGCACCACCTGTGAGTGACGGAGGAATGCCTAGTCCTAAACCAATACCCATCATAGCTAAACCGACCGTACCAACCGTGCCCCACGAGGTGCCGGTTGCCACCGAAATAATGGCACAGATAATACAAACAGAGACTAGAAATGATGAAGGAGAAAAAACGCTAAAGCCGTAATATAAAATAGTAGGTACAGTACCGGCGATAATCCAAGCACCGATCAGCATCCCTACACCCATCAAGATAATCATGGCTGGCAGACCGATTTTCACCACCTTTAAAAAACGCTCTTCCATACCGTCCCAGCTGCGCCCACGCATCTTCATAAACAAGCCTGTGATCAAGATGCCACATGCTAGCGGAATATGCGGAGTAAAGTCTTTAAAAACAAAGAACTGCACCATTAAAATAATGGCAGTTAATAAGAGCGGGGCAATATCTAGCAAGAAGCTAGAAGAAGGGTCGTAGCCTTCGATATCAGGGTCATGTGGCTTATGGGGTTTGTCTGCAATCATAATATATCTACCTATCCTAGTAGTTAAAACCAAATCCATTGGTATATAGTTATCGTACGGTGTTGCTGGTTGATCAGATGAAGCCAGCCTAGTGGCCTAATTGATCTAAGTGATTTAAGTGTCCTAAGTCACCTCTCCAAATAAAATAATGTCGATTAAAGCAATACGTTTGTCTTCTCTTGTTAACAGCACGCTATTTACATCAAAAATATAGACATTAAAAAACAAGTAAAACTTAACGATAAAGGGCAGTTAAGCGCACATAATGGGCGCTTAACTGAATAAAAATACACTTTCGTATCAATAATTAAGGTTTGTATTAACCAAAGTTAATGCCCTGCGCGAGTGGCAGCTCGGTTGAGTAGTTGACCGTATTGGTCTGACGACGCATGTAGTTTTTCCACGCATCTGAGCCTGACTCACGACCACCGCCGGTTTCTTTTTCGCCGCCGAATGCACCACCAATCTCAGCACCACTGGTACCGATATTGACGTTGGCAATACCGCAGTCACTACCGCGCGCGCTTAAGAACAGCTCAGCTTCACGTAAGTCATTGGTAAAGACGCAAGAAGATAAGCCTTGTGGTACGTCATTTTGTAGCTCTAAAGCTTCGTCGAAGTCTGTATAGGTCATGACATATAAGATAGGCGCGAAGGTCTCATGGCGGACGACGTCATTTTGCTCATCCATCTCAACGATAGCTGGCGTGACGTAGTAAGCGTTTGGATATTTATCTTGCAAAACACGCTCACCACCAGTGACTTTACCACCGGCTGCACGGGCTTTGGTCAAGGCATCTTGCATATTGTTAAAGCTATCTTCGTCGATAAGTGGACCAACCAAGTTGCCTTCTAGTGGATGCCCAATGCTCACGGTTGAATAAGCGGCTTTTACGCGTGGTAAAATGTCGTCTTTTACAGATTCGTGGACGAATAGACGGCGTAGCGTGGTACAGCGCTGACCCGCCGTACCGACAGCTGAGAACAAAATGCCACGTAAGGCTAAATCTAAATCAGCACTTGGCGTTAGAATCATGGCGTTGTTACCACCAAGCTCAAGCAAAGACTTACCGAAACGCTCAGCCACTTTTGGCCCTACGATTCTGCCCATACGCGTGCTGCCCGTCGCACTGACGAGAGCCACATCTTTATGCTCAACCAACGCATTACCGACATCGGCTTCTCCCAATAAGAGCTGAGATAGATTGGCAGGCGCATCGCTAAATTTGGCTAAAGCTTTTTCAAATAGTGCTTGGCAAGCGATGGCGGTTAAAGGAGTTTTTTCTGAAGGCTTCCAGATAACAGGGTTACCACAGACCAAAGCTAGCGCCGTGTTCCATGACCAAACCGCAACAGGAAAGTTAAATGCTGAGATGACCGCGATGACGCCGAGTGGCTGCCAAGTTTCGCGCATGTGATGACCAGGACGCTCTGAGGCGATAGTCAAGCCATAAAGCTGACGAGACAGACCTACCGCAAAGTCACAGATATCAATCATCTCTTGGACTTCACCCAGACCTTCTTCTTTGATTTTACCGGCTTCTAAAGAAACTAGTGCGCCTAGATCTTCTTTGTGCTCACGGAGCACTTCGCCCAAAATACGGACCAATTCGCCACGCTTAGGAGCAGGCACTGTACGCCATTCTTTGAAGGCTTTTTTAGCATCTTGTATTTGTGTGTCGACATCGCTTACTTGATGCAAAGCGACCTTACCGATGATTTCACCATCGATAGGGCTATGGACTGCGAAATCGCCTGCTTGGTACTGTCTTTCATCGACGCCCATGGCTGACATGTATTGCTTAATCATACTGACTCCTTTGTATAGTATTTCGTTACGTCCGTGCAGATCTATAAACTACCCTGCCGTCGATCAAGTTGCAAAATAATAAATTTCTTGCTGTCATTCATTTTTGGAATAGCGCTCTAAACTTAATGGATAAAATCTTAATGAATCAATCTATTGACTGATATCATCCCCACTGTATTAAAGCAGATTAATCCTTACTGGCTTAAAACAATTTTTTAACTGCACTACTGTTCTGCCTGTTAACCATAAGTTGGTTTAAGCCACTTGCCGTAACGAGGCCAAACATGCCTGTAGACTCTCATTTTGCCGCTGTGCATATAATGCCAGCTCATCTTGCACACGCATGCCTAACGCTTGCTCAAACTCTTGTTTATTGGACTGACCCTCATAGCTGTTCTCGCTATCACTATGAAGATTGGACTGGAAGATACCAGCTGCACTCACAGGCAAAAAGTCTTCATAAACAATCGGCTCAATATGAATGATATCTTGCTCAATCAGGCTTTGCAGGTCGGCAGCAGAGAGCTCGTTTGACGATGAATCCACGAACTGGTTTGTAAAAGCCTCCTTGTCAGCTACCTGATAGAGGAAATAAGCGATCTGGTCACGATGCAGTGTCTTATAATCGTCTGGGAAAGTAGCAAAAGATTCGCTTAATAATCGATAATATTGCTCAGCATTGTCTTCATTTGGGGTCGTACCCAACTTTTCACGAGCTTCGCTGAGCAATTGGTCATAAAGCGCACGACCTTTTGGGGTCAGGGCTACACCGCGTTGCTCAATCTCACCAAATCGAGCAGTATGCTGACCGGATTCATACTGACCATCAGCACCTTTAAAACTCACTGCTTCTACTAACGCCTTAAAGCTGGTCTGGCGCAAAAGAATAGGACAGTGACGGTGTGGCGGCCCCTCAATGATGGCTTTTGGTATAATCCCGCGGCGCTCCATACCCTGTTGGATGGCATCGATATCTAGCGTCCTTGGGGTCAAATGATTGATATGTGGCCCTTTAAACCCAACCACATCGGCAATCAGTTGATGCTGAGCGGCTAGCTGCTCATATACATCTTTCGAGATAGGCGACTGCTCATGCCAGCGGAAAGTCTCGAGCGCTTCTTGGACAAATTGCTCACCCTGCTCATTTGTTAGACCGCCCTCGTTTTCATAAATTTTAATCAGTTTGATCGCGTCATCGGTAAAGATACAGCGTGCATCTAGTGCCGCTTGGGCTTGTTGCTTGAGCGTCGCATCGCCAATCAAATCTAAACGCAATAATGAGGTAAATACACGAAATGGGCTATTATTGAGCGATGCCGTATCAATCGCACGAAACGCTGTAGAATGCACTGGCACGCCAGCAGGCGCCAGATCATAGTAACCGACCGGATACATGCCCATGACTGCAAACAAACGACGCATCATCGTAAGCTCTGCCGCCGTACCCAATCGAATCGCTCCATGGCGCTCCATACTGAGTCTATCGATTTCATTAGTATTCTTAAGCTGTTCAGAAATCTCAGGCTGTTTGTCCAACACATCCTTATTAACTTCAGCGACCAGATTCATAAGATCAGTATACAGCGGCACTTCTTTTTGATACATATTTGACATAGCAAGCGAAAAACGATGACGGATATCGTCACTGCTCATGTCTTGTTGGTTTGAGCTTAGATGCTCTGAACTCACGGTTATTCTCCTTAAACTGCTTATAATGAAAAATAAATAATAGTTAAAATGACGGCGGCTTTATGTAGCTCATATAGGAGCTATAAACAAAAGTATTTACTAAATCGGCAGCTCATTTGGAATGGATGCCAGGATGGCTTTTAAAATATCGAGGCCTTCTTGTAGGGTTTCAGGCTCAATCGTTAATGGCGGTAATAAGCGAATAATATGGCGGTATTTACCACTAGGCATCAATAACAATCCTTGCTTACGAGCTTCCGCTAAAATATAGGCCATCACGCTTGGGTGCGTATTATGAGATGGATGACGCAGTTCTATGCCGCGCATAGCACCAATACCGGTTAAACCATATAACCAAGGCGTTAGACCCTCTTGTTGCCACTGCGCTATCGTCGATTCAATAGTCTGCTGATAGTGTTTTGCAGAGTCCCATATAGCATTTTCTGCCATGATATCGAGCGTGGCATTGGCAGCAGCACATGCTACCGGATTGCCAGAATACGTACCGCCCAAGCTGCCCTTTGGCAGATCATTCATCACACTAGCTTTACCAATCACAGCACCCAATGGCATACCGCCGGCAATACTTTTACCCAGCAATACCATATCAGGCTCAATCCCCAGATGACTAAAGGCAAACGGCGTACCCGTACGCCCAAAGCCTGACTGAATCTCATCCATAATCAGCAAGATGTCGTTGTCATTACAGAACTTACGTAGGTATTGAGCAAATTTTGGCGACATTAATTGAAAACCGCCCTCACCTTGCACCGGCTCTGCAATGATAGCGCCGATATTAGCAATATCCGTTTCGACTTCGAACAGGCGCAGCAATGCGTCAATGGCGTGCTCGTCACTGATATTATTGTCAGGGCTTGGGAATGGAATATGATAGACACTGCCAGCAAGCGGGCCAAGACCGCGTTTATACGGGACAACTTTACCATTGAGATTGACAGCGGCGAGAGTACGGCCATGGAAGCCGCCATCAAAAGCGATAACACCGACACGACCAGTCTTCATACGGGCAATTTTGATCGCATTTTCGGTCGCTTCGGCGCCGCAATTGGTCAGCATGCCGGACAACTCGCCTGCAATAGGAACTAAATCACACAGTCTTGGCATGAGCTTTTGGTAAAGCAGGTGACCAGCGGCATTGTAGGCGTAGTGGATGAGGCTTTGTGATTGATCGATGATAGCGTCAACGATATGTGGGTGGCAGTGACCAAAATTTAATACGCCGATACCACCGACGAAATCAATATAGCGTTTGCCGTTCGTATCCCAAACGTGCGCATTTTTACCTTTATTAAGGGTTACAGGATGCACCATGGTGAATGCATCGGTAACGTTATACAACGAATCCATGAACGTCTCTCATCTTCCTTGAGTTAGACGCTCATTTCAACAAAACGATAGGATTTGGGCAAACGAATAATAGTTGGGCGGGCATTCCTTTTTGTCATCGTGGCTGATTGGAACGGTTATTTTTTCACCATTGGCTTATAGCAGTTAATCATCTTACTGTCGTTATCCATGGCTGACACTCGTACACGTGATGCCAAGCAAACTGGCTAACTCGACTTGACTCTGACTGGACGTTTCTAAGTAGCATGCTATCCACTCTTGCATCACTTTGGTCTTGTGCGAGTTGCCAAGCGATAATGGATAAGACATATAATAAGCCCCTCTCCCCTTGGCCGCATAATGCCAAGCCATCACCAGCTGACCCGATTGCAGCTCAGGCGCTACTAGACGTAATGGCACTAGGGCAATACCATAGCCCATTAAGGCCGCCGAAATACAGGTATGAAACGTATCAAAGCGTGGCCCTACAAATGTACCATCTAAGCTAATCTGCTGCTGCTTAAAGTACTCGTACCATGCGCTAGGGCGCGAGCTCAGCTGTAGCAGCACGTAGCTGTTTAACTCTTGCGGTTGTAAGTCTTTACCTTGCAAATAACCAGGGCGGCAAACGGCCACACAGTACTCATCAAACAATTTGACATTTTTCATGCCCGACCACGTCCCTTCACCATATAAGAACGCAATATCCACATCATGCTCTTCAGAGAAAAATGGTCCCACCTGCTCTTTGATTTCCAGCCGAATTAAAGGATGTTCCTGACTAAACCCGTGCAGTGCCGGAATCAACCATCGCGCACAAAAGGTGGGGTGCGCGGTCATTTTTAACACTTCCAAATTACTGCTATGCGACATCAGGTTGGTCGTCGCGGTTTCTATGTGCTTTAGAATACTTAGCACATCAATATAATAAGCTTTGCCGGCAGGTGTTAACGAGATACGCTGTGAGGTACGATAAAACAAAGAGATATTCAGCATCTCCTCTAACTGCGCCACTTGTTTGCTTACCGCACTTTGCGTCATATGCAGCTCTAAGGCAGCATTGGTAAAGCTTAGGTGGCGAGCCGCTGTCTCAAAGCATTGCAGCGCTGTCGTCGAAGGATATCTTCTAAACGCAAGAGCAGGATTGGTGTCAGTTTTCATAGTCTGTGTTTATTTTCTTCCATGATAATAGGTGTGATACGTCGTATGACATCGCCTCTTTTAAGCACAGTCTACGTTTAATATGCCACTACAATTTAGCGAGAAAATAGGTTAACCCGCCTTCTGTACTACTTCGAGCGCTGATATAGCAATCAGATCCAGCCTTCCTCCAAAAGCCCTTCAGTGTTACTCACTTTAAAATCCTGATATAAGTTAAAAAATACCGCTGGGTCTTCCACATTATCGAGCAGTTCTCTTTTATGGAGTGCCACAAACATCGCTAGTGCATAAGCGGCACAGTGGATAGACTTTTTTGGATTAAACTCCATATCAGTAAAAGCTTGATATTGCATCACCTCTTCATGCAGCTGAGGGTTTTGCTTTAGGGCATTGATATACAGCCAATCATAAAACGCGGTCAATGGCTCTACGCTCCACTCGATACCAAAATAATCATAGCTAATTAATTCACCTGAGGTGATTAATCGCTCGTCTCTTTTGGCTTGTCTTGGCGGCGCTGTCAGCAAGTCAATATAGGGGCCACCAAACTCAAAAACACCACTGGCTTGAAAGGCATTTTCGACACTGTACTGCATGCCATCATGCTCATTCTTTAGCTTTAGGGTCAATGGGCTCAGTAAAAAACTCAGCTTATTACCCGATTTACTCGACAGCTCTAAAACCTGATTAAAGCCATACTTTTTACGTATAACTTGATGCATATCGTTGATAGATTTTTTCTTTTGCCGACTTGCAAATCCCACATGCCGCTCAAATCGAACCATATCCGTTTTTACCAGATTGTCACTGTTGACTCTAGGCATGAATACAGGTCTTTTTTCTGTCGCGTTTTGAGCTTGTTCCATAATGATGTACCTTATAACAATGTTCTTTTATCAATGCTACTTTATAACTAATTAAATGCGTCTGGCAGCCGAAATAGATCGAACCTTATCAGCGCTTGCGGGGCAGTTTATCTTATTATCGTTTATTTATCCTGCTCTATTTTAGAGTGATTAATACCCTTGAGCGACGCTGAATAAATGGTAAAGATAAATTTGGTGAATATTGGCCTTAGCATTTGATATAAATGTTAGAGCGTAATTTGATATGATGATTTTTAAGTGAGTTAAATCTTCCAAAATTAGAAAAAACCCACTAAATAACGAAATACTTTGGAAATTTATAAATATAGAGTCGACTCTCAATAAAATAGAGACGCTATATTGCAACGCGGAACTGGTGTAAATTTTTCTGGCGCGCTGTGCCTACGCCGACAGAGGCTGCATAAAATATATTCTAGTCTCGCTGTATCGTTTTAATACTGAATGCACTATATCTAACCGCTACACAGATAGTTGCCATCTTATAGCATTAATAACCATCCAGCGGCTCCGCAGCCAATCACTACCAGCCAAGCAGGGAGTTTCCAAAAAATCAAAGCAACTAAGGCAAGCAATGCCAGACCAAAATCTTTTGCTTCAACGATAGCGCTTGTCCATACAGGCTGATAAAGCGCTGCCAATAACAGCCCAACGACCGCTGCATTGACGCCAGACAGCGCAGCTCGTGTGCGCAGATTCTGGCGTAGGCGCTCCCAAAATGGTAACACGCCCATAACCAATAAAAATGACGGCGCAAAGATTGCTAGCAAGCCAATCATCCCCCCTAACCAGCCATTAGGTGCTTGGTTCATTGAGCTACCCAAAAAGGCAGCAAAGGTGAATAAAGGTCCCGGCACTGCTTGCGTGGCCCCATAACCTGCTAAAAAAGTATCGTTACTCATCCAACCTGCCGGAACAATCTCAGCCTGCAACAATGGCAGTACCACATGCCCGCCACCAAATACCAGTGATCCTGCGCGAAAGAAGGTATCTACCATAGAGAGGGTTTGGCTTGGGTACAATGCAGTTAGCAGCGGTAAGCCAATGAGCAATGCAAAAAATAAGAATAACCAAAAAATAGCAGCCGAACGTTTGACAGTAATAGGAAGCGGGTCATGAACAATCACCTTTTCAGGTTTGAACCATAGCAGCCCAATAACGGCGGCAATCGCAATAACGCTCACTTGCGCTAATGCAGAAGGCACCAAAAGTACAAAACAAGCAGTCAACGCCATGATAGAGACCCGCGCAACATCGGTACAGAGATTTTTCCCCATCCCCCAAACTGCTTGCGCAACCACCGCCACTGCCGCGACCTTTAAGCCATGTAATACACCAAGTGGAATAATATCCCCATAGCTGCTAATACCTAATGCAAATAAAATAAGCACTATGGCAGAGGGCAAGGTAAACCCTGTCCAAGCAGCAAGCGCGCCGGTATATCCTGCTTGCGATAACCCAATGGCAATACCAACTTGGCTGCTGGCTGGTCCTGGTAAAAACTGACACAGCGCGATTAGGTCAGCATAGCTATTCTCAGTTAGCCACTTGCGGCGTATCACAAACTCATCACGAAAATAGCCCAAATGAGCGACGGGGCCACCAAATGAGGTCAACCCCAATCTAAGGAAGATAAGAAAAACAGCCCATGCTGATCTGCTTTCAATAGTAGCGTTATGATGATGTATCACGAGTCACTCTCCTTGGCAGCCGCTCTCTCCTATTGTCTTTTTTTAAAGTCAAGAGAAGATATGAGCAATCAAAGTCGCATACAAAATTTGCTTGGTTATTTGGTCTTATTTCTTAGTTACTACTCAGCATCATCTAATAGTTTATTAAGCGTCTCTATCATGGGATCGTCTATGATATGGTCTTCTACAAAATCTACTATCTGATAAATGGTCGCCAAATCCATTGCTTGAATACCCAAGCTGGCTAACTGCGTATTAATCGCCGCTAAGCGCTCGTCGTCATCGTCGCCATCACTCACAAACCAATACATCTGCTCTAATAAGGTATCTTGTTTGGTCAATGTTGAATAGCTATCACCCTGAATAAAGAGATTAAAATAATAAGGTATCTCTACATCATTAATAAAAAAGGTACGCTTACACTCTAGAGTATAGGCTTGGGCTTTTTCACTGTCGTTACTGTTGTTGCCATCAATACCATCAACGCTTGCATCATTTTGGTCGTCTTCGCCTTGCTTAAGCTCTTCTTTTACTAAGCCCTGTAAGAGTTGGTAGCGCCCTGCCTTGATTTTATGATTATAAATAATGCTCGCATCCGCGATTGCTTCGAAAATAATAGCGCTAACATCCAAAGTATGATTATCAATATCATAGAAGCTTTTTAAAGCAGGTAAAAATTCGGTTAACTGCTCCTCTGGTACTGGGATGAGAAATTGCTGCTCGTATATCTTGATCATGTCTTCAGGCGCATAAGTATTGGCAGTATCAGTCTCATTTCTACCAGTAGGCTGTAATGGCAAAAAATTATACGGATTATCATGGGTCATTTGGGACGGCCTTTTATGTGTGTGGTCTTTAATAGATGTCTATTATCAAAAAATGAGAGTCTCTAAGCGCATATTATCTTTTAATATATGCTTAGAATTTATGCGGGTATTGTCGCTTATTTGGACAATTTTAGATAGATAGCGATAACCATGACCATGCAATTATTGTGATAAAAAAGGCTTCCAAGTATTTGAAAGCCTTTTTTATTCAAGTGAACGATGACTCATGATTTGATTATGGCGCGCTAGCAAGCGCGCGTCAAACCAGCTGTTATGACAAAATCTAAATGACCATTATCTTACAGGTGGTGTCCCTTCGGCATTAGAGAGCACCGCATCGATTTGTATCGATGCATCCATAGGGATTGCTGATACGCCAAATACCGTTCTGGCGGGCAGATCACCGTCAAAGAACGTGGCATAAACATCATTAACTGTGCCAATATCGCCAATGTTTTTGAGCTGAATAGTTACTTTAACGATGTCATCCATTTTATGATCGATACTCTCAGCAATGGCTTTGATATTTTCTAGGCACTGCTGAGTCTGCGCTTTTATATCACCATCGATAAGTTTACCTGTTTTAGGGTTGATAGGTAATTGACCCGACAAGTGATTATAGTGAGAAAAAGCAACCGTCTGGCTAGATAAAGAATCTACTGGAGCTTGCTCAGTATTATTGGCTTTAATCACAATGCCATGTCGATCTTCAACGGCTTGTGGCGGTGTGCCATCTCCATGTGATACCACCGCTTCAATCTGTACCAAAGCACCCATAGGCAGCCCTGAAACCATAGTCACTGTACGCGCTGATAGATAATTGACGGCTCTGGCAATAGCAGTATCTGGGAAGAAAGTACTATAAACGTCATCGACGGCTGCGATATCAGCAAGGTTGGTTAGACTAATATTTATTTTGACAATGTCATCAATGCCGACAGCGATACTGGTCAAAATTGCCTTGATATTGGTTAGGCACTGCGCCGTCTGCGCTGCTATACCGCCTGCCACTAGTTGCCCTGAAGTAGGATCAATCGGTAATTGTGCTGAGACGTTATTGTAATGAGAAAAAGCAACGGTTTGGGTAGATAGAGAATCGATTGGCGCGTTATCGGTGTTTTTTGCCACTTTTATGAGCTTACAAGGTGCTTGCGGATGCGTACCTACACCATTTGAGAGTAGTGCATCCATTTGTACTAAGGCACCGTCCATAGGCAGCTCTGCGACCATGACTAGGTTACGTGTCGGCAAATAGTTTGTAAAGAAAGTACGATAGACAGCATCTACTACCTGCATATCTGCAATATCTTTTAAAAATACAGTGATTTTAATCACATCATCCATAAGATGATCAGTACCTTCTACAATCGCCTTGATATTATCCAAGCACTGTTTGGCTTGTGCTGCGATATCAGCAGAGGCTAAGGCTCCCGTCTTCGGATCAATTGGCAATTGCGCTGAGATGTTATTGTAATGAGAAAAAGCGACGCTCTGAGTTGAGGTTGAACTGATCGGCGCACGGTCAGTGTTTCTAGATAGTTTTATGATGGTATCATTCATACTATTATAGTCCCTATTGGATGTATTTTTAATAAAGCAGGCATCTAGCCCGCTGTCGTCGCTTTAAGATCTTTAGTAGATGCAAAAAGGAATATGAGAAATTAAAAAACCGTAGGAAGTCCCTACGGCTTCTTAGCTTGATGCGAAACGAGAATTTTTTGATTCATGCATATTAGCCTGCAGCTAATACGCCACCGATGATAGCAACCACGCCGCCTAATGCACGGGTAATACGGTTATCGGCTTTGAGCATCATGGTACCTAAACCGCGACCGATAAAGGTAATAGCCAAGGTTGCGACAACGAAGCCAGCCATATAAAGCACTAAGCTTGAGCCTTGGGTCATCTCAGTACCGTGAGCATAACCATGGGCGACCATAAACAGTGCGACCAAAGTTCCACCAACAGCAGTCGGCAGTTTTGCGAGCGTGGCGATTAACACCCCAACTAGCAATACAGACATGGCGATGCCGGTCTCTATCCCAGCCAAACTGACACCCGCCCAAGCAAGGCCTGCGCCCACTATCATGCCGCCTACGACAAATAAAGGTGTGCCACGTTTCATTGTGGTGTTTTGGCGAATACTCCAAAAACCAATCGCGCCCATGGCTAATAAATGGTCAAGACCCATCATCGGGTGCAATAAACCGCTAAGAAAACCATTGCTCACATGCTCACCATGACCAGGGTGAGCCATCGCCAAAGTAGCGGTCATCATCAGCCCTACTGCCAGCAGCAATTTAGTCATTTTATTCATGTTTTTCTCCTGTTTTTCTTGTTTTCTACTATCTAATTGATTGGTCTAGATAATACTTTAAAATACTGTCCGCACACTTAACTATTAAGCGAGCAGTTACGCATTATTTGCAGCTTTGCTAGGACGACGCTCAGGTAACATACCTTGCTTTAAGATAAAGCTAATAATTTCTTCTACGCCCACGCCGTCATATAAATTTGTGAATATAAAAGGACGCTCGCCGCGCATTTTCTTTGAGTCACGCTCCATGATATCTAACGACGCATGGACATATTCGGCAATATCAATCTTATTAATAATCAGCAAATCCGACTTAGTAATACCTGGGCCGCCTTTACGGGGGATTTTGTCACCAGCAGCGACGTCAATGACATATAAGGTCAAATCAGAAAGCTCTGGGCTAAAGGTCGCCGCGAGGTTATCGCCGCCAGATTCTACTAACACCAGCTCTAGGTCAGGATGGCGCGTTTGCAAATCATCAATAGCAGCTAAATTCATCGAGGCATCTTCGCGGATAGCGGTATGCGGACAGCCGCCCGTTTCTACGCCCAAAATACGATCGGCAGGCAAGGCATCATGTTTTAATAAAAAATCGGCATCTTCACGGGTATAGATGTCGTTGGTGACCACAGCGATGTTATAGTGATCTTTTAGTGCACTACATAACTGACGTAACAGGGCTGTTTTTCCAGAACCAACCGGACCACCAACGCCTACTCTTAAACAATGTTTCATGGATATGTTCCTTATCTAAAAAAGAAGCCTTCAATTTAGCTTCGAAATAATCGTGAATATTGAGTTTCATGCTGAGCACTGCCCAGTGCTAAGCCGGGTAAAATCGGTCCCAATTGTGCATCCGTTAAAGTTAAAGCCTTATCGACTGCCGCCACCAGTTGCGGACGCAAGGTTTCATTTAAACGTTGGGCTGCGGTATGACCAAGTGGCAGGGCTTTACAAGCAGCTGCCAGCTGATTTTCCAGCCAGCCCCAAGCAAATCCTAATAAGGCTTGGCGTACAGGCACCTGCCTTTGATGGGCAGTCCATGCAAATACAGTGACATAACCCGGATCTTTTGGCAGCTTGGCATGACCTAGCTCAGTCTGTGGCTGCAACGCTAAACTGTTGAGTAAGCGTATCAATGCTTGACCCAAACGTATGTCTTCATCGCTAAGCTCAGCCGTCTCCCTGTTGGCATGTAGCCAGTCATTCCAAAATGCCAAACCTTCACTGTCGTTACTTGCCCAGCAGCGCTGCAAACGCCCTAAGACAGGCAGCTCACAACGCGTCAAGCCATCTCCTAATACACCTTCTAACCATTCACCCAGCTGCAGTTCGTTATTGACCCAGCCAAGCTCAAACGCACTTTCTAAACCTTGCGACCAAGCAAAGGCACCAATAGGTAATGCAGGGCTGATCAATTGCATTAAGCCCAACAAAGCCAAATCGCTAACCGTATTTGACGGCTCATCAATGCGCATGGGTATGGCCATCGTGCTGTGAGTGATTATGGTCATGATGCTGGGTCGAGCTATGTGAATGGTCGTGGTCATGCGACTGAGAATGCGCATGGTCATGTGAATGTGAGTGTGAATGCTCGCGACCAGCCTGCGCATAAGCACCAGACTCAGGATCAAATGGGGCTTCATGATGCACCAATTCTGCTCCCAACAGTACCGCTAGCTCTTCAAGCACATGATCTGGAGGAAAACGCACCCAATGACGCCCATCTTCATCGCTACCAAGGGCAAGTGATACATGTCGATTACCTAAGTGGTAGCACAGTCTAGCGAGTGGTAAGCCGCTTTCAATATAAGCGGTAGCTACTGGCTCATCAGCTGCCAGTACCTGTATCACTTCACCGCTCTTGGCTTGTAGCAAATCACCATGACGAAGCATAGGGCCTCGATCAAGAAATAGACCCATATCACGGTCGTTATCGCTAACTGCCTTTAGACGACCACGGATACGTAGCTCATAAGGCAGGGTCAAGGTGTCATAAATATCGGTCGAAGCAGTACCATCAATTCTTTTTATTAATTCAAGCATATTCTTATCCTTACAAACGATTTAAAACAATTGGTCTAAAACAGATGGCTTAAAACAAATGATAAAGCTGCGCTAATGGCAATTCAGAGAGCGGCTCACACGTTAAAAGCACACCGTCTACACGAACTTCATAAGTTTCTGGATCTACTGTTATGTTCGGGCAGTAATCGTTCAGCTTCATATCTTTTTTGCGCATGCTACGAACGTTTTTACAGGCGACCAATCGGCTTCGCAGCCCCAGCTTTTCTTCAAGTCCCGTATCCATCGCCGCTTGGCTAACAAAGGTCACGCGAGTAGCAGACACAGCCCGTCCTAACGCGCCAAACATACGGCGATAGTGCACCGGCTGCGGGGTCGAAATTGCCGCATTGGGGTCACCCATTGCAGCGCCAGCAATCATGCCGCCTTTTAATATAATGGACGGCTTAACGCCGAAAAACTTAGGCTGCCAAAGGACCAAGTCTGCCAGCTTGCCAATCTCTACCGAGCCCACTTCATGCCCAACGCCATGGGTAATGGCAGGATTGATGGTATATTTGGCGATATAACGTTTGACTCGAAAATTATCAGTACCGCGCTCTTGATCTTCTGGCAGCAGACCACGTTGCAAGCGCATTTTGTGCGCGGTTTGCCATGTACGGCAGACCACCTCACCAATACGGCCCATGGCTTGAGAGTCTGACGAAATCATCGAAATCGCGCCAAGATCATGCAAGATATCTTCTGCAGCAATGGTCTCACGGCGGATACGCGAGTCAGCAAAGGCCACGTCTTCTGGAATATTAGGGTCTAAGTGATGACATTCCATCAACATGTCGAGGTGTTCGTCGACAGTGTTGATGGTGTACGGGCGGGTTGGGTTGGTTGATGACGGCAAGACGTTTGGCTCACCACAAGCGACAATAATATCTGGCGCATGACCACCACCGGCGCCTTCCGTATGGTACGAGTGAATACAGCGGTCTTTAAAGGCCTCTAGCGTATCTTTAACGAACCCTGATTCATTTAAACTATCAGCATGTAGCGCGACCTGAATATCATAGCGATCCGCAACGTCAAGTGCATTACTAATCGTCGCTGGGGTCGCCGCCCAGTCTTCATGAACTTTTAAGCTCATCACGCCAGCTTTGACTTGCTCTTCTAGTGCTGCAGGCGTACTGGCACTGCCTTTACCTAAGAAGCCGATGTTGATAGGCAAATCATCTACTGCCTGCATCATTTTGCCGATGTGCCATGGACCTGGCGTGTTGGTAGTAGCTACTGAACCAGTTGCTGGACCAGTACCACCGCCAATCATGGTAGTAAGACCGCTCATTAACGCCTCATCTACTTGCTGCGGGCAGATATAATGCACGTGAGTGTCTACCGCACCTGCGGTCAATATTTGATTTTCACCAGCGATAATCTCAGTACCTGCGCCAATAATAACATCAACATCTGGCTGGGTATCTGGGTTACCGGCTTTACCGATAGCAGCAATGCGACCATCTTTTAAACCAACATCGGCTTTTACGATGCCCCACCAATCAATAATAATCACGTTGGTAATGACGGTATCCATCACTGAGTCTGAGCACAGCTGGCTTTGACCCATACCATCACGAATCACTTTACCGCCACCAAATACTACCTCTTCACCATAATGGGTATGGTCTTTTTCGATCTCGATCCAAAGCTCGGTATCGCCTAAACGCAGACGATCGCCAACGGTCGGACCATACATATTGGCATAGGCGTCGCGAGATATTTTCATTGTGTCTCTCCTAAATCGGAATTGGCATCTAGCGCACCCATCACCTCACCTCTAAAACCAAAGATGCGGCGCAGTCCAGCATAAGGCAGTAGCGACACCTCACGTTTTTGTCCCGGCTCAAAGCGCGTGGCGGTGCCAGCAGGTATCGCTAGTCGATGGCCATAGGCTTTTTTGCGATCAAAGCTCAGGGCGCTGTTGGTTTCAGCAAAGTGATAATGAGAGCCGACTTGTATCGGGCGATCACCCGTATTGGCCACCTCAATCACAAAGCTGTCACGGCCTACGCACAGCTCAATATCTTCTTTTTTTAATTGATATTCACCCGGAATCATCATGTTCTCCTTAAGCGTTACGCTCTTATTAGATAATGGGACTGTGCACAGTCACCAGTTTGGTGCCATCGGGAAACGTGGCTTCAACCTGAATACTTTCAATCATCTCAGGTACACCTTCCATCACATCCTCTCGGGTTAAGATTTCACGACCAGCGCCCATCATTTCTGCCACAGTACGCCCTTCTCGCGCGCCTTCCATAATCTCACAGCTGATCAAAGCAATCGCTTCTGGATAATTAAGCTTCAGCCCTTTTGCTTTACGGCGCTCAGCCAAAAGCCCAGCAGTAAAGAGCATTAATTTGTCTTTGTCTCTTGGGGTTAGTTCCATTATTGTCTCCATTATTATTGATATTGTTGTGCTAAAAACCGATTGATTCGCGGTTTGCTTTTATGCGTAATCGAAAAAGATACGCAAAAGAATTATTAGGTTAACCAAATACGCGGTATGACAGCTTTACGACCTGTCAATCTAGGACGCAGAATTTCCCGCGCTTGCTGTAATATATCCCACGCTTCATTGCGCTCCATGCCCAAGTATCGTAATAAGAGCACACCGCGGCGATAAGTCACTGCCCAATTATGATTGGCAGGTATGTTGTCGCGTAGCTCAGTAATGGTCTCAGCGGGGTCGCTCAGTCCCACAGCCCATAATGTGGCGTGTACCGTAGCGCCGCCCTGTCCCCATTTACCTAAAAATCGAGGGTGGCTTGGGTCAATGACTTGGCGCTCTAACCACAGTGGCTGGCCGTTTTGAGTAAGCTGAAAGCGCTGTTCAATGATGCCACTGACATACGGCAAGTCACTTGCGGGGCGACCAAGACCGATAATCTCCCAGCCCAAGCATTTGGCCGTTTTAGCCAAATCAACAATCACCGTTTGCTCACCGCATGAGCCATCAAAAGCCAGCGTTTCTTGTGGTAGCCATTCAAGTGTGGCGCCGTCTTCGACCTTAAGATGGGTATGCTGTGTCCAAGCGACATTATTACTATCCGCGCGATAGAGTTTGTTGGCCGCGGGGGTGGTCAGTAGTGCGTGGGCATTTTTAGACACCGTAACGTCAATGGTTAAAGAGTCGCCGCTGGCAATACCACCGGGCGGATGCAAAAGATAGACATGGCAGCAGCCATCACGACCTTCAGGATAAAATGCGCGCTGTACCCGAAGTGGCCCGTAATGACGCGCCACATTCATGCGGGTGATATGAGTGTCCTCTTCAGGATAGGCTGCAAACCCCAAGGTTAATGAGGCTGGCCAATGGCGGCTGGCATCAAAACGATGCCCAGAATCTACGATTGGCTGCGGATACACAGGCATAGCAGATAAAATCGTCATGCGAATGAAAACCTTTTTTATAGGCCCAGCGCGACATATATCGCTGAATCGTCAACAAATTGGCTGACAATAGCAAAATGATAAAATACATTCACGCGCACGGGTGAGGTTAGAGTGACAGCTTAGAAGCTGTTATCGAATGTCATGAGTTGGGCAGTGGCTGCCTAAAAACTATAATACGAATACTGCAGATAACTTACGATGTTACATGAGGGTAGAAGACTCTTCCCTTGGTATGTATATAAAATTGATTACGTTAAATAAGACTCCAAAAGGTACTTATAACAAAACAACCATATTATTTATCTCTTATAATTCATATAGACATATTTGTCAAATTATTTCTTTACTTTTACATAAATAACTATGAATGATTATCGCCTGACAGCGGTGGCAGCACTGAAAAACTACAGAAGCTTAACTACAGAGGCTAAAAAGAGGCTTAATAGCCGAAAGAAAGTTTACCTCTACGCCTTTTGTGAAGATTTTTTTGCTGGGGAGATTTTATACCGAACAATGTAGCTTAGCTACGCATTTACCAGTCTTTAAGCTTAAATTACTGGAAAACCACCATCTCATCCCCATCTTGCCACGGCTGAAATTTCGTCATTGTTCGTACAAATAACGGATGCTCAAGCCAGTCCTCTAGCCAGCGCTGCAGATTAGGGTAAGGTAAGTCATAAAAAACATCGCGATCGACATGCGCGAACTGACGCACAAAAGGCATAATGCCAATATCAGCAACCGTGACGCTGGTTCCTAATAAATAAGGATTATTAGTCAGCAGCTCTTCTAATACTTGTAAAAACACCTCTCCTCGTTGTCGATATTCTGTCTGGGTCATGTCGGTATGTCGGTCGGCATATTTATAACGATCGAGCCAATATTTAAATTCGTTGTCGTTTTTATCCATCAAATCATAAGACTGTTGTAAGGTTTTTTTGTCCAAAAGCCCTTGTGGATCTTGCTGTTCAAGCGCCCATATCATGATCTCCCTACTCTCCTCTATCACCGTTCCATCTAAAAGCTGCAAAACAGGTACCGTACCTTTTGGGCTAATCGCTAGCATCTGCGGCGGCTTATTTTTCAGCGTTATCTCGCGCAGCTCTACCTGCAACTCGGCAAAAAGCAAGCCGAGACGGGCGCGCATGGCATAAGGGCAGCGACGAAAAGAGTATAGACAAGGATAAGAAAAAGTCATGGTAGGGTTCATCTTTCAATTGAAGTTAAAAGGTTTAGACATGGAAGTTGTTTGTCATAAGAACGTAGCATCATTTAAAAATGCTAGTGATAACATCTTCGTTTGCCCATCATAGCAATGCCCGTCATTGCGTTCAACGGTGGGACTGATCCTTTAGAAATGGCGCACCTGATGAGAATATAGTGCATTTAGTATTAAAGCGATACAGCGGGACTGGGATGAATTTTACGCAGCCTCTGTCGGCGTAGGCGCAGCTC
The DNA here is from genome assembly GCF_041554015.1 of Psychrobacter sp. GTDB lineage: Bacteria > Pseudomonadota > Gammaproteobacteria > Pseudomonadales > Moraxellaceae > Psychrobacter. The sequence continues at coordinate 22,946 of NZ_JBFFMS010000011.1, read as the reverse complement.
GCCAGAAAAATTTATACCAGTTCCGCGTTGCGATATAACGTATCGGCTTTATTGAGAGTCGACTATAGTAGTCATGACAAACTGATTGATATTTTATATTTGTCAACTTATCCAACTTATATTGGGATTTACGATGAATTCAATTGATAGGATTTTTAAAAGCGGTTACACTTCCTTAATAAACTGCTACATTAACGACAAGGAAGTCGATATGCCTCGTAATACCTCTCACGCTATTATTACCACTACTACCCTTAAAACTTTGACCAAAAGTATGTTTGCCATCTCGCTATCGATGACAGGTCTGGCGCATGCTGAGCTTTATAGCAGCGTGACATTTTTTGGTGATAGCTTGACCGACGGCGGCTATTTTAGCCCTATTACCCAAGGTAAACTCGGTATTAAAGAGTCGGGTCAATTTACGACCAATCCTGATAATGTATGGGCAACCTCATTTGCTGAGCATCTTGGCACCACTTCTGTTGCCAATACTCTTGGTAGTCCCCAAACTGGCAATAACTATGCTATTGGTGGCGCCAGAGCTGGTGTGGATATCGTTAATACGGATTTCGGTGTTAACGTTCCTGTTGCTTCTGTTAGCACTCAAGTAACTGGTTATCTGGCTAATAAAAAAGTCGATCCCAATGGTATGTATGTGGTGTGGGGAGGCGCAAACGATTTACTGGCGGCAGCTACAAATCCTGCCAATGCGATAAATACGATTTCATCAGCGGCTGGTAGTCAAGTCGGCGCCATTAAAGCGCTAAAAGATAATGGCGCGAACTATATTTTAGTACCTAATATCCCTGATATAGGTCTGACACCTACTGCTATCACTGCAGGAGCAGGATTTCAATCGTCTGGTACGATGTTAGCAAATCTATATAACCAAACTATGTATAGTGGCGCGGTCGCTACCGGCGCAAATATCATACCGCTAGATACCTTTAGTTTATTACAACAAGTCGCTGCCAATCCCAAAGCTTATGGCTTTACTAATATGACTCAAAAAGCTTGTAACACCTCAAGCTCACTGTTGTGCGGATCAAATAACTTAGTCGCGCCAGATGCCAATGAAAGCTATTTCTTTGCTGATGGTATCCACCCGTCGGGACGTGCGCATCAAATGATTGCCGATTATGCCAATGCCGTCGTAACCGCGCCTAGCCTTATTGGCGTACTGCCGCACATTGCGACGACAGCAGGACTGGCAACTAGCGAGCGCTTGCAATCTCATATCAACCAAATCCAAAGCAGTGAGCAAAAACCTGCCCGTACCTTATGGGCAACCGGTGAGTTCGAAAATCAAGACATTGCAGGGTTTGAAGGCGATAGTAATACCCAAGTATTATTGGGCGTAGACTTTGCTCATCCTAATTCAGCGCATGCAGTAACAGGCCTATATGGTAATATCACTCAAAAGGATTTTGAGAATTCAGGAGTTCGTACTGGCTTAAGCAATATCGATTTAGAAGAAGTCGGCTTTGGTGTCTATCATAGTAATACGCTAGATAAACTTGGCGGTGTGCAAATCAATGGTGCCGTTGGCTTTGGTAATCTAGACGTTGATGTCACACGGGCGGTTACACTTGGTGGCAATAAGCAAGAGTTTAACTCTAATGCCGATGGTAAACGTTACTATGCCAACTTACAGGCAGGATATCCGATGCAGCTCAGCAGTCTTGCTATCACACCATATATCGGTGCAACGGCTAGCCGTGTGAGATTGGATGCGTTAAAAGAGCAAGAAATGTCTGGTATCGCCATGCAGTTCGATGAGCAAAAATATACCACTACCTATGGCAAGCTTGGCGTAAAAGCCAATCATCCCCTAGCCGATACACTGAATCTATTTGGTGATGTCCATTATCAAAAGCAGCTGAGTGACAACCGTGAAGCGGCGTCTGCGCGTCTCAACACCATAGGAAATATCAGCTTTGATACGCCGATGGTACGGACCGACGATGATAACTTGGGTATGACACTTGGCGTATCTAAAAGCTTTGGTCTATTAAACGCCAATGCTGGTGTCACGCACTCACAAGGTGATGACGACAAAACCACGAGTTTGTTCGTTGGTCTTAGCAGCACTTATTAAACGGTTTCAATGAAGCTTAACTGCTAATATAGTAAACCTTTAAACTCAAAAAACCGCCAGACACTAACAGTGCGTGGCGGTTTTTTATTAAGACAGAGGTTCAATGGGAGAGATACATCACCTTGTAAACTTTTCTCTTACCTTATGTTGCACATCGAATATTGTGTACCATCATGACTTCTCATGATTTCACTGGTAGCCCGTATGCTACCTTGCCGATCATCTCACTATGCTGCTCAATCGTCAGCCAGTAGCCTTTGATCACGCCGCCATATGGCAAATTGCCATTATGATTCTTATAATGCTCATCAATACACTTTTGTACGATGACCTCACGTTCTGTCTCAGTCATTCGAGCAATGTTTTCAGGCAAGTGAACATGAGCCAATTGCGCCGCACCGCCGCGAGACATCCAGTTTGCACCAGCCGTAAACTCAAAATCAATATCTGCCTTTAGGTAGTATTTGGGTAAAGGCGTGCCGCAATGTGCCAAATCATAGGTGATTTGAGCGATATCTTGTTTAAATGCGTCTTCATGCATATCAAGTATTAAAACCAGCTTTTCTAGGAATTGCTCAGGGGTAAAGTAGGCATCGATATAACTGCCGTCCAGTCCCATTTTTTCGCTAGACAGTACATGACGCAGGCGATCACAGGCAGGAATAGTGTGCTTAAGCGGATAACCCATGGCTTTGATAATGTCTTGGGGACGGCGCTCATACTTATCGATTTGAGCGATAATACGCCGCGCTAAAGAATGCTGCGGTCTATAATAGCGGGTATATTTAGAATGAGTAGCAGGAAGATTAAACAAGTGAGACTCCTATAACTCCGACAATAAAAGTATGATAATAAGCCAAATTCGGCAAATCAAATAAGGCATGGATGACTTTGTCGGAGAAAAGGCTCATGCGCTTTACCAGAGTTGTTTTATATCGTGCTGGAAGTTGCAAGGCTTGTAGCGTTGCCATTGATTGAGTCACAATGACAAGGGACAGCTACAAAACCATTAAACCCACGATAGATCAATGACGATGCTCAATAATAATAGCACATCATATAATGGCAATACTGTTAATCTTCATTATAAAACGTAGCAGTCTATATTCTATATATTTTATAGCAAATCGACTATAGCACTGACATGTAAAATACTGACATGTAAAAAATTCTATAAGCTGCATTCAACTTATAGGATCAGTGTAAAATCTGCTGTGCAACTTAATAATTATCGCTCTAAATGCAAATACTGCAAATGGCATTCATACTGATGCAAAATATCGACCAGCACTTGCTCTTTCGTATAGCCAACCAAGTCATACTCTTGCGAGCCGTCACTTAAAAACACCTCAGCACGGTAATAAAACTCAGCCTGCTTACTTGAAGTATTTAGCGTAAAGTTCGGACGTTCCGTCTTAATCAGATTGACCTCATAAATAAAGTCATCTTCATTACCATGACCGACGCGCAGTTTTACTCCATCTATCTGCCCGTCATCCTCACCCATGCCGGCATCTATATCTTTACCGATACTCGCCAGATTTCGGATATCCAAAGACGTTGTGAGTCCACCTGCTTTTAGCTCGTTTTCAACCTCAATCATGGCAGGCTTAACCACCGTCTGTAGGAACTTCTCCACCTGCTTATGACTTGGGAAACTGACAATACGTTGCAAGCGCGCTTTCCAGCCTTTACCACTATCGAGCACGTTTGCCGTGCCAACGGTACTGGCTTTGCGTTTATTACCCTCTTCTTTTAACGACTTCCACATAGCCATCATGTAGAGCACTAAAATCAGAGAAAATGGCAACCCAGCAATCACAGAGACTGACTGTAATGAGGCAAAACCACCGGCAAATAGCAAACCTAAAGTAATCAGGCCCGTTGCTGCTGCCCAAAACAGGCGTAACCAAACAGGTGCGTCAGTGTCATTGGTCATACCTCTTGAGCTTAGGTTTGCGAGGACTAAAGCACCTGAGTCAGCAGACGTCACAAAAAATATCAGACCAATAACCACACCTGCGAACGACAAAATGTCGCTATAAGGGAAGTATTCAAACAGGGCAAACATGCCCATCGCCGCATCATTGATAGCAATTTCACCAAGCTCAGTGGCGCCATTGGCAACCAAATCTATCGCTGAATTACCAAAGATAGAGAACCAGGCAAAGATAAAACCAAGTGGGATAAACATCACCCCAAAGACAAACTCTCGCAAAGTACGACCACGGCTAATACGCGCGATAAATAAGCCCACAAATGGCGCCCAAGCGACCCACCATGCCCAGAAAAATATCGTCCAACCTGACTTCCAATCAGCACCAGCGCTGCCGTCATAAGCATAGACATCAAAGGTTTTAAAAATGATGGTCTGGAAATATTGACCGATATTTTGGGTAAAAGTGTTCAGTAGATAAATGGTATTGCCCATCACCAGTATCGCCACCAACAGCAATATCGATGACAGCATATTGAATTCAGATAAACGGCGGACGCCTCTTTCAACGCCCGTCATGGCAGAAATAGCGGCGGCAACGACCACCCCTAAGATAATCAGGCTCTGTACCATTTTGCTCGATTCGATACCGAATACATGAGTCAAGCCTGCATTGGCCTGAAGCACCCCAATACCTAAGCTTGTCGCAATACCCATCAAGGTACAGACGACGCCAAAGGTATCAATACCATCACCAAGCCAGCCTTTGATTAAACGCTCACTAAAGATAGGTGTCAGTGGCGACCTTAGGGCAAGCGGCATGTTTTTACGATACGCAAAGTATGCCAATGCCATACCGATTAGCGCATAAATACCCCAGCCATGTAGACCCCAATGTAAAAAAGTCTGCGACAGTGCTTGGCGCATCGCTTCAGCACTGGCAGGTTCAAGCCCTGTATGCGGTGTTAAATAATGCATCAATGGCTCAGAGGCACCAAAGAATAACAAGTCAATCCCGATACCCGCGGAAAACAGCATCGCCGCCCACGCTAAAAAGGGAAACTGCGCTTTTTCATGGTCTTGCCCAAGCTTGATATCGCCGTATTTAGAAAAGCCAACAAACAAGGCAAAGATACTATAGGCGGCGACCACCAGCATATAATACCAGCCAAAACTCTCTGATACCCACGCCATACTAGCGCTTAATAATGTCTCACTATAATCTGGAAACACAATCGTCCAGATGATCAATAAAATAGAAATAATAGCTGAACCTAAAAAAACCGTCTTATTTAGGGTCAGGGGTTTCGTCGCATCTGCTGATGGCGAGCTGTACATAAAAGACCTCAATAGGTAAATGAAACAGAGTCTGATATTGCTTTGTCCGTCATAACTTTATGACTGATAATCCCATAACGTATAAACAACCTCATGACGCACAAAGCAGTACCAATGAATAAAATATGCTAACTCAACAATATGTGAAAATAGCACCATAAGCGGTAAGCAAAGCGCATCATAAAGGCTCGATCCGCTTAACATAAGCGCTGATGAAACGGACCTTTACTGTGAAAGGTCTTCTTTTTTGGAAGGGTCTTATATTAGTTATTGTCTGATAACTTATACCATTATTTAGACGCTCATTCAGACAGTCTTTTAGATAGCAGAGTTATAAACACGCATCGGCTCAGCTCTGAGCGGCGCACCATTGGCAACGTAATAATCTGCTGTTGAGCGTGGTAACTGCACACCACGCATCTTATCGACGATTTTTTCGGCAAGCATGATGGTCGTCGCATTTAGATTACCACTAATGATGTTGGGCATGATCGAGGCGTCAACGACGCGTAAGCCATCGATACCGTGCACCAACCCTTCACCATTGACGACTGAATCATTGCCCTCACCCATCGCACAGGTACATGATGGGTGGTAAGCGGTCTCGCTATGATTACGGACATACTCATCCAACTGCGCATCAGTCACCAAATCATCGGTCGGTGCAATGGCGCGCCCACGATAAGGGTCAAGGGCTGGCTGATGCATGATCTCGCGAGTGATACGCATGGCGGCGCGGAACTCTTGCCAATCCTGCTCATGCGACATATAGTTAAATAAAATACTTGGATGCGCGCTTGGGTCTTTTGAGGTTAGCTTGACGCGACCACGACTTGGCGAGCGCAATGAGCCCACATGCGCTTGGAAACTATGCGATTTCACCGCACTGCGACCATCGTAACGGACGGCTAATGGCAAGAAGTGATACTGGATATTAGGATGGGTAAATTTCTCATCGGTACGGATAAAGCCGCCGCCTTCGAACTGATTTGACGCGCCAAGCCCTGTACCCATAAATAACCATTCGGCACCGATCGCAGGCTTATTCCACCATTTATTGGCAGGGGCTATCGAGACGGGCAGCTTACATTCATACTGCATATACAGCTCTAAATGATCTTGTAGGTTATTACCAACGCCCGGTAAATCTAAAACCTCAGTCACGCCCACATCTTTGAGCCATTGACCAGGACCAATGCCGGAGCGCTGTAACAGTTGCGGTGTGGCAATCGCGCCCGATGAGACAATCACTTCACGAGACGCATAGAATTTTTTGGTTTGACCTTGATGCGCGATTTTGACACCGACAGCGCGCTTACCGTCAAAAAGAATCACGTCAGTCAATGCACCAGTCAAAATGGTGATATTGCTACGTGGTTTGGCGCGGTCGAGATAACCGCGCGCGGTAGAGGCTCGGCGACCATTCGGCGTCACAAAACGATCCATCGGACCAAAGCCCTCTTGCTGATAGCCATTTAGGTCATCCGTACGCGGGTAGCCTGCTTGCACGCCCGCTTCTATCATAGCTTCAAACAGTGGGTTAACCCCAGGTTTGGAGGTGGTCATCTCAACCGGACCGCCGACGCCATGGTAGTCGTTCTCGCCAGCATCACAGTTTTCTAGCTTTTTAAAATACGGTAGGCAGTCCGAATACGTCCAATCTTCTAAGCCTTTGATTTTCGCCCAATCATCAAAATCAAGCGCATTGCCACGGATATAGCACATACCGTTAATCAATGATGAGCCGCCAAGCCCTTTACCGCGACCACAGTCCATCACGCGGTTATTCATATAAGGCTCGGGGTCGGTTTTGTAGCCCCAGTTATAAGTGGTGCCCTGTAACGGCATGGCGAGCGCCGCTGGCATCTGGGTACGAAAGTCTAGGCGATGGTCTGGACGACCTGCTTCTAGCAGTAATACCTTAATATTGGCATCTTCGGTCAAGCGGGTGGCCAGCACGTTTCCTGCTGAGCCTGCGCCGACTATAATATAGTCATATTCAGGTGTGGTTGCTGTCATAAAATGCTCCATAAAATCAAAAAAATCCATCATTTCATATCAGTAAGGCGGTGCTAAAAGGACAAATAACGCCTAGCACGCCAACCCTACTGTTTTAAAATTTTTACCGTACCGCTGTTTAAAATACCGATTCAAACTTGCCAAGCTCTACTTGAATAGACTTGGTTTGAGTATAATGTTCAAGGGCTTCGATGCCATTTTCACGGCCAATACCTGAATGCTTATAACCACCGACTGGCATTTGCGCAGGTGACTCACCCCAAGTATTTAACCAGCAAATACCCGCTTCAATCTGCGCAATCACGCGATGCGCGCGGGTTAGGTCTGTAGTCACGATCCCAGCTGCCAATCCATATTCGGTATCATTGGCACGGCGAATGACTTCCTCTTCGGTCTCATAGGTCAATATCGACATCACGGGACCAAAAATTTCCTCGCGTACAATGGTCATATCATCGCTACAATCGGTAAAAATGGTTGGGGCGACAAATGCACCTTTAGCAAGCTCGCTAGTTGTCACTCGCTCACCGCCAGTCAATAGGCGCGCGCCGCACTCTTTTCCTTGCTCAATATAACCAAGCACTCTGTCCATATGCGGAAAGCTAACTAGTGGACCCATGTTGATGCTCTCATCCATCGGATCGCCAAGCTTGATACGTTTGGCGCGCGCTAAGATAGCTTCTTCAAATTTGGCTTGTAAGGCTTTTGGGATAAAGACGCGCGTACCATTGGTACAGACCTGACCTGTGCTATAGAAGTTTGCCATCATGGCGATATCAGCAGCGCTGTCGATATCGGCATCATCAAATATAATCAATGGCGACTTGCCACCAAGCTCTAAAGTCACGTCTTTCAGCGACGATGATGCCGCACTTGCCATCACTTTTTTGCCCGTTGGTACCCCGCCCGTAAACGAGACTTTAGCGATATCAGGATGCTGGGTTAATGCTTCGCCAACTTTATAATCTCCTTGTACGACGTTAAAGACGCCATCTGGTAAGCCTGCTTCTGTGAATATTTCTGCCAGTTTTAGTGCTGTTAACGGCGTGACTTCTGATGGTTTAAAAATCATTGCATTACCAGCGGCTAGAGCTGGTGCAGCCTTCCACATTGCAATCTGAATTGGATAATTCCATGCACCGATACCTGCGACCACGCCGAGCGGCTCGCGGCGGGTATAAACAAAGCTCGTATCACGTAGCGGAATCTGACGTCCTTCAAGCATCGGCGCAAGACCTGCATAATACTCAACGACATCAGCACCGGTGACGATATCGACATATTTAGTCTCAGAAAGCGCTTTGCCGGTGTCTTTGGTTTCAAGCAATGCCAGCACATCATTGCGTGCGCGCAATATCTCAACTGCCTTTAACAAAATGCGACTGCGCTCGACCGCCGTCATCGCCGCCCATACTTTTTGACCTTGTTGCGCCGCTTTTACCGCATCATTAATCTGCTCATCAGTCGTTTGCTGAATGGTGGTAAGCACTTCACCCGTGGCCGGATTAATATCTTCAAAGGTAGCTAAGGAGTCATCGATAGCCAAGTAGCGACCGTTAATATAAGCGGTCTGTATTTGTGTTAAATCAATGATGTCTGTTAAGTTGCCTAGGTCTGTTTTGGAATCTGTCATGAGTTCTTTCTCCTTACAACGACTGGCAAAAGCTTTATAAAAAAAGTTAATACCAACTACTCTCGTCATGGGTTAAATATTTAAAATCAATTTATAGTGTCGATTTCGATAAGTCATTTAATAGCAGCGCTTTATTCTTGCGCAGCTTGCGTCATATTTATCAAACGCTTATGGATGGATGCTTTATCTGAGATATTAATCCCTGAAAAATCAGAGAGCCAAATACCATCAGCGACCAAACGCACCATACATAAGGTTTCGGTATTATCGGTTTCTTCATGTTTTTTTAATTGTACATTTGCCCATTTGGCCCATAAGTCACGTAGCTCACTATCACCTAGCATCAATGCATATAGTGTCGCTTGGCTATTGAACTCATGCTGCCCTTTTTCGCCCAAGCTGATCGTGGCATTGATATAAGCGCGGGTAAAAGAGCCAAAACGTACCGGATCTTTTGCCATAGCCGTGTCCACTTCCACCTCAAACTTTTTCATCGCATCATGAAACACTTCCATCACCAAGGCGTTTTTGGTGGTGAAATGATGCATCACGCCACCTTTGGTTACCCCGACGGCATCAGCGACGGCTTGGAAGGTCACCTTGGCCAAACCTTGCTCTAACGTGATACGTGCCGCTTGGTCAAGTAACGCCCGACGTACTACTTCTGGTTGTTTTTTACGCTTATGCGCGTTTTCAGCTTCCATTTTTATCTCCAGATACACAATTAATGCCCGACAGAATTGGACAGCAAATTCATCACCACGACACCGCCCACAATCATCGCAATACCGACCACCGCTGCCGTATCCAGTGTTTGCTTAAAAAACACTAGACCAACGAGCGACGTCAGTACAATCCCAAGTCCAGCCCACAATGCATAAGCGATACCAAGCGGTATGGTCTTGATGGTTTGGGTCAATAAATAAAACGAGATGGCATAGAGCACACCCATAATCAGGGTCGGCACCAAACGCGTAAACTGCTCTGACTTAGCTAAAAAAGTCGTGCCAACCACTTCGCAAATGATGGCGATGGCTAGATAACCGTAAGCAATAGTGGTAGGACTCATCATTAGGATACCTGTCTCAAATTGAGCGCACATTAGTAATGTATATACATTAAAGAAACCAAACGGTCGGTATTTTATAGAAATAATCTAGCAATGTGAAGGGTTAATATGTATTTTGTTTATTCTAGGTGAGATAAGTTGAGATGAAGTGATGCTAGGAAGGTGGACTGATAAAGTGATTTTACTTGACGAGCCGCGTTTGGGCTTTAGCTGAAATCCCTCCTTGCTATACAACATTAAACGCTCGTGTAGCAAGGAAAACCAGAACCAAAAACGACCGTTTAGGAGGAACTTTTTATATTGAAATAAGCATGATTCATTAAGAAAAGACTGACTTAGGTAGATTTTGCACCCCTATGCTAGCGGCATCGATCGCGCCAGCAAGATAACCTGGGAACTGTGTCGACCACTCACTACCAATACCTGTCAGACAGTTTTCCCATACACCGGATGTTGCTTTAGGAAAAGGTGCTGATGCATGTTGGCCATCACCACTCACATCAGCATCAGTCGCTGTAAACGGCTCTTGTGCCCAGTCTTTAAGATATTCTCTGTCGGGATGCTCTGCCTCTACGCCAAAAAGTCTTACCAACTGTGCACGGCAATGTGCTTTTAACACTGCTTCAGATACATCTTGACGTACTGACGCAGGTACCCCTATAAAACCAAACAGCGCACCACTACCGTCTACCACTGAAGCATCATGAATCTCAACCATCGGACCTTGCGCACTTCTCGCCGCGCCAGAAAGCCTCTGTTTTTGCCAAAAAGGCGTGTCATAAACTGCCACATATTTGGCGTGGGGCGCCATCCACGTTGCTGTTTGCTGCCACTGTGATGATAAATTAGAGGGCAAAGCAGGATTAAACTTAATACTTGTCATGGCCAAACGTGGCGGTAGCGCAAGTAGTATATGCTGCGCATGCCAAGTCATGTCTTGCTCAGGCATGTCTTGCTCAGGCATGTCTTTACTCGCAACTTCAACTTCAATGCCTTGACCGGTATTATTTAACTGACATACAACGTGACCAGTCAAAATACGTGAAGCATCTAATCGAAGATACAAAGCCTCTATCAATGCCGCCATGCCATCTTTAAGCCGCATAGATGGTGGTGAGCTTTTGTAGCCTTGTGTACGAGTAGCAGGCATATCAGGCAAGCGCTCAACCAGCATATCGCCCTCTTCAAATTGGGTGACGGTCTCTAATTGCAATTCTGCAATAAGACGCGCTAACTGCTGCTGATAGTCTGGCCAAAACCAAGAAGGTCCCAAATCAAAGCTATCTATATTTGTATAATCTCTCGAAAGTTTAGCAGTAACGATACGACCGCCCAGCGTCGGACGCGCCTCCAACAGCACATAATCAATGCCTTTTTTCTCTAATAAATAAGCCGCATATAAGCCGCTTAGACCACCGCCAATTATCACGACCGATGCTTTGTTCATATTATTTTCTCAATAGTGCATATAAAATCAGTGAGCATCGATACCGATGATTTGTGCTAAATGTCCAGTTTTTAGATAAACTGTGGCACCATTTGCGCCTGCTGTTATTTGCGATGTCGCATCGGCAGGCAGACGTATCCAACCGCCACGCTGATAGGTTTGTCCCGCTTCTATCAACGTGCCCTCTAGCACCAATAGCTCCGCACCTCCTGTGATAGCCTCTGCAAACAATACCTCACCTGCATTGATACGTTGCAAACTGACCTGCTCCCTTGTATCCGAGTATAAATGGCAAACCTCACGATCACCTTGTTGCTGCCAATTGTTAGCGTCCTTGGTATCGATAGCGACATGATGAGTCTCGTCGACTGTCATCTGCCAAAGTTTGACAAAAATAATAGCGCCCTCATGACTATAAGGTTGATGCCCTGACGTTGGTGGGTTGCGAAGATACCAACCAGCAGGGTAATCGCTGTTGTCCGCCGAAAACGTACCAGATAGAACCAAAATCTCCTCGCCACCCGGGTGTAGATGATGCGGAAAATTTGACTCAGGGGCGTAGCGTACGATACTGGTAGCACGCGCCTTTTCGGCGCCAACACGGTCAAGCATCACGCGCTCGACGCCGTTTTGTGGTGATTGAACCCACTGATAATGTTCAGGCGCTAAGGCAGCACGGCATGAAAAATCTGCATTGATGAGCATAAGACAACTTCTCACTAAGTATGGTATTGTTCGGAATTATCCTCTGATTTATCGGTTTTGACAAACCAGATAAACCTATTATCAACGTCAGTATTTATCATTAAAACGGCTAGGCATTAATGATAGTAGCAAAAAACCTCTTTAACTAAAGCGGCTGACTTGCTATCTTGCCCTCCTTCTCTTCATCATTACGACGTATTTCCGCCATTATTTTTAAGCTAATTTTTATGATTAGCGCCTTCTTTATTTGTATTGGATCATATGAAACATAACCTTGAGGTGAGCGCAACTGCTCGCCGAACTCAGTATTTTCAAGTATTTTTGATGGGCGTCAGCGCCTTTATTATGAATACCACCGAATTTGTCCCTGTCGCTTTATTAAGTGACATCGCGCAAGATTTTTCTATCACCACGGCTGAGACTGGCTGGATGTTGACGCTGTATGCGTGGATTGTCGCGGCGATGTCATTGCCACTAATGCTACTGACCAGTCGCTTTGAGCGTAAAAGCTTACTCTTGGGCTTGTTTGCGGTATTTATTGCCAGCCATGTGTTGTCTGTATTTGCTTGGAGCTTTGATGTATTGCTGATTAGCCGTGTTGGCATTGCGCTATCACACGCCATATTTTGGTCCATCACCGCAGCGATTGCGATACGGGTGGCACCAGAAGGCAAAAAAGCACTGGCGCTGAGTGTACTTGCAACTGGCACTTCACTAGCGATGGTGCTTGGCGTGCCATTAGGGCGCTTGGTCGGTCAGTGGTTCGGCTGGCGGGTGACCTTTGGCGGTATTGGTGTGCTTGCTTTTATCGTGTTTATCTTGCAAGCAAGGCTATTGCCGACGCTACCAAGTATGTTTGAAGGCTCATTTAGAAAAATCCCAGAGCTGCTCAAAAATCCTTTATTGGTCTGTCTGTATCTGCTGATTTTACTAGTCTTTACCGCCCACTATACTGCTTATTCTTATATTGAGCCTTTTATGCGCCAAGTCGGTGCCGTTAGTGAAAACGCCGCGACGGTTGTGTTGCTATTATTTGGGGTAGCGGGGATTGCAGGCAGTGTGATATTTAGCCGCTGGGGCGATCGTTTTAATACCAGACTGATGCTGATATCGACGATACTTATGCTGCTATCGATGCTGGTATTATTGTTTGTCGTGACTTCTATCTGGGCGCTGAGCGTGATTGCCTTACTGTGGGGCGCGGCGCTTATGCTGCTAATCATCTCTATGCAAGCCAAGGTCATCATGGTCGATGTCACAGCGCAAGATATGCTGATGTCGATGTTCTCAGGAATTATTAATCTAGGTATTGGTACAGGTGCGCTGTTCGGCGGTTATGCGGTGACGCATATCTCCATCTCAAGCGTCGGCTATGTTGGTGCTGCTATCGCGAGTATAGCGCTGCTACTGATGCTATTTATGATAAAGCGCTTCCCTGAATTGAGTAGAAGACTTGGCTAGTAATAAAGATACTAGTAACTAAGCCCATAAAAAATGCCAGCCACGTCAATGGGCTGGCATTTTGCTTTATCGCTCATTTAAAAAGCGCTTAATCAATAATCCACTTTACCACGCAAGGCTTTGGTCTTGCCGCGCTGGGTTTTTTCATCCACACGTTTACGTTTGGCATTTCGGCTAGGTTTGGTAGGCTTGCGGGTTTTATTAATATGAGTGGCTTTTATAATAAAGCTTTGCAGCCGCTCAAAGGCATCAATTCGATTACGCTCTTGGGTACGAAACTGCTGTGCCTTAATAATAAGCACACCTTCTTTGGTAATACGGCTGTCTTTAGTATCCAATAAGCGCTGTTTGATGGCATCACTCAAGCTTGAGGCAGGAATATCAAAACGCAGATGGATGGCAGACGAGACTTTATTAACGTTTTGACCGCCAGCGCCTTGCGCTCGTATGGCGCTCATCTCGACGTCGCTATCGCTTAGACTGATACTATTGCTGATAAAAATCATAGGATGCTTTGATAGAGTATGAGCCAATATGATAAAGCATTATGGATTTGCCTGCTACTTTGCCAGTAGCTGATTCAATAGCTGACGACAGCGCTCAATCACTGGCGCATCTACCATATGACCCTCTATCTTAAATACCGCTTGCCCGCTTTGTTCATACTCCTCTAGCACGCGTCTGGCAAACTCAATATCAGCTTCAGTTGGTTGCAAAGATTGCTTAACCCTCAGCACTTGCTTTGGATGGATACAAAGCATCCCAGACATGCCCATTTGCGACCATAGCTGTACCCGCTGTTCAAGACCTTTATCATCGTTAAAATCGGTATAAACCGTATCAATAGGCGGCGATAACTGATGCACTTTTGAGGTTAATATTAATTGATAACGAATCTGATTGGCGACTATCTCTGCTGATGAGGTCGCAACTTGTACGTGCAAATCATTGCACAGATCCAAAAACCCATAGCTAAATGCCAGCAGTCCAGTAGCTTTTGCCATAGTATCGATCTGATATAAGCCAAGTGCAGTCTCTATCAGTGCCATGACGGGCAAAGCAGTGTCATTATGGGCTTTTTCGATATCTGCCGCTTGCTCTGCTTTGGGCAATATCAGACCAGCAAAATTGGGCATTTGCTGACAGAACGCCATATCTTTGAAAAACTCCTCGCTGCCTGCTTTATTAATTCGTAACCAAATAGGCTGATAGTCCTGACTGTTATAATAGATTTCTAAATCTTTACGAGCTTGCTCCTTGTCCGCTCTAGCAACCGCATCTTCCAAATCAACAATCACCGCATCAGCACCACTTGCAAATGCCTTCGTCACTCTATCTATACGCGTGGCTGGCACGAATAGCCAAGTCTTAGTATTGCTAAAACGATTGATAATAGCTGCTTGCATATCTGCTTCCTTTTTGCCAATAAATGCTTGTTACTATAACCAAATAAAAACCCATATGCTATTTATCAGCATATGGGTTTTTAGATGACTCTATTTTTAGAGAGCCAACTGCTCACTAAGCAAGCATACCGCCATCGACGACGACAGTTGCGCCCGTGGTATAGCTTGACGCATCAGACACTAAGTATAATACCGTACCCGCCATCTCGTCCGGATCGGCCACGCGTCCTAATGGAATCGCATGTAGCGCCATCTTTAAGACTTTATCATTTGTGGTCAAGGCCGAGGCGAACTTAGTATCAGTTAGACCCGGCAATAACGCATTGACGCGAATATTTAAAGGGCCACATTCTTTGGCAAAGGCTTTGGTCATGCTAATCACAGCCGCTTTGGTGATCGAATAAATACCTTGCTTATCCCCTGCAACCAAGCCATTGACCGAAGCGGTATTTAAAATCACCCCGCCGCCCTGCTCGCGCATCATCTTACCAGCAACCGTCGACATAAAGAAATAACCGCGGATATTGACTTCTACCGTCTTATCAAACGCGCCCAGATCGGTATCTAAAATATGACCATAATAAGGGTTGGCAGCGGCATTATTGACTAAAATATCAATGCGGCCAAATTCGCTTTTGATATGCTCAAAAATCGCCTCAATCTGTGCCATCTCACCGACATGACAAGCAAAAGCACTGGCCTTATGACCATCAGCTTTGATGCTATCTGCAACCGCTTGGCACGCCTCAACTTTGCGGCTAGAGACGATCACATGCGCGCCTCTAGATGCCAATAAACGGGCAATAGACTCACCAATACCGCGGCTGGCACCCGTCACCAGCGCAACCTTGTCCGTTAAGTCAAATAAATCTTTCATTATTATTCCTTATATTCTTGAATATATTATTTATACATTTTAAATTTTTACCAGCTCAGCGAAACGTCATACCATTTGCAAAAATTTGAGTAGCAAGGAAGACGAGTGTAAGTACTACAATTCGTAGACTAAGCGAGTTTGACACTGCTAATCATGTTTTTGGGATTGGTATAAACTGTTAAGCCAACATACCACCATCAAGGGTAAACGCATGACCATTCATAAAGCTGCTCTCATCGCTCGCTAGCCACGCAATCGCGCCGGATACTTCATCCACTGTCCCTAAACGGCGCAGTGGACTGGCATGAATAGTGGCTTTTTGCGCGCGCTCGCCCATCTTCGCCATGGTATTTTGCACCATTGGCGTATCGATAAAGCTTGGACAAACAGCATTAAAGCGAATATTGACGCGCGCATATTCATGAGCGGCAGACTTGGTCAGCCCCATAACACCATGCTTAGCAGCGCTATAAGCTGTCAGCAGGGGCGCAGAACGCAAACCAGCAATAGACGCGACATTAATGACGTGACCACCGCCATTGGGTGCCATACAAGTAACCGCGGCACGCATACAATGCCAGACGCCTTTTAGATTAACCGCAATATTACGATCAAAGTCATCATCGCTTAGCTCATGCATTGGTGCTGGCTGATGGTCGATACCAGCATTATTTACCACCACATCAAGACCACCAAGCTCTTGCATCGCAAAGGCAAACAATGCGCGTACTTCATCGCCGCTGGTGACATCAACCTTTTTAAAGACGATACTATTGCCAGCGTCTTGGGCTTGCTTAGCAACGCCTGCGCCCATCTCTTCTGCCAAATCGCCAATCACTACTTTCGCACCGCGACTGGCGAGTAGTAGCGCACTTGCCGCGCCGATACCAGACGCACCGCCGGTTATTAAAATCCGTTTACCAGAGACGTTACTGGCTACGTCTGATGCAATTCCATTTGTATTCACTGTCATGATTTATCCCTCTACCTTAAGTACCAGTTTGCCGAAGTTCTCACCTTTAAATAGCATCATCAAGGTATCTGGGAAGGTCTCGATACCCTCGACAATATGGTCTTTTACTTTAATATCACCTGACCCAATCCAGCCTGCAATGTCTTTCATCGCTATCGGGTATTCTTTAATATTATCAAAAACGACGATGCCTTCCATACGCGCACGATTGACCAACAGTGACAGATAGTTCGATGGTCCTTTGACCTCTGTAGTGTTGTTATATTGGCTAATCGCCCCGCAAATCACGATACGCGCATGCAGATTAATTTGCGTCAGCACATCGTTTAAAATATCGCCGCCGACATTATCAAAGAAGACATCGACGCCGTTTGGACAAGCGTGTTTTAAGCCTTTTTTTACATTTTCATTTTTATAATCTACCGCCGCATCAAAGCCCAGCTCATCAACCAAGAATTTGCATTTCTCAGCACCGCCAGCGATACCGACGACTCGGCAGCCTTTGAGTTTGGCGATTTGCCCAACTAAGCTGCCGACCGCGCCCGCAGCGCCAGAGACGACGACGGTCTCGCCAGCTTTTGGTTGACCCGTTTTTATTAAGCCAAAGTAGCCCGTCATACCCGGCATACCAAGCACGCCTAAGTAATAAGACAATGGCGCAAGCTTTGGATCGACTTTATGTAGCCCTGTGCCATCACTGACGGCATACGACTGCACGCCGTTATGACCTGCGACATAGTCGCCAACTACAAACTTTTCATGCTTACTTTCGATCACTTTACCCACTGTTCCCGCGCGCATCACCTCACCAATCTGTACCGGTGCGATATACGATTTTGCATCATTCAACCAGCCACGCATTGCCGGATCCATCGAGATATATTCAATTTTTATCAGCAGCTCACCATCTGAGACAGTCGGCAAATCTGTCTCGGTATATTCCCACGTATCCGCGTTTGGCGCGCCAATTGGTCTTGCTTTTAAACGCCACTGCTTATTCATCTGCTTATTCATCTGCTTATTCATCTGCTTATTATCAGCTGTCATCATTTATTCCTTTAAATGTTATAAAAAGTTGTTGATATCGTTTGCCCGCTTGCTATGCGCTTGGCACGCCAGAAGCTTCGAAAAACTTATCCCAGCATCACTTTGGTCGCCTTATTTGAAAACTTTTTATTTGAAAACTTTATAAACAATCGCTTAAAACCATTCTGCTTGCATATCGGTACAGACCGCATTGTCGTTATTCAATAGCTCGATATCGCGCTTAATTAATGGCAATTCCCAATCGATAAAGTATTTGGCTGCTTGGATTTTGCCATGGTAGAAGTTTTGTTTTTCAGTATTTTGTTCTACAGCTAATAGTTGCTCAGCTTTGCTCGCTTGGCGAATCCAAATCCAACTGACTACAATAGTCGCAAAAATATTCATCAAGGCTTGCGCGTTCCCCGTCAATGTGATGGCTTTTTCGGTTTGTAGAACTTTGCTTAAATGCACGAGCACTTCATGCAAATGCCCCATATAAGGCATCAACTTACCCGTAAGCTTGGCAGTTTCTGGTGTATTAATATTCTCTAAATCTTTGGTAATTTCACGCTTTAAGATTTGAATACCAAGACCCTTGTTCTGCCATAACTTACGAAATGATAAATCTAACGCCTGCACGCCATTTGTGCCTTCGTGAATGGGATTGAGACGATTATCTCGCCAAAACTGCTCGGCTTGATACTCACGTGTATAACCTGCGCCGCCCAATACTTGAATACCCAAATCATTGGCTTTTGGACCATATTCAGACGGCCATGCTTTGAGCACTGGTGTTAATAAATCCAATAATTCTGATAGCTCATTTTTGAGTGTGGCATCTTCACAAGTATTGATGCGGTCAATGAGGTTTGAGCCGTATAAGCATAGTGAAATGCCGCCCTCGCTATAGGCTTTTTGCGCAAGGAGCATACGTTTGACATCACCATGATTGATAATAGCCGTCGCTGCATCTTCAGGTTTATTGTTTGGAGCGATTCTGCCCTGCATTCTGTCTTTGGCATAATCGAGCGAATACTGATAACCGCGATAGCCAATCATCGCCGCGCCAAAACCAACCGCAATACGTGCCTCATTCATCATCTTAAACATATAACGCAGGCCAAAATGCTCATCCCCAATCAGATAGCCGTGACACTCGCCTGCATCGCCAAAGCTTAATGCGGTAGAGGTCGCGCCGCGATAGCCAAGCTTATGAATCAGTCCGGTTAAATGCACATCATTGCGTTCGCCGACTGATAAATCGTCATTGAGGCGATACTTGGGTACGGCAAATAGCGAGATGCCTTTGACGCCAGCAGGACCGCCCGGTACTTTGGCTAAAACCAAATGCACAATGTTATCAGACAACTCATGATCGCCCGCTGAGATATAAATTTTGCTGCCTTTGATACGATAGCTACCGTCGTCCTGCTTTACTGCCGTGGTTTTGATATCGGCAAGCGACGAACCAGCATGTGGCTCAGTTAGTGCCATGGTACCGGTAAATTCACCCGTTAGCATACGCGGCATAAAGGCATTTTTAATCTCGTCGCTGGCGAAATGCGAGATAACATTAATGGCGGCAGTGGTCAAAAATGGATAAGCGGTGGTTGATGGATTGGCCGCCATAAAATAGCCTGCCACTGCGGTCATCACTGTTTCAGGTAACTGCATGCCGCCATCGTCAAAGCTATAACGACCGGCGATAAAACCCGACTCACGAAAGGCATCAAAGGCGACTTTGACATCGTCTATCATGCTGACTTTTGTGCCGTCAAACTGTGGCTCGTTTTTATCCGCCACATGATTATGTGGTAAAAACAAATCAGTAGCGATTTTATTGGCGGTGCCCAATACCGCATCAAAGGTTTCGCGGCTGTGTTCGGCAAATTTAGGATGCTCGGCTAAGGTTTCTGCCCCCAAAACATCATATAACTGAAACGGTAATTCAAAGTCGTTGATAAGCATATCTGCTGACATAGTGTCCTCACTGACTTAATAAATGTGATAATGACTTGATAGTAATCTAATTTTTCGCTTTGCCGTATTGTCATTTATGACATAATCATGGTCAAATCAGACATTTCTCATGTGTTAAATTAGAAAAATCTCGTCAAAAAACGTCATTTTTAATAAACATTTTTAAAGGAAATTACGCAGCCATGCCCTACTTCAAACCCTTTAACGTCATCATTGTCGGTTTTGATGGCGTGCTTGGCAGCGCCCTGACAGGGGCATTGGATTTATTTTCGTTTACTGGTGTCAGCTGGCAACGATTTTTGGATGAGGAAGTCGAACCGAGATTTAATGTGCAAATTGCCAGTCTTGATGGCGTCGATATCAGATGTAGCAATCGCTTAATCATGCAAGCGCATTGCGATATTCGGCAGGTGACGGACTGCGATTTATTGTTAATCCCAACGATTGGCGATTCCATCGATAAAGTGCTCAGTCAGAACGCTGCTTTGCTTGAACATATCAAGCGACTGGCAAATACCAAAGCCGATATCGCCAGCAATTGCAGTGGCGCGTTTTTTTTGGCAAAGGCAGGCTTACTCGATGGCAAAGTTGCGACAACCCATTGGGGTTATGCCAGCAAGTTTAAGACAGATTTCCCACTGGTGGATTTACAAGAAAATCAGTTTGTTACTCAGTCGAGCAATATATTTTGTGCGGCAGGAGGCAGTGCCTTTTATGATTTGGGATTGTTATTAATCGAGCGTTATTGTGGGCGTGAGATTTCGACTCAAGTAGCGAAAACCCAGATCATCGATAGTAAAAGAGGCAATCAAAACAGCTATACCAACGTGACTTTGCATAAGCCGCACGCTGACCAGCTGGTTCAGCAAGTACAAGAGTTTATAGAGGAAAATTTTAAGCAAGCTATACAGGTGAGCCAGTTAGCAGACATGGTAAATATCACGCCGCGCACCTTAAACAGACGCTTTCAAGCTGCCGTCACCATGCGCCCGATTGAGTATATTCAAGCAGTGCGTATTGAGCAGGCCAAGCGTCTTTTAGAGTTGGGCGATGTGACGATTAAGTCGCTCGCCGAGCAGGTTGGTTACGATGATATCTCATCATTTACTAGGCTATTTAAACGCGCCACCGAGCTAACCCCAAAAGAGTATCAAGAAAAGTTTTCACGCTTGGCAATTTAACTTTATAGTAGGTTTTTTAGAAGTCATACGTTGCTGAAGCAAGATTATCACAGCAAAATTTTATATAATTCATTCGATATAAAAACGATACAGCGAGATGAAACATTGTTTTTCGCAGCATCTGTCGGCGTAGGCACAGCACGCAAGAAAAACAACGTTTCATTGCGCGACTTGATAGCCATGTAACTGATCTATTTGGATTCGACTATAGACTTAAACTTTATTGCCATAAGCCTTCGACATGAATGGCATCTGCTTTAATCGTTGGATAATCGCTAAACGTCAATTGATAACCGCCAGCGTTATTTGGGCGAAGCTGACATGTGGCACCCAGAGGAAAGCTGTGTTTTTTGCCAATATGACCAAAGCACATACCGCTATAAATTGGTAATCCTGTCAGCTGATGCAATTGACGAATCACAGTAGCGACATCATAACGCTTGTCATAACTGTCCTCACCGCTACCTGATAACGCACCAAATACAATCGCTTGCTGATGCTTAAACACGCCTGCCAAATACAAGTCATAGAGCATGCGCTCGATACGGTAAGCTTGCTCGCCGACATCTTCTAAAAATACAATACCGCCGTCAATATGCGGTAAATACTCACTGCCTGCCAGCGCCGATACCACGCTTAGATTACCGCCCCAAATAGTGCCAGTTAAAGTTTTTGGCTCAGATTGTGCCAAGATACTCGGTAAATTTGGGCTGGTTAACGACGCATCTTGTATATTGATAGTCAGATTAGGATTGGTTAATGCTTCTACAAACTGCCGGCAGCTGACCTCATCGGGTTTAATTTTACCAAACTCGCTATAGAGCATCGGCGCCGCAAGCGAGCTCATGTCGCCTTTTGCCAACAGCGCACACTGAATCGCCGTCACATCGCTAAACCCTGCCAGTATCGTACCACGCTCCTTCATAATGCGTCCAAGCGTTGACCAATCAACCATCGGCAATAGGCGCACAGCACCATAGCCGCCGCGTACCCCAAACAATAACTTTGGTGCGGCAATGGCACCTGTCGCAAGGTTTTGAAAGTCACTGGCACGCTGCAAGTCTGTACCCGCAAAACGCAAATATTGGCGATTGATAATCGAAGGATTTTCTACTTTAAAGCCCGCACAAGCCATACGATCCAATGCCAATTGATTACGCTCATCACTGCCACCGACGTTGGAGCTGGCAAAAATCCGTGTCTCAATACTTGCTGTGATACAGTGTTTTGGTGCAGGCTGTGACGATGATCGCTCATCCGATAATGCGGTTGGCAAATCATCCTTGGTAAGCCGTAGGCTGTGATTTGGGTCAATAGGACTGGCAGCAAAAACCTGAGAGATCCCTTGAGTCGCCAATGCCGCCGTACCCGCACCAACGCCTACACGACATAAAAACTGGCGACGATTTAGTCGAGAAAATATCTTGGTCATTGTTTTACCTTTTGTACTGTTCAGTTGCTGCTTGTTTAATAAGGATGCTTGTTTAATAAAAATGCTTATTTAGCATGGCTAAAAAGAGTGCCATCTCATGTCACATACGTTAAGCCATTATTTTTAAAATATCGCATTATAACGGAAGATGTGACGGCAAGCGGGTTTAAGATGTTTTAAGAGAGTTCAGCTTATTGTTATGCTGGTCAACAAAACTATACAGAAGCACACATCGTCTTATTTGGATGAAGTCGCTACTCTTGTTATAGTAAAGGACGATTTATCGCAATTAACCATAAATACTCACTGATAAAAAAGGATGATAAGCATGGCTGACAAAGAAAAAGAGGAAAAAAGCCTGATGG
>NZ_JBFFMS010000010.1:0-68412 GCF_041554015.1 Psychrobacter sp. | reverse complement strand
GAGTCACCAAGGACGTCGAGCATCTTATCAGAGTCATAGACATTCATCTGACAGCCTTGGGTGGTGACAAATACCTTTTTGGTGGCAGATTTCACAGGAGCTTGCGCTGAACTTGGCTCATTGAGTGCGGTGACCGCAGGCGTGACAGCAGTGATGTCAGAGGCAGCAGCGTCATCGATGCGGGGATTGAATACAGTAACACTCATAAGGATAAGTCCATGATTGACTAAAGATATAGCGGGCTAGCCGATTAACAGGTGGCGTATTTTATCACAACCTTGCCCTAATGTGAAAAGTTAGCGTCTGCTCATTATTATAAGGAGATTAGATTATTTATAATAGTATCAATTGCTTATCGATAGTTAATTGGTTATAACTAAGATACGTCATGCTTGAGACCGATTTATACCAGATAACATTTGCGTGTTACGCTGTGCTATCCAATTTATTAATGAAAAGTAAAGCTTATGGTTGAAAGTGCAACGAGTATAGTATGATGAATGCCATCCTATTAGCGTCATTGAATAAATCCTGATTTCTATCTGTCTAAAATATTGACTGAGAAGTTTATTTTTCAGACCGATATTGTAAAAACATTTGCTTAGAGTCACTTTCTAAAAGCATTTTTAAAATATTATTTAAGACCCATTATAAAAGAGAGTCAGTATGAAAAAGCCGCAGGTCGCTCCTGATATGATTGATAAAAATATCTATCAAAATGATACCCATAAGAGTGCTAAAAAAATGACGTTTAAAAAAGGCGCGCTGAGCTTGGCAGCGGCGGTTAGTGCTTTAGGCTTTTCGCAAGTAGCCTGTGCAGAATTGACATGGGGCGAGAGCGCTAGCTCTGAGCAGCAAGGCAAATATCAAGTAGAGCAATATCAGCCAGATGGCTATCAACCAAACAGTCAGCAAAACAGTTTTCAACAAAATACTTCTCAACAAAACACTTTTCAATCAAACAGTGCTTATCAAGCAGATAATGGCGTGGGTTCATTCACTGCCGCAGCCATTGCCGCAGAGCGTGGCGATATCAATGCGCTTTATAATTATGAGCAAGCGATGAGCGGTGGTTTATTTGCCATGTATCCTACTTACTGGCGGATGAATGTAGATTTGAATACGCAAAGCCCTGCAGCAGTGTCGCAGTTCGTACGCCAGTACCCAGATACGGTCATGGCAGAAAAACTTGCTGCCGATTTTGCTGAAACTAAGGCAGGTTCAAATGATTATGCTGCCGTGCGCCAAGTGGCAAATCTGATCACCAATGCCGATGACAGTGAGAAATGCGCCATTGCCCTTGGTTTCAATAATGGCGGCGATACCATGCGTGCGATGGCAGCCAAGTCTGATGTCTGGTTGACCACCAAAAAGCAGCCAGCGCTATGTGACCAGCTAGCGCTTGAGATGAATAATAACGCCTTAATTAGCAATCCAGAGAGGGTTTCTCGCCTCAAACGTATGCTGCGTAAGGGCAAAACCGGCGATATTATGGCGTTGTCATCAAAGCTAGGTATGCCCATTCCTTATGCATCATTGAGTGAGATTCAGCTTAACCCGTCAGCATTCTTTAGCCGTTTTGCCCGTGAACCTGCCAGCCAAACCAATCAATATTTATATCTATATGCGATAGGGCGCGTTGCCGAAAAGTCTTATCGTGAGGCGGCGTTGCAGTTAGAGTTTGATATTAAGCAAGACAATCAGCGTTCAGTAAAATTGTTAACCGATGAGACGCGCCGCGCCGCTTATCGTACGCTTGGTGTACAGCGCATGAATCATAATACCGATGATGGCTTTAACGTTGAAGCAGTTGATTGGTTCCGTAATAGCTTAGATAATGACTTTAGTTTTGAAGAAGCAGAATATTATGCCATGGCTGCGATTCGCTTTAGTCGTTGGGATGATGTGATTGAAGCCATCTCAAGAATGGATGCTGACAGCCAAAAAACCAATCAATGGCAGTATTGGCTAGCGCGCGCTTATGAGCAGTCAAACGATGCTAAGAAACGCAATACCGCTAAGAAAATGTACCAAAACCTTGCCAAAAGTAACGAATATTATGGTTTGATGGCGAAGGAAAAAGTTGGTCAGCGTTTTGATGCCAGCCGCTTGGGCGGTAGTAATTTGCCGAATGTCAGTAGCGCAGATCGTGCGCGCGTTATGCAAAATCCACATTTTGCCCGTGCCTTTGCTTTATATAATGCTGATGCCAGCCGTGCTTATGCCAATCGTGAGTGGAACTGGGCGGTCAAAAAAGCACGTGACAATCGTGATGACAAGTTGATTGTTGCCGCAGCGCGTCAGGCCTATGATATGGGCTGGCTTGATCGTGCGATATACGCCATTGACAATACTGACAATGTTAATAGCCTTGCATTATCGCATCCGATGCCGCACCAAGATGCTGTGGTACGCTACAGTCAGTCTGCCGGTATCGATCCGGCGTGGGCATATGGCATCATGCGTCAAGAGAGCCGCTTTGTAGCGTCTGCGCGCTCAAATGTTGGCGCAAGTGGACTGATGCAAGTTATGCCGGATACCGCAAAATATATCGCCCGTAACTTAGGCGAAACCTACAGTGCAAGCCGTGCCAATAGCGGTGATACCAATATTCGTTATGGTACGTGGTATATGGGTGATATTTTTGGGAAGTTAAACAGCCAGCCTGTACTGGCAACGGCGGGCTACAATGCCGGTCCAAACAATGCCAAGCGTTGGCAGCCAACCTATGGTTCACTAGCTGCCGATCAGTATGTTGAGTCCATTGCTTTTCCTGAAACCCGCAACTACGTCAAACACGTGATGGAAAATGCCACTATCTATAGTAGCTTATTGGGTAATGGTCAGCCTATCACTCAGCGTATGGGTACTATACCTGCCGCATTTTGATGTAAGTAATCATAAAAAGCCATTAACGCTTAAGAGGTTAATGGCTTTTTTACAGCGGTGCTTTATTGGCATTGGCTTGGCATTGGCTTGGCATTCCTATCTTCTGACCAAATTTTTTTAATGCTGACAATGGTTAACGCTGTTAGTAGTTGCCGTCGATGATTCATCTCTTAGGTATGTTTACGTTTTTGCTATATATTAACAGAGGTTTTTTGCTACCATTGCTGGCATTATGAGTGATTTTTGCATAAAGGGTTTTCAAAGTCAGTAATAGATGCTTTGAGTATGAGTAGTTAATCCAAACAGTACCAGTCAAATCATAAGTGAATTTACAAAAGCTGATTTAATTATGGCTCGTTTTATGATCAAAAATATCTCAAACTGCCCATATCGTTGCACGTTAGGCATCGGTTAACGTTTCAAACCAAGGTGGGCTTGATGCCCAAAACAGTAATACCAGAGTGTGTAAGTAAGAATATGATGAGTAAACAGCATAACAGTAAGGGCTGTACGGCCATTAGCATCGCAGCCTTGCTCTTGCTACAAGGACTGATGACTATGCCTGCCCAAGCAGCTAACGCGAGTAGAAGTGGGCATCGTGTACTGATGATCGAGATGACACCAGCTCTATGTAGCTTGCAGCCAACGCGTTCGCGTATGCGTCAGTGCTTAGAAGGTTATTCATTAACAGTATCAGGCTTAGACATGGGCTACGGGGAGCGCTGTGGACGTGGTAGTGAGCCACGATTGACGCCGCTACAGCTAAAAGTCGTCAATCGTATTATGCCGGATACCACAGTACGTACTCAAGCATGGCAACGTTATGGTGCTTGTAGCCCCTTAAGCTCTAGCAATTACTTCCGTCAAATCACTAACTATGCGGGTGCGCTAAAGCTGCCAAATGAGCTCAATACCGGCAACAGCTATACCGTATTAAAATCTCGTTTTATTGGTCAAATGACCAGCTTAAATAGTGGTATGACTCCTGCCAGTATCGATCTGATATGTCAGGCGGGTACGCAGCGCCAGATGATATTGACGGATGTACATGTCTGTTATGAAGGCAGTGAGTTTGGCAACTGTCATAATGCCGTGGACAACTGTGGCAGCAAATTCGTTATTTCAGGCGGTAAATAATCCGTCTTTGTCTGGTTTGATTGTTTCTCTTTTCACATCGTGCCCCTTATGCAGCATCTCCTATTCCTACCTTGCTATATAAATTACCCATATTTTATCGTATAAAATGTAACAATATAGTTGGGGATGGGTTTATGGCTTTATCTAGACGCTTAATAGACTGAAGTGCTACACTAGCTCTCGGTTTAAGACTACTATATTAATCGAGTAAGTGTTTGGCGCATAAGTCGCTATCTAAATCGATAATCACCAATTAGAATCGTGACTATCTAATCAATAATTAGGGAGTATTCAATGTCAATGAAACAGCCTGTACGCGTTGCCGTGACTGGTGCCGCTGGTAATATCAGCTATGCTATGTTATTTCGTATTGCTTCTGGTGAAATGCTAGGTAAAGATCAGCCAGTGATCCTGCAATTGCTTGAAATCGCTCCAGCACTCGACGCCCTAAAGGGTGTGGTCATGGAATTAGAAGACTGTGCATTCCCATTATTGGCTGGTGTCGTCCAAACTGACGATGCAACCGTGGCTTTTAAAGACGTCGATTATGCTCTATTAGTAGGTTCACGTCCTCGTGGTCCTGGTATGGAACGTAAAGATTTGCTAGAAGCCAATGCTGCGATTTTCTCAGCACAAGGTAAGGCATTGAATGATGTTGCAAGCCGTGATGTTAAAGTATTGGTCGTTGGTAACCCTGCGAACACCAATGCGCTTATCGCTCAGCGTAACGCACCAGATTTAGATCCACGTAACTTTACTGCCATGACTCGCCTAGATCATAACCGTGCCATGGCACAGTTGGCTGGTAAGACTGACAGCACCGTGAATGATGTAAAGAAAATGATCATCTGGGGTAACCATTCATCAACTCAGTATCCTGATTTGACAGCGAGCACTGTAAACGGCAAGCCAGCGTTAGACTTGGTTGATCGCGCGTGGTATGAAGGTACTTATATCCCAGAAGTACAACAACGTGGCGCTGCTATCATCAAAGCCCGCGGCGCATCATCTGCCGCTTCTGCTGCCAATGCTGCTATCGCTCATATGCGTACTTGGGTACTTGGTACTGATGAGAACGATTGGGTATCTATGGGCGTTTACTCAAATGGCGAGTACGGTATCGCTAAAGGCTTAATCTACTCATTCCCAGTAACCTGCGCTAACGGCGATTGGTCTATCGTTGATGGCGTTGATGTGTCATCAGATTTCTCAAAAGAGAAAATGGCAGCCACTGAGCAAGAGCTTAGCGAAGAGCGTGATGCCGTAGCACACCTACTACCGTAAGCTGTTAGCCTAAGGTTAGATTAGTACTGTTTATATTCAGTACTAGACATAAAAAGCCCTCATGATACACGAGGGCTTTTTTTGGCTTAAATTTTGGCCGACAGTCAGCATCCTTTATAACTGATATTGTTCCATTAATATATTAAGGTTAATACAATTGATAACGTTAGATAAACGTTGATTAACAGCTATTATCCGATAACTTGTTACAATAATCAGGTTCATTGAAATAATAATCGTAAGCAAATTTGTGTCATTTAAGGAGAAGTTTTATGTTAGGCGAACCTGAATATAATATGAATGAGCTGTTTGCTCAGTTGGGTCTTGAGAGCTCAGATGAAGCGATTGATCGTTTTATCGAAAACAATCAATTGGCAAAAGAAGAAAAGCTGATAGAAGCCGATATTTGGAACGATAACCAACGCATGTTTTTACAAGAAGAATGGGAAAAAGATGCCGCTTGGGTAGAAGTAATTGATGAGTTGAATGTCCGTTTACACCCACAGGCATAAGTTAGCAGCGGTGTCTAAGCGTTAATCAGATAAGAAAACAGAGCTACTGATAACTTAGCTATAAAAAACCCACAGCTTCTTATCGTTGTGGGTTTTTTTATCAATGATTTTCTTGAAAGAATAGCTACTTAATTATCCGTTTGTTGTTCGCGCCATGCTATCAGTTCTTGTACATCGCGATGAATGCCTTCTTTTAACGCTGTTAAATTGTCATAATGACGTTCGCCATGCAAATAATGCAAAAAACGCACCTGCAAGTTTAAACCATATAAGTCTGCTTGCAGCTGTGGGAAATGCACTTCTAAACGCCATTCATGGGTTTTATCGACGGACGGTCTGGTACCTAAATTGGCAGTACCAAACAAACTCTCTGCCTGCAAACCTGCTATCCCTTTATGACCATTATCTGCCCGCTTGACCAAACCCTCTGGTATTACATGACCATTATCGTCTAGGCTCACCACATCGACTGCAAAAATGCCGTGTAAAGCTGGCTTGATACGTTTTAGGTCGATATTAGCGGTCGGAAAATCCATGGTGCGACCAATTTTGTCGCCACTAACCACCGTACCAGTAATCGCATAATCGCGACCAAGTAGGGCATTGGCCGCATCGATATCCCCTGCTAATAAAAGATCTCGAATGCGAGTGGAGCTGATACGTGCTGCCTTATGAGTATCGTCAGTGATGGTCTCTAGATTGGTTACATGCAAACCATAATCACGTAAAAACTGGCTATCACCCGTACGATCATGTCCAAATTTAAAATCATCACCCAATACCAAAGCTTGTACATTTAGCCGTTTGACTAAAATATCTGCAAACGCCTGCGCTGATAAGGAGCGAAACTCATTATCAAAGCTTGCGACAATTAAGGTTTCGACGCCATATGCTGCTAGCAACGCTTGCTTTTCGGCAAGATTGGTCAAGCGAGCAGGGGCGGCGGCAGGAGCAAAGAACTCTCTTGGCTGTGGCTCAAATATCATCACAGCAGCGCTAAGCTTACGTGCCACTGCCAGTTCGCGCACTTGAGTAAGCATCGCCTGATGTCCCAAATGCACGCCATCAAAATTGCCAATAGTGAGCACACAGGGCGCTAACGCTACTGGGTTGGTATTGGTGGGCGCAGCGTCTGCAGACGCCACCAATTGCTCAAGAAAATAGGTATTCATAAATGTTCAGCTATGATAGATGAAACCAGATAAAAATGAAAAACACATTTGGATATAAAATCGATGTGTTTAAAATCAGCCATTATAAAGTAAAATAGCCACACTAACATCCTATAGTCTGCTGATAACGGCAGAACGGTAGTGTCCTTTTTATAACGTAGTTATTTTACTAACGGTAGCTTGTTTAACGACTAAAAGATCGCTTTATAGGATGATTGAGTTATCAATGAGGTATAACCCACGACGGAGAAGCTATGTCTGCAATAACAGCTGACGCACAGGCCACACCTATTTTTGATCGTACTGACTTGCCTATATTAACAAATAAACTTGGCGATTCATTTACGATGCAGTATGCAACAGCAGATGATCTGTCTGAAGTTTTAGCCATTTATAATCAAAGTATTGTGGGTAAGCAGGCGACTGCCAATCTTGAGCCCGTGACTTATGAAGAGCGGTTAGCTTGGTTTACAGAACATATTGATAGTACAACGCGACCTATTTACGTCGTGAGAAGGGCAAAAACATCTATGCAAGGAGACGGGCAAAAAGAGGGGTCAGCCATTGTCGCATGGGGCAGTTTTAGTGATTTGTATGCGCGTCCGGCTTATCATATTAGTAGCGAGATTAGCATTTATCTGCATAACGGCTACCATGGTCAAGGGCTAGGTAGCTTATTGGTGCAAGGGATGTTACAACAAGCGCCAAGCCTTGGGATTCATAACGTCGTAGCGCTAATTTTTGCGCATAATCAGCCAAGCTTAGGGTTATTTCGTAAACTTGGCTTTGAGCAATGGGGCTTGATGCCGCAAGTTTGTGATATGGATGGATTTATCGCTGATGTGGTGATGCTAGGCAAACGGGTGTTAGATACTGACAACAATGTCTAAGATTAATAATATTTAAGCTCAATAACATCTAAGATTAATAATAAAATCCTTGGGATTACATCCGTGTATCAAATAAGTGCTTTTTAACCCAATATTTTCCATTCGCCATTTATTTTTTGCAAATCATAAGCCAAAGGTGCAGGCTCACTTTGACCTTTTAAGCGTAACTCACCTGTCACAGTTGCTTTGGTTTTGTCACTATTGTATTTGGTATCAATGATAGTGACCGCTTCAACGGTTTGCTTAAAAGCAAACTGGGTGTTTTTTAACTCTTCATCGAAATTTTCCATATCGACTTTGTAATATGAGGCCGCTTTTTTAACATCGCCATAATATAAGGTATCGAGCGCCAGCTTTACCGTGTGTTCTGGCGTACCGACTTGGGTTCGATTGGTCAATATACTGGGCTCTTTTACAGCAGCTGCAATCGGGCTGATATCTTGACTGACAATGTCGGCATCTGCCTTAGCCGTATCGCTATGAGGGGTGTTAGCAGTTTTATCCATATCAGGAGCGATATCAGTATCGGTATCTTTTGTATTTTTGAGCGTATCTACAGCAGCTGAGCTGTCTGTCGTCTTGTCTACTGGCTGGTTCTCTACCTGATTATTATCACTACAACCGCTTAGTAATAGTCCCGCACTGAGTAGACCCGTTGCAAAAAACATAGGTGAAAATATAGATAAGCGTTGAGTAGCAAGCTGCTGAGTCGTCATATAAAGCCTTTATGGTTAGTGATTTAGCAATGAGTTATTATGGCAACTATCAGCAACATGGTCTGTCACTTCTCATATCGAGCTTGTTTTGGTTTGGTAAACTGTCAGCTTATTTCGCCCTTTTAGCCATGTTTTAGCTGACGAGGACGGAAGCCTGTCGCCAATAATACGCCGCCATATACCAGCGCACCGACCACACACATAATCAGCAGCGCAACCAAGCGTTGCCACTGGGCTTTATCGGTTGGAAAGTACGGCAAGAGTATATAAAGTACAGCAACCATAGCAGTGGTGGAAATGGCAAACTGGGTAAACAGTTTTTTCCAGTGACTACCAAAACGGAAAATATCACGCTTTTGTAAGAAGTAATATAATAAGCCTGCGTTCACAAAGGAGGCGCCAGTCGTCGCAAGTGCCAGTCCACCATGTAATGGAATCTCAAGAAAGTAAAAGATACCGATAAAGACCACACTAAAAATCATGTTTGCAAACACAGAAATAATACCGATTCTGACCGGTGTACGAATATCTTGACGGGCGAAAAACGCTGGGGCAAAGACTTTTATCAACATAAAGCCTAAGATGCCGCCCGCCATACTTTTTAGCGCAAGCGAGCTCATTTGCGCATCACGTAAAGTAAACTCTCCGCGTAAGAACAGCGCTTGCATGAGTACATCTGACAAGATAAACAGCGCTGCTGATGCCGGTACGCCGACTAAGATGATTAAACGTGCAGCCCAATCGATGGTCTTTTTAAAGCTGACATCGTCTTTTTGCGCTTCACTTTTTGATAAGCTGGGTAAAATAACCGTACCAATTGCCACGCCAATCAAGCCAAGCGGTAACTCACTCATGCGCTCAGCGGCATATAGCCATGAGACGGAGCCGCCGATCATCAATGAAGCAAAAACCGTGTTTAATAGTAGGTTAATTTGGGTAACTGATACCCCAAAGATAGCGGGTAGCATCAATTTTAATATACGTCTGACACCTTCATGCTGAAAGTCAATTTTTGGCATGACCAGCAGTTTTTGCTGTGACAACTGTGGCAATTGCAGTAGTAGCTGTAATAAGCCTGCAATAGCGACCGCGTAACCAAGCGCCATAATGGGCGTCTCGAACATCGGAGAGAATACCAGCGCGCCACCAATCATACAGAGATTGAGCAGTACCGGTGCAAAGGCAGGTGCGGCAAAACGTCCGTAGCTTTGTAAAATACCACTGGCAAAGGCGGTCATGGAGATAAACAAAAGGTAAGGAAAGGTTAGGCGCAAGAGCTCAGCGGTAATCGCAAACTTATCAGGTTGATCGGCAAAACCGGGCGCAAATAAGGTCACAACCCACGGTGCCATTAAAATAACCACTACGGTCAGCATCGATAAAATTAACAGCAGCGCGCCTGAGGTGCGACTGACCAATATCTGTACTTCTCGTAAGTTGTATTTTTCTTTATATTCGGATAAAACAGGTACAAAGGCTTGACTGAATGCGCCTTCAGCAAACAAGCGGCGCAAAAAGTTGGGTATCTTAAAGGCGACCAAAAAGGCATCCATCAGACCACCAGCGCCAAAGACGCCCAACAAAACAATATCACGTACCAGACCTAAAATACGCGACAGCATGGTCATGCTGCTGACCACCATGGTTGAACGAAATAACCGACTTTTTGCCATGAGAACCTATTCTGCTAATTTGTTTGGGGATGGTTGCTTGCTGATTTACGAGAGTCAAAAAACTGACAGATTATAGCACTTTCATTGTCCTGATAAATGGATTGAATGTGGAATATATATCCTGTTATTAAGAAGCGCTTTGTCTTAGTTAACACTAAGTTTAGGTATTAAGAAGGCCTGCAACCATCTGACGCAATTTCGTCCATTCAAAATAATTACCAGGGTCCGTCTTACGACCGGGAGCAATATCGCTATGACCGGTCAGATGGCGACGGGTTTTGGGATACGCATCATAAATGGCAACGATTGCTTTTGCCAATGTCTCATATTGCACCGCGCTAAAGGGCACAAAATCTGACCCTTCAAGCTCGATGCCAATGCTATAATCATTACATTCGGCTCGTCCAAGATAGCTTGACCTGCCAGCATGCCATGCACGCTCATCAAAATTGACAAACTGGGTAATCGCGCCATCACGCTCTATAAATAAATGCGCGGATACTTCAGCGCCTTTGATCGTTTGAAAATAAGGATGAGCATCCCAGTCCAATTGATTGGTAAACAAGGCTTTGACGTAGTGAATACCATCAGCGCCGCACGTGTTAAATTCACTCGGTGGCAAGCTGATATTGTGAATGACAATCGTATCAATGCTGGTGTTTTGTGGTCGCTTATTAAAGTTTGGGGAGGCAAGCCAAGTAGCGGCTGATAGTTGACCCTCGTTGATAGTCATCGATGATGCTATAGACATAATGCTCTCTTTTATTATGATTGTTAATCAGCAAAAAACGGCGTTTTATCGTAAATGTTGTATCAATAAATAGCAAATCTATCGTCATTTAAGTATCAAGAAGAGATAAATAGTATTTTTTCAAAAGTAGATTTTCGATAACAAATTTTTAAACCCTTTGATAAATATCCGTCACGCGATAAGCGTATCACCTTTACAGTGCGAGATTTTACCTATGTACATACATCCAGTTTCAAATCGTATTGCGTCAGATGATACGCCAATACCGCATAGTCGCCGTGCACGTTTGCCATTGGCAATTGTAGCGCTATTGTTTACAGCGCAGGCGCAAGCCTTGTTACCAACACCTGCCTCACTGGTTACGACTGGCGAGCTTGCGCTTAATGCCAATTCTAATATCAACACCAAGACTGATAAAACGAGCGAAAATAATGCTAAATCCGAGATTGCTACTGAGATCGCTGTTAAGATCGATCAGCAGCTATTAGCTTCATGGCGCAAGCAGGCTCAGAGCGAGAATCTTGCTCAGCATACGACATGGCGGCGCTTATTATATTTCTCTGATGATAAAAAAGGCGTATTTGGTAAAAATAAAAATATCAGCTTAGTCGATAATGCTAGCTTCTTTTTAAGCCCAAATGGCCGTGAAGATTCAGGCGCTGAGCTGGATGCCATGCTGGTCGCCTTTGCTAATGAGATAACAAATAAAACCAATAACTCTAAAACACGTAATACTGCCCAAGCTAGTAATAGCAACTCTGCGCTATGCCGTTTCCCAGCGCGCGCAAAATGGCTAAGTGATACCTTAGGTATTGATAAGTCAGCGATGCAGGTTGACTGTCCAGAGCTGACTACATGGATGCAGAAACTGGCACCTGAGCAGCTGTCTATTATGTTTGCCCAAGAGTACTTAGACAATCCTCTATCTGCTTTTGCTCATACCTTACTACGTATCGATTCAAAAGCAAGTGTGGCTGACCCAAGTCAAATTCATCATGCTTATGCGCTAAATGATACGGTCGATGGTGATAGCAAAGATAACTTTGTGTTGTATGCCATTAAGTCTATGACGGGCGGTTATAACAATCTGATCGAGATTGACCCTTATCCAGAAAAGTTGGCTAAATATCTGCAAGACGATGAGCGTGATGCGTGGACGTATCGATTGGATTTGACCCCAGAAGAAGTTCAGCAAATCATCTTGCATGTTTGGGAAACCAAAGATTTAAAATTGCCCTACTACTTTACCACTGATAACTGCGCCTCTGAGATTCTGCGCTTGATAGATGTGGTACGTCCAGAGCAGCAGTTATTAAGTCAGCTGCCTTATGCCGTTATTCCATCAGATGTGGTGCAGCTGTTAGACAAAGAGGGCTTCCTTGCTAGCACCAACTATACACCAGCTGATAGCACCTTACGCCAAGCACAATTGAATAAGGTCAAACAGCAGCGTGAGCAGCTCGGCTACCATAACAGCCCCAAACAGATGCTTGATGAGATTAAGTCGGCGCAGCTCAATACAGTGTCTAGCATGTCAGCCGATGGTCAGACGTTACTCAATCACCAGATTGCGGTTTCAGATACCAACCCTATCGATAGGCATCCGCTACAAATGGGGTCTGTCGGTATCGGTCAGCGTGGCGATAATAACTATATCGACCTTGGCGTCCGTGCAGGCTATCACGATACCCTTGACCGTCCGTCCGGCTTTCCGCAGTTTTTTGATTTAGAAGGCGCTGCTGCGACGTTACGTTTGTATGATAGAGATACTGACAAAGCCAATCAGCCAAAAAGCGTGGTATTGCAAAATTTAACTGTGATTAAAGGGCGCTCTTTTAATCCGGTCAATTCGGCTAAGAAGGGCAAAACCTGGGGCGCGAGTATCGAGGCAACGCGTGTAAACGATGGCTCGCAGCAAGACGGCAGCGATCATTTAGTCGGTAGCTTGGGCTACGAATCTGGTTGGTCGTGGGCATTTGGCACACCTAGCGCAGGGACAGGCGAGATGCCGCCGCAGCTGTGCTATACGTTTTTGGCAGGCACAGCGCAAACAGGACGCGGTATCAATAAAGGCTTTCGTGTCGGTGCAGGTGTGAATGCTGGTTGTCGTTATCAGATTAACAATCAGTTACGTGCGCAGGCTGAATTGCAATTGCCATATTGGTATCATGGCAGCAGCGATGACTCTAACGTGCGCGGTCATTATTGGCAGCCGATCTCAAGCTTAGGGCTACAATACGATATCGATAAAAAGCAGGCATTACGTCTCAATGCCAATTATGAATGGCAAGATCGTATAGATGCTAACGATGATGTACAGCTGTCATATCGACGTTATTTTTAGCTGTTAGTGATAGTTTAAGTAATAGTATGCTAAGTAACAGTACTTTAAGCGGTAAATAAAAGGTAGGCAGGCAGGAGCTATGATGAATACGCACAACATACTGATTATCGGTCAAGGTGATATTGGTTTGCCAGTGACCAATAAGCTTGCGCAAGGCGGCGTTCGCGTCACAGGGCTTGCACGTCGTGATCGTCAAAAATATGCGTTGGATGATAAAGCTCAGTTTATGCAAGCCGATGCCTTAACGCTTACCGCTGAGCAACTGCAAGATTTTACCCACATTGCTATTATCATTACCCCTGATGAATATTCAACCAGTGGCTATCACAACAGCTATTTGGCGATTAACCAGCATTTGGCGGTATTGGCTGATCAATTACCTACACTTGAACGTATTGTTTTTATTTCTTCAACTGGCGTCTATGGACAAGATAATGGCGAATGGATCGATGAAGATACCATGCCGACGTTGCCAAAACGCGAAGCCTCACAGGTCATATTAAAAGCCGAGCAGGCGTTGCAACAGGGTTTTCATGATAAAGCTATTATCATCCGACCAAGTGGTATTTATGGGCGCGAGCGCTTGATGCGAGTGCGTAAAGCTCAAGAGCCACAAAAACAGCCGATAGCGGCTGGCGCGTGGACCAATCGCATTATGGACAGCGATTTGATCAATATTATCGCCAAAGTACTGACGATAAAGGCACCAAAGCCTGTTTATCTTGCAACCGATTATCTGCCAGTGACTTCTTTTGCGCTGACCACTTGGCTATGTGAGCAATTAGATGAAACACCGCCAGTACTTGATGATAGAAGTCATGCTATGAGTGGCAAACGTTTACATAGCAATATTCCATTAGCTTGGCTGACCTATCCTGATTGGCAAAGCGGTTATCAAGATATTTTACGTTATCAAGATAGCTAGCGTTGATAGAGCCGTTAAAGGGCTTAAATACGTTTTTGAATATGTTGTTTACGGGTGCCTTTTTATAAAGGCACTTATTTAGGGAAACTTTATGACCCAACCTTTTATGTCTGATGATGGCTTATTTAGCACTGATCTTGTAGCAGAAGATCGGTTTACAAACAATAATGCTGCGCAATCAGCTCTTTTATCCAGTAGTAACCAGCCTGCGATTGTGCATCCTAATTTTGACCCAGCGCAAGTGCCGTTAGATCCTGCAAGGCCGCTGACAGATATTCCAGAACCAGCACGACGCTTAAACGGGCAGTTACGTCGATTATATGGCAATGCTGCCCGTTTTTATCAGCCTGACAATGACAGCTTGTCAAAATGGGACGTTATTGCTTCTGAGCCGTTGGCGGAGCATTTATCGTTACTGAGCGCTGCTAAATTGATAGCGCTGCCGGATAGTTTTTATCACAATCAGAGCGAGCAGCCATTATTGTCGTCGTTAAATGACATGGTTTTGCTAGATATGTCAGATATTCAACACGCTATTCGGGCGTATCCTAGGTTGACTCGTTATGGATTTTTAGGGGTGGAAAGCGAGGCTAGTGATAAAAATACTGCGGCTCAAACAAAAGCCTCTGCTGCACTATCTTTGCGCGCACTGACCAAGCGCTATAATCCTGATGAGCTACTGAGCAGTCAGTACGCTGATGACTGGCATGTGATATTGCAGCCGCAGCAGTTCGATACCGGCGAGGGCAGTTTAGCGACTGATATTATGGCATGTAGCGTTGCTGTCCATGCTTTAAAGCAGTGTGGTCGCCGCAAAAGTATCAATCATAGCTATAGTGCCGCGGAGGTTTGCCAGCATGTACGTAGCTACTTACTCAGTCAGAGTATCTATGAGCCTGCCCAGCGCCATGGCTATCGCCAAGTTCGCATGTTTGCAGGACATATTATCGTGGCTGCTCATCATTTAGGCTGGAATATTCAGGTGAGTAGCGATGGTCACTGTTATTTTGACCTCTCGTCACGCTGTGGTCTTTTGACCCGATATCCCAATATGCAAGATTATGATATCAATGGTTGGTCAAGTTAAGCGCTAGCGCCTATAATATGCGTCATTCTACTTGTTTTTACACTTTCTTTTTGTTGATAGGAACCCTCTAATGCCGCATGCTCAATATGCTAACAATGTCCCATTTTCCTCTCATGCCTTTATTCAACTGGCATTAGACAACCAAGTATTAAAATTTGGTGAATTTGTCTTAAAATCTGGTCGTATTAGCCCGTACTTTTTTAATGCAGGGCTGCTTGCATCAGGTGAGATGTTGTCGTTATTAGCACGCGGTTATGCAGATGCCTTAGCGGAACAGATAGCTGAGCAAATGGCGTCTATCAATGATGGTGAAGGCACACAAGAGCTTGTCATTTTTGGTGCTGCTTATAAAGGCATTCCGTTTGTGGCAGCAACCGCACAGGCATTATGGTTACATCATGGTATCAATGCACAATGGGGCTATAACCGTAAAGAAGCTAAAACACATGGTGAAGGTGGCAATTTGGTCGGC
Organism: Psychrobacter sp.; assembly: GCF_041554015.1. Classification (GTDB taxonomy): domain Bacteria; phylum Pseudomonadota; class Gammaproteobacteria; order Pseudomonadales; family Moraxellaceae; genus Psychrobacter. Next base: position 52,560 of record NZ_JBFFMS010000010.1, on the reverse strand, counting down.
GCTGATGTGAATGGTAAGACAGTTTGGGTATTGGATGATGTGATTACCGCTGGCACTGCGATGCGTGAAGTGGTTGAGATTTTAGAACAAGCAGGCGCGCAGGTTGCCGGTATCATTGTGGCGCTTGATCGTAAAGAAAAAGGCTTGGCTGAGCATTCTGCCATTCAGGAGCTGGCGGCAACCTTAAAGGTGCCGGTACGCGCCCTAGTCGACATCGATGACTTGATTAGCTATTTATCAGAGAACAGTAATCCGAACAAAGACGCAACCCAACTTGCAAAAATGCAGCATTACCGTGCTCAGTATGGCGTATAGTGAATCAAATCATCAAAACCGTTGCTATCTATTGTTGCCTGTAGATTTGCCTATAGTGGCGTACTGATAGGTGGTTGGCGATTTCAGCAATTTCAGCAATTAATAACCCATGTATTAACATTCTGTAAATGAGTCTTCTTATGAGCCTAGAACAGCCAAAAAAATCTTTAAAAATACTTGTGATTATGGATCCTATTGAGCAGGTTAATTATAAAAAGGATACTAGCCTTGCCATGATGTGGTCGGCGCAAGATCGCGGGCATACATTAGGTTATTGTCAGATTCATGACTTGTGGCTCGATCGTGGGCAGTTGATGGTCGATACGCAGTCTGTTATGGTCAAGCGTGATCCTAAGGACTTTTATAGCTTAGGGGAAAAGACAACAGGCGCAGTCAGCGATTATGATGTGATTTTGATGCGTAAGGATCCACCGTTTGACATGCGTTTTATTTATGCCACTTATATGCTTGACCATGCAAAGGCAGCAGGCGTACTGGTGGTCAATGATCCGCAAGCGATTCGTGACTGTAATGAGAAATTATTTGCCACTTGGTTTAGCGATTATATGAGTCCAACGATTGTGACCAGTAAACAGGCGCATATTCGCAAGTTTATCACTGAGCAGCAAGATGTCATCGTTAAGCCATTAGATGGTATGGGCGGTACGGGTATATTTCGTTTGACCGCTGACAGCCCAAATATTGGCGTGACGCTTGAGATGTTGACGGAGCTTGAAACGTTGCCAATTATGGCGCAGCGTTATCTACCAGAGATTAAAGAGGGTGATAAGCGTGTACTGATTGTTGATGGCGCTGTGGTTGACTATAGCTTGGCTCGTATTCCAAACAAAGGTGAAACCCGCGGTAATCTTGCTGCCGGTGGTAGCGGGGTGGCGATGCCGCTGACCGATATCGAACGCCAAGTCGCAGAAGTAGTCGCACCGATTGTCAAAGAAAAAGGGCTGATGTTCGTTGGTTTAGACTTGATCGGTGGACGCATTACTGAGATTAACGTCACCAGTCCGACCTGTGTGCGTGAGATTGATGACCAATGCGGTACAGATATTGCAACCGATTTTATCATTGCTATTGAGCGAAAACTTGCACGCTAATAGCTTACTAAAATTTATTGGTTGGTTGGGCTGTAAGGATAGAGTAATGTAATACCTATCTATGGGCACAATGAGCAAAAATAGTTGTGCTAACATATATCGCTAAAACGCTAAGAAACTGGGGTTTTAGTGATATCGTGGTATTTAAAAAAGCCAAGTCGCGATTATTCACGGCTTGGATTTTTGTTATTGGTCAGTTAGAAAATGCTATATATCAGACCACAATTTACACTATACTATGCGGGCTTTTAAACCGCCCGTATGACTCAACGATTTAGACGACGATAGGACAATAAGTCCTTCATATCACTATAAAAAAGATAGGCAGGCACCAGATGAAGACACCGCACATACTAATGATGGCTGCTGGTACTGGCGGACATGTATTTCCAGCGCTCGCGGTCAGTGAAGAATTGAGCAAGCGCGGTGCGGTGATTCATTGGTTGGGCACACCAAAGGGCATGGAAAATGGACTGGTAGCGCCAACTGGTTATCCTTTTCATGCAATTGAGATGCAGGGCTTGCGCGGTAAAGGGCTTGGTCGTGTGCTTAAGATGCCCGTGACTTTGCTGTCTGCGACTATGGCCGTTATCAAAATCATTCGTGCTAATAAGATTGATATGGTGGTCGGCTTTGGCGGTTATGTCAGTGCACCCGGCGGTATAGCAGCGCGTCTGACCAAAACGCCGCTTATTATCCATGAGCAAAACGCCATTGCTGGCATGAGTAACCGCTACTTGGCAAAGATGGCGACTAAAGTCCTGCAAGCATTTGAAGATACCTTTGGCAATAGCCAGCTTGATACAAAACTTGAAACCGTCGGCAACCCAGTCCGTAATGCGATTACTGGAGTGGCTGAACCTATGGCGCGCTATGATATAAATGACCAGTCAGCATTGAAGCTGCTCGTGGTTGGCGGCTCACTTGGCGCTCAAGTGCTCAATGATACCGTGCCAAAAGCTCTGGCGTTGATTGAGCGTCCGTTTGAAGTACGTCATCAATGTGGACGCAATCACGAAGCGGCGACGCAAACAGCATATGATAGTGAGCATTTAAACGCGCATCAATTTACGGTACAGCCATTTATTGATGATATGGCAGCGGCTTATAACTGGGCAGATATTGTTGTTTGCCGTGCTGGCGCGCTTACTGTTACCGAAATCCAAAACGTGGGTATTGCCGCGATTTTTGTCCCGCTGCCAAGTGCCGTTGATGATCATCAAACCGCAAATGCGCAGACATTGACAGTACATAAAGCGGCGATTTTATTGCCGCAAAACGAATTGACGCCCAAACGCTTGAGTGAAGAGCTTGCTGCCCTTGATCGACCTGCTTGCTTAGAGATGGCAAAAAAAGGGCACGCCCTTGCCAATCGTCAAGCGTGTCAGCACGTTGCTGATATTATTTGGCAAACGTTATAAATAGTGATTTAAATACTTAATATTTTTGATTATTTACATTTTATTCGTCTTATAAAAAGAGAAAACCTTATGCCTACCTCTGCTAAAGCCTTAACCAAACGTTTGATTGAAATACCAGAAATGCGCCGTATTCAGCATCTGCATTTTATTGGTATTGGTGGTTCGGGGATGTGCGGTATTGCTGAGGTCATGAATAACCAAGGCTATCAAGTGAGTGGTTCTGATATTACTGAGAGTGTAGTGACCAAGCGCTTGGCACAGATTGGTATAGATATCGCGATTGGTCATGATTCTAAAAATATCGCCAATGCTGATGTCATCGTTGTATCGTCAGCGATTGACCGTAGCAACCCTGAAGTAAAAGCAGCATTAGAGGCACGTCTTCCGGTGGTACGCCGTGCCGATATGCTTGGTGAGCTGATGCGTTATCGTCATGGTATTGCAGTCGCTGGGGCGCATGGTAAAACCACCACGACCAGCTTACTTACGACCATGATGGCAGAAGGGCAGCTGGATCCCACCTATGTGATAGGCGGTAAGCTCAATGCTTCAGGTAAAAATGCTGCGCTTGGTAGCAGTCGTTTCTTGATTGCAGAAGCGGACGAATCTGATGCGTCGTTTTTATCGTTACATCCGATGGCAGCGATTGTCACCAATATTGACCAAGACCATATGGAAACCTATGGTAATAGCTTTGATAAATTAAAAGCCGCTTATATTCAGTTTTTACAAAACATGCCGTTTTATGGTTTGGCAGTGGTTTGCGGTGATGACCCTGAATTATATGCGATGATAGATGACATTGGGCGTCCGGTATTGACCTTTGGTCTTGAGCCATTTAATGATGTGCAAGGCGTTGACTTAGTCGTTGAAGGTACAAAAACCCACTTTACCGTATTGCGCCGTGATCATGAGCCATTACGTCTAACGCTAAACATTCCGGGCGTGCACAACGTTTACAATGCCCTGGCTGCCATTACGATGGCAACCGATGAAGGGGTCGATGATGCGGCAATCACCCGTGCGCTACAGAAGTTTGAAGGGGTTGGTCGTCGTTTTGAGCAGCAGGCCTCTGTATCGATAGATGATGGCAATGTGCTATTAATCGATGATTATGGTCATCATCCAAAAGAAGTTGATGCGACTATTAAAGCGGCGCGTCAAAGCTTCCCTGAGCGCCGCATCGTTATGATGTTCCAGCCGCATCGTTATAGCCGCACGCGTGACTGCTTTGATGACTTTGTCGAAGTACTCTCAAGCGTTGATGAATTATTATTATTGGATGTCTATTCTGCTGGTGAAAGCCCGATCGCTGGCGCGGACACCAAAGCCTTGGCGCGTAGTATTCGTTTGCGCGGTGCGGTCGAGCCAACGATCATTGATAAAGACAATATCGCTCCTGTGATGCAGCGATTACTAAAAGCAGGTGATATGCTGATTACTCAAGGCGCGGGTAATGTCGGGCAAATAGCTATCGATCTTGCCGCCAATGACCTTTATATCAAATAAGCCTTAGAAGTCTTAGACGCATTGCTTTAAACATACTAGGAGCATCAACCATGACCATGAATCAAACGCAAAAGAATAACGACGATATCAATCAAGACTGTGATAATACTGCGCAAAACGCTTTAGGCAACGGTGAAAACAATATTAAAGGCAATGCTCAAAAGAATACTGCCCCTATTATCAATCCAGAGCCTGCATTGGCAGCAGCTGCACAAGCAGAGCAGCATCAAGCAGATAATACGAGTCAGACCTCTGATCCCTTACCTATTATCAAGGAAAGCAAAGTAAAAGAGGCCAGTGAGTTTGGTCGGGTTGCTGTCGTGTATGGTGGTAATAGTAATGAGCGTAGCGTATCTTTAGACAGCGGTGCGGCTGTATTAAAAGCATTACAAAATCAAGGCGTTGATGCCACCCATTTTGACCCTAAAGATCAGGATATCACTGAGCTGCGTCAATATGACCGTGTCTTTAACGTATTGCATGGCCGCGGCGGCGAAGATGGTTTGCTACAAGGCGTATTGCAGTGGTTTAATATTCCGCAGACTGGTTCTGGTATTTTGGCATCAGCACTGGGCATGGACAAGGTACGCACCAAGCAATTGTGGCAAGGCTGCGGTTTATCAACCGCGCCGTTTTCTATACTCACCGCGGATACCGACTGGCAGCAAGTGGTTAATATGCTAGGACTGCCGCTGATTATTAAGCCAGTTCATGAAGGCTCAAGCATTGGTATGACTAAGGTGAATAACCTTGATGAGCTGCCAGCTGCGTATGCAACCGCCGTACAGTGCGGTGATGCAGTGATGGCTGAGCGCTGGATTACCGGTCGCGAATTTACCATCGTGATTATCGATGACGAAGCCTATCCTGTGATTCGACTAGAGCCTGCTGATATCACCAATTTTTATGATTTTGAAGCCAAGTATAATCGTAACGATACCAGCTACTATATTCCTTGTGGTCTGAGTGCCGCTGATGAGAAGCACTTACAAGAGTTAAGCTTATCAGCGTTTCGGGCGGTTGAGGCAAAAGGCTGGGGACGTATCGATGCCATGCAAGATGAGGCGGGCAACTTTTGGCTACTTGAGATTAATACCGTACCAGGTATGACCAGTCATAGCTTAGTGCCGATGGCAGCTAAAGCCCGTGGCATGGATTTTGAGCGCTTATGCTGGCATATTCTAGCGCAAACAGTATAACTGCTTATTAAATAAGCTACTGCCTATCTATCACAAGCTTTTATTAATAGTAGTGCAAACGTAATTACGTCAATAAATGAGAAGTTTGAGCTATTGAACAGGGTCAAGCAGTCGCTTTTTATTACTCGTAATGTATCGCTAGCGCTGCTATACCACAGCTTCATGTAAACTTGTGTAAATTCGTTAGTAGTAGTAGGGGTTAGGCTATTGTTTGAAGGTAAAATGCGTTAATATTGTAACTATCTAGTGTTTTTGGTGAAGGTTATGCAGCGCTTTGGTAAGTCCTTCATTAGATAAGAGAAATGTTACATTTAAAGGCCGATAAACGCACTTTGTATTGCCATTTAAAGTGATGAATTGATAGCATGTCTATTTGGTAGTTATAGCCTTTACCCTTGCTCAGATGGCACGCGCTTTGTATCCATAAAAAAGATCGTCGATTTACATAAACATGAATCGAATATATGACACATACAGATTATTTTGATTAAATAAATATAGGGGCGAAGCGTATTATGGCTCAAACTGTCAATGAGGTCGCTGACTTAATGAGTGATAAAACCCGTCACCCAAAATCGAACTTTCAAGTACCCACGGCGATCAGATACTTTTTTACTGTATTGGTGCTTGGGTTGTTAGTGCTGATATTGATAATGGGCGGTAAGGCCTTACGTGATGCACCTCCAGCAGCGATTCATGTCGATCATCAAGGATTGACGGTTGCTGAATATCGAGCGCTGCAGCATGTTATGAATCAGCAAAGTGTGAGCAGCTTTTTCACCTCTGATTTGCAAGCGTTGAGAGATATTACCACGGGTTTGGCTTGGGTTGATCAGGTTAGTATCAGTCGTGATTGGCAAAAGGGCATTGTGGTAACCGTATTGCCTAAGCAAGCGGTGGCAAATTTCGGTACTGAGCGTCTAGTCGATGCAAAAGGCAATGTATTTGTCCCTGCTGATAGTAGAGATTTGACGCAAGAGAACTTTGCCACTTTACAAGGTAATATGACTCAAGCACCGGTCATTATGCAGCAGTTGCAGCAAGTCAATGACTGGTATGCGCCGCTTGGCTTACAAGTTGAAGATATTATTTTGTCGCCAAGGATGACATGGCTGATCCGTTTTGATAACGGGTTACGCATTATCGTTGATAATGAGAATACGGCACAAAAACTATTGAATTTAAGTCAGTTGCTCGGCAATCAATTGAAAAGTCGCCGTGATGAGATACAATCAGTCGATCTGCGTTACAAAAATGGATTTACGATTGCATGGAATATAGCAGCGCCGAAAAATAATGAGACACCTGCAAACCAAAAAACCCTAAGTAAAACCCCTCTATAATTAATAGATAAAGTAGCCCGCACGCTAAACTTGTCTGCTTTATTTTTTATACAGAGTCAACATACGCTATTGTCAGCTGATGATAGTTTTATTTTAATGATTTAATGGAGACATCATTTGTTCTCCTGTTTAGCGATAATTTGTCTGGTACCATGAAAAATACTGAAAATCTGGTTGTTGTCCATTTAAGTGCCACGGCAGTTTATGTCGTCATTGGTAGCGTTGTGTCTGCAAAAGACATCCGTATTATGGGTGTGGGACAAGTTAAAAATAGCGACTTTTATCAAGGTCAAATTAAGCATCGTGAACGTTTACAAGGCGCTATCAAACAGGCTATTCAAGAAGCGGAAGATACTGCCAATTGCCGCGTGCATAGTGTTTGGCTGACGCTGGCGACGCCCGAGCTATTGAGCAAAAATAGCGTGGGAGAGGTTCGGGTAGAAGATGAATTTGTTCGTGCTAAAGACATGGTACAAGCGCTCTCAAATGCCAAATCGCAAGACCTATCATCTGATTATTATTTGATGCACTGTTGTCAGCAAGGCATCTATATCGACAATCAAGAGTTTATGGTCGATGATGCCATTGACATGGTAGCGCACAATATCGCGGTGATGTACCACATGATGATGATGCCGGTAGCGGGTCGTCAAAACATCCAAAAACTGTTGCAAAGCTGTGATGTGGGCATTGATCATATCGTATTTGATGCGGTAACCAGTGCAGAATACAGCTTGATGAGTGAAGAGCGCCAACAGGGCGTTTGCTTAGTAGATATAGGGGCCAGCACCACAAGCATCTGTGTTTATAAAGAAAATAAGCTTATTTTTACCCATTGTATTGCAACGGGCAGTCATGAAGTGACGATGGATATTTCAGCTGACGTGGGTATTTCGATGATAGAGGCTGAAAAGCTGAAAAAATCGCATGGTACAGTGGATGTTAACAGTGTAGATCCAAGCTCGTTTTTCTTATTTAAACCGCAAGGGTCAGGGGATGAGATCAACATCGGTATCTACAACCTTGCTCGTATTATTGAAGCCCGCTACGTACAGATTTTCACTGAAGTGGTGCGCCAATTACATGAAGCGGACTTATTAGGCTATATTGATAAAGGTATTGTGCTTACAGGTGGTGGTAGTGCGATTAAAGGCATGGTACCGTTTGCGAAAAAATTGTTGAAAATGCCAGTAGTATTGACCAATACCCACCCTGCGATTAGTGCTTATAATCATTTTGATAATGACGAATCCTTTAAACAATTGAATTTTCAGGTGAATGATCGGGCTTATCAAACCGCATTTGGTACCTTATTATATAGTCAAAGCGAGCAGTTTCGTCGCAGTGAAAAAAGTGAGCCCGAAGCTATTCAAAAAAATCGTGTGACGGGTGTTTTTCAAAGCGCTGGTCAACGTTTTGCCAGTGTACTGAAAAAGATATTATAATTGTGCTGATTATTTGCTGATAGCAATCAGATAAGAGGGTTGTCAGCAAGACCAAGCTACAATATAAACAGCAATACCCTGTATAATAACGGCATATCTTGGTTAAGCGTTACTATTTAAGCCATGGCCCTGTTTTAATCAAATACATTTATATATAGTAAGTCGATAGCGCGCCATATGCGTGTGTTACCACGTATCGACCATCACGCTATCTGCAACTGGAGAAACTTTTTTATGTCAAAATACACCATGCCAGATGATAATCAGCTTCAAAGTAATGGCCAGGCCAGCTTCACTGTATTCGGTGTGGGCGGCGGTGGCGGTAATGCAGTTGAACATATGGTACAGCAAGGGATTAGAGGTGTAACATTCGTCTGTGCCAATACGGACAAACAGGCGCTTGATCGTTTGACTGCACCGCATAAATTACAACTTGGCGCAAAAACCAACCGTGGTCTTGGTGCAGGGGCAAATCCAGAAGTGGGCCGCGAAGCTGCAGAGAGCGACGAAGAGGCGATTCGTGCACTGCTTGAGCACTCAGATATGGTCTTTATCACCGCTGGGATGGGTGGGGGAACAGGTACAGGTGCGGCGCCAGTCGTCGCACGTATTGCTAAAGAGATGGAAGTATTGACTGTGGCTGTTGTCACGACGCCGTTTAAGTTTGAAGGTGGCAAGCGTATCAAGGCTGCTAAAGCAGGTATCGAGCAGCTGACTAACTTTGTAGACTCTATCATTACGATTCCAAATGATAAGCTCATGAGTGTCTACGGTAACATCTCTATGCAAGATGCCTTTAAAAAAGCAGATGACGTGCTATTGCATGCAGTACAAGGTATTGCAGAGACCATCGCTAGCGAAGGTATGATCAACATTGACTTTAACGATATCCGTACCGCAATGACTGCTAAAGGCCATGCGATGATGGGTATTGGCCGCGCCAGCGGTGATGATCGTGCGCGTCAAGCCACTGAAAAAGCTATCAGATCGCCATTACTTGATGATTTGCGTTTAGAGAATGCCAAAGGCTTACTCGTCAACGTGATTTCATCTGAATCCCTATCTTTAGATGAGATGAGCAAGATCAGTGTAATCGTTGAAGAAATCACTGATATCGATGAGGCGCATATCTTCTATGGCTCAGTGATTGATGAAAAAATGGGCGACGACTTGCATGTGACGGTTATTGCAACTGGTTTAACTTTGGATGAAAACGCTGGTGAAGAGCCTGAAGTGGTTGAACAACCTGTGCCTTCTGTAAACAGTACACAGCCTGTTGACCCAAACTTGCATACCAGTGCGTTAAACAGTCAAAAACAAGCACAATATCAAGAGAATCCAATTCGTACAACGAGCGTGCCGGAACAAGCTAAAACCAAGACCAATAGTATTCAAGACTATCTAAAGCGTCAGCAAAACAAATAGATACCCTTGGTATAAATGTTGCTATTTAAAAAAGTCAGCGTTTAAATGCTGGCTTTTTTTTGCCTAATTTTTGCCTATTCATAATCTCTACTATTCACCAGCTACTGATACGTTGATTGTTGCCAGTTATCAAAATACCGATCAAACATATTCATGTAAGCAGTGTTTTCAAGAGATAAAGTCCAGTATTTTATAGCCCTTTACTAGAGATTGCGACTACACAGTCACCGATCATAAGTCTTCGATAAGTGTTATCAATCAAAGAGATAGGTAAATTAACGCTTTTTATCGCTAGCGAATAGGGCCTAGGTAATGATACACTATGGCAATTGTAACAAAATATGTGAGAAGACAGCCATGAATCAACGAACCATAAAAACAGCAATCGCTGTTACAGGTACTGGTCTTCATAGTGGTCAACCTGTTGACTTAGAGTTTCATCCGCAACCAATTGATACTGGAATCGTCTTTGAGCGTTCTGATATGACTGGCAGCACGCCCATTCCTGCCAGTGCCTTTTTGGTACAAGATACTATGATGTCATCAAACCTTGTATTTGGTGGTACCCGTGTCGGTACGGTTGAGCATTTACTCAGTGCGATCGCAGGACTTGGTATTGATAATCTATTGATTCGTGTATCAGCATCAGAGATACCCATTATGGATGGCAGTGCCGCGCCTTTTGTGGGACTACTATTGCAAGCAGGTTTTTGTGAACAGGATGCCCCAAAGAAATTTATCCGCATTTTACGTACTGTACGTGTCAAAGTTGATGATAAATGGGCAGAGCTACGTCCTTATCATGGATTTGAGCTTAATTTTGAAATTGATTTCGATCATCCTGCGATTGATAAAAACTTTCAGCATGCCCAATTGCAGTTTTCAACCCAAAACTTTATTGAGCAGTTAAGTTCAGCACGCACCTTTGGTTTCTTACGTGATATTGAAACCATGCGCCAGAACAATCTGGCCTTAGGCGGTAGCATGGACAATGCGATTGTGATTGATGAAAGCCATATTTTGAATGAAGAGGGCTTGCGCTTTAATGATGAATTTGTGCGTCATAAAATTCTAGATGCCCTTGGTGATTTATATCTGATTGGCTATCCGATTTTGGGTCGCTTTAATGCCTATAAATCCGGCCATGCTTTGAACAATTTATTGGTACGTGAGATTTTATCTGACCAGAATAACTTTGAAATTGTAACTTTTGATGACAATGTAACGTGTCCTATCGAATATTTACCTTTGAATGGTATAACTGTCGAAGGATGAATACAGGAATATACACGAAGTATCGAAACATTTACGCAATATTACATAAGATGGCTATAATGAAGGCGGAATTATATTCATAAAATTAGATATATATTTCTTTATTTTATGATAACTTGCCTGTATAGTAGATGAGATAAAAGCTGTAGCGAATAGTAAAATCATCTATCAGTGCGGTTCACAATGTGAATGGCGCTGATAGATGATTTTTTTTGTTTTTGAAATTACAAAAACCCAGCTTGAAGCAGGTCGTTTACTGGATTTATTTACATAACTTTACATTGCACATAGCGTTTTTTTAGGGATTTATGAGGCGTAATAGTGCTTTTTTGAGGTTTTCATCAGTGGTGACATGCTCTGCTGCCTGTGATATAGTCCGCTTTGTGTTTTGGCTAAGAGCCTGATTTTCATGGGCTTTAACGGACATTGAGCGTGATGCTGACAGGCCTGATGATGATTTAGAATAATGATTATCGGGGGATTTATTGGCTACGACGACGCGGATTTGCTTGAGTTGTTTAAATGTAATTGACTGCTCTGTTAACACTTGCAAATACGCGCTCTGCAAATAGCGAATATGATTGGCAGCAGTTACCGACTCAACACTGAGTGTCAATTGCTCAGACGTTAAACCTACGACCCAGCAGCTAGTGAGGATTTCCTCAGGTAGACAATCTACCAAAAGTGCTTTTATTTCAGAGGTCGCTTGCACATATAAACGCATACTATCAGATAGGTTTTGAGGTAGCGCACTACCAGCAAAAGCTTGATGATCGATAAGAGTGGCAAGGCGGTTAGGGTTTTTTTGGGACATCGTGATAACTCATCTAATAGGTGAAAAATCGATAGTCATAATAAACAGGCTCTAAACGCTCATTTTTAAAGCAGGGTATGACGTAGCAAACGATTTATATCGTAGATGATTAAGCTGCTAATGATATCAGCATCAGCTACTTAAGAAGTAAAAGAGCGATTGTACTAAATATTTTATCATGTTTATGTCATGACTATATTCTCTAAACTAATTCATGCTTTGTCACGGATGACGAGCACTCCCGTTTTCACAATAGGTAGTAAATTTATGAAACAAGCTTTATTAATTTTGTCAGTATTGGGCATGGGCGTAGCACAGACAAGTGGTGCTGCCGAAACAACCTTTCAATCAAATAATACCTTGAGTCATACCATCACCAATATCACTACTTCTGCGAACTACGGTTCGAGTCGTAACATCTATAGTACCAATAGCGGTGCTTATGTTTCTAGCAATGACGAAATCAGCCAAGCAATCGATAATCTAAGCGCGCATGCAAAACAAAAAGAATATCAGCTAGCGTCGCTTACCAATCGTTTGTCTTATGAGCAGCGTCAACAAAAAGCAAGTTTGGTACCAGATCGTTATTCAGCGCCCGCTATTGCAGCAGCGAATGCTTCACGAGTCGCTTTATCTAGTAGCACCGGCTATTGCGCTCGTTATGTTCGTAAAGCGTTACAATCAGCGGGCTACGAATTTACCCCTAATCCTTCAGCGTATCAATACGCGTCTCGCGGCACACTGTCACAAGCGGGCTTTACCAAAATCAGTAATAATATGGAACCACAGGTTGGTGATGTGGTTGTTTACGACCGCACTTCAAGCCGCCCTCATGGTCACATTCAAATATTTGATGGTAATGACTGGGTATCTGACTTCCGTCAAAACAGCATTAGCCCATACAGCGGTCATTACAGCTATACGACGTGGCGCGATTCTAGATACGTCGATGATGCATCAGACCGTGGTATCTACCTTGCTATGGCTGAAAAATAACTATCAGTTAACAGCTTTCTCCGGACTCAGTAATGTGCTTTATAACATTACTGAGTTTTTTTATGTCTTAAATAATTATTGATGTGTTTACGCGCCAAGCGCTGCTAAGCGACAAATGGTGTCCAGTACTGACGATTATGAAAGTCGGGCGGTGAGGCATGTTTGGGGGCGAAATATAGCAGCGTAGTACCAAAGGATAAAATAACACAAGGATGTAGGTAGTCGATAATAGGTTGATAGCCATAATGACAGGCGTCATCATAGCACTGACTTAAAGGCACTTGAAAACAGCGCTGATACTGAAAAAGCTTGGGAGCTGACGTCTGAGACGCAGTTTGCCGCTTAGAGGGGCGATGCCAGTCAATAAAAGCGCGTGTCTGTCTGTCAGCTTGCAAAAGAGGTGTCGGCGGCAATGTTGCAGGAGAGCGATAGCTATTGAACTTATAAAGCGCATACTGCCCATTTGGGCTAGCGTTTATTTCTATATAAGCTGTTTTTTGATTGGTACTGAATAAATCATCACTATCGTTCAAACGACTCTTTACTAAAGAGCCTGCTATAAAGCATTCAAGACAGGTTTGTTGCCACAGATAATCCTTAAAACCTACCTTATCTGCTCGCCACGTTGGCCAAGTTAATTGAGCAGCTAGGGAGGCAGTGGGTAATGTCACATCATAAGTTAGTTGTAGATAAGCCTCCGGCTGCGCTACAAGGGTCACGCTGACCTGTACACTGATATCCTGTAAGGCTTCTACGGTCACACCAAGTTGCTGAGCATCTGCTACTAAGGTTTCAGTAGCGACATATAAATCAAAAATCTGGCTCATTGTCTTATCATCTCAAAAAGTATTAGTATTATAAAACATGATATAGATGCTAACGAATATCGCCTGTTAAATAGTGAGCTACAAATGACATAAAAGCCGCGAGCAAAGGTGCATCGCGGCTTTTATCATTTATCGTCATCATCTGGCCAAAGACACATCAGCCGTCTATTTTAAAAAGCCTTATATGCAGCAGACGATATAATCTAGCAAGTATTGGTGTATTAAACACTACGTGCAAGGTTTGAGAGTTTAGGGTTGGCATTTGGGTTTTTGCGTAGCAACAGCGCCATACGACCAATTGAGTGAATCAAAGTCGCCTTCGCCGTTGCCGCAAGCTCAGCACCGATGGTATCACGCTCTTCTTTACTACCAGCAGGCAGTTTGACTTTAATCAGTTCATGATCTGATAAGGCGCGATCAATCTCTTCAATGATGCTTGGTGTGACACCTTTATTGCCAATCATAACGATTGGTTTTAGATCATGACCAATACCTTTTAGGCGTTTGATGGTTGCGTTATCGAGTTGCATAGCATTCCTAGGGGTTATTAAAAATAAAAGACAATTAAATTGAGAGCAGTTGCTGACCATTATAAGTAATCTATGGGCATCTTGCATAAGATCAGCAGGATTTTGCACGATTTTACGTGATGAAAATGTTAAACTGCCATTATGAGTACATTATAAACGCTACGCTCTTATAAAGCAGTGTTTTCACTGAGAAAGTTTAACGATTTGATATCTAAACGTGAATCAAGCGCTCAGTAATATGAAAAACCATGACTAATAGCATTTTTGATGGCATGGTTATAGCAAGCGATAAACAGCAGCAATGTTTGGTAATGCATTATTTAATATACGCGTATAAAAAGGTAAGTCATAGGAGCAGGAATTTTGGCCACACGTATTGAAAACAAAAAATTGTCAAAGAGCAGTAGTGCTTGGATGAAAGAGCACATTGATGATCACTATGTGCAAAAGGCCCAAAAAGATGGCTACCGTGCTCGCGCGGCCTATAAGTTATTGGAAATAAATGAAAAGACCAATTTGATTAAAAAAGGTATGACCGTTGTTGATTTGGGCAGTGCCCCTGGCAGTTGGTCGCAAGTTGCGGGTCAATTGGTTGGTGAAAAAGGCATCTTGATTGCCTCTGATATCTTGCCGATGGATACCTTGCCGGACGTCACTTTTATTCAAGGTGACTTTCGTGAGGCAGAGGTGTTTGAGCGTATCATGGCGGAGGTTGGTGATAGACAAGTCGATGTGGTGCTGTCTGATATGGCACCCAATACCGCAGGTAATAGTGCTATTGATCAGCCGCGTATGATGTATTTATGTGAGCTTGCGGTCGATTTCGCGCTGGCAACCTTACCAGAAGGTGGCGCGCTTATTATGAAAGTGTTTCAAGGTGAAGGGACACAAGAATTACGCAAGCAGATGCAGGCAGATTTTAGTAAAATCCGTAGTATCAAACCTGGCGCTTCACGACCGCGCTCAAAAGAGATATTTTGGGTGGCTATAAAATAGTGGTCATTAAATAATACTGATTAAAATCATCAAATTAAAACCGCTACAATCGTTAACTGAATAATAGCGAGTTGTGCTTGAATTATTCAGGTTAACACCACATATCATGATATATTAACTTTGTTTGAAACCTGTTTTTAAGTAGCTTTTTAAGCATTTATGTTTTTAGCAAAGTCGTCTGACCGTAAGCGCTCTATAAACTCGCTTATTCATCGTTATTGTGCCATTTATTGTCTGTTTAACATGATAATTGATTATAACCCTTGAATAGCGAGACATACGTTTATATATAGACGTCACGTGTTTAGTAAACACACCAATAAGTATGGGATGGGAATAACTAGTGAGCGACATGGTAAAAAACACCTTATTGTGGCTGGTGGTAATCGGCGTTTTGGTGCTGGTGTTTAGTGGCTTTGATAAATCATCTGAGCCCGATAACCTTAATTACTCTGAGTTTGTGACCGCTGTGTCAGAAAACCAAGTAGCCAGTGTTGAGATCGATGGCGAGCAAATCACCGGTGAAAAGAAAAATGGTTCTGAATTTGAAACCATTCGTCCAGCTGTGATGGATGACGAGCTAATGCCATTGCTGCGTGAAAATAAAGTCGAAGTCCAAGGCACTGCACCGAAACGCCAAAGCGTCTTGATGCAATTGCTGATAGCCAGTTTCCCAATTTTGCTGATTATTGGTCTGTTTTTATTCTTTATGCGTAATATGCAGGGCGGCGCTGGCGGCAAGGGCGGCGGACCAATGAGCTTTGGTAAATCAAAAGCCAAAATGCTCACCGAAGACCAAATCAAAGTAAATTTTGAGGACGTTGCTGGTTGTGAAGAAGCCAAAGAAGAAGTTGTCGAAGTCGTCGAATTCTTACGCGACCCTGATAAATTCACCAAGCTTGGCGCGACGATTCCACGCGGTATCTTGATGGTAGGTCCACCGGGTACGGGTAAGACTTTATTAGCTCGTGCCATTGCTGGTGAAGCTAAAGTACCGTTTTTCTCAATTTCAGGTTCTGATTTTGTTGAGATGTTCGTCGGTGTTGGTGCATCACGTGTTCGTGATATGTTTGAACAAGCAAAGAAAAGCGCGCCATGTATCATCTTTA
This sequence comes from Psychrobacter sp., assembly GCF_041554015.1. GTDB lineage: Bacteria > Pseudomonadota > Gammaproteobacteria > Pseudomonadales > Moraxellaceae > Psychrobacter. The sequence continues at coordinate 36,244 of NZ_JBFFMS010000010.1, read as the reverse complement.
TCGATGAGATCGATGCGGTCGGTCGTCATCGTGGCTCTGGTATGGGTGGCGGTAACGATGAGCGTGAGCAGACATTGAACCAATTGTTGGTTGAGATGGATGGGTTTGAAGGCAATGAGGGTGTTATCGTCATTGCGGCAACCAACCGTGCTGACGTACTGGATAAAGCACTATTGCGTCCGGGTCGTTTTGACCGTCAGGTTCAAGTAGGCTTACCAGATATCAAAGGTCGTGAGCAAATTCTTAAAGTGCATTTGAAAAAACTGCCCAACACTATAAGTGTTGACGCTCATGCCCTAGCTCGTGGTACGCCAGGGTTTAGTGGTGCGCAGCTTGCCAACCTTGTGAACGAAGCTGCGTTATTTGCCGCACGTCGTAACAAGCGCAGCGTTGACATGAATGACTTTGAGGATGCTAAAGATAAGCTATATATGGGTCCTGAGCGTAAATCAATGGTTATACGTGAAGAGGAGCGCCGTGCTACTGCTTATCATGAAGCAGGCCATGCGCTAGTTGCCGAGTTATTACCGGGTACTGATCCTGTCCATAAAGTCACTATTATGCCGCGTGGATTTGCATTGGGTGTGACGTGGCAGTTGCCTGAGCACGACCAAACCAGTATGTACAAATCAAAAATGCTAAGTGATATTGCAATTTTATTTGGTGGTCGTATTGCCGAAGAAGTCTTTATCAATCAAATGTCGACGGGTGCCTCAAACGACTTTGAACGTGCGACCAAAATGGCGCGTGCTATGGTTACCAAATACGGTATGTCTGATGCGCTTGGTATCATGGTCTATGAAGATGATGACAGCTCACAAGGTTACTTCGGTGGCGGTGGCCGTACGATTTCAGAGGCAACCCAGCAAAAGGTTGATGAAGAAGTACGCCGTATGCTTGAGGAGCAATATGATATCGCTCGTGAATTGATTGAAGGTAATCAAGAAAAGATGCATGCCATGGTAGACGCTTTGATGAAGTGGGAAACCATTGACCGTGATCAATTGCAAGATATCTTAGCGGGTGAGCAACCTCGTCCACCAAGAGTTTACCAACATCACGAAGTGAACTTGTCAAAGGACAATGTAAAGACCACTGGCGTAACGCCTCCGCCATTACCAGCGATGTAATTCTTAATCTTAAGTTCTCAAAAAAAGCCCTTTTAATAAAGGGCTTTTTTGTTGCTACCAGTTTAGAATGGCATTAGATTTACTGGTATCATAAGCCCTATATATAGTTGATTCTAAATAAGACAGCACGGCTATAATTTTTTTGGTATGTTGTGGCTAATGACGACAAAGCTAACAAAGCCTACAGTGCCGAAATGGACTGTTTAATATTTATCCCAGTACCGCTATGTCATTCTAATATTAAATTCACTATATTAGCGCTAAAATCAATCTTACAAATTCAAATCATCATGGATAAGTTATGTCATTATTCCACCCTTTACCTGCTTATACTATGACCAGCCGCGATAAGGTTCTAGATTTATCACAGCCTCATATCATGGGCATCTTAAACGTCACGCCAGATTCGTTCTCAGATGGCGGGCAGTTTGATGCGGTTGATAAGGCGGTAGCGCATTGTAAGGACATGATGGCAGCAGGTGCCACCATCATAGATATAGGCGGTGAGTCTACTCGTCCAAATGCCAAAATGGTGATGACTTCTGTTGAGTTACAACGGGTCGTGCCAGTTGTGTCAGCCATTAGACAACAGCTGGGTCATGAGATATGGCTATCTATTGATACCAGTAGCTCTGAGGTTATGCAGGCTGCGTTTGAAGCCGGTGCTGATATCTGGAACGATGTACGGGCACTCAAGCGTGAGGGCGCAGCTGAAATGGCAGCTAAGCTCAATATTCCTATTATGCTCATGCATATGCGCGGTGAGCCAACTACGATGAATAACTTAGCACAGTATGAGGATGTGGTCAGTGACGTCATGACAGAGCTACAAGCACGTATTGATGAGGTGACAAGCGTCGGCGTCATGCGCGAAAATATCATTATTGACCCCGGTTTTGGTTTTGCTAAAAACTATGAGCATCACTGTGCTTTACTGAGTGAGCTTAAACGCTTACAGACACTCGGGCTGCCAATGATGTTTGGTATCTCACGTAAGCGATTTTTAGCAGAAGTCTTGAGCAACACAGGTCTTCAGACATTTGCTACTACTGAGCCGGCTGAGCGTGATACTGTAGGTACTGCAGCTGGTCTTTTTGCATTGCAGCAAGGGGCAAGTATCATTCGTACTCATCATGTCGCTATGATGCAGCAAGCCGTAACGTTATGGCGCCAGCTATCTGCCCACAGTAAAAACCCATCATGATAGTCATGTTTGCGATTCACTGATGATAAGCAGAAACACTTTATCAATCACAATCATGGCCAATAAAAGAATTTTGACACGATTATTTATTAATATACCTCTTGAATGGATGAAAATACCTTTATGAGCATTAACCATCAGCCAGAGCCAACCAATGAGCAGCGCCGCATTATTTATCAAGCTCGCCGAGGTTTGAAAGAGTTGGATTTTTACTTTGAGCCTTACATTAAAGAGCTTTATTTGTCGGCAGAAGCTGCTGAGCAAGAGAGCTTTGCGCAAATGCTGACTCATGAAGACCCTGATTTATTAGATTATTTCACCAACCAAAGCCGACCAGAAGATGAGGCGATATGGGCGCTGGTGAATAAGATTAAAACATGGCGCCATAGCAAAAGTTTGAGTTAGTCACTTAAAGGGCTAAACTTTATTTTTACATCGGGATAGCGGTATCGAATTTTTTTATTCATCAAATACATGCTTTGGCAGCTCACTATGACAGCATCAACTTCGCTACGCATTGATACCGCTATCAAGCCGATAAGCTACCTGCAGATACTGTTTTACGTAGCTTTAAGTGGTGGCATCATATTATTAGCAGTATTTGCTTCCTTATCCTTATGGCAGTATGTCGTTATACTGCTCATTAGCGCTGTAGTTATTGCTTATCTAGCATTGTCACGTCCTATATTACTGCATCTAAGCCAACCGCCACTGAATAAGAGTATTTATGAAGATTGGCAGCTATTGATACGTACAAGTTGTGGCGATGCGCTATGGCAAGCAAAGCTAAATACAGTCAATCAATCTAGTTGGGCTATCTGTTTTGATTTTAATATCATAGAGCCTTATCAACGCCGGTTTACTGTGGCTATATTTCGTGATCAGGTCAGCGCCGAGCAATGGCGTGAGTTAAGCGTCCTAGCAAATATGACGGCCAGCAAAACCGTTTGATTGGGCTTGGTGCCAATTGCATACGCTTATCTTCCTTATCTTATCGTGCTAAATCTTAGCGTACTAAAGTATCTTCTACATCTCATAACAAAATGCCTATCTAGACAAGCCAGTAGATTTGCTATATTAGGATTTAGCTTTTATAGGCGTTTTAAAGAGTAGGTGAGGCAGCAGTTGTCATTTTGCTAGACCAAAACCTATATCGACGAATTTTATTATAATAAAAAGGATAAGGTTATGAGTTTATTAGGGAATTTAGTCAGTCAAGTAGCTCGTAGTGCCATGGATCCAGAGGATGCACAACGTAACCCAGTCAATCAGCGTATCAATTCGCGCCGTACTGGCGGTCTTGGTGATATATTGGGGAGCGTACTTGGTGGCGGTCAGTCGGCAGGTTATAATCCGCAGCAGTATGAGCGCCGTTCAGCCGACAATGGATTTGGCTTAGACGATATTATCGGCGGGCTAACAGCTGGCAAGCAGCGCGGTGGTATGAGTTCAGGTACTGGTGGGCTTGGCGATATTTTAGGCAGTGTACTTGGCGGGCAGACGACCAGAGGCGGCTTTGGAGGTAAAGGTATGCTGATCGCTGCCCTGATGCCTATGGTATTAAGCTGGATAAAGCGCAATGGTGGCTTAAGTGGAGCCCTATCAAAAATTACCGGTATGGGCTATGAAAATCAAGCGCGCTCTTGGTTAAGTAATAATGAGCTTAATGACAATCTTGATCCTAATGATATCAATCGCTTGTTTGATGACAGTGAAATTCAGCAAGTCGCTGCCCATACAGGTGCTAATGAGACTGAAGTTCGTCAAGGATTGGCTGAATTGTTACCTGAAGTGGTGAACCAGTTGACGCCAAATGGTAATTTGGACAATGAACCTGAAGCCAATGATGAGATTGATCAAATCATCAGTCAGTTATCAAGCCGTCTAGGAAAATTAAAGTAATCAGGTTAGTACGTATAGCATTTAAAACCATAAAAAGAGCACCTGTTTAGGTGCTCTTTTTATGTCTAATATATAATGGCAAAGGTTAAAGTTTTTACATTAAAAATTGCTAAAAACGTTCATCTAACGTCTCTAAGGTATAGTTTAATGCCGCAAAACAAATATCGCTATTAAAGCCGCGATATTGTAAAAAACGTAGCTGCCTTGCTTTGTCCTTTTGTTCAACGGGTATGGTAGCACCATACTTCCTAGTACGTGCACTCACCGCTAATTTGAGCCAGTCTACGCCTTCGACTAGATTATCTGTGCTGTCCTCTATAAATTCGCTAAACTCATCTGATTCTGCATTTGCCATGTCAATAAGCTCATCGATATTATCAGGCATCGCTATCTTTTTGCGGTAAAACTCCTGCTTAATACGACCTCTACCGCGGCCTTTTCGGATATTCTCCCGTATCAGCATTAGAGTAGTACGGTAATCACTTTGATAGCCTTTTTCTTCGAATTCATCGAGTAGGGCATCAACTTTATCTGCCGCTTGCTCTTTATCTAGCAATTTTTGCTTAAGCTCAGCTTTGCCGTATTCGCGGCGTGATAGATAATAAAATGCCAACCAGCGTAAGCGACTTTCTGCTTTGATGGCATCGACTTCCGCTTGGCGCTGCTCAGGCGTGCGCAGATATGCCTTTAGGGCAGCTGGCAAGTTATCGATTTGGCTGTCTTGATTTTCTATCTCACCATTGTGAGCAGTTATCGATACATCTGCTTGCTCTGAGTCTAGTAAGCATGAATCAACACCTATGTCATGACTAGTAGCGTTATCTGTTTTATTAACATGAGCGGCGTTTTTAACGTCTATCAGCATCTCTTTAATGCTTTGCGCGGCAGGTGGCTCATAAGCAGGCACGTCAGAGGGCTCAGCGGTAAAAGTAGCCGCTGGATGAAAGCGTTTTTTACGTTTTTTGGATTTGCGCATGGGGCTTAAAGAATGAGCGGCTTCAGTTGAATCTGCCGTAAACCTAGTCTGATCATCTATTAAACGGCTCTCAGTGACATTAGGGTTATTTGGATGCTGGGCGCGCTTGGCAGTCTTACTGGTGTCTTTAGGTTTGTGTTTATATGGGTGCTTGCTATGCGGATTCTGAGTAGTGCTTTTTTGATTGTGACGCGTAGAGCTCGCTGAATCGGTATCCGACTCAGCGAGTATTTCAGCCAACGTTTTAATTTTCATAAGACATCATAATAACGGCTAGTATTTAGCAAAAATCCCTATTATAGAGATTCTGAGGCTATATCTTCATCGACTTGATCTACTGCTGCAACTTGACTGTCTGTTTTGACACCAAGCTTCTCAGCACGGATTTTGGCTTCTATCTCGTCAGCAATAGCAGGGTTCTCTTTTAAGAACAGTACCGAATTGGCTTTACCTTGTCCGATTTTTTCATCGCCATAGCTGTACCAAGAGCCAGCTTTACCAACTGCACCAATCTCAACACCCAAATCAATCACTTCAGCTAGATGATTAGTGCCTTCACCGTAAGTAATCTCAAATTCAGCTTGGCGAAATGGTGGCGCCATTTTATTTTTGATGACTTTGACACGGGTTTGGTTACCAATGATCTCATCACCATTTTTAACGGCACCAATACGGCGAATATCCATACGCACAGAAGCATAAAATTTAAGCGCATTACCACCAGTCGTGGTCTCAGGGCTGCCGAACATCACACCGATTTTCATACGGATTTGGTTGATAAATAACACCATACAGTTTGAACGTTTGGCGTTACCAGTGATTTTACGCAAAGCTTGGCTCATAAGGCGGGCTTGCAGACCCATATGTGAATCGCCCATCTCACCTTCAATCTCAGCACGCGGCGTCAAGGCGGCAACCGAGTCGATAACGATCATATCAATCGCACCTGAACGCACCAACATATCGGTAATCTCAAGTGCTTGCTCACCATTATCCGGCTGTGAAAGTAGCAGATCATCGGTATTTACGCCAAGCTTACGGGCATAAACTGGATCTAAAGCGTGTTCCGCATCGATAAAAGCACAAACACCGCCTTGCTTTTGGCAGGCTGCAATAGCTTGCAAGGTCATCGTTGTTTTACCTGAGCTTTCAGGACCATAAATCTCGATGATACGACCTTTTGGTAAACCACCAATCCCAAGTGCGATATCTAGACCTAATGAGCCAGTAGAGACAACATCGACATCGAGTGTCGCTGAGTCATCACCCAGATGCATGATGGTATTTTTACCAAATTGCTTTTCAATTTGCGCTAATGCCGCTTTTAAGGCTTTGGCTTTGTTGTCGTCCATGTAGGACTCCTTGTTATCAATAATTTATAAGAATAAGTTGTATGAATATTAACAATGGCGTGTTTGATGCTAGCAAGGATAAGGTAGGCTATCATTGATAGCATTTTTGAACTAAGGTTAGAGTAGGTAATAGGATAAATCTGGTAGACCGTGATATCAAATATATCACTCTACTATACAGTAAAATTAAAGGCTGATAAAAGCGAAAAAAAGTTCATAAATTATAATAAGGCTCATAGCGCTTACCACTTATCTCACCAGATTAGGGCTTCCTTTAGCTTTATATCATAATTTATTAGATAGGGTAATTATAACAAAATCTGTGGCATATATTGAGCATAACTGGACACTAGGCGACAATAGGTGTCGTCTAGGAAAACAAATATAGTAGTATGGCATTCTAAAAGCTACCCTACATATTTGAACCTGATGAGCATGCTATTTGTCAATAGTTTTGGAAGTTATCCACAATAAATAAATTGTATTTATTTAGCTAATGTGAAACATTACATGAGATAAAATGAATATTAAAAATTTTATAAATAAATTATTTTAGTTTTTAAATTGATGTAAGTTATTGATGTTATTACAATTTTAAATTGTACAAAAAATGAACAATTTTACCTAACCCTTTAAGTTATCTAAGGAATTGCTTGTCAAGTAGCGACTTATGCACAGGGTTATCCACAGCTTATGGGGAGAACTCACCAATCCCTTATGCTATCAAAGGTTGCGCCGATAAGGGCTATCACGTAATCTATAAAATTTGGCGATTCTTAGTTTTACAAATTTAAATTTTGCAGTATCTCAATATGGCTGACACCTATGTTTCACATCTATAGAGGTGGATTTTATTTTGAGATAAATACCTTTATTGCTCATAAAAGCCTATTAGAGCAGGCTATAGCAGTTATGCCACCTTATAAACAAAAGGTTTAGAGACCAGTAAATATAAAAAAGCGGCTAGGATACTGATAGATATCCTAGCCGCTTTAGGGTAAGCCAACGTAGTGGGTTTGCTGTTAGTCTTTTAGATAAATCAAATCCCAAACGCCATGACCACGCTCTAAACCTCGGCGCTCAAATTTTGTCATTGGACGAAAGTCAGGGCGGTCGGTGAAGTTGCCTGCACCCGCTTGGTTGGTTAAGCCTGCAAAACCATCCAACACTTCAACCATCCAAAAAGCATAATGCTCCCAGTCGGTTGCTGTGTGGAACCAGCCGCCTTGCTTTAAACTACGCGTCACAATTGCCATGCGCTCAGGGCTGACAAAACGACGTTTGTAATGGCGCTTTTTTTGCCATGGGTCAGGGAAGTATAGCTGGATGCGATCAATATGGTTTTCTGGTAGTTGCTTGAGCAATTGTATCGCATCACCGTTGATGATTTTGACATTGGTCAAATTTTGCGTACCTGCCATATAGGCGCATTTACCGATACCTGGCTCGTGCACCTCGACCCCAACGAAATTGCGGCTCGGCTCGGCTGCTGCCATCTCAATGAATGAATCACCCAGTCCAAAACCAATCTCCAAGGTAAGCGGTGCTTCACTGCCATTAGGGCTATCTGCAAATAGCGTTCGTAGATTGTTGATACCATCAAGATCGCCATCACCAAAGCTATTATTGACTAGATACTCAGCAAATTCTGGCGCGGTCAATGCAAGCTCGGCATTTTTATTCATGTGCGTACGTCGTTTCATAAAAGTATTGACGATACGTAGGTGTTTGCTGTCTTCAGTTTCATTCTCACTTTCATCCTCAATCATATTACTGGCAACAATGTCAGCATCAGTAGGGATTTCGGTGTTAGGGCTGAGGACTTTTTGCTCATCAGTAGTACGGGTACTATCGATGTTATCATTAATATCAGGATGTTGACTCATAGGATTGACAAGGCTTAATAAAATGGGTGATGTGCGCTTATTATAAGTCAAATCGCTACAGCTGTGAACGGACAATGCTTTTTTAATATTGTTCATTCAGCATAGAAGAGTAAAAGCGCCTGCCTTGTTTGACGCATCATATATAGATCTGCATGTGGCTGTCTTTATGCTCTTTTACCTTGACGCTCTTTTACATTGAATCAACGGTATTTATCTGTCGTTTTACTATTCTGTACCTCGGTTTTGACGTTATCATATAACCTGTATCATGCATTGAAAGTTTTCTGCAGAGTTAATAGGGGTTAACACTATGCTATTTATTGAGACGGATTCGCCGCCCCCTTTTTATCAAGAACAGCTGACTCCTGCTAAGCGCACACAACTTGATAAATGGTTTATCGGTCACCGTAGCCAACACCATTATCTCAAACGCTTTGAGCAGTTTGATGCGCAAGGTTATCTGTCGCCAAAATGGCATTGGGCTGCATTTTTTGTGACTTTTCCTTGGCTCCTTTATCGCAAACGCTATATGGATGCGATTGTCTATAGCGTGGCAGGCTGGTCGTTTATTCAGCTTAATGTGGCACTGGTATTGGTTGCCTTTGAATTTTTGGCGATGTCCTTCATCCCTGATGCTTACCAAATGGCGACACGGGTAGGCATTGCCGCGATCATTTGGCTGTTTTGGTCATTTATGGTGGCGCGTTGGACCGATGCGTATTATTACCGCATGGCGCGGCGTGAGATTGCGGATGCTGTTAGTGATTATCCGCGTGATGAGGCTGGGCAAAAGGCGTATCTGCAACGAGAAGGTGGGGTCAGCTTATTTGGGTTAGGATTGGGGTTTGGTATTTTTGCCTTTGCTTTAATGGTTATCAAGGTACAGTTTTTACCTATTATTGCCAAGCCAAAAGCCAATGAGGTGCTATTCAATGCTTATGACACAGCCAAAACGGCACAAAATCGTGTGGCGCTGATTTATCAGCAGACAGGGCAATGTCCGATTCGTATGCCTATTGATACAGGTACTCAGCAGCTACGGATAGATATTGAGAGTAAAGCGGATGGCGTGGTAAAAACGGATTGTGCAGTCATTGTGACCATACAAAATGTTCAATTTCCTATCCGCTATCTAAATCAGCAGACACTGGTTTTTTATCATGTGCCAGACAGCGATAGTTGGAGCTGTATGAGCTCGTTAAATAAGAAACTGGCACCAACAAGCTGTCCATCTGATTAAAGTATATAAATATTTAGGGATTAGAGTCAGTTACGATGTCGTCTTTTTTATCAACCGGTGTTGCTTTACTTTTTAGCGCGTCATAAAAATCCGTTAAGTCCATCTTACGGGCTTTGCCGATGTCTTCATCAAATAAGCTTTCTAGCTCTGCCATCGATGATTGTGCGGATTCAATCATGCTGGCTTCATCATCATAAATCGCTTGCTGACGCTCAATCAAATCATCATCGTAATCACGGAAAGTTTGCACCGTCTCGCGCGCTTTTTCTGGTGAAATGCCAAGCAGTTGTAGTGACTCACGCGACATATCCAAGGATGATAGGTAAGTCTCACGCCAAATATGCCGCACACCGACCTCACGCAACCGATAATAATGCTGCCGATCACGAGCGCGAGCTAAGACAATCAAATCTGGATAGTTCTTACGTAAGTATTGGGCCGTGGTGATAGAACGCTCTAGATCATCAATGGCCAAAATAAACACACGGGCTTTTTTGATACCAGCTGCCCGCAGAATCTCAGGGTTTTTTGGGTCGCCATAATAGACTTGGTTACCAAATTTACGAACGAAATCGACGCGATTTGCAGAGCGTTCAATGGCGGTAAATTCAATGTTGTGCATGCGTAGTACACGACCGATAATCTGCCCGACGCGCCCAAAACCAGCAATAATAACCTGATGTTCATGATCGGGAATGGCATCGTATTCGCGGCTGGGTTTGCTTTTGGCAAATAACGGCTCACCGATTTTCTCAAGTAATAAAAACGCCAGCGGTGTGAGCGCCATAGAGATAGTAACGATAAGGTTTAGGGTGTTGGCAAGCTCAGGTCGCAACACATTTTGAGCACTAGCGACACTGAATAACACGAAAGCAAATTCACCACCTTGAGCGAGCGTCACACCTAGTCTGATACTGGTCGGCCAGCGATTGCCTGATATCTTGGCAATGGCAGTAATGACACTAAATTTTATGGCCATTAACGCCATTGCACAGCCGATGATAAAGATAGGTTTTGCCAAGATAAGCTTAACATCAGTCAGCATACCGACCGACATAAAAAATAAGCCGAGTAGCAAGCCTTTAAACGGCTCAATACTGGCTTCTAACTCATGGCGATACTCAGAATCTGCCAGTAGTACCCCTGTCAAAAAAGCACCCAGTGCCATTGATAGTCCAATTTGACCCATCAAAATAGACACACCCATGACGATAAATAGCGCAACGGCGGTCAGCAGCTCTGAGGCACCACTAGATGCCACAAATTTGAAAAAGGGACGGACAACATAACGGCTAGCAAAAATCAGTCCAGCAAAAACCGCAAAAACTTTGCCAAAATAAATCACGTCATAGCTTTGTTCGCGCACCCCTGATAGAAAAGGGATGACTGCTAACAAAGGGATGACCGCAATATCTTGGAATAATAAAATGGTAAAGGCTTCACGTCCGTGGGTGCTCGACAGCTGCTGTTTTTCTGTCAGTATCTGTAGCACAAAAGCGGTGGATGATAGGGCAAGGCCAAAACCGACGATAAAAGCAGTATCAAGCTGTAAGCCAAAAATCTGATGTAACAGACCCATCAATAACGTACCAGTCAGACCGACTTGTAAACCACCGAGGACAAATATCGAACGCCGCAGTGCCCATAATCGCGAGGGCTGCAGCTCAAGTCCGATGATGAAGAGCAGCATGACCACACCAAACTCAGAGAAATGTAACAGACTCTCAGCGTCCCCTGCGACGTCTAGAACACTGGGTCCTAATATCAATCCTGTAATGAGATAACCTAAGACGGTCGCAATGCCAAAACGTTTACCAAGGGGTACAAAGAGCAGGGCTGCTCCTAAGAAGATTGTAGCTTGTAACATTAAATTTGGTGAGCCGGTGGCGGCAGCGAGCATCTGGAATCCTTAGCAGTCATGATAAAATAAGCGGTACGATAGGGGTATGGTAAAGATAAAAAATCTTAGCATACGTTATTTTTTACGATAAATTTTCCATATACCATTATCGGCAACTGGGTTGTTATAAGCATCATTACGGCGCTTACGCGGGGTCTGACGACTGTCGACGATTTTGAAATCGGGCAGCGCATGGACGATAAGCCCTGTTCGATAAAAGCGTACGCGCTCAGGCTCCAGCATCTCACCCTTGCTATCTCGGCAAAATACATAAGCGCGCAAATCAATAAATTCCCGATGCGCCACCAAACGCGCCTCATCGTCGTTATCAAATACGGCGCTCATACGTGCAATTTCATCAGCGCTGTAATCACCGCATTTATCTATAAGTGCACCGACCGACCCAAAGCTTTTGGATTCTTTAGCGCGGGTCTTGGTCAGATGCAGCCTTTGAACATGGTAGATGAATTGCGGTATCTCGAGGCTGGCGGGCAGCGGCAGATAATCAGGCGGTAGGTTGGCCGCTGGATAAAATGCCATGGCGCGCTCAAGCAGATTCTGCCAACGCTGCTGATAGGCTTGGACTTCGGCTAAATTGCCTTCATAAATTGGCATATCACGAATTTGACGCAAAATATCAGGCGGAAACTGCTCATTCCGAAAGTTGGCAATGTCCTCTTGCAGTGTTGATAATAGTGCTTTGGCATGCTTTTTACCCTCTACTGAGATAGGGTCATCAAGGTAGCTTGGGGCGACAAATGGCGCTGAGCGTCTAGACATGGCAGAAGGTCATCCATTGGTGGCAAATGTGGCATCTCAATTTTTAGTATACAGAATTTATATGAAAAATATGACAGCAAGGCTAAATTTTCCATCATTTTTAACATCCTATTACAATGATAAAACCCCGCGTGATATACGATTATTTAAAATTGGGCATTTTTCATTGTCTTTTTAGGTGTCTTGATGAGGAGCAGTTTTGATGAATAAGGGTTCAAAGTATTCTCCTAATCATAATGACTGGCGACGCTTATTAAAAAGTTTTAGTAGCATGATTTTAAGGATTGTCGGGGCAGGATTAGCACTTCTGGTTGGGCTCTGGCTCATAATGGCATCGAATATGGGAGCGGCTTATTGGCCTTATATCATGAATGGCGAAGTGGATTTTTGGTTTCGTATGACGTTGCTAGGTATGGGATTGGGTATGTGGATAAGCATTGCTATATGGTTACTGTGGCTTATACGGTGTTACTTTTATGATTAGATTAGATGTCCTTAATCATTAACCATTTGCGATACGTCATGACTAATACTATCAATATTAAGAATTTCGATATTATTGGCAGCGTTTTATGCTGACGCCAAGTATTTCAGCAACAAGCTATTTTAGTGATTGTGCCCGATATGGCTGTTCTCTGCTGGTCGCTCTGAGATATTACAGACTAAGGCATCGCTATGGGCATTGTTATGAGCATTGTTTTGCGGATGCGCTAAGCTTTCAACCTGAATGGTCGCATGATGGATACCGAGCTCAAGCAGGCTTTGCTCTAAACTGCTAATCAGGATACTGGATTCATAAATACTCATTTCGCCATCGACCACCACATGACACGATAGAGCATTAAGACCACTGGTAATACTCCAAACATGCAAATCATGAACTTTTTGCACTTGTGGATGGGCAAGTAGTTTGTCTTCGACATTCACTAAAGATATGCCCTCTGGCGTGCCCTCCATTAGGATATGTACCGAATCCTGCACGACGCGGTAACCACTAAATAAAATCAGTATTGCCACAATCACGGAAGCTACTGCATCCGCCCAAACCCAGCCAAAGCTCATCATCAAAAGCGCAGCAACAATAGCGGCAACTGAACCCATTAGGTCACTTAATACATGTAGGTAAGCACTTTGCATATTTAGGTTGACTGGTTCTTTACCGGCATTTTTTCCTTGAGTGTCTTCGTGACTGTCTTTATAACTACCAGCATGACTGTGCCCATGGGTATCTTTACCGCGACTGCTACGATGCATCAGCCATGCGACCAAAATATTGACCAACATACCGATAGTAGCAACGATAAGCATGCCTTGGGTCGCAATCTCAGGCGGTGAGTCAAAGCGCTTAATCGCCTCATAAAAAATCATTAGCGCAATAATAACCAGCGTTGCACCATTGACCGTTGCGACTAAAATCTCAAAGCGCTTGTAGCCAAAGGTCTTTTGATGGGTGGCTGCTTTTTCACCAATCTTAAATGCCATCAACGTCGCGCCAAGTGCTACGGCGTCACTGAGCATATGACCTGCATCAGATAATAGCGCCAAACTACCAGTCAGCCAGCCACCGATGGCTTCAATAACCATATAACCTGTGATAATAATAAAGCTAAACAGCAAGGTACGCTGATAGCCTTTGGTATCGCGCGGAGTGACAGTCTGTTCTAGATGTTCATCGTGGTCGTGATTGCCTTGATTATCATCAGTATAACTGTCTTTAGTATAATGACCTTCTGCATCCTTTTGACCGTGCTTATGGTTATCAGCCGCAGCATTCTTATGAGAATGGTCATTGTGTTCAGATTTTGGGTGATTGTGATTCATAATAACCCTCAGGATGATAGAAAAGAAATTTTGACTGCTGATAAAGCTTTGATGACTTATAGAGCTTGCTTGCTTGCTATGCTCAAACTAGACAGATATAAAGAATTTAGCACATTTAATAAAGGCGTGCTGTATCTAGGCGGTAAACGATGAATTGTCCATTTTGAATAACGCTCTTTATTGACGGCGAGCTATAGCAGGGTGATTGGACTTAAAGAGTGATAGTTAGGAGTTGGCAGCTACCAACCAATAGGGTCGATATCCAGAGTCAGTTTGAGATATTTGGCACTTGGCAGAGCAAGTACAGGCTGCCACCAGTGACTTAGTACCCGATGTAATTGCTGTCGACTTTTTCCTAACAGCAGCAATTGCACATGGTAGCGGCTGTTCTTTTTACTCATTGGTGCATCAATAGGGCCGAGCACGGCAAGATTATGTCCATTTGGCAAAATAGCAATCGCATCTTTAAGTGCTTGTGTTGTGGCAGCAAGGGTTTTACCTTCACAGCGTATCAGAGCAGCATGACTGTGCGGCGGTAAACCCATCATTTTACGCTCTTGCAGTAGCTCACGTGCGAAGGATAAATAACCATCTTTGACCAGTTTTAATAACAGCTCATTGTCAGGTTGCAATGTTTGAATGAGTACGCGCCCCGATTTATCACCACGACCGGCACGTCCTGCGACCTGAATCATGAGCTGTGCAGTATGTTCTGGCGAGCGAAAGTCGGCTGATAAAAAGCCACGATCAGCATTGGGTAAGCAGACAAGCGTAACATTGGGGAAATGATGACCTTTGGCGACCATCTGCGTACCAACTAAGATGGCAGGCTTACCTTCATTGATACGCTGATAGATATGCTCCCAGCTGTCTTTACGCTTGGTGGTATCGCGATCAATTTGGATAATGGGATACAGCGCTTTGCTGGTCTGCGGATTGGCAAAAATCGCATGCAGGTTTTCGCTGAGCCTTGTCGTGCCCATCCCTTTAGCATCCAAATTTTGACTGCCACAATCAGGGCAAACTGTTGGAATATAAGCTTGCCAGTCGCAGTGGTGGCATTTTAAATAGGAGCTGCTATAGGCATTGTATTGAGACTGGCTATTATAATGAACGGTCAAATGCGCGTCGCAGCGCGGGCAATCTGCCTGCCAGCCGCAGGCTTCGCAGAGCAAAACTGGCGCATAGCCGCGGCGGTTTAAAAATATCAATACTTGATCGCCAGCCTCTAGCGTTTGCCGTATCGCCCCAATAAGCGCATCGGTCAGCCCAGTATCATAGCGCGCGCCGTCGTCCGTTGTTTGTTGATGAGTGCTTTGCAGGCGCGCATCAATCAGCTGCATGGTCGCAAGCTTCGCATTACCGGGGCGAGTTTGCAGTTGGCACTCTACCAGCTTGCCATCATCGACCAGTTTTAGATGCTCAAGAGAAGGGGTGGCGGTACCAAGGATGACGGGGATATTGGCTTGAAGTCCGCGATAAAGCGCCACATCGGCGGCATGATAGCGTAAGGTATCTTGCTGCTTATAGGAGCCATCATGTGCTTCATCGACGACAATTAAGCCCAAATCTGCAAAAGGATAGAGCACCGCTGAGCGCGTGCCGATGATGATTTGAGCGTGACCGGTACGGCAGTCTTGCCAGCCTTGTAGGCGATGGGTATTATTCATGCCAGAATGCAGCAGGACAATATGAGCGGCAAAGCGACTGGCAAAACGCGCGCGCGTCTGCGGCGTCAGTCCAATCTCAGGTACCAAAATCAATACCTGCTTGCCAGCTTCCAATACCGCTTGCATCGCTTGCAGATAGACTTCTGTCTTGCCACTACCGGTGATACCATTTAATAAAAATCCCGTGTAGCGCTTGGCTTTATGAGCGGCAATGATGGCGCTAACGGCAAGCTCTTGCTCGTCATTAAGATCAAGCGGCAGTTTTGCTAATTTAACGGGGGCGGGCGCTTGTTTATTCTGGATATAGCGCTCAATTAATCCTTTGTCTTCGAGCGCTTTTAAAAAACTCTTCTCCATGCCCTCTAGCAATAAAACATCTTCACTCGCGCCACGCTCGCCGTGCAGCTTAAGCATATCAAACTGCTGTTTTTGTTTTTTGGCATTGGCACGAAAGTCATCGTCGCTTACATGCGGCAAAATTCGCCAATGGGTAATCAGTAAATCTAGCGGCTTACCTTGACGCACAAGCGTTGGCAACATCACCGCTAAAACGTCACCAAGTGGGTAGTGATAATAGCGCGCCAGCCAGTGGGCCAGCTTTAGCATACTGGCATCCAAAATAGGCTTGGCATCTAAGCATTTATTAATAGGTTTGAGCTTATTAAGAGGTACATCGCTGTTGGCTTTAGCAATATGAGCGACGACTATACCTATCAGTGTCTGACGACCAAAGGATACTTCGACACGGCTACCGATAGGGGGTAAAGATGAGCTTGATAAGGCGTTTATATCTGCTGGTAGGCTATAGTCAAATACCCGATAAAGGGGCACGGGCAGAGCAACTTGTACCAACATAAAAGGCATTCCCAGTCTAGATAAATGATTTTTGGATAAACAGTTTTTAGATGAATGGCGTTTAGATAACCTACTCTGACATATCTGGATCGTAATATTGATGAAAATAATAGCAGTAAGCCCAAATAATGATATTTGGGCTTACTCTGGCATGCGTTTTTAGCAGCAGTTTTTGACGTAAGGGTTCAAGCATTAAATATATTGATATATTAAGCCTTGCCCTTTACCTTACGAGATCGCTGCACTTACTCAATATATAGGATAGACTCAATCTCAACCACGCCGCCTTTAGGTAGGGCTGCGACTTGGACAGCTGCGCGGGCAGGATATGGCTCGCTTAAATTGGCAATAAATACCTCGTTTAACGCCGCAAAGTCATTTAAGTCCGTTAATGACACGTTAAATTTAACCACGTCATTGAGACTACCGCCAGCTGCTTCACAGATGGCTTTAATGTTTTCGAACACTTGCTCAGCCTGTGCTTTAAACCCTTCTTTTAGCTCCATGGTGTCAGGATCAAAACCCAACTGTCCTGAAATATAGACAGTGTTACCGACTTTGACAGCTTGCGAATAGGTGCCGACGGCAGCAGGGGCTTTATCTGTTTGAATGGTTTGACGACTCATAGTATGTCCTTTTTGTCTTTTTCTGGTTTGGTAGGTACGGGCGCATCATTCATCATTTACATTTTGGTTTCCCTGTACGTAATGACACGTTCTATATTTATGTGCTTAAAATCAAAAAATACAGTTTATCATTTTATCATCGTTTCAGCTCTTTCTAAAATTTTCTAAATCCATTAGTAAGATTTTTATGAAGTGAATAAGGATAGAAATTTATCACGCATATTACATCTTATGGTGAGCACTACAGCTGATAGAGCCTGATGATATTAGGGAAACCGAGCAAGGAGCGTAGCTCACGAATGCCTTGAGCCAGATGATTGCGACTGCGCACGATGATATGGATGATGGTGTCACTGCTGCGCACGTCTACTTTTTCTACCCCTATATTTAATTGGCGTAAATGATAGATGACTTCGGTAATTTGTTCGTCGCTGAGGGCAATAGACAGTTTTAGATAAGCGGGAAAGCGAATCTTGCCAGTATTTTTTATGTCAAGGTCGCTGGCGTCACTTTGTTTTACGGCCTTATCACTACGCCAGCGCAGTTGTATAACCTGATAAGGATTGTCTTTACGAATATCGTCAAGTGAAAAGCACTTATGTCGATGAACCACCAGACCATGACGCGACAAGTGACCGACGATAGGATCACCATAAATGGGATGACAGCAATTGGCAAAATCAAGCTCAACCCCAGACGCATTGACGATCAGCTGCTGTGGTTGGGTCATGTCATCACTGTGTTCTCGCGCTTGTAAATCATTGACTTCATCGCTAAACAAGCGCGTCACTACCAGCTGCGGCAGTAGCGTACCAGAGCTTATTTGCTCAAATAGCTCGGATTTTTCGGTTAAGCCACGCCATTCAGTGAGATTTTTCCAATCACTATCGGTCAAATCATCGAGACTTTTTTGATAGGTTTTTAGCGCTCGATCTAGGGCTTGTTGCCCATGGTGCTGCTTATCAGCAGCGGATAAGTCTTTAAACCAGCGCAAAATCTCTTCACGCGCTTTATTGGTGACGACAAACCCCAGCCATTCTGCTTTTGGTTCTGAGTGGCTACTGACTTCTATCTCAACCAGTTGCCCATTCTTAACCACAGTACCCAGTTTGGCTTTTTTACCATCGATATTAGCGCCAACAGCTACATTACCGACCATAGGTCCAACAGCGTAAGCAAAGTCTAGGGCAGTTGCGCCTTGCGGTAGCTCATAAGCGCGTCCTTGCGGACTGTAGCAGATGATTTTACTAGAATGCAGATAGTCCATCAGCTCATTAATGGTAGAGACTGCTGCTGAAAAATCTGGGCTATTTTCATTTAAGTTGTCTTCATCGACCAAGTCTTTCATATTGCGTAATGAGGCTTGGATAACCGATTGGCTAACGTCTGAGGCATGCTCTGCACCGATGACCCCAAGCCGCGCGGCGCTTTGCATTTGCTTGGTCAAAATCGTCACTTTAACAACATCGTTATCGCGCTCATAAATAAGCGTGAGCGATTGATTGCCGCCCGGTAGCGGACGACGAATATTATCAGCAATATGAGAGTCATCAATCTGATATTTTTTAATTAAGTAATAAGCCAGCTTGTCACAGGCTTCGACATTATCGAGGACAATTTCAAAGGCATAATGGCGAAGTAGGGCGTTGATCTCACCGCGATTGCGGAAAAACTGACGGTAGATGACCACACGATTGTCTAAAACTTTGACCAGACCGTTCAATCCCAAATTATTGAGGACAATACTCAAATAACGATGGATGGCTTCTCTTTGAAAATTACGCCCAAGTCCATGCTGTAGAAGCTTATCAGAGAGTTTGTTATACATATCCGAATCAAGGTTGCGATAGCAAAGCACCTCAATGTAATCAGCAATATCATTAAGACCCATTAGCCGCGCAAATGGCACATAAAAATCCAACGTCTCTTGTGCTGTGGTGCGTTGTTTTTCGGGGCGTACCGCATCCAGTGTTGACATATTATGTAAGCGATCAGCGAGCTTGATGATCAATACGCGTGGGTCAGCAAGGGTCGCGGTCAAAATTTTATGAAAGGTCGCCGCTTTATTTTCTTGTTTATTATGCGTTGACGATTTTAGTTTGGTCACGCCATCGACCAGTCTTGCCGCTATTTTGCCGTAGCGCTGCTCAATCTGCTCATCGCTCACCTCGGTATCTTCGACCGTGTCATGCAAAATCGCTGCAATAATCGTATCTCGATCCAAACGAAAACCTGCCAGTATCTCAGCCACCGCAATCGGGTGCGTGATATAAGGCTCGCCTGATTTACGCTTGTCTTTGATATGCGCAATATCACCGAACTCACAGGCATCAATAATGTCACTGCGTTCAGCAGCAGTGAGGTAACCTACTGAGCGCAGTAAATTATATTGAGCCTCATCGACGAGATGATGGCTGAGTTTGGGTAAGGTTTGACTCATAAAGTAACGATCCTATTTTCCATTACCTAGTTGCCTGACTGTCTATCGAGGTAAATGGTGACTGAATGAATGCTGGCTTACGAAAAAAATAGGTAGACCATTCTCTAATTAATCGTAAATCGCCGTCAATGTCAACTGCTAAGCGAGTAGGCATTGTAAATACAAGAGAGTTTTTACTTCAGGATGGGTTCTAAGTGCCAAGCGATTACTAAAACAGTAAAGGCGGTATCATTACAACCAAAAAACCACAGCCTATGCTGTGGTCTTTATCGTCAGTCAATACTCTGATACTAGCTAAAATGATACTTTTTAGGCTAATTTATTAGAAGCTGTGATCGCCTGACAATGCTAAATCTAATGAGCTCGTAGCAAAATTATGCTCGGGCTGATTTAAAATGTCGCGGGTAATTTTGCCAGCAGCGATTTCACGTAATGCCAATACGGTTGGCTTGTCGTTATCAACATCAACCAATGGCTCAGCAATGCCTTTAGCCAACTGACGCGCGCGCTTGCTTGCGACCAAAACAAGCTCAAAGCGATTATCAACATTATCCAAACAATCTTCAATCGTCACTCGTGCCATAACTAGCTACCTCGGTTGTTTTTACTGGTTGCGGACATGGCGCGCCACTCAATAAAAATAATATCAAAAATATAAAGGGGAATAGCGAGACATTATAGCATTTTTTGCCTCTACGCGTAATCGCTTTTTACTTGTCTGCTGCTAACTATTATCCCAAATAAAGTATTAAGGCGTATCAGCGCTCTATTTACTCGTCTACTGTGTTGTTTAGTAGGTTATTGATCGTGCGCTGATAACGCTGCTGTTGGCGTTTTAGTGTCTGTCTATCGGCAACAATAATGGCTTTAAGCTCAGTTAAAGCCACCTCAAAGCTGTCATTGATAATAACATAGTCAAAATTGACGTATTGTGCCATCTCATTGACAGCACCGGCCAAACGCTGCTCGATCACTTCTATACTATCTTGCCCACGCGTGGATAAACGCTGACGCAAAGTGGCGATACTTGGCGGTAAAATAAAAATCATGATGGCGTCAGTAAAGATTTTTTTGACTTGTAGCGCCCCTTGCCAATCAATCTCCAAAATCACATCAACCCCAGCGTCCAGCTGCGCGCGTACGCTTTGCTCTGAGGTACCATAATAATTGCCAAATACTTCGGCATGTTCTAAAAATCGACTTTCGCCAATAGCGGTCACAAATTTATCAACGTCAGTAAAGTGATAATGATGACCGTCGATCTCACCTGGGCGCGGCGCGCGCGTGGTGTGTGAAACACTGACAGTCAAGTCATTGGTGGTAGCAAGTAGCTGCTTAACCAAGGAGGTTTTGCCTGTGCCAGAGGCGGCAGTGATAATAAATAATGAACCTGTCATACAGTGTGTCCTAGTGAATGGTGTCTTGATAAATAACTAAAAGTATTCGATTGAGTATAAAAGGCTGGTAAAAATAAAAAACACCATCATGTATGGTGACAAAAGTAGTAATCGATGCCTCATTATAAACTGCTTTAAAAGCAAATTATGCTAAAGTAGGGTATCGATTTTACCGCAACTTTTGAATAAAAGTTTTGGTGGCTTAAGCT
Organism: Psychrobacter sp.; assembly: GCF_041554015.1. GTDB lineage: Bacteria > Pseudomonadota > Gammaproteobacteria > Pseudomonadales > Moraxellaceae > Psychrobacter. Next base: position 14,856 of record NZ_JBFFMS010000010.1, on the reverse strand, counting down.
TTAAGCCTAGGCTTTTATATAAATTATCTAATGATAGGTCTTCTTATGCAAATTTATCTTGCCAATCCACGTGGATTTTGTGCTGGTGTGGATCGCGCGATTGCGATTGTCAACGAAGCACTGTTACGTTTTGAGCCGCCCATTTATGTGCGTCATGAAGTGGTACATAATAAGTTCGTGGTGTCCGACTTGGCCAATCGCGGTGCTGTTTTTGTGGAAGAGCTGCATGAAGTGCCAGATGGCTCTATCGTTATTTTTTCAGCGCACGGGGTTTCAAAAGCGGTAGAAGATGAGGCAGAGCGCCGTGATTTGACGGTGTTTGATGCCACTTGTCCTTTGGTCACCAAAGTACATATTGAAGTCGCTAAATTCGCGCAGGATGGTATGGACGCGGTATTGATTGGACACGCAGGACATCCTGAAGTGGAAGGTACGATGGGGCGCTTTAACCATCGTCATGGTGGACAGATTCATCTGGTCGAAAACGAGAGTGATGTGGCAGCTCTAAACGTACAGGACGCTGAGCGTTTAGCCTTTGTGACCCAAACGACCTTGTCGATGGATGATACCGCACGCGTTATCGATGCACTGAGAGAAAAATTCCCCCATATCCAAGGTCCACGTAAAGACGATATCTGTTATGCCACCCAAAACCGCCAAGATGCGGTCAAGGATTTGGCCGGCCGCTGCGAAGTAGTACTGGTGGTGGGTTCGCCAAACTCATCCAACTCAAACCGTCTGCGCGAACTGGCAGAGCGTATGGATTGCCGTGCTTATCTGATTGATAATGCCACTGAAATGGATATCACATGGTTCGACGGTATCCAAAGCGTGGGCGTCACTGCTGGGGCGTCAGCGCCTGAGATATTGATTCAAGAGGTGCTACAGCAACTGCAAGATTGGGGTGGCGATTTGCCAAGTGAGCTATCAGGTATCGAGGAAAATGTGACTTTCAGCTTACCAAAAGCCTTACGTATTCCGGTCACGCAAGTAGGTAAATAGCATGAAAAATATGAAAAAACAGAAACAAAAATTCGTCTTGGCAGAGGCCTCTCTTGAAGATATTAATAAGCAATTAAAAATCAATATATTTACCATTGTCATACTGGTATTGATGCTTGTTATGAATATTGCGCAGTTTATGAGAGATTACAGTCTGCTATATGGTGCGCTTGTTGCCATTATGGCTTTTTTCTTATTTGTCATGGCCAAAAGTCGCACGCTACTAATGATGAGAAAACAAGAGCTGAGCAAATAGGGGATATATCAGTAAGCCAAGTTTAACCCTACTGATAACAGCACGGGTTTCTCACAGTAGTCAAAAGTACGGAATCAGCAAGAAAAACTGGATTAAAGGTTAAGGATATTCATGTCAGCTTACTATCATTTTATCAAACGCGAACAGCAAGAAGGCGGCGTCAGCGTTGCCCATTATCAGCCAACCAAACATGCTCAAGGCGCTTGGAATGAGCATGAACAGCATATGGCACCAGCGACAGGATTGCTCACAGCTGAGCTGAATGGCTATGCGCCGCAAGAGAACATGCGTATTGCGCGCATCAGTCTTGATATCTTAGGCTTGATTCCATTAGATGACTTTACTATTACCACGCGCTGTATTCGTCCCGGTAGAACCATAGAGCTTATTGAAGCAGTGATGAGCAGTCGCGGTCGTGATGCGATTATTGCACGGGCATGGCGTCTACTGACCCAAGATACCAGTAATATTGCAGGCATTGAAGATCAAAATGCGCGACATCACCCTGAATCGCTGCCCATTTGGGAAGATATGAAAGGCTGGCCGGGCGGTTTTATCAAAAGCGTGCGCTTGGTCGCTGATCCAGATCGTCGCCCGGGTCGCGGCATGGTCTGGATCACCAACGATATCGAGATGATAGAGGGCGTGCCGACTGATGACTTGGTGCATCTATTGGGCATGGTCGATACCGCCAATGGCGTCGTACCACGGCTTGGACTTGGCTTGTCAGAATTAGAATGGATGTTCCCCAATACCGATTTGCAAATTCATATGCATCGTATGCCCCAAGGTCGCTGGCTTGGCATCGAAGCGGTACAGCAATACGGCGATGATGGCATCGGGCTGACCAGTGCTGTGTTGCATGATCTCCAAGGGCCTTTTGGTCGTAGCGAGCAAATCTTGACCATTCGTCCGATGCCGCGTTAATTGCTCAATACTATTTTGTTGTTCATATTTGTCGTTATTAGTCATTGTTAATAATAGCCGTTCTAGGGAATAAAGCAGATAGACGGGTCATAATCAAGGTAAGTTGTTCTAAAAAACAAAATCAAAGCATGAAATCAATTAATTATACAAATTAATGGTAATGGGTTGTAATAGTATTCAACCGCAGGATATGACTACCAGTAGACATGACTATGAAAAAAACCATCCGTTTTTCGAGCAAATTGTCCGCTATTCTGGAGCTATTAATAGAAGCGTATTCAGAATAGATTTTGTACTTTCATCTATTTGCTATTCACAGGAGTATGACCATGAACAACGATGTGAGCAACGACATGAGCGATAAAAAATGCCCTTACGCACCGACCCAATTGACCATGAGCAATGGCGCACCGGTCGCTGATAACCAAAACAGCATGACTGCTGGCAAGCGTGGACCACTGTTGGCGCAAGATGTTTGGCTGAATGAAAAGCTCGGCAATTTTGTCCGTGAAGTGATTCCAGAGCGCCGTATGCATGCTAAAGGTTCTGGCGCATTTGGTACTTTTACGGTAACTAACGACATCACTAAATATACCCGCGCGGCTATCTTTAGCGAAGTAGGTAAACAGACGGAGATGTTTGCACGCTTTAGTACCGTAGCAGGTGAGCGCGGCGCGGCTGATGCCGAGCGTGACATTCGCGGCTTTGCCTTAAAGTTCTACACCGAAGAAGGCAATTGGGACATGGTTGGTAATAATACGCCAGTGTTCTTCTTACGTGATCCGCGCAAATTCCCAGATTTAAATAAAGCCGTCAAACGTGATCCTCGTACCAATATGCGCTCAGCGACCAACAACTGGGATTTTTGGACGCTACTGCCTGAGGCTTTGCACCAAGTCACTATCATCATGAGTGATCGTGGTCTGCCAGCATCGTACAGAAATATGCATGGCTTTGGCTCGCATACTTATAGTTTTTGGAATACCGCTGGCGAGCGTTTTTGGGTTAAATTCCATTTTATTACGCAACAAGGCATTAAGAACTTGACCGATGCAGAGGCAGCAGCGGTAGTCGGTTCGGATCGCGAAAGTCATCAAAAAGATTTGTATAATGCCATCGAAAATGGCGATTTTCCAAAGTGGAAAATGTACGTGCAAATCATGCCAGAAGCTGAGGCAGATACCGTCCCATATCATCCGTTTGACTTGACCAAAGTGTGGCCAAAAGGCGATTATCCGCTGATCGAAGTTGGTGAGTTTGAATTAAATAAAAACTCGGACAATTACTTTGTCGATGTAGAACAGGCAGCATTTGCTCCCAGTAACTTAGTGCCGGGTATTAGTGTGTCTCCGGATAAAATGCTACAAAACCGCTTGGTTAACTATGCCGATGCGCAGCGTTATCGCGTCGGGGTCAATCATCAGCAAATTCCGGTAAATAAGCCACGTTGCCCTGTGATGAGCAATCATCGCGATGGTTTAGGTCGCGTCGATGACAACTATGGCAGTCGTCCGCATTATGAGCCAAACAGCTTTAGCCAGTGGCAAGAGCAGCCAGACTATGCTGAGCCACCATTAAAAATCGACGGCTATGCGGCGCACTATGATTTCCGTGAAGACGATAGCGATTATTTTAGCCAACCTCGCGCATTGTTTCAGTTGATGAGTGCTGAGCAAAAGCAGGTATTATTTGAAAATACGGCGAATAACATGGCAGGCGTGCCGGACTTTATCCAGTATCGTCATATTCGTAACTGCAACTGGTGTGACGCAGCTTATGGTGCAGGTGTTGCCAAAGCCTTAGGACTGAGCGTTGAAGATGCTATGGCAGCACGTGATTCGGATCCTGCTCGTCACCTAGCCAGCTGCTTGTAATACTGCTTTATGTATAAGCGGCTAATCAGCTAAACGTTATGACAGTTATGACAGTTATGTTAATGACGCCGCCTTAGGAAACTAGGGCGGTTTTTTATGGCTACAGTTTTTTAACTTGGTTTAAGCGGTTTTAGCTTGAAATTTTCTTCCGTGCCCCTATCTGATTAACCAGCCTAACCGTATTGCTGGCAATGGGTTATTAAAGCAATAGTGATACGGTTGGTACTTGAAAATTTGTATGTGATCAGTGCTAAGTACGGCACCTTTGGTATAAATAATAGGAGTTTTTTATGAGTGAACAAACTGCCGTTGACAACCAGAAAGTGGATAGTAAAAACCCAGAATTAAAAAAACATACCTTTGAAGCAGAAGTGGCGCAATTGCTGCATTTAGTGACCCATTCGCTTTATTCGAATGCCGATATTTTTGTCCGTGAGCTGGTCTCAAATGCCTCTGATGCCTGTGATAAGTTGCGTTTTGAAGCGACCAATGATGACAGTCTGTATGAGGATGATGGCGAGCTAAAAATCCGTATCGATATTGATGAAGACGCTAAAACCATTACCTTTACCGATAATGGTATCGGGATGAATGAAATTGATGCGATTGAGAACTTGGGTACGATTGCCAAATCTGGTACTAAAGCATTTTTAGACAAGCTCTCTGAATCTCAAAAGCAAGATGGTCAGTTGATTGGACAGTTTGGGGTCGGCTTCTATTCTGGCTTTATCGTCGCCGATACGATCAGCGTTGAATCGCGCAAAGCGGGCGATAAAGCAGAAAACGGTGTGCGCTGGGTGTCTGATGGCACAGGTAGCTTTACCGTTGAGACCATCAGCAAAGCCACGCGCGGCACCGCTATTACTTTGCACCTAAAAGAAGAGTATTCAGCAGGCGAAGACAGCTATTTAGACCGCGGCAAAATCAAGCGTTTGGTCAATAAATACTCAGACCATATCAGCTTACCGATTCAGATGCGTAAAGAAGTTTGGCAAGAAGATGAGGTTGAAGAGGGCAGCGACACGCCAGCCAATGGTCAAATGGTCTTGACCGACGAGTGGGAAACCATTAATAAAGCCAGCGCCCTATGGACACGCTCAAGCTCTGAGATTGAAGATGATGAGTATGTCGATTTTTATAAAAACATCACTTATGACATGGACGCGCCACTAGCATGGACGCATAACCGTGTCGAAGGTCGTGTGCAATATACTCAGCTGCTGTATATCCCAAAAAAAGCCCCTGTCGATTTGTATACGCGTGAGCAGCAGCATGGGCTTAAGCTGTATGTGAAGCGCGTCTTTATTATGGATGAGGCTGAGCAGTTGTTACCGATGTACCTGCGTTTTGTGAAAGGGGTCATCGATTCAGCCGACTTGCCATTGAACGTCAGCCGCGAGCTCTTACAAGAGTCGCGTGATGTAAAATCTATCCGTGATGGTAATGCCCGTCGTATTTTGACCTTGCTGGCAAGCCTTGCCAATAGCGAAGATAGCGATAAGCAAGAAAAGTTTGCGCAGTTCTATAGCGAATTTGGTGATGTCATTAAAGAAGGTCTTGGCGAAGACATGGGCAATCAAGAGCGCATTGCCAAACTGCTGCGTTATGCCACTAGCACCAATGATAAGGTCGAGACCAGCTTTGAAGATTATAAAGGTCGTATGATCGATGGTCAAAAAGCCATCTATTATCTAACGGCTGACAATCTAGCAGCTGCTAAAAACAGCCCGCAACTTGAGCTGTTTAAGAAAAAAGGCATCGAAGTTATTTTGATGACCAGCCGTGTTGATGAATGGGCGATGAACTTCTTGACCTCATTTGATGAGACGCCGCTACAAAACATCGCTAAAGGTGCGGTAGACTTGGGCGACTTGCAAGACGAAGCGGAAAAGGCAGAAGCAGAAAAAGCGCAAGAGACCATGAAGCCTGTCGTTGATAAGTTAAAAACGGCGTTAGGCGAGCGTGCTAAAGACGTTAAAGTATCAACACGCTTAGTCGATAGCCCTGCGTGTTTGGTGATTGGAGAAGGTGAGCTGTCGCCGCAGATGATTCAAATGCTCAAACAAATGGGTCAGGATGTGCCAGAGAGTAAGCCGACGCTTGAGGTTAACCCTGATCACCCGTTGATTAAAAAGCTAGAGACCAGCGAGCAATCTGACGTCGATTTTGACAAGCTTGCGCAAGTGATTTTCGATCAAGCATTGCTGGCTGATGGTGGTCAATTAGAAGATCCTGCCGCTTATCTCAGACGTGTTAATGAGCTATTGATGAGATAATGTTCAAGGTTTGATAGAAGGTTTTGATAAAAAAGGAGGTCTTAAATTTAAGTCCTCCTTTTTTAGTGGGTTTTTAGGCAAATTTTACAATTCAGCCTTATGCTCTTGACCGACAATCCGTTACAATCGCGATAGATTAGCGAGCTAAAATATTCTTAAGTGATATCGGCGTGCGCTATCTGTCTCTTATATCCACTTCATAATGAATGAAATATAAAAAGATAATCCTATGCCCTGTAAAATGTCCTGTTAAGTAGACATATAACAGACATTGAATGGTATGGATATCAAGATATTTTATCATTGATTTGTTTTATTTCTCTCGACTGGCTAGAGGTCTAAGTCTTTGTCACTTGCGTCATTAAAAACCGTCTCGCTTCAGCGCTTTTCGCTCAATTTCGCTGCCAATATTATTGCAACCTTGTGGATGCTAGTAGGGTCAACACGGGCGTTTTCTTGGGTTAAACCCACCTTTGTCCAGTTTGCGGTTTTCGCGCTATTGGCACTGGGTAGCAATATCCTATTCTCTTGGCTTGCCGCGCCAGATGGCAGTATTTTCAATGAGCAAGGATTGGTCAGCTATCTTATTTGGCCGATGATTATTTTGCTTAGCGGTATTATTCTGGCACGGCGCGCAGGCAATCAAGCGCTGGTTTTTGTGCCTGTTGTACTGTGGTTGGTTGCTGATACTTTATCCGCCTTATTACAAAGCTTGGTACAGTTTTTAGGCAGCTATAGCTGGTTGCCCGATTGGAGTTATTCATTTTTACCGACGCTATTTTTGGTGCTGTTTTTATGGCAGACCTTAGCGTTACTGTGGATATTTTCTCGCCGCCTACGTATACCATGGTGGGAGCGGATCATCGTTATCATCGGTGCTGTAGCTTTATTGACCATTTGGCAGCGCAACGTCGCTGACCAGCCCATATTTAAGCAGATACCGATAGAGCCGGTGTTAGAAGAAGCTGCCTTATATGAGCAGCCGCGTTTATTACAAGAAGCACTTGATCGTATAGATCCTAGCATACCCGGCAAAAGCGACTGGTACTTTATGGGTGTGGCAGGATTCTCTGATCAAAACGTCTTTCGCTCTGAGATCAATAAAGTACGTGAGATGTTTGATGTGCGTTTTGGTACCAGCGGGCATTCATTGGCACTGATTAATAATAACTATACTTGGTTAGATGAGCCGATTGCGACCAAAACCAGTATTTTGCGCGGCTTAAAAAGAATTGGTCAGCAAATGAATGCTGATGAAGATGTACTGTTTATGACACTATCGTCACATGGCGATCAGGACTTTATCCATTTATCGAATCCGCCCCTTGCGATAGATAATTTGGATGCGACATGGCTTCGAGAGTCGTTAGATGCCTCAGGTATTCGCTGGCGAGTCATCGTGGTATCGGCTTGTTACTCCGGCTCTTTTATTGATGAATTGGCGTCGCCCACGACGGTAATGATTACCGCTTCGGCTACGGATAAGATGTCATTTGGCTGTACCAATAGTGCTGAGATGACGTATTTTGGGCAAGCATTTTTTGCTGAAAGTTTGCGTGAAAATACCAGCTTTTCTGCCGCCTTTAAAGATGCCGCTTATCGTGTAAAAGAGCGCGAGCTTTATATGGGTTTTGAGCCATCAGAACCGCAGATGGTGATCGGTAGCCTGATGGAAACGGCGTTGCCTGCATTCGAGCAGGTATTATTTGATAAATCACGACCGCCGCTTTCTCGCATTACAGACAATTCTAATATGGCAACAAGTATCGCTATTGCACCGGATACAGGCGCAGATACTGCTGTCAATGATAAAAATACGACGAACTGATTTTTACTCCATTTTAAATTTTATCAATAAGATGCTTGGTTAACTAAGCATCTGTTTTCAACTATTTTATCTTAGCTAAAGAGGATAATGTTCATGAATAATTCTTATAATCACACTCTGTCAGTCAATACCCAGCTCACGCAAAAAAGTGTCAATCGCTGTTTTGATGGTGAGCAGCGTTATTACAGTCATCAATCAGCGGCTACCAAAACGCCGATGACCTTTAGTATTTATCTGCCTGATGAGGCATTAGCAGGGCAGCGTTGTCCGGCGCTTTTGTATTTATCAGGTCTCACTTGTAATGCGGATAACGTGACGCACAAAGCGCATTTTCAACAAAAATGTAGCGAGCTTGGCATGATATTTATCGCGCCAGATACCTCTCCTAGAAGTAGTGAAGGTAATGAGGTAGCAAACGACGAGCGTTATTTTGTCGGTCAGGGTGCAAGCTACTATGTTGATGCGACGCAAGCGCCTTGGTCAGAAAACTTTAATATGCAAAGTTATATCGTTGATGAGCTATATGACTTATTACGCGCAGAGTTTCCGATTCACAGTATCGGTATTACAGGTCACTCGATGGGCGGACATGGGGCATTATTATTGGGCTTTAAATTCCCTGGTAAATTCGTCAGCGTCTCAGCGTTATCACCTGTGTGCGCTGCCAGTGAGTCGGCATGGGGGCAAGCTGCTTACACAGAGTATTTCGGCGAGAATCAAGCCTTGTGGGCGCAAGCAGACGCTTCCCAGATGATTGAACAAGTCGGTCAGCAGTACTCCAGCATCTTGGTCGATCAAGGGGCGGCTGATGAGTTTTTAGCTGATGGTCAGTTACAAACGTCAAAATTACAACAAGCGTGTATCAATGCTCAGCAGCCTCTAACCTGGCGCTATCAAGCCGGTCATGATCATAGCTACTATTTTATCCAAACTGTCATCAATGACCATATCGAACATCACTGGCGTATGGCACAGCTCAGCTAACGCACCCGCTCGCATAATTCAGTTAAGGTTTTGCAATAGGTCGCACTTATTGCAAAACCCAAAATACTACAAATCAGGCTAGTTAGGCATTTAGCTATATGTCGGCTAAGTTATAAGGTCTGTCGTAATATCTCTACTCAATAACCACTATAAATCCTCATAATCCATTATAATAGATATACGTACTATGCGTATTGTCTGCATACTTCTATAAAATTTTAGTCAAACACCCATTAGGTAGCTCACTTATGATCAGTCCCTCTAAACCATATCTCATCGCCCCTTCTATCTTATCTGCTGACTTTGCTAGGCTTGGTGAAGAAGTTGAGAGGGTATTGGAGTCTGGCGCTGACGTCATCCATTTTGATGTGATGGATAACCATTATGTACCCAACCTGACCTTTGGTAGCATGATTTGTAAGGCGCTGCGTGATTATGGCATTGATGCACCAATCGATGTGCATCTGATGGTGAGCCCTGTTGATAGCATGATTGAGCAGTTTTTGGAGGCGGGCGCTAGCATTATCACTTTTCATCCTGAAGCAAGCTCGCATATTGATCGCTCTTTGCAGCTGATTAAAGATGGCGGCGCTGAATGTGGTTTGGTGCTGAATCCAGCAACGCCGCTGCATTATCTAGACTATGTCATGGATAAAGTCGATCAAATCCTACTGATGAGTGTCAACCCAGGCTACGGTGGTCAGTCCTTTATCGAAGGGACGCTAGAAAAGGTTCGTCAAGTGCGTCAGCGTATCATTACCAGCGGTCGTGATATCCGACTAGAAGTTGACGGCGGCATCAAAGCCAGTAATATCCGCGCCATTGCCGAAGCAGGTGCTGATATGTTCGTTGCAGGCTCTGCGATATTTAATCAAGAAGATTATAAAGCGGCAATCGATGCCATGCGTGTAGAGCTTGCCTTGGCTAATGGAGAATAATGCCCCATATAGTAACTTATACTATAAAAGCTACCTATTATAATAGCCGCTGTATGACCGGGTTTATTAAGCGACACGTCAGCTAGCTCAAGGTAAAATATAAATATGCAAAACACAGAACATCAAAATCAAGATTCATCACGTAGCTTGGTACCCAAAGGTATTACGATTGGCTTAGCGATGTTCGCCCTTGTTCTAAGCCTCGCTGGCTATGGCTTTCGCTTGATGGTTGGCGAAGACGTCGGTGAAGTATTACGCCACGCGGCGGTGATCGTGCCGGCATTTATGATAGGTATTCCTTTTTTGTTTTGGCTCGGTTCACGCCTATTTAACAAGGTTAAAGGCATGCATATTGCCAGCTGGAACGCCATCAGCTTGGGCTATTTAACCTCTTGTATCTCGATGCTGTGGTTAATGGGTACTTATAGTTGAGTTTTTATCAGTATAGATAAAGCGCCTGCATAAATAGTGCGCAATAATATTGATACGCTGTTTTTAAGACACTTTTTAATCGTTAAGTCAGGCTTTATAAGCTTGACTGGAATTTTACATGAGAATCATCCCGACCAGTATTGCCAACATCATTTATCCAAAAGACTTACCCAACGGTTTATTTACCAGCCTAATTATGGCCTGTCTGCTGCTAGGACTGTCGTCACTGCGACATGGTACTGATTTGCAAGGATGGCTACACGTTTTTGAAAACTGGCTGCTGATGTTATTGATAATACCAACCGCGACCGCGACAGTGGCCTTACCGTTTAAATATCGTGATCCGACCTTAGAATTAAAGCTGATGTATTATCTGGGTATGTTTGTTGCCTTATTATTTACCCTAGCAAAACTGCGCTACTGGCGTTAATGACTATCAATTTTCTATAAAACTACGACCATCGAACTTAGATTGTGTAAAAGACTTATAGAACAGCCCTTGAATTATCGTCTCAAAGCGTCCATTGTATGAGTAAGATAGTTTTGCCCGCATGACTGTAAGATTGTGGCTTTATAAGAATAAAGTAGCGCGTTTCTACAGATATAAACGGGATAATAAGGATACAATTAATGCCATATGATATCGATCATGAGATTGAATTAGATAATGATAGTACCGATCAGTTTTCAGGGTTTGCCAAAGAGACCACCCTTGAGCTGGTAGAAGCAGAGGGTGGGAAATTGCTCTTACGTGACGCTGAACAGGATGATGCGCCGCTGATGACCATTGATTTCTCTGATAAATTAAAAGAGATACTCGGCACCGATACGCAAGCGATAGGTCAGCATATGATTCATGCGGCAATCCAAGTCATCATGCAAAAGCAGATGAGTCAATGGCATGCCCATGTCTATGACAAAGAACCGACGCACTATAGTTAATGGTATTTAGATGGACACTGCCTAAATGATGGGTAGTTACACCAGCGATAGCAAACAGACAAATAGCAATCAGTCAAAATAAAGACAATAAAAAAGGGTTTATCAATCGATAAACCCTTTTTTTGTTCAAGTAACACCATTTATAACCATGGGATTATTTGATTTTTGCTTCTTTAAAGATCACATGCTGACGTACTTTTGGATCAAATTTTTTGATTTCCATTTTGCCAGGCATAGTGCGCTTGTTTTTGGTAGTAGTGTAGTAATACCCAGTACCAGCAGTTGATACTAACTTAATTTTATCTCTCATGATGGCTTTCCTGTAAATGAGCGGTCTTCAATCGATAGGTATGGGTCTAAAATATTAAGTCGCAATATAAATATGAATTTCATAGGCAGATTGCTTAAAAACAGTCTAATCAATGATAATTATCAAAAGAGTAGACTGCCAATAATTACTTAAACTTTTTGACCTTGGGCGCGTAGATCTACGAGCACTTTATCGATACCTAGTTTGTCAATGATGCGCATACCTTTGGTAGACACACGTAGACGTACAAAACGATTTTCCGACTCTACCCAAAAACGATGGTTATGAAGGTTTGGTAGAAAGCGACGACGGGTTTTGTTGTTTGCGTGCGAAACATTATTACCCACCATAGGGCGCTTTCCAGTCACTTGGCAAACTCTAGACATGGCGAACTCCTAATCTATGAGGTATGAGGGATTCTCATACCAGTCTGGGCAAGTTGCACGTATTTGCGGCATGGACACAGCAAGCGGCAGCTTTGCACCAAACAAAACTATATGAAGGTTGAGCTGATTTACTGTCATCTAAAGGCAAATAACAGGCAAACCAAATCAGAAAATTTTAAAGCCGACATTTATACCATAAAAGTAATGAATACTCAAATATTTTTGTGATAGTTGTTGGTTTAAAGGGTAGCTATTATACCCTGAAATGAACGCTCTATGTTATTGATTATTTAATAATAAGGATTCACTTTTTAGTTGTAAGTTAAGACAAAAGTCAGTAAAGTCTCAGTTATATATTTAATACAATCTGTTAATACTACTGGCATTATTGTAAATGTATGTATCATTACCAATCTATTAGGATTCTGTGTAATGGTTTTTGCCTGTCCACTTACATAAATGATTGCCGCTGCGGAGTTCCAAACATGTCATACAGCTCATTACCATTTACTTTTAAGTTATTTCAGCTCACTACTTTAACTGGCGCGTTGGCACTAGCTGGTTGTGGGGGTGGTGATGGCACAGACATAATTGCGCCTGCACCTGATTTGGGTGTCAAGCCAGGTACAGGTGATGGGAATAATAATGGCGGTGGTAATGGCGGGGTACAGAATCCAGCTAGTGAACCAGCTTTTTTTATCCAAAAACTTAGCACAGCACCTACTATTATTGAGTTGTCAGATGAAGAAGCCATCTTTACAGTGACTGTTAAAGCAGTTGAAGTAGTCTCTGGTGGGGCAGTTGTTGGTAAAGCTGTCAGCTTACAAGTCAAGAACTCTGAAACCAACGGTATTACTATCGAAGGTCAAAGTGTACAGACTACCGATAATGATGGTAACGCTGTTTATAAGCTCAGGTTGAAACCAAGCGCAGTTGCTGATAAGGGTGCCTTAATTGAAAATGGGTTTACATTAGTAGCTAGCGCTAAGAAAGCAGATGGTACTGCTATCACACCGCAAGAACTAAAGGTTTCGGTAAATAGAAAAGGCAGCGGTGATGGCACGCAGATAGTAGTAAGTAAGTTAACTGTAAAGCCTAATCTCAAGACGAGTTCTGTGTCTAATGGTATTTTAAATCCTTTCGGTGATGCAGGCACCTTTAGTGTTGAAATTAAAGATGAAAAAGGTACTTTGGCTCCTGATGTAACAGTAGGTTTAGGAATTATACCTTTAGAAGGCGTATCTATTAGTCCTGCTAGTCAAGTAACTGATAGTAAAGGCATTGCGAATTTTAATATTAAGATAGATGAGAACCTATCAGAAACTGCACGCGACAACCTATTGAAAGGCATTACTTATACTCTTAATATTCGAGAAAAGAGTGGGGCAAGCAAAAGCGTAACTGATAGCTTAAAAGTGGGCTTGCCTGTTTCTGACTATAATTTAAACGTTACAGGAAATTCAAATAAACTTAGTGCTTATAGTGATACACAAAGCCTTACGCTCACCGCTGCTGCTATCAGTGCGGCTGTTCCTACCAAAATTGAAGGTGCTAAAGTAGCTTTTAGACTGAATAATGCTCCTATAGGGATAAGCTTATCAAGTAGTCAGTTAACTTTAGATAATAGAGGCCAAGCTATTGTTACTTTGTCTATAGCACCAGGATTAAGCGACGCTGAGCGAAAGGCGCTTGCTGAAAATGGCATTAGCTATACTGCCACTCTATCAGAACCTAACCACTCTGTGACAGCCCAAACGTTTGAAAGCTCAGTTGAAATACCGCTCGCAAAAAATATCATTAGTTTTGAAGGAAGCGATAAGAAACAAATCTCAAGCTCTGGTGGTAGTGCTATTGTTAGTTTTAGGGTTAATAATCAAAATGGTGGCGCAGTAGCCAATCAATTAGTTTCAGCGACTCTACCAACTGCTTTGACAAGTAAAGGCTTACTAACTATTGATGGTAGTACTGAACAGACTACTAATGACAAAGGTGTTGTAAGCTACGTGGTACGTGTGCCTGCAGGCCTGAGTGAAGCACAGAAAGCAGCATTAGAAAAAGCCAGTAATTTTGCATTAGCTGTGAAAGCAGTTGAAGCTTCTGGTGCTAGTAGTATGGCGAGTAGCAGCCCAATTGTTATTGGTTCTGAGATTGGTCAAAGTGATATTACGTTAACTGCCCAAAGTATTCCTACTACCGTTAATATCTTAGAAAATCAATTTAAATTGCAAATCGCAGCCAAACGTAAAAATGGTAGCGCTGCAGATGGCAGAACCGTAAAGCTAGTTCTTAATGAAGGTTCGAGTACAGGTGTTACTATTCAAGGTAATCAGCAAACTACTAACGGTAGTGGTATAGCAGAATTTAATATTGCTATTAGCCAAAGTCTAACCCAAGCCCAACGTGATCAACTTATCAAGACAGGCATTGGTTATACTGCTATCGTAACTGATCAAGATGGTACTCAGTCTAAAATTATTCAAACTATTCAGGTGGAGCAACCGTTAAGCGCCATCCAATTTGCATCTATCGAAACACCAACTATTAGCGAGCTTGGTGGTAAAGGTACCATTAGTGTCAAGCTATCGACCAAAGATAAGCAATTACCTGTTACAGGACAAACAGTTGCTATTCAGTTGGGTAAAGTAGCGATTGACTATGGCGTTACCATCAATACAGAATCGGCAATAACTGATTTTAATGG